>JACQFI010000125.1 GCA_016200135.1 Planctomycetota bacterium
ATCTGGCCGGGCCCTAAGCGCGGGTAGCGGAAGCTGTCGATCAGGGTCTTGACCACCTGCTGCCCGCTGCGCTGCCCGAAGAACGCATTCTTGATCGCCGTGGCCAGGTTCAGGCCCTTGATGCGCTGCGCCGCCCAGTCGGCCCCGATCTCCTGGCAGGGAATGCCCCACACCTTCTCGGTGTAGGTCTTGAAGAACATCTCGTAGAGCCGGCGTCCGAAACGGTTGCTGACCCACTCCTCGAAGTTGGTCTCCTGCGGCGTGGGCTTCACGCGCGCCCAGGCGTAACTGGCCATGCAGGCCGTGGCATTGAAGAGGCCCATATTGAACAGCGCGTTCATCGGTTTGAGCGGGTAATAGAAAAACTTATTGCGGTAGTAGATGCGCGAGAGCCGCGGGCGCTCGATCATCTCCGGGCCGAGGATTTCCTGCCACAGGTCCTCGATCTCCTGGGATTTCGAGAAGAAGCGGTGCCCGCCCAGGTCGAAGCGGAACCCGCGGTACTGAATCGTCCGGGCCAGTCCGCCTACCTGCTTGTCCGCTTCGAGCACCGTGGCCGACCAGCCGTGCTTGGCGAACTCGTACGCCGCGGTCAGCCCCGCCGGACCCGCGCCGATGATGACCACCCGCCGGTCAGCCATGCGTCTCTTTGCGTTCGATCCTATAAGAAAGGCCAGCGGTGCGTGCGCGCGCGTCCTGCTCCCGGCACGGAGTATCTCACACGCCGCGCGTTCAGACAACCATCGCAAGCTCCGGACATGAACACCCCCCTAAAACGTGTCTGGCGAGGCTTCCCAACCGCTCACCACTCTAACGATGAACGCGGCGCATACGCAGGGACAAACCAGCCCTCGTTTTGACGAAAAGCCTTCACCAGGCTATCACGCTGCCGTGGATTCCATGAAAACGATGGGCGGAGTATCGGCTGACGCGCCTCTGGATGGCCGGCGCGCATGGATCGCTCCGGCCTGCGCGCTCGCTGCGTATCTCGCGGGCGTCGTTCTGCGCTACGAGTTCATCCTGGTTTGGAACCGCGCCACTTCCAAGGAATGCCTCTTCAGCGATGCGTTCGCCTATTACAAGTCCGCTGCCGACTATTGTAATCCCAGGTACATTCCGAGCATCTGCGACACCATTTTTCCTCCGGGCGGAAAGTATTATTTCGGCGTCCTGATGCAATTGGACCCGAGCATGGAAATGGCAATGTATGTCCAGTTCCTGCTCTCTTGCGTGATCCCACTGCTCCTTTATGTCACCGCGGGAAGGCTCTTCGGCCGGCGCAACGGTCTCTTCGCGCTCGGGTTCTCCAGCCTCTATTTTCCGCTCTGGGAGTATTACGGTTATTTCATGACCGAGGGCCCCTTCCTCTTCCTGATCCTGTTCACCTTTTACTTGCTGCTCCGCAGCCTCCAGGCGGAGACCCGGGTGCCGGCCTGGCTCTGGGGCCTGGCGGCGGGCCTGACGCTGGGCCTGTCCGCCGCTTTCAAGAGCCTGGCGCTGGCTTCGGCGCTGCTGGTCTTTGCGGCGCTGCTGGCCTTCTTTCGGCGCTTCAAACTGCGCATGCTGCCGACGCTGGCCGCCTCGACCGCGGGCCTGCTGATGGTTCTCTCGGTCATCTCCATGCACGCCACGCGCCTGAACGAGGACCGCTTCCTCCTCATCGCCAACGATGCTCCGCGCAATTTCCTGCTCGGCCACCACGGGCGCGTGGGCATGGCTACGTTTACGGACGAGAAAAGGCATTTCATACACGAGTTCGGCGGCCCGGTGGCCGCGCAGCGCGGCTACCAGGACCATCTCCAATTGAACGTCGGCGTGTACGAGGGCGCCGAGCAGTACCGCATGGCCGTGGACTGGATGAAGGCGCACCCGGGCGAAGCGCTGCTGCAATCACTCGAGCACGCCTTCGACCTCTTCTACGGCAGCGTGCCGTGGCCGGGCGCGGTGCGCAGCTATCATTCGTGGAGCATTTTCTTCAGCGAGGTCTTTCTCGTGCTGCTGCTCTTTCCAGCGGGCATCCATCTGGTCCAGCACGGGCGCGAGATGCTGCGCTTGAAGCCGCGCTACTGCGCCGACCTGCTGGTCTTCCTGCCGGTCCTTTCGGTCTTCATGGTGGCTTTTCTGTTTGCGGGCGAGCCCCGCTATCGCATACCTTACGACGTCTTCATGATCCTGCTGGCTTCGCGGGCGTACTGCGGCGTGCGGGAAGACGATGCGCCTTTCCTGCGCGGGCTTGTGGAAGCACCGGCGGCGTAAGCTGCGGTGCGACGTACTAGCAGGGCGTCCGACTCTGGAGGAGTGACCGCTCGTGCCGGAAGCTTCCAACCTCACCCCAGAACCCGCGCCCGCTCCGGAACGGCCGCCGGAGGCCTCGCCCTTCGCGGACCCCAACTACGGCCGCGACGCCGAGGAGGGCGAGTACGTCATCGCCAGCAAGCCCCACTGGCCGATGGCAGAGACGCAGAGCCCCCTCACCGGCTGGGTGGGCGCGGCGGTCGTGCTCGCCGGCGCGCTGCTCCTGGCGGGCTGCCACGAAGCGCCACGGCTGCCCGAGAGCCTGAGCGCCCTCGACCAGACCGTCCAAACGCTGTGGTACTGGCGGCACTCCCTCATCATCCTGTTCATTTTCTTCGCGATGTTTTTCGTCGAGACCGTCGTGCTCAAGACCCACCGCCGGCATTTCGATTTCGAGCACCCGCGCGCTGTGGACCAAGCGGCCTGGCGGCGCATCGGCCTGCGCTGGCTGGCCACGCTTTTCTGCGTCGGCGCGGCCACGTTCCTGTACTGCTTCCTGGGCGAATACAATTTCACGCGCTTCGACCTGTACGGCGTGTTGGTCGAAGGCAAGAGCATGGATCAGGTGAAAGGCCACTTTTACGGGCGCTACATCCTCTTCTATATCGTAGCCATGCCCACGCTGCTGGCGGCCTGCATCCCCTACTACTGGCTGGTGGAACGCCACGCGCGCCACAACGGCCCCACGGACGAGTTCCTGGTGCTCGGGTACGCTCTGCGCCGCATCGCCTGGTGGTTCAACACCGGGTTCTTCAATCCCGAAGCGCGTGCCGACGCCCGCAGAGCGCTCGCCAATCCGCACGTGGCCAATCTCTTCCGTGGGCTCTTCGTGAAGTTTTTTTACGTGCCGCTGATGCTGCTGTGGACCTTTAACCTCTGGAACGACTGGGAGCACGTGAGCCACTCGTTCCTGGCGCTGAGCGGGTCGGCGAACGAGTTGGACGCGGGGCAGACGCTCCAGGCCTATTTCGCCTTCCATCACATGTACTTCACCTTTCTGATCCTGCTGGACCTCAGTAGCGCGCTCGCCGGCTACTGCATCTCGATGCGCCTCCTCGACACCCACATCACCACCGCCGAGCCCACGCTCTTCGGCTGGACGATGGCGCTCGCCTGCTATCCCCCCTTCAACAGCACGATCTCCGGGATCTACCTGCCCTACGACACGCCGAACGTCGTGGTCTGGCAGACGCGCCTGAACGGGAATCCGACCCTGGTCGTCGCCGCCTCGGTCTTGATGCTCGGGTTAATGACGATCTATACGTGGGGCACGCTGGCGTTCGGCCTACGCTTCTCCAACCTGACCAACCGGGGCTTAGTCTGCAACGGCCCGTACCGCTACATCCGGCACCCGGCCTATATCTGCAAGAACCTGGCCTGGTGGATCGAGTACATGCCCTTCACGTCGCCGAACCTCCTTGACGCCGTGATCCGCAGCGTACACCTGCTGATGGTGAATCTGATCTACGGGCTGCGGGCCTACACCGAAGAACGCCATCTCATGCGCGAGGCCCACTACCGCGAATACTGCCGGAAGGTCCCCTGGCGCTTTATTCCGGGCATCTTCTAACGAAATAGCTTTTCAGTTGGAGCGTCCCGGCAGCGACGCCGTGGCGGCTATTCCTCGTTCACGTTCGCCAAAATCCGCGCCTTCCGGCCGGTCCACAGATCGGCGTACGGCCTCCACCCGTTGCTCGCGATGGGCGGTGTCGGCTGGCCCGGAGCGTAGTTCTGCATCGCGATCAGCCGCGCCTGAGAACCGAATCCCGACGGCGGCATCCGCCCCAGCGGGCTCGTAAAGTCCGGCGCGTCCTTAGCCGCGGGCTGGACCGTCAGGTCCCGGTTGGACTCGACCCGATAGCTGAAGTAGCGGTTGCATTCCATCGCGAGCAGCGCCAGATCCCGCGGCCCGGTCACGACCGTTCCGGTACTGGTCGCGCCCATCGGATCCTTCAGCTCGAAGGTGCGGTCCCTGCGGATCGTCAGCATGTACGCCTCGCCGCTGACAGGCACGAAGAACGTGTTGAAGACCGCCGGGTCATCCTCTTCCCGCGCGCTCGCAGCGCCCGCCGTTAGCATCAGCACGCAGGCGAGCACGGCAGCCCAAGGGATGCCTGTATGGCTCGTAGAGTTCATACGTGTTCTCCTTTCCGCTTCCAATAGGCACTGCGCCTTCCCATATGTTGGACGCGCGGGCGCGCCCAACTTTCACTTTCCGTGCAAAAGAGCGCGCCTCGGGAACACGGTGCTTGCTCTCCCCAAGGTTCATAGCGCTTGCATTTCTTAGAATTTCAAAACACGTGCCTGGCTTTCTTCCGCCTTTCCTTCCGTTGGCGCAAGGCGGCCTTGGCGGTAAAGTCCTTCCTTCGATTTCCTTCAGCTCAGGAGGCCCGTCCCTTCATGCTCCCCATCGACCTCACCGGCAAGCGCGCGTTCGTCGCGGGCATCGCCGACGACAACGGCTACGGCTGGGCCATCTGCAAGGCCCTTGCCGCCGCGGGCGCCGAGATCGCCGTCGGCACCTGGCCGCCCGTGCTCGGGCTCTTCCAGAAGAGTCTCGAGCGCCAGAAGCTCGACCTCGCCCTGCGCGGCGGCGGCGCGATGCAGATCGCCAAGGTCTACCCGCTCGACGCGAGCTTCGACGCGCCCGAAGACGTCCCGCCCGAGATCCGCGACGACAAGCGCTACAAGGAACTGAGCGGCTACACCATTTCCGAAGCCGCCGCGGCCTTCGAAAAAGATTTCGGCGCGCAGAGCCTGGATATCCTCGTCCACTCGCTCGCCAACGGCCCCGAAGTCCGCAAGCCGCTCATGGAGACCAGCCGCAAGGGCTACCTCGCCGCGGTGAGCGCCAGCGCGTATTCCAACGTGAGCCTCATCCAGCGCTACGCGCCGCTCATGCGCCCCGGCGGCGCGGCCGTCTCGCTCACGTACATGGCCAGCGAACGCGTCGTCCCCGGCTATGGCGGCGGCATGAGTTCCGCCAAGGCCGCGCTCGAAAGCGACACGCGCGTGCTCGCCTTCGAAGCCGGGCGCAAGTACGGCATCCGCGTGAACACGATCAGCGCCGGCCCGCTGCCCAGCCGCGCCGCCAAGGCCATCGGCACCATCGAACTCCTGGTCGAGTATTACCGCAGGAACTCCGCCCTGCCCGAAGTGAACACCGCCGCCGACGTCGGCCACACCGCCGCGTTCTTGTGCTCCTCTTTAGGCGCCGGCATCACCGGCACCACCGTCTACGTGGACAAGGGCTATCACTCGATGGGCATGGAACCCAGCGCCGTCGACGCCGCGAAACAGGGGTAGCACACGCCTCTTTATTATAAGGAGTCTCGAATGAGGACCACGCCCAAAGCGGAACGTCTGCTCGCCGCCTTCCGGAGCCGCAAAGTCGCCGAGCGCGAACGCGCCATCCCTGCGCTCGCAAGCCTCGCGCGCCCGCCCCTGCCCTTGCTGCGCAAGCTTGCGGCATCTTCGGCGCACGGCGTTGAGCGCCGCTGCGCCTTCGAAGTCCTCCAGCAACGCCGCGACCCAAGCGCGTTGAAGCTCGCGCCAAAGTATCTCCGCGACCCGTACATGTCGGTGCGGCTCGTTGCGCTTCAGATCATCGCCGAGATGGGCGGGCGCACGGCTGCGCTAAAAATCGCGCCGGGCCTTAAAGACGCGTCGGGCGGCGTGCGCGTGACATGCGCGACACTGCTCGGACGCCTTCGCGATCGGCGCTCGGTGCCCGTCCTCCTGCGCGCGTTGCGCGATAAAAAATGGTACGTCCGCCAAGCCGCCGCCGAGGCCCTGGGCGTGCTCGCCGACCCGCGGGCCGCGCGAGCGCTCAAGCGCGCATTAACCGACAAGCGGGCTTGCGTCTCGAACGCAGCGAAGCTAGCCCTTAAAAGCATCGCAAGCTGAGAGAATAGCACGATGAATCTTGCCGACCTGCGCCAACGCGCCAAAGCTCACGGGCAGGACCACGTCTTCGCATTTTGGGATAAGCTCGCCGAACCCGAGCGCCAATGCCTCGCGAGCCACCTCTTCGCCGTGGACTTCGCCCTCATCGACCGCCTCAAGCACGAGTTCCTCGCAGCCAACGCCGCCCCCGTTGCCAAGGCCAAGCTCTCTACTGCGCCCATCGTCGCGCTGCCGAAGACGGATGCCGAACGCAAGGCCGTTCAAGCCGCGCACGCCGAAGGCGAAAAAGCCCTGCGCGCCGGACGCCTCGGCTGCTTCCTCGTCGCCGGCGGCCAGGGCACGCGGCTCGGCTTCAACAGCCCCAAGGGCTGCTTCGAGATCGGCCCCATCACCACACGCTCGCTCTTTCAGGTCCACGCCGAAAAGATCGCGGCCCTGCGCCGGCAGTACGGCGCGAAAGTGCCCTGGGTCATCATGACCTCCGACGCCAACGACGCGGCCACGAAAGCCTACTTCGAAGAGAAGAATTTTTACGGCCTCGGCAAAGATTCGGTGCGGTTCTGCGTTCAAGCGAACATGCCCGCCGTCGCGCCCGACGGCAAGCTGCTGCTCGAATCCAAGTCCAGCCTCGCGCTCGCGCCCAACGGCCACGGCGGCTCGATCAAGGCGCTGCACGACAGCGGCGCGCTCCAGTGGCTCCGCGGCCTGGGCGTCGACACGCTCTTCTATTTCCAGGTCGACAACGCACTCAACCAGATCTGCGACCCGGCCTTCGTCGGGCGGCACCTGCTCGCGGGCGCGGAGATGTCCAGCAAGGTCGTGCGCAAGCGCGACTGGAAGGAACCCGTCGGCGTGATCGGCCATATCGACGGCAAGCTTGGCGTCATCGAGTACAGCGATCTGCCCGAGGACCTCGCCAAGGCCACCGACCCCGGCGGCGCGCTGACCTATTGGGCCGGCAGCATCGCCATTCACGTGCTCGCGGTCGGCTTCGTCGAACGCCTGAACAAAGGCGGCTTCCAGCTCCCTTACCACAAGGCCCGCAAGGCCGTGCAGTGCATCGGCCCGGACGGCGCAGCGCTCAAGCTCAAGCCCGGCGAAAAGAACGGCGTCAAGTTCGAGACCTTCGTCTTCGACGCGCTGCCGCTGGCACGGGCTACGGTCACCGTCGAGACCGCCCGCGAGGACGACTTCGGACCCGTGAAGAACGCCGAGGGCGAAGACTCCCCCGCCACCGCTCGCGCCATGCTCACCGGCCTGTACGCGCGCTGGCTCGCCGCCGCCGGCTGCACGGTCCCGCGCAAACCCGACGGAACACCTGACTGCCGTATCGAAATCGCTCCCGGCACGAGCCTCTTCGGTGAAGGTCTTGAGAAATACCGCGATCTCAAGATCGCGCCGGGCTCAGATGTGGTAATATAAGTGTGGTTCTTTGAATCGTGGCGGTGCAGCGGGGCCTCAGAGAACACAAGCCAGCCATTCTGCGCGATCCCTCTTCTTCTCTGCGTCTCCGCGGTTCAACTAAAAAAGGAAGAATCCCATGCCCGTCGGCATGTACGAGACCTACATTCAGGCCATCGCCGCGCGCCACTTCTCCGCGCGCACGGAAAAACTCGCCGCGATCCGCTCGCGCGAACAGGCGGAAGCGCGCCAGCGCGAAGTCCGCGCGGTCTGCGCCGAAATCTTCGGCGCCTTCCCCGAACGCGGGCCGCTCAAGACCAAGATCGTCGACCGCTTCGAACGCGACGGGTATGCCGTCGAGATCCTCACCTACGAGAGCCTCCCCGGCATGCCGGTGACGGCGAACCTGTATCTCCCGCTGAGCAAGCCCGGCCCGCATCCCGGCGTCGTCGTGCCCATCGGCCACTGGCCGCAGGGCAAGGCGCACGAAGAACACCAGCGCCTCGGCCAGCTCTTCGCGCGCCGCGGCCTCGCCACGCTCATCTTCGACGGCGTCAGCCAGGGCGAACGCGTCCAGTATTTCGATGTCGTGCTGCGCCGCTCCTGGGTCGGCAAGTCCGTCACCGACGAGCACACGCAGCTCGGCAACGTGCTCTTCTACACCGGGCACCACCTCGGGCTCTTCATGATGTGGGACGCCATGCGCGGCCTCGATGTCCTCGCCGAACGCGCCGGCGTGGACCCGCAGCGCCTCGGCTGCACCGGAGCCTCGGGCGGCGGCACGCTCACGCGCTTCCTCGCCTGCATGGAACCGCGCCTCTCGGCCGCCTGCTGCGTCGCCGACAACTGCCAGCCCGACTCCATCGGCGGCGGCGACGCGGAACAGAACCTCTTCGGCTCCGTCGCGCGCGGCGTCACCGCGCTCGACATGCTCATGGCCTTCGCGCCCAAGCCGCTCCTGCTCGCCTACTGCTCGGGCGACCACGCCGCGCAGCGCAGCAAGGACAATCTCGCCGAAGTCGGCGCGTGGTACGAACTTTTCAATGCGCGGCCTTGCGTCGATGCCTTCCTCGCCGACGGCCCGCACGGCTACTTGAAAGCCATCCGCACCCGCGCCGTGGAGTTTTTCATGCAGGCTTTCGGCCTGCCCGCGGACCGCGCGCCCGAACCCACCACGCCGCTCGAACCCGCCGAAGCGCTCAACGCCACCGAGACCGGCCAGGTGCTCACCGCGCTCAACGCCGTGGACCTCTTCGCCTGGCACCGCGAGCGCGTGCAGGACTTCCCGCCCGCGATCGCGCTGCCCACCGATGAAAAGCAGGCCCGCACGCTCCAGGAAACGTTGCGCGCGAAGATCCGCCCCCACCTCCGCTTCTCCGAACCGCGCGCGCCCGTCGAAGCGCTCTCCGAAGGCCACTCCAGCGACTGGGGCCTCGCCGTCGAAAAAGGCCGGCTCGTCGTCGAAGACGGCATCTATCTGCCCTATGCGTTCTACAGCGCGCCCGAAGGCGCCGACGGCCGCGTCGCGCGCCCCACCATCCTCGAGCTGCACGAACGCGGCGTCTCCGCCATCGCCGCGCAGGGCCCGTGGATGACCCAGACCGCCGCCGGCGGCTGCAACATCCTGGCCGTCGACGTGCGCGCCCGCGGCGAGACCCGCGTCGAACCCAACCGCGACGACGGCGACCCTTACGACGCGCTGCTCCTCGGCTCCGAAGCCCAGTGGGCGCGCAAGACCCTCAACGTGGGCCGGAGCCTCTTCGGCGGGCGCGTCTTCGACGCCCTGCGCGCGCTCCAATATCTGCGCACGCGCTGGGACGTGAAGCCCGACAAGATCTCCCTCGTCGGCATCGGCCGCGGCGCGCTCTGGGCGCTCTACGCCGCCGCGCTGGACGAAAAAGTCGAACGTGCCGTCCTGCTGCGCGGCTTGAGCACCTACAAGTCGCTCGTGGACCGCCGCCGCGCGAGCCACCACTTCAGCATCTGCCTCCCCGGCGCCGTGAAGGACTTCGATCTCCCGCACGTCGCCGCCTGCGTCGCGCCGCGCGCGCTCACCCTCGTCAACCCCGTCAACCAGCGCCGCGAACGCCTCCCCGCGCAGCAGGCCGAACGCGATTACGCGCTCACCCGCGAGATCTACAAGCGCTTCGGCGCCGCGAAGAACGTCCGCGTCGTCGCCACCGACTGCGCCCGCGACACCCTCGCCGCCCTCGCCGAAGGCCTCGGCGTCCGCAGCCCCGAAGCCGGCGCCCAGGACGAGACCTTCCCGGAGTGACCCGCTGCGCGCCGCTTTTACCGCAAAGACGCGGAGACGCAGAGGCGCGCGGAACGGCGCGTAAAACGTAATGCGTAAAACGTAATTAAAAACACCGAGCACGCCCGCCCAACGTTTCGTTTAAGTATTACGCATAACGCAATAC
>JACQFI010000126.1 GCA_016200135.1 Planctomycetota bacterium
CTGCCTGCGCGCCTGCGCCTCCAGGTCAACCCTGCGCTTGGACTGATCGCTCTCACCCTTCTTCTTTGCCTCGTCTGCCGCTTCGTCCGCAGCCTTCTTAGCCGCATCGGCCTGCTGGCGAGCGCCCTCGTCGGCCTTCTTCTTGGCCTCTTCCGCCTGCCTGTGCGCCTGCGCTTCCAGGTCCACTCTGCGTTTGGCCTGGTCGCCTTCACCCTTCTTCTTCGCTTCGTCTGCTGCTTCGTCCGCGGCCATCTTGGCTGCATCGGCCTGCTGGCGCGCGGCTTCATCGGCCTTCTTCTTGGCCTCTTCCGCCTGCTTGCGGGCCTGCGCTTCCAGGTCAACCCTGCGCTTGGCCTGGTCGCCTTCACCCTTCTTCTTCGCTTCGGCTGCCGCCTCGTCCGCGGCCTTCTTGGCTGCATCGGCCTGCTGGCGTGCGGCATCTCCGGTTTTCTTGCTGGCGTCATCCGCCGCGCGCCTGGCCTCATCGGCTTTGCGTTTCGCTTCCCAATCCGCCCTGCGCTTCGCCTCATCCGCTGACGGGGCAGCGGGCTTCTTCGGGGCTGCCACCGTCGCGGGGTCCACGAGCTTCGCGGCGGGCAACTGCGCGGGCGGCAGTTTCGCAACGTCTTCAAAGACTTTCTTTCGGGCGTCCCGTTCGGCCTGGCGCTTGGCTTCGTCGGAGGCCACGCCCTGTCCAGCGAGTTCTTTCTGCCGCTGCGCGATCACAGCGCCACTCTTCTGTTCCTGCTGCCAGCGCGACTGGAATGCCTCGCGCAGCGCCACCGCTTGCTGCGGATCGACCGTATTCTGTGCCTGGAGTTTCGGGCGGAAAACGGTGATCTGCCCCGGCTGCTGCTGTTCGCCGGCGACGGCGTCGCCCGCCGCTACTTTCGCCGCCGAGATCTGCACGGGTTTGAAGTCCTGCTTCGTGGCCGCGGCGACCGACGCCACCGGCATGCCCTGGTTGATGACGCGATTGTCGTTGTAGATGTACGTGTTGTTGATGATCGTCGTGTTGTTGTAAACGGTCCTCGCGCGGTCGCGCCGCACGGCCACCGGAGCCAGATCGCGCTCGGCGAAGCGGTTCACGGGCACGAACGCGTAGTCGCGCTCGCCCAGGTTGAAGTTGAAGTCCAGCGCCACGTGCTTACCACGGAAGCTGAAGCCAATCCCGACTTCAAAACGCGAACCCGGCGGCAGCGGCGCCCAGCCGCAGTGGTCGTCTGACCGGCGCCAGTGCACCCACGCCGGGCCCCACTCCGTGTCGGGTTCCCAGATCCAGCCGTAGCGCTGGACGTACGCCCAGCGGCCGTAATGGAACGGCGCCCAGCCCCACGAGTACGACGAAGACCAGTACCAGCCGTGGTCGGTCCAGACCCAATGGCCGCTGTTGAAGTACGGCCGCCAGTTCGGGTCCACGCGCACCACCGTGGGCTGCCAGACCCAGCCGTGGCCCGGCAGGAGCATCCAGCGGCCGTACGGGGAGAGCGATTCGTAGAAGTAGCTTACGTTGAGCCCTTCGTCCGGCGGAACATAAACGACGTTCGGCTGGGAACTCTCGTAAATCACGGTGGAGACCGGAGCGGCCTCGACAATGCGCGCTGCTTCGGGCTGCTCGTATTCGTAGACGGGGCCTTCTCCCGGCGCATACTGGATCGGGGTGACCTCTTCTTCGGGTTCGGGCGCAGGAGGTTCCGGTGGCAAAGGCTCGGGCACTGCGGGAGTCGGCGGCGGCAGCGTAGCGCCTTCAGGCGCCTTGGCGCGCTGGAGCCGCACGATGCGGCCGTGCTCGATCATCGCGGAGATGACCTTGGACGAGACGCCCAGGTCGTGGAGCATGATGATCTCGTCCACGTTGGGCTCGTAAGCAGAGGGCGCGGTCTCGATATAGGCGAGCATGATGTCCTCGCCGACACCGTTCTCGGCCATCTTTACGATATCCGGGACGCCCTCCGTGCTTTCCGAAGCCGCCAAGTGCGGCGCAAGCCAGCAGAGCGTTAAGGCAGCGGACCACCAAATCCATTGTCGCATCGGAATCACTCCTTTTTCTGCCATACAGGCGCAATCCATCTTATCCTGCTTTCCCGCCAATACCATTGAGACGAATCCAAACCGTACGTATTCATACTAATTGCCAGGACCAGGGCCTGTTTGGATTGTTGCCACCTTTTTCTGATACCTACGAAAGTAAACCCACCCATCAAACATTAAGCCATGCTCCTCGGGTTTGAATCCTTTGCTTGACGCCCAAGCCTAAATTTCTTAAAAAATGAGGTGTGCGCAGGCGTTGCCTAATTTTCTTGCGCCTACGCGCCTGAGAAAACGGAAAGCAAAGGGCTTTCCATCTAAGGCGCCTGCTTCAGTTCGAACCCTCCTGGAGCCTTCATGGACGCGATCGACCTCAAGATTCTGGACATCTTGCAAGTGGATGGCCGAACCAGTCATTCCGAGATCGCCAAGGCCGTGGGGCTTTCAGCGCCTTCCGTTGGCGAGCGCATCAAGAAACTCGAATCCAAGGGCGTGATCAAGCGCTACGTCGCGATCCTCGACTGCGAACAGGTCAGCCGGCACATCACGGCCTTCATCGCGGTGAGCCTGGACAAGCCGATCCACGCGAAGACCTTCATCCAGCGCATCAAGGAACTCGAAGACGTGCTCGAGTGCTACCACGTCACCGGCGAGATGGACTACCTGCTCAAGGTCCGCACGCGTTCCACGTCCACGCTGGAGGCGCTGATCTCCAACGACCTGCGCCCGCTCGACGGCGTGGTCTCCACCCGCACCAGCGTAACCCTGAGCCCGACGAAGGAAGAGACGCGCCTGTACTTGAAGCTCGAAGACCTGAAGTCGTAGACGGCCAGCCATGAGCGATGCCAAGAAAAAGGCGGAGCCCCTCCGCATCGTCCTTTATCCGGACCCCATCCTGACCAAGAAGGCCCGCGCGCTCACGCCCGCAGAGCTCAAGGCGGGCAAGGCCGACGGGCTGGACCTGCGTGAGTTCTCCCAACGCATGCTCTTAACGATGTACGACGCCGACGGCTTGGGACTCGCCGCGCCGCAGGTGGGCGTCTCCTTAAGGCTGTGGGTGGCGGACGGCTCCGAGCATCGCGATCATCCGCTCGTCGTGATCAACCCGGAACTTCTCGATCCCTCCGGCAAATTGGAAATGGAAGAGGGCTGCCTCTCGATCCCCGAAGTACGCGGAAAAGTGAAACGCTTTCAGACGTTGAAGGTCCGCGGCGTCGATCCCGACGGGAATCCGGTGGAGTTCGTCGCCGCGGACCTGCTGGCACGCGTGGCGCAGCACGAGACCGACCACCTCGACGGCGTGCTCTTCATCACGCGCCTGGGCACCGCCTCGCGCTTCCTGATCCGCTCCAAGCTGCGCACGCTCGAAGAGGAGTACGAAGTGATGCAGCGGCGGAAAAAGAAGACGTAACGGCCAGTTGACAGGTGGTCTGGTTCGCTCGTTGGCTGGTTACCCGAGACTTCCCATGCGCACCCAGTGCCCGAATCCGCAGTGCAAGCTCGTCTTCGACGTGCCGGAAGAGCGCGCGGGGAAGAACGGGCCGTGCCCGGACTGCGGGCAGGTGATCACCTACCGCTCGCTCGAAGTGATCCGCGCCGTCGAGCGCGAGCGCGAGCGGCGCGCGAAGATCGGCCAGCAGCACGGCGGCCCCCTTCCCGACCCCGCCCGGCCTGCTCATTTTAACGCGCTGCTCGAAGACATTCGCAGCCTCTGGAACGTGGGCTCGATCTTCCGCACCGCCGACGGCGCGGGCTTCGGGCAGCTATTCCTCTGCGGCATCACGGGCTGTCCGCCGCGCAAGGAGATCGCCAAGACGAGCCTCGGCGCGGAAGACCATCTCGCCTGGGCGTATCACGCGGGCGCGCTGGAAGTCCTCCCGGCGCTGAAGGTCGCGGGCGTGCTGATCGTGGGCCTGGAATGCACCGAGGCCAGCGAGCCCCTCGAGACGGCGCTCGGACGTGGCGCGATCAAAGCGCCGCTCTGCCTCGTGGTCGGCAACGAGGTCTCGGGGATCTCGGCGGAGACCCTGGCCGCGTGCGACCTCGTCTGCCACCTGCCCATGCGCGGCATCAAGCAGTCGCTGAACGTCGCCGTGGCTTTCGGCATCGGCGCGTATCTGCTGGCGGAACGCGTCGCGCGCTGAAGCTTTTTCCTTTCACAGATTTCCCACCTATTACACGACTGCGCAGCGAGGCGTGCTGCACGTGAGCGCTGCGAAGTGCC
This sequence comes from Planctomycetota bacterium, assembly GCA_016200135.1. Lineage (GTDB taxonomy): Bacteria > Planctomycetota > SZUA-567 > H5-PLA8 > H5-PLA8 > JACQFI01. The sequence goes on from JACQFI010000126.1 coordinate 4,253, forward strand.
GCGGAACAGTTCATACACAGTTCTTGTACAAATTATGGCAAGGCGCGGAGGGGTTCTACGTTTTCACAGTCAGAGGAGGTCGGCGCTAGGAGGACGTATGTCGCAGTATGGGGAAAATCAGGAAGACGTGCTGGACGAGGCCGGAGACGCGCAGGATCACGAGAACGAAAATCCAAACGCTGGCGACGACGCGGGCGCAGCGGCGCTCAGTCTCTCGTACGCTCCGTGGTGGGGCATCTCCATCTTGTTCCATGGACTCGCCATTGTCCTCGTCTCACTGGTGACGATGAGCATCGGGACGGTGAGCAATCAGGACACGACCGTTCAAGCCATCAATATCGAGAAAATACCGAAGCTCGAGACCGTCTCGCAGGCGCCTCAGACCAAGCTCTCGACGCTGATCTCCGACCGCGATACGCGCGCCACCGATCCCAACTCGCCTATTGCCAGCAACATCGAAGTCGACCCGACGCTGAACATCACGCTCGGCGACCACTTCGAGACCATCAACCCCGACCGGCCCGACACGCACAGCGCCTTCGGCAACATGGATGCGCACATGTACCACAACATCCGTGGCGACGACTCGCCCGCGGGCGGCGGCGGCAAGGACGGCCTCAGCTTTGAAGAGACGATCGGCATCGGGAACCTGGGCAGCCCGGGTTCGGGCGACGGCTTCGGCGGCGGCATCGGCCATGGGTACGGCAACGACAAGGGCGACGGCATCGGCAGCTTCGGGCGGCCCGACGGCGCCGGGCGGCTCGCGATGGCCCTGCGCCACGGCGGTTCGCACAAGACCGAGAGCCGGGTCGAGAGCGCCCTCGCATGGCTCGCCAAGCATCAGGAAGTGGACGGCCACTGGGACTGCGTGAAGTACGGCGGCAAGCAGGCCGACGTCGCCACGACGGGCCTGGCGCTGCTGGCGTTCCTCGGCGCGGGGCACTCGGAGAAGGTCGGCATCTACAAGGACAACGTCAAGCGCGCGGTCTACTGGCTGATCTCGATCCAGAACGACGACGGCAAGTTCTACAAGCAGGGCGAGACCCACGGCATCGGCTACCACCATGCGATCGCGGGGCTGGCGATGGCCGAGGCCGCCGGCATGGGCAATCAGGCCGAGACGATAAAGTCCGCGCAGAAGGGCATCGACTACACCTGCCAGAAGCACCAGCAGGGCGAGAACTCCGACAAGCTCGGCTTCCGCTACGGACCCAAGGAGAAGGGCGACCTCTCGGTCTCCGGCTGGTTCATCATGCAGCTCAAGTCGGCGAAGATGGCCAAGCTCAAGGTCGACCAGGCCAGCCTCGACGGCGCGCTGAAGTTCATCGACAGCGTCGAGCAGAAGGGCGCCGCCGGCGACGCGTACGGCGGGAACCGCTTCGGCTATACGAGTCCCGGCGAAGCCGTCCGCACCTCGGCCATCGGCTGCCTCTGCCGCGAGTTCCTCGGCTGGAAGCGCGAGGAGATGAAGGGCGGCGTCGAGTTCTTCGTGCAGAAGGGCGGCATGCCCCAGTGGGACGGCAACGGCGGCAGCGTGGACCTGTACTACTGGTACTACGGCACGCTCGCCGTCTACCAGCAGGACGGCCCGCGCGGCGACCTGTGGAACCGCTGGAACGCCGCGATGCAGAAGGCGCTCGTCGAGAACCAGCGCAAAGGCGGCGACGAAGACGGTTCTTGGGATCCGGTGGGCGCGTACTCCGAATACTGGGGCCGCGTCGGCCAGACCGCGCTCGGCGCGCTCTGCCTCGAGGTCTACTACCGCTATAACCTCATGTGTAAGTAATCCTCCGTGGGCGGGCCGACGCCTTGCCGGCCCGCCCAAGCCCTCCCCCCGCCCGGGGGGAGGGCGAATCTCCAGACCGAATCACCCATATCTTAAGATCGGAGGCGCCCATGCCGCTGCCCACCGTTAAAGATACGCGCATCGAAGTCGACATGGTGCCGTACATCGATATCATCACGCTGCTGCTGCTCTTTCTCGTCTTCGTAGGCGACCTCACCCAGCACGCCGCGAGCGTGCAGATGCAGCTCCCGCGCGCCGACCAGGCCAAGAAGGACGATGAACATAAGGAAGGGACGCTCGGCCGCATCGTCGTTCAGTTGGATAAGACCCGCACCGGTTCCTACCAGGCCGTGGTGGAGACTCAGCACTACGAACTCGCCAACGGCGCAAACGCCTCGCTCAACCAATACTTGAAACACCTTATTGATACGCGCCTCGCCGACGGGCACTTCACGCGCGGCGCCGACGGCACGGTAGCTTTCCCCGTCAAGTTGCGCATCCCTAAAGACGCGCCGATGTACGAGGTCGAGAAGGTCGTCGCGACCTGTGCGAAGGCCGGCCTCGTGAACATCCACTACGCCGCCGAAGCGCCACCTCCGCCGCAGAAAACCACCAAGCAATAAAGGAGCATGCCCATGCTGCTGCGCAGAAAGAACATGGCCGCCAATCCCGAGGATGAGAGCGGCCACGATTCCCGCCCGTGGGTCTACTTTATGGTGGACTGCTTCATGCTTATCACCGAGTTCTTCGTGCTCACGTTCCAGTTCAAGACGGAGGAGGTGATTTTGCCACACAAATTGCCCGGCTGCACGGGGATTCCATCGCAATGCATGACCGAAAGCTTAACCGTTCACGTCCAGCACGTGAACGACGTGCCGGTCTATCAGGTGCTGCGGGAGCCCTACGACCAGACGCGCCTGGCGGACTGCTTCGCGCGCGCCGTCTCCCAGAAGAAGAATGTGATCGTGCGCGTCTCGTACGACAAGGCGGTGCCCTGGTCCGACGTGATGAACGTCTTCAACGAGTGCTCGCGCGCCCGCATCCAGCAAGTCGGCTTGGTTCCCACGCACGATTCTTCGGAGAGCACGCACTAGAAACTTCTCTCAGAATGAATCGCCAAAGCGCCAAGTCGCCAAGTCGCCAAGAGAATCAAAGCTTTGAATTGAATCCTTACTTGGCGCTTTGGCGTCTTGGCGGTTAATCCCCTTCAGCGAGCCATTTACAAACCAAGGCCCTCCAATCGGTTAGGATCTGAGTAAAGCACTGTCCACCAAATCCCCTGCATTTTTGCAATCACGCGCCCGCTTCCCGGTACGTTTAAGTGTAGCAAGCATGACAAGGGAGACGGCGCGGCGAATGACCTCGCTCGAAGAGATCTTTCAGCACTCGCACTCGGTGGACCTGGAAGGCGTCCTGCGCCTGCTGGGCAAGGATCTCTTTCACTACGCGCGCGTGCTGACCGGTTCGCCCGAACTTGCCGAAGACGCCGTGCAGGACACGCTTGTGGCGCTGCTTGAACTCGGCGCGGGCACGCAAGCTGTCGAATGCCCGCGCGCGTGGCTCTTCACCGTCTTGCGGCGAAAAGCACTGCGGCAGAAGTCCAAGCGCGACGCCCGCGAGGCCTCCGCGCTCGAACTGGACCGGCATCTGGCGGAATCCGTCGAGGCCGATCCCGCGGATCGGCTCGTGCTTCAGGAAGCCTTTGGCATGCTCGATCCGGCCGCGCAGGAGATCGCGGTGCTGCATCTGTGGGAAGGGCTGACGTTCGCGGAGATCGCCGAGGTGCTGGGCGTCCCGCGCGGAACCGCACTCAGCACGTACCATCGGGGCATCCAGGAACTCCGGAAACGCTTCGGTGAGATTGAAACGAGTGAAGGAGACACGCTTCATGACCGCACTGCCTCAGCGCTTCCCGGCTAAAAAGATCTCGTCGCGCCGGCTGCTGGCGCTGGCCGAAAAAGCCCGCGCCGCGCACGCCGCGGCGGAATCCGCGCCGGAAGCCTCCGCCGCCCCCCAGCGAACAAGCCTGGCCACGCCGCGCGAAGGGCTACGCATCGGCGGACTTACTTGGCTCGAACTTTCGGCCGTCGCCGCGATCCTGCTCCTGGGCGCGCTGCTGGCCGCGCGCTGGCTCCCGAGCCACGCGACGCAGAACCGCTCCGTGCAGAATGAAGCCGTGCCCGTGGAAGAGAAGTCCGCGTCCAACCGCGTGGGCGAAGAGGGCGTCAAGACGCCCGACGAGAAACCCAAGCCCGCGCCGGAACCCATGCCTACACCAACGGCGGACGATCTGCCCGCGCTGGTCAAGAGCCTGAGCTCCGACGACTTCGAAACTCGCGAGGCCGCCGAGAAGCGCCTGCTGGCGCTGGATACCGGCCGCCTTGACGAAGTGGAAAAGTTTCAGAAGGATGCGAGCGATGTCGAGGTGAAGGCGCGGCTAAAACGTGTCGCCGCGGACATGCGCGACCGCAAGGCGATCGAGGCCTTCCTGCTCGACCGCAAACACAACGATATTTTCGGCCAGCGCTTCAACGACCTCCGCGCGACCATGGTCCGGCGATACGGCGGGGACGAGCGCACCGAAGAGGCGGTGGAGGACGCGCTCGACTGGCTCATGCGGCATCAGGAGGCCGACGGGCATTGGGACACGGTCAAGTACGGCAGCCCGGCGGATACCGACCTGCCGGCGACCGCGTTCGCGATGATGGCGTTCATGGCCGCGGGGAACCACGAGTTCTTCGGGAAGTACAAGGACAACATGAAGCGCGGCATTGCGTGGCTGATCTCATGCCAGCAAAAGTCGGGCGTCTACATGCGCGCCGGCCAGACCACCATCGGCTACCAGCATGCGCTCGCGGCCATCGCCGTCACCGAGGCTGCCGCGATGTCGAAGGAGCCGGCGGCGGTCAAGTCGGCGCAGAAGGCCCTCACTTATTCCGTCGAGGTCCACCAGGCGGCCGACGGCGGCTGGCGATACCAGCCCGGCGGCAAGGACAGCGATTTGTCCATAACCTCCTGGTTCATGCAGCAGCTCAAGCTGGCCCAGTATGTCCCGCTGAAAGTGCCGGCCGAATCCCTCAAGCTCGCGTCGGGCTTCATCGACCGCTGCCAGACCGGCGGCAAAGACCGGCTCCATCTATATACCTACGCCCCGGGTGGCCAGGCGTCCGCGTCCATGACCGCCGCCGGCTGCTTCAACCGCCAGTTGTTCGATGGCAAGCGCGAGGATCTCCAGAAGGGGGTGGACGGGTTTATCGCCCAAGGCGGCGTGCCCGCGTGGGGCGAGGGCGGCAAGAGCGTCGAACTCTATTACTGGTATTACGGCACGCACTGCGCGTTCCAGCAAGGCGGCGAGGTCTGGAGGAAATGGAACGCGGCGCTGAAGACCGCGTTGGTGGAGAATCAGCTTAAGCAAGGCGACGAGAAGGGCATGTGGTCCAGTCGCAGCGGCCACATGGCGAGCATGGGTTGTGTCGGCCAGACCGCCGTCGCCACGCTCTGCCTCGAGGTCTACTACCGCTATCCCAAGTTCCCCGAGAAATAAGTTCTCGATGCAGCCGCCCCTTCAGATCGAACGTCTGGTTCACTGCAGGCCCACGGACGGCGCGCGTTTCGCATAGAGCGCGGGGATCGGATCGTCCTGCATGTCGCGCTGTTCCTGGCTGCGGTTGGCGAAGTAGAACCGGACCTGGGTCAACTCCAGCCGCGCTTCCTCTTTCTTGCCCTTCTGCAGCAGGGTCGCCGCGTTTAGCGCCTTCACGTAGATCGGCATCGACGAGACGCGGAAGGGGACGTATTGCGGCTCGAGTTCATATTCGAGATAGATCGTGCCGCCCGCGGGCAGCCGATTTGCGAAGTTCTCGGCCTGCGCGAACTGCGCCGCGGCCTCGCCGGCTCGGCCTAAATAGTGGGTTGCGGAAGAAATACCGTGGAATCGTAGAGCGCTTCGCGCGGTTGGCAATGCGGGAGGCGCAAAAGGGGACGGGCGTCCTCGGCGGTGCGGAAACGCCGGGACGCCCGTAGGAACCGAACCCGGCCGGCGGTCAACCTTCCAGTTCGAAGCCCTGCTTCTTCGCGAACGCGCGCAGCCACTGCGCGCACTCGGCGTAGCGCTTGCCCAGGTTCGGGATGCTGCCGAGGTCGATGCCCACGGGCCCGTCGTAGCCTTGCCGCGCCAGTTCCTTGAAGACGCCCTCGAAATCGATGTTGCCTTCGCCCGGAAAGAGATGGCGGTTGTCGGAGCCGTCGTTGTCCGCGAGATGCAGCCCGGCGATCTTGCCCTCGAGCTTGCGCGCCGAGAGCGGGAGGATCTCCTTCTGCGCATTGAGGTGCGCGCAGTCGAAGTTCGCTTTCAAGTTCGACCGGTTCGCATGGTCCATCAAACGCAACAGCGAGTCCGTCGAACAGATCATCTCACCCACGCGCGGCTCGATGATCAACGTCAGGCGGTGTTCCTGGGCGATGTCCGCGCACTTGGCGACGCTCTCTACCAGCGCGTCCCACTGCCTCGCCCAGGAGAAGCTGTCCGGCATGCGGACCTTGTACTGCTCCTTGAACTTGATCTTGCCGACGTACGGCTGCGCGCCGACGAACTCGACCGGCGGCAGGTACGTGGCCACGTGCACCGTCCGCGCGCCGAAGTACGCCGCGGTCTCCGCGCCCAGCGCGAATGAGGGATACGCCGCCTCGCGCGTCTTCTTGTCCATGCTCACGAGGTCGCGGAAGACGGGGCAGAAGTTCACGCAACGCATGCCGCGTTCGTCCAGGGCCTGCTTGAAGCGCGCGCGTTCCGTATGCACCGCGCGGATGTGCTCCTCCTCCACCCCTTCCAGCTCGATGAACTTGAAGCCGAGTTCATGAAGGTCGTCGATGGCCTTCAGCCCCTCGTCGATCGTGGGCGGATAGCCGTAGGTGTCGATGGTGTACAGGTAGCACGCGGTCAGTAGCATGGTTTGCGCTCCTCGCAGGTTTGCCGTCTTCGAGATTTCGCCTCTCGCACGTTCTACTTATACCCCAACCTCATTTTGCCGATCCGATGATTGACTTTGCCGATTCGAGCATTCCAATACAGACATGGATAGCGGCGACTTCGGCGTCACCCGCGTGGTGGTGGCGCTCTACCAGGAGAAGGGCAGCCAATTCCGCTTCCGCGGCGAACAGCACGGCGGCCTCTACGAGATCTTCTGCCTCGACCGCGGGCGAGCGTACGTCCGCACCGAGGGCCGCCGCTTCCGCGCCTCTCCCGGCGAATGCTTCCTCTATCTGCCCGGGCGCTTCCACCAGCACCAGGCGACCAAGGGCCATGCGCCGCACTACATTACCGTCGCCTTCACCGCGCGTGGCGGCCGGAATCTGCACGCGCTCGGGCGCAGGCGCTTCGTGCTCCCGCCCGCGCTGCGCACGCTTCTCGCGCGGGTCGTCGCGGAAGACCCGCGCTCGGGCCGGACCGGCGCCGCCGCGTTGCAGCGCGCGCTGCTGACAGAGTTCCTCGTCGAGTGGCTGCGCTTGGCCTCAAGCCAAGAGCCATCGAGACACACGGCTCTGCCTCCCAACCGTAAAGGAGGCCATCATGGTCCGCGCGGGCTGGAGACCTACCGCGAGCTCGCCGGCGGCGAGGCCGTTGCGAAAGCGTTGAGCTTTGTGGAAGCGCATCTCGCGGAAGACGTGAGCCTGGAAGACGCCGCGCGCGCCGCGGGCGTCTCGCCGCCGTACCTGCGCCTGCTCGTGCGCCAGAGCCTAAGTCGCAGCCTGCGCGAAGAACTCCAGCGCATGCGCGTGCAGCAGGCCAAACACCTGCTCAGCCACACGACCAAGAATGTGAAGGAAGTCGCCGTGGCGGTGGGCTACACCAACCTGCCGGCGTTCTCACGCGCCTTCCGCGCCGTTGAAGGCGTTGCGCCCTCGGCGTACGCGCGCACCGTTGCCGCGCGCGGACCTACCCCGCTGCCCCGTCGCGCTCAGAAATAATAAGGAGCGCGAAGCCGTTGGGCTCCGCGCTCCCACCCCTCTCTTTGCGGGCCTAACCTACTGCACGGTCAATGGCAGCTTCAGACCACGGAAGCTGACGATCACCAGGCCGGCCCGGATCTCCACGATGCGCACTTCGCTCGGCTGGCCGTTCACGGGCAAAAAATCGCCCGCGCCCAGCACCGCGCCGTTCACCACCGCGCTGGAGCGCTTCTCGCCCACCACCACTCCGGACAAGCGGACGTTCAGCGCGTGGAAGGCGCTCTCGGTCTGCTCGCGCACATGCAGCCTGCGCGCAGCCTCGCGCAAGGTCAGCAGGCTCTCCCGCAAGCGTGTGGCCGCGGCCGAAGAGAAATAGACTTCCGCGCGCTCGCCAGCTTCGAGGTCCTGCAACGCCTTCAGGCCGCGCTCGCTGAGATCGAACGCGTCCTTGCTATGCCCGTCCGCAAGGGCGTCTCGCGCGGTCTCGCCGGCCTGTTGCGCATCCGTCATGCGTTCGTCGACCAGCCGGCGGAAGTCCTCATCCTTCTTCTGCACGCGTTTCCCATCACCAACCCTGGAGCGCACCAGAACGAACGGATCCTGCAAGTCTTCCCGCGGCGTGAACGGCGCCTCGTCCTGATACGACTGCGCCCACGCCGTCAGCGGCGCGATGCAGGCCAGCAACGCAAATAGAGCGATCCCACGCATGAAAAATCCTCCCGGGTTTAAACGTGTACACGTACGATTTCCAGTGGCAGAGCCAACGAGGTCAACCTACCTCATGCCTTTATATATACGCAAGAAATTGGACGAAATTAATCGCCATCACCTGTGCAATCTCGCCAATAGCACTCATTCGTGAGGAAATAAATATTAGATTACGTGGGGTTTACCGGTGACTTCTTTTTGTCGCGGCGGCGCAACTTCTCCTGCGCGTACGCCAACATCTCGTCGAATTCTTCAAGGCGCAGCAGCTTGCAGCCAAGCACAAACACGAGCGCGGCGACCAGCCCGGGAAACGCCACCTGCGGCCCCGCGCGCAGCAGTGTGCGGAAAATCGAACTCCCTGCCGCGGGCGCCTTCGTCGTCTCGCCTTTCGATTCTTTTCCTGGCGCCTCGCTCTTCGCGGCCGGTTTTGGCGCTGCGGTTTTGGCGGGACTCTTTTCGTCGGCTGCGGGTTCTTCAGTCTTAACCTCAGACTTGGACTCGGCCTGCTCAGTCTTCGCTTCCTCGAGGCTCTTCCCTTCCTCATCCGACTTTCCGGAAGCTTCCGCAAGCTTGGCGGTCTTGCTTTCGGGCTGCATTTTTTCGACGAGATGCAGCGCGCCCAAGGACGCACCGCCGCAGGCGGCGGTCAGGATGGCCGCACGAACCAGGAACGAGAGCATGGGCTTGAACGGCATCAGGGGCAGGCCGGTCGCTTTCAGCACCACGATCAACGCAATGGATTTGAGCACGCGCGAGACGGTGAATCCCAGCGCCACCAGCATCAGCGCGTCCGAGCCTTCCAGCTTATATTGCACCACACCGACGTAGCTGACCAGCATGCTGAGTGCCGAAAAGAAGATCCCGATGGCCGCGACCGAGAAGACGCGGCGCGAACTGAAGTACGCCTGCATCATGATCGTTTCGAGCGCGTAGAACGGGAGCACTGCGCTGTAGATCGCGTTCACCTGGCCGGCCAGGACCACGTCCGCCGCGCCCATTTTGCCGCCGGTCTGGAAGACCGCTTGCGCCATGGGGACCGAGAGCACCACGATGACCGCCGATACCGGCAGGAAGATCAGCAGCATGATGCGCGAGGCCCGAGTCAGAAACGCGCCCATCTGCGCCTGGTCGTCGCGATCCACCATCTCGCAGAGAAACGGAAAGAGCGCCAGCGAGAGCGGATACGGCACCAGGAATCCGACCGTGTTGTAAATTTTGCGCCCAAAGCTGTAGATCGAGAGCAGCCCCGTTTCGAGCGAACTGATCACGTAGATGTTGTTGAAATAATCCCGCGCCTTCGCGAAAACGATGCCCGCGAGCAGTGGCGCGACGAGCAGGAAGAAGCGTTTCAGGTTGGGATCGCCCAGGTCCAGCGAGAAACGGTACTTTCGTAGATGGCTGCCCAGCGCATACAGGTGCACGGCGATCTTGGTCACGCCCGCGGCCAGCACGCCGACGATCAGCGCGTCGCTGTTCATGCCGGTCTGGTGCCCGATCACGATGCCCGCCACCATTGCCAGCTTCAGCGCCGCGTCGGCAAAGGCCGGCCAGAAGAATCTCTTGTAACCGTTCAGCACCATGTACGTCAGCGAACCGATCGAGAGCCCGAAGAGCGAAGGCGCCATCAGTTTCAAGAAGCCGGTCGCCAGTTCCGCGCGCGTCAGCCCGCCACCGGGCGTCTCGCCTTCGGCCTTGAAGCGTGAGAACAGATGCACGGCCTGCTCGGGGTACAACATCAGCAGCGCCACCACGGCCAGGAGCACCATGGTCTGCAGGTTCAGCAGGATCGAGGTGAAGCGCCACGCGGCCTCTTCGCCGTCCTTCTCCCGCGCGCTCATGAAGACCGGCAGGAACGCCGGACCAAGCGACTCCTCGCCGATCAGGAAGAGCGACCAGAGAATGCCCTCGAACACGAAGACAAACGCGTCGCTCTCGGCGCCGTAGTGGTAGTGCCCGATGAAGCTCCACTGCACCACGCCCATCACGCGCGCCAGCGTGTGCGCAACCATGATCGAAGCCGTCGCCTTGATGACGCGTTCGCCGACGGAGTGCGAGGCTTCCGGCGCAGGGGGAACGGCGGGCGTCTCTGGAGATTCGTTCAAGCGGTCATCCGCGCTGTGTGTGCTTCAAGCTGCTTCGTCGCTTTCCGGTACCCGCATGCGCCTGCCCTGCTGAAATCCCCTCCTTATGTAAGGAGGGGTTAGGGGTGGTTTCGGAAGCGTAGGAATTACCCCCCTGTATCCCTTCTTACTTAAGGGAGGAATTTTGACGCGACCGCGCGATTTCAACAAAGCTTCATGCGCCCTGTTTGCGCTTCAGTTTCAACTCCGGATCGCTGGCCCTCAAGTACAGCGGGGCGAGCGCGTGGATCTCGGCCGCCGCGCCCAGCGCCTTGCCCGCGCGCAGCCGTTCCCACGCGCACTCGGCCAGGCAACCGGCCGGGACTTCCTGGAGATCCTCCAGCACCTCCCAGTTCCCTGCGCGCGCCACGCCGGCCAGCGCTTCAAGGCAGACACGGTCGCCGCAGATCCGCACCGCCGCGCCGCGCAGTCCTTCCTTCACCAGGACCTCGGCCAAAACTCCGGGCACTTCTTCCGCTTGGAGGACGCTATCCTCTAGTAACCGTCGAGGCCCCGCTTCGGTCTCGCGCCAAATCCCGGCGTAATGCCCTTCGGAATACGCATAGCGCGCGGTGATCAGCACGCCGGGCGTACGCGGCGGATGGCAGTGCAGTGCTCCCACAGCGAGCGCCTCGAAGCTGGGCACGCCCACCAGTTTCAGCGACGCGCCCCACGCCAGCGCCTTCGCCGCCGCCAGGCCGATCCGCAGGCCCGTCCACGAACCCGGCCCGAGCGAGACCGCCACCGCCGCGAGGTCCGCAACCTTATTATTGGACAGCGCGAGAACCTCCTGAATTACAGGCCCCAGCGCCTGCCCGTGGCGCGCGCCTTCGAGGACGCGCTTCTCGAGGATCAGCCCGCGCGGCCCCCACAGAGCCACGCCGAGCGCCAGCCCGGAGGTCTCGAAGGCAAGCAGAGGGGCGTCGGGATTCACCGCGGCGGTCATGGCGACAGCTTAGCGCGCAGAGTCGATCTTGCACGGCAAGGTTAGCTGGTTGACTGGTTATTTAGTTGGCTGGTTTTGCTGGTTCTCTCGTTGGCCGGTTTGCGGTAATAAGGCGCGTATGAATTCTTCCGAAACCTTCGCCGCTGCATTTGCGGGCCTCGATACCAAAGCCCCATTCGCCGAGGCGATTGTCACCTTCGCCGACGGCAGCCGCCTCTTCTTCTGCCACCGCGTTGGCGAACGCTGGGCCCGCGCGCTCGGCAAGGAGGACACCGGTCCGGCCTTCGGCACCGCAGATGCGATGCTCAAGGCGATGGCGCTCTTCCGCCTCAATTCCAAGCACCTCGATATCACGTTTGCGGACGGCAGCCGGTGGGAACAGAGGCCGTAGAGCGTAGAGCGTAGA
>JACQFI010000127.1 GCA_016200135.1 Planctomycetota bacterium
CCCGGCCAGATGTGGGAGGCCTGCCGCGACCGCGTGCAGGAGAAGGGCACAAAAGTTCTGCACGGCTGGAACGTGACCGGCCTGCGCACCGAAGGCCAGCGCGTCTGCGCGGTGCTCGCGACGGACGGACAGGGCAAGCGCGAGGAGTTCGCCTGCGACTACTGCATCTCCAGCATGCCGTTGCGCGAACTGCTCCAGGGCCTGGAGCCCGCCGTGCCCGCCGAGATCCGCGCCGCAGGCGAGCGCCTGCGCTACCGCGATTTCCTCACCGTGGCCCTGATCGTCGATCGCGAGCACCTCTTCCCCGACAATTGGATCTATGTCCACTCGCCGGAAGTGCAGGTCGGGCGCATCCAAAACTTCAAGCAATGGAGCCCCGACCTGGTGCCGGACCCCAAGCGCACCTGCTTAGGCCTCGAATACTTCGTCTGGGAAAACGACGCACTGTGGAACAGCTCCGACGCGGAACTGATCGCGCTGGGCACGAAGGAGGTCGCGAAGCTGAAGCTGGTAAAGGAGAGCGAGGTCAACGACGGGGCGGTCACGCGCGTCAAGAAGGCCTATCCTATTTACGATACGGGCTATCAAGAGCGGCTCGACCGCATCAAGAAATACCTGAAGACCTTCGAGAACCTCTTCTGCGTGGGCCGCAACGGCCAGCACCGCTACAACAACCAGGACCATTCCATGGCGACGGCTCTGTTGGCGGTGCGCAACATCGCCACCGGCACCCACTACGATCCATGGAACGTCAATGTGGACGCGGAGTACCACGAGATTGCCAAGACCGAACGGCAAGCTCCCGTATATCCTTCGGCCAACGGTTGATTTACACGTACAAAACACAAAACTCCTTATTATCTTCATGCACCTGGTGCGCATTTTTGCGTGAGCGCAAAAGAGTGGAAACGATGCTCCGAAACAAGTTCGATTATTTACATGCAACTCCAATTAATGCTTATTGTTGTGAGAAAGTTAAAAGAGGATAAAAATCGGTGTCTGCACGGGAGCCTTCGGCACCAACGATTAAGGCGAATGCGGCTGCGCATCTAACTTCAAAAATGAGAACAAGAAGTGGAGGAATGGACATGCTGAATCCGCGAATCCTGCGCCTGCGCTCGAAGGGTATGACCCTGACCGAGATGCTGGTGGTGATCTCGATCGTGATCCTGCTCTTGGCGATCATGGTCACCGCGCTGGCCTCGTTTACCCACACGAGCCGCGTGGACAGCGCCGCGGACACGCTGGCCACAGCTTTCCGCGAGACGCGCTACTATGCGATAAGCCATAACGTGCCGACCGTGCCCGCGATCTTGCGCGACCGGAAGGGGCATTTCACGGTGGCGTATGCCGTGCGCGCGCTCAACTTCCGCGGCAACATGCCGGCCGGAACGAACCCGCCGATCACCTTTGCGCCTGCCGTAACGGGCACGTCCGCGAGCAGTTGGACGATGTACCGCCAGTCGGTGGATCTGCCGCAATTGCAGAAGGGCGCCTTCGTCTACATGATCGGTACGGCGACGATGGACCTCAATGCCATCACGCCCTCGTCGACGAACGACCGCTACTTCGAGATGCTCTATCTGCGCGTGACGCCGCCCGTGAACGTCGCCCTGATCAACGATTCCTCCAAGTACACCTACAACGTGCTGATGCGGGGCGTGCACAACACGGCCAAGGGCAACTTCTCCGGCTTTTACAACGCGGGGATGGGCGCGGACGGGTACATCGTGGTCTCCGGGGCGAACTCGGACGAGACGGTCGCGCAGGCCAATGCCCGCGACTACACGCTGACGGGCTTCACGCTGCCCGAGCACGTCTTCGTCGACCAGGTGACCAAGGCCGACGACCCTGGCGTGATCGGCGAAGGGCCGGTCTTCTGCACGGTTACGGCGCAGGCCGCAATCTTCCAGGAAGGCGGCTTGTTCCTGCCCAACGGCGGCAAGTACGAGCCGAAAGGCAATTATCCCATCTTCCTGCCGATCTTCCAGCCGGATGGCCGGGTCTCTTCCACGAGCACCTACACGGGTTCGGCGGACGATTCGCGCAACTTCCCCGCCGTGAAGTATCGCGACCAGACGTTGCGGGTAATCGACAAGGTCACGCGTGAGGCGCGCTACATCACGATCCGAACCGGAAACGGCCAAGTCGTCGTTAGCAGCAAGCTGCCGGACGGCTACGGCACGCCGGGCGATCCGGGCATTCCGGTGTATAGCACGCTCTACCCGCCGCCTCCGCCACCACCGCCGCCTCCGCCACCACCACCGCCTCCACCTCCGCCGCCACCTCCGCCGAGTTCGTCGACCTCCTCCACCAGTTCGTCGACCTCCACGTCCACCAGTACGTCGAGCTCCTCGTCCACCAGCGGGCAGACGTCCACCAGCAGTGGGCAGACCTCCACCAGCAGCGGGCAGACCTCCACCAGCAGCGGGCAGACCTCCACCAGCAGCGGGCAGACCTCCACCAGCAGCGGGCAGACTTCCACCAGCAGCGGGCAGACCAGCAGCACCTCCAGCAGCACCAGTACGTCCGGCACGTCGGGCGGCGGGCAAACGAGCAGCAGCGGAAGCAGTGGAACCGGCGGCGGCGACTTGCCCTAATGGAATCCTTTTCGAAAGGCGATCTGTGCCATGAACAAGCACTTGCCCGCACCGCGCCGCGCTCGAGGAGCACAGGGGTTCTCCCTCTTTGAAGTGATCGTGGCGATGTTCATCATGCTCGTGGGCCTGCTGGGGGTAATCGCCGTCTTCGGGGCGGGCACGAACGCGCGGCTGCTGGCGCAGGAACTGGTGGTGAGCCAGGAGTTGGCCAACATGTGGGCCGACTGGATGCGCTTCCGCTTGAACGAATCGAAGGCCACGGGCGGCGGGCTGGGCGTGCTGCATCTCGCGGACTTGGCCACGGGGAAGAAGGGCGAGTTCAACGCCGACACCGGCGATTATAATCTCGCCGCCGGAAACATCGTGAACCTCCCCACGTATCAGAGCAACGTGTATTCGGGTTACGCCTGGGAGATCACGAATGCGAAGGACTACACGCCCGTCTGGGCGGAAGAGGCGGACCCGACCAAGACCCATCCGTGGGACCAGCGCCGGGACGGAAGCGCGGTGATCCCCACCACCATGGGCAACGGACCCCTGGCGCTCAAGCAAGTTCAACTGACCATCTCGCGCGGCGCGCGCATGTACCGGTTCAATTACCTCTTCTCCGGGGTGGGGCTCAAGTATGACAAACTCAATCCTTAAGCGGCGCATACAGACCCGGGCGCGCGGCTTCACGATCATCGAACTGCTCGTCGTCTCGGCCATCAGCATCGTGCTGATGACGGTGGGCGCGTTCATCTACAGCAACTGTCTGAAGATCTACCAGGAAGGGCTGGGCGTGCAGAGCGTCTTCGAGACCTCGAAGTTCATCAACCGCGACCTGCGGACGTACCTGGGCAACGTGGTGCCTATACCGGGCGCCTATATTTCGACCAAAGCCTGGCGCTTCCCTGGCGTAGCTAAAGCAACGTCCGCGCAGATAGACTCCTATTATTTTGCGCCCGGCGGGTATGCGCGCAACCTGACCATTTCAGGCGACAAAAATAACGACATCTACTTCTCAGGCGCGCAGGCGCAGCCGGAGGTCAATAATGGATGGGTCAGAAATGGCGGCGATCCGAATTCCACCGACACGGGATCTTCCTGGTGTAGCGTTCTGGATTTCACGGGGAACAGCCCTACTGCTTGGTGGATGCCCGGATTCTTCGGGCAGCGGGACGGCAGCAACGTGGCCACGCTGAAGGCCTACGATATCACCGCCGGTTCCAGCGGTTGGCCGCGTGCCGATTATCGCTTGGATGCGGATGCCGACAAATTGGGCGCCGCGCTCTACCCTTCTGGCGGAGGCGCTGGAGGTGGTGGCGCCGGCGGAGGCGGAGTGGGCGGAGCCGGCGGCGGTGGCGGAGGTCCCGCAACGCCTAGTCCGGGGAAAGTTATTTCGTGTTGGTTCTATAGTGAATACCGCAATTACGACAGTTTCGTGTGCAAAGCATTGGACAACGCCAACATCATGCTGGTGAGCATCAAATTCTCGATGGACGTGGTGAAAAACCGCGAGGAGACGCAACTCTCCTTTTTAAGTCATCAGATTTGCGGCTTCGACGGTAACGGCAAGAAATGGCAGCGCGCGGACCAGACCTATGGGAACATGCTGCGCTCGATCAAGATCGATCCGATTTACGTGGACAACGCCGGGACGATGCAGTTGATGGACGACAACGCCCTCGGCTGCGATCTGCTCGGCACGCCGCTCGCCGCCTCCACGGCGGGCCGCGAGATCCCGCGGGCGTTCGATATCCGCTATACGCTGATCAACCCGGCGAACCAGAAAAGGCACCGATTCAGTCTGAGAGTCTACTGCCAGACCAACATGCAATAGCGGCGCATGCGTGACGCGCCCTAAGCGCAGCGGAGAGACGTTCCATGGCTCAAACGAGAAAAAGCGGCGCACCCGCGGGCCTGTTCGGCCGGCTCAGGGCGGGACTCCTGGCGCGTCTGCGTTCGACCCGCGGCTTTATCCTGATCATCGTCGTCGGGATGCTGGCCGTGCTGGTGGTGCTGGGCATCTCGTTCGCCGAACAGGGCCGCGTGGACCTGATGGGCGCGAGCAACAGCCGCGATATCGCCGCCACCGACGCGCTGGCCGAAGACGGCTTCGAGATGGCCAAGCGAATCCTGGTCGACGACCGGCACGTGTGGTCGGCGAGCAACGCGGGCTGGGACACGACCCAAGGCCCGGGCTGGACGTCGCGCTGGCCGTACAACCCGTACTACGATCAATCGGTCAGCGCCGGCGGCACGCAGACGCCTGCGGGCGGGGGTGGGAATGCCAACGGCCCGGCGCCGAGCCGCGACGATCCCATGAACTTCCTCGACGCCTGGGCGCTGATGACCTGGAACGAGGAAGACAAGGGTTCCAACGCCTCCTACGCCTATATCTTTTCTTTCGATCCTGCCGATGTTCGCACAAAAACGCCGCAACGCCTCCCGCCAGATCAGAAAGTGCTGCTGGATACGTGGCAGCGCCAGCCGCTCGCCCGCGTGCGCAAGTTCCGGGTCAGCAACGGGACCGCCTTCGGCATCCTGCAGATCTCCATTACGCCCAAAGACGGCGCGATCAACCTGAACGACGTCTTTCAGCCCGGCACCGGCGAAGAGTATCCGGGGTGGTATGAATTTAAAGAATTGGGACTGTTCGATGCGAACAAAACGGATTACGCGTCCCCAGACCGCCGGACGCTGGAATACGTCCTCGGGAAGCGCTGCGAATGGGCCAATCTCCAGCCCGACGATTCGAACTGGACGAACCCACCCATCCAATCCGTGGGCAACTATCCTTCGGGAAACTGCAATCGTGACGATGGCGTCTACAATTATCGCGCCTTTTTTGAACCCTTTGGGCGCGATCTCAGCATCATCGCTTACCGGCAGCGGGGCTGGCTAACCAACATTGGGAACCCCCCACCGGGCACGGCGAACAACATCACGGTCTTCTATAATTCGGACCGCAGTTTTCCCAACCGTTATAACTTCGAGGGGGCGCGTTACCCCGTATGGGCCTCCACGATGGGCATGTCCTTACTTAAGGATAATGGCGGATTGGGCGATCTGTGTGCAACCACTTTTTGGAATCGCTGGTATCCGCCTGGCCGGTATCAAGTGGACCCGCGTGTTTTCGATCTGTCGAGGGGCAATACCAGTGCGGTGGGGAATCGCGAATCGCTATTCAGAGGTTTCGGCTTCGATCTGCTGAACCCCGCGCGCGGCGGGATCGTGGGCGGTTCTTCAACCTACCAATGGAATGGGAGTAATTATGTAGGCGCGGGCGCCTACGGGCATGCGCGGCCGCATTCCTTTCAGCTCCATTTCCTCCCTGCGGTGGCGCAAGGAAGATTCTGGACGGACCTGGAAGCGAACTGGTATTTCGGCGGCGCGCCCGGTTATTCCTCCGCGTATTACGGGTACAGTCCCACTTCCGGTTCGATCTCCTCGTGGGTCCCCGTCGGCAGCGCCTACGACAGTTTGGGCATGGGGTCGAATTGGATGCCCCCGACGGCGCACCTTTGGAACTCCGGGCGTTGGAACTCAGGGAATTTAAGCGCCAGCGAAATCACGCGAGGCTACTCGAGCGATTCCGGAACGATGCCTGCCGCGAAGCCTGCCGCCACCTATACCTATCCGTTGACCCGTTTCGCGGACGATTTGGCCATAGGCAACGCGCATTTTCTGTTCAACGACGCCCGTACGAGCCTGCGCGCGTTCGGCATCCAGGAAAATTGGGGGCTTTTTGGTCAAGACGATCCCAAGGGGCGCTTTTATGACGCCGTTTGCATCAATGTAACGAATTATCAGGTCGTCTATGGGTTGCTGACGCCTGAGAAAATCCCGTCCATGCTCGAACGGACCACGGTGGCTCCGCACCTGCACTGGAAAGCGCGCTTGCTGGACGGGGCGTACAAAGATGCGGACCAATTCATGCGCTACGACCCGAACGATCCCAATCCGCAAAAGCAGCCCCGCCCGTACTGGGTGCGCGACGGCCTGCCTTTCCCCAACGCTGTCGCCGGCAATCCTGAAGTTCCCGGGCCGGTCCTTTATCCTTATGGGGCCAACGATCCCGCGACGCCCTGGGACAACCTGAAATTCAAGCCGTTCCACCCTTACACGACCGCGACGGGGACCAGCCCGACCAACGATCCGGTCCTGGCCCCAGTACCCGAGGTCACCTTGCCGCTCCCTGCCGGGGCGGACCCGACCGCCACCTACCCCAAGTTCGATGCCACCAAGTATTCGACCTTTGTAGGACCGAGTTTCTACCGGTATTCGATTCACCGGGCCTATATCGACCAAAACACTTTAAAGCCCGCCTTCGTGCCCGCTACCATGGTTGCGCTAGCGGGTGCTGGTAAATTAGGTCCTCTGGGCAAGATGGACTACACGATTCCCGAGCCGCTTTCTTATCCAGACCTTGATCCGGCGAACGCCAATGATATTCGCCACGGTTCGGGAATGCAGCAGGACGACGTCTTCCCCGACACCTGGTACGATCTTAAACTAGCGCCCGCGAACGAATCTGGCGATGCGTTGAACTCGTCTTGCTCGCCCCGCCCGGACCAGATCTGGAACTGGCCCGATTGGTTCATGCAGCGTCTGTCCTTCATCCACGCGCAACACGACGTCGAACCTTCGAACTTCAAGCCCGGCAACGGCGCGAATGTCGTCACGGATCCGGTTGGAAGCCACGTGGAAGGCGTCGATGGCGACCAGATTGGACCGAAGAATGCGTCGGGCTTCCGCAAGTATCTGGGTACGAAACCGGCCCCGCAGCCGCATCCCATTTACGGCTTGCCGAATCCCAACTACTTGCAGCTCTTCCCCGGTACGAGCACGAGCATCCACTGGTGCGACCAGTTCCACCGTTACTTCCCGTTGGTCACGGCGTATCCGGTGGATCCGGCCATGACCGCACTCATACCTTTAGGCAACCGCACGCCCGGCATACCCACCGCTCCGTTTGAAGGCAGCAAAGTGGTGGATTGGTTCGACGGCAACGCCGCCAAGACGCACGGCATGCAGGGCGTGGACCGGATGATCCATCCGGAGGCCCCGGTGGCCAAGGTCACCGATTTCAACAGCGCCGATCCGTTCGTGCCCAACGTGAGCAAGGACGACGCGTGGCGCATCACGCGCATCGGCCGCAAGTACCAGGAGATCATCGCGGACGAGATCATGGACTACCAGATGAACCCCTGGTGGCCCAACCCGTGCGCGCACATGGGTACCGTTGCCAATCCGCAGGTAGCGGTTCCGCTGGACCGCACACCCTACCCCTCGGCCACCCGCCAGTACGGGGCCGTAAGCGACCTGCGCAAGGCGTGGTGGTCGGTGGAGGAGCACCCTGGCGCGAGCATCCAGTACGAGGTCCCCGACTATTACGCGTACTGGAACCGCTTCTGGGTGCGCACGGCGGCGCGGTACGACCGCACCATCCCCACCGGCACCACGGTCGTCTACGACCCCGTTAACAACCCCTCGGAGAACCACGGGACCTATCCGCAGGCGCTGCAGTATTTCGGCCAGCCGATCACCACGAGCCCGACGATCCTTTCTCGCTGGCGCGACCGCCTCCTCGACTTCCCCTTCAATACGCTCGAAGACGCGACGGGCTGCGAATGGCGCTACATCAGCGGCTGCGCGAACCTGATGTACGAAGTGAACGTGGCCAGTACCATGCGGAACGCCCCGGCGCGTAACCACCCCTTCCGGAATTGGGCCGACTTTGTAGGCTTCCTGGGGCACTTGGTCTACCGTTCGCCGATCAACCCCAATCCTGTCACGAACCCGGCCAATCCGTTTAACAACACCCAATACGTGCCGCAGATTCTTGCTAACGTGAAGGCCTCGCTGCGAGACCCTGTTAAAGGCGTGAATGCCTATAGGGTTTGCCACAACCCGGCTAACCCCAATGTCGACCCTCGAAACAAGAACCAGTTTTTCGATGGTTCCAAGGTTTCCCCTGGAATAGCCGGACCGGCGTACGCCGATTCGCTCAAGGGCCTCGGAGTAGGAGGGGTTGCTTTCGATAAGTGCATCGTGGCGCGAGACGGCTGGTGGCCGATCAGCGGCAACTACGGTGAATACCCCACAGCAGCAGGACCAGACCAATATCCAGCTATGCCTGGTGCTTGGAGTAATGTCGATGAATGGCACCGCCGCATTGATGAGTGGCGCGGGCGCGATGCGGCGGGCCTGCGCATCGAACAGAACTACATTAGCGAGCGCGCTGCGAACGATATTCTTGTAAGCCTGAGCAACGGGCGTATCGGCCCGATCGATTTCGACGGCGACGGACACGTCACCATGACTCGCAGACAAGAAATCCCAGGATACGATCCGGT
This sequence comes from Planctomycetota bacterium, assembly GCA_016200135.1. Classification (GTDB taxonomy): domain Bacteria; phylum Planctomycetota; class SZUA-567; order H5-PLA8; family H5-PLA8; genus JACQFI01. The sequence goes on from JACQFI010000127.1 coordinate 8,942, forward strand.
GACGGACACGAATCCATATACGCCCGGTTATCCTTGGAATAATTTGGCAAACGGTGCCGCTGGAGGACAGCAGACGGAATATTTCGACCAGAAACAAAATAATGCAAAATACAATACCAATACGGATCTTGATTACGGTCAGCTAAAGGTAGGTGGAAACCAACCCTGGCAACCAGCCAATAAGAAAGACATCATCCAGGGCTGCGTGACGCTGCCGATCAAGTTCCGCGCGAACACGTTCCGCGTAACGGTCGTGGTGGAATTGACGGACGCTCAGTATAAGAATGTGTACGCGTCGCGGCGCTTCGCGCGCTGGTACTCGCGCATTCCCGGCGAGCCGGCGGGCGGATTGAAAGTGCACGGGCCGTACACGGGCGAACTGATGCAGCACGGCACGCGCACGATGGGTCCGGTGGATCCGGAGATGAATTTCCTGAGCACCAGCCGGCCGTAACCATGCGAATCACGGGAGAAGAACCATGCGGATGAACGGACGGCGCGGGTTCACGCTGATCGAACTGCTGGTGGTCATCGCGATCATCGCGATCCTGGTGGGCTTGCTGCTGCCGGTGCTCGGCGTGGCCCGCCGCAGCGCGCGCAACGCGGCGACCAAAGCCACGATGCACAACCTGAAGATCGCGCTGGACAACTACCGGCTCGACTGGGGCGTCTACCCCATCAAGCCCGGCGGCTCCAACCGCATCTACGACGACGGCGGCGGCACCTACAAACCCGGCTACTTCCAGTCCACCTGCGTCGCAATGGGCAGCACGGCCGACGGCAGCGAGGACAACAAAGACCTGATCGCCATGCTCTCGGGCCAGAAGTTCCTCGACATGTCGCGGAACAACATCGTGAACGGGCACCTGATGGACCATTTCACCACCCCGATCATCGTCCGCTTCCTCGTGCTGATGCCTTCCACCGTGGGCGATTCGATCAAGCTCAACGAGGCGGTCTACGCCTGGTCTTACGGGGCCGACCGCAAGAATGCCGTGAATGCGTCCGCGCCCACATACGCCAACCTCGGCAATCCGAACTACGACAAGACCGAGGCCGATAACCTGGACGGGTCCATCAGCGGCAGCGACGACGACCTGGCGACCTGGAAATAACCCATGCGCCGAGCGGACCGCAGCAGCCGCGGAGGCTTTACGCTGCTTGAGATGCTGGTTGTGATCGGCATCATTGCCGTGCTGCTGGGCCTGCTGCTACCGGCGGTCTGGCTCGCGGTTAAGAAGAAGAACGAGACCGCCACCCGCGTGCTCATCACGGACCTGACCGCCGCGCTTGTTAACTACAAATCGCAGGAAGGCACGTACCCGCTGCAGCCAGGCTCCAGCACCAAACTTAGCGACGACGGAACGGGCACGTACGCACCCAAGTTCTATCAGTCGCCTTGCGCGGCGCTCAACGCCCCGGCCAGCGGTGCCGAGACGAACAAGGCGCTGGTGGCGCTGTTGAAAAACACCGGAAAGTTCAACGCGCTGCTGAGCCGGATCGTGAACGGGGAACTGCTGGACTACTTTGGAAGGCCGCTGGTCGTGCGCTTCCTTGTGGTGCAGCACGGCAGCGGAGCCGCTGCCACCCACGACGAAAGCGTCTACATCTGGTCGTACGGCTCAAACGGCAAGAACGAGGTGAAAGCCCAGCCCGTATGCGTTAACGGCGGATTGCCGGACTACGACAATGCCGAGGCCGCAAACATCGAAGGTTCGCCGGGTTCGGACGCGGACGACCTGACCAGTTGGAGGTGAAGAATCGTGAAACACCCGAACCGGCGCGGCATGCGCGCCTATACCCTGATTGAAGTGCTGGTGGTCGTCTCGATCATTGCGCTGCTCTTCGGACTGATCGGCGTGGTCGCGGCCCGCGCCCGCGCCAAGGCGCGAGTGTCGCGCACCAAATCCCTGCTGAAGCAGATTCACCTCGGCATGGACGAGTACAAGGCGCTCTGGAAGGATTTTCCGTCCGGAGCACCGGCTTTTCCGGAGACGTGGCCGAGTCCGTATGCCGTCTCGGGCGTGGAGTTCGACCGGACCTTCCTCTCGGACCGCGAGCCGGGCATGAAGTTCGAGAAGGGCGACCTCGACCCTACCGACGATCACTACGTTATCGATTCCTGGGGTTCGCGCATCCGCTACCGCAAATTAAGCCCCGTGCGCATGCTGTTGTGGAGCATAGGGCCCAACAAAGTGGATGAGATCGGGAACGATGCCGCCCAAAAGCGCGAGCGCATTCCGCCCGGGGACACCACCTTCCCCAATGCGGACGACATCAGCAACATCGAATCGGACTACTAGCGCCCTGCGCGTCAAGCCTACCGGGCGCCGGACGCGCTTTGCTCCCTTCGCGGGAAGGTATATACTCCCATCTCCTTGGACCGACTCGTAAAGCGCGCGATGGGGCGCTTTGAATGCGCAAGCTGATCCTTACTTCGGATAACGGAGCCCGCGAATTCCCCGTGGGCAAAGGGATCACCATTGGCCGAAACGGGGCCAACACGATCCAGCTCGAAGGGCAGAAGGTCGAAGACAACCACGCGAAGGTCGCGCCGAAAGGCAACCTGCTCTTTATCGAAGACCTGGACACGCCGCACGGCATTCTCGTGAACGGGAAGAAAGTCACCCGCTGGTCGCTGAACAAAGGCGACGTGATCGAGATCGGCGGCGCAACGCTCCGCTACGAAGAGGACGACAAGCCCGAGCCTGCTCCGGCCAAGCCTTCCGTCCCGGCCACCAAGCCCGCGGTGGCCGCGGCCTCCAAAACCGCAGCGAAACCCGGCGCGGAACCGGCGCGGCCGGCCGCAAAGGCCGCGCCTGCGGCCAAGCCCGCCGCGGCGGCCAAGGCTTCCCAGACGGCTCTGCCGGCGGTGGCCCGCGCCGCGGCCGCGGCTCCGAAATCGGAAGTGAAGATCGTCCTGCCCGCCGCCTCCGCGCAGAGGCCCGGATCGGGGCTGCGCGCGGCCGTAAAAGATGGACCCGATCCGAAGGCCACTTCGGGGCGCATGGCGGCGCCCCACCCGGAGCCGGCCGCCTCCACCGCGAAAGCGCCGGCGGCGCTGCCGAGCCCCAATTCATCCGTGCGCATTAAGCTGGGCGCGGAAGCCAGGGCGCTGGCCCATTCCGTAAAGGAAGACCCCGCGCCCCCATCCCATCCGCGGTCCAGCCTGTCCAAAATAGCGCTGGCGGATCATGTCCTCGAAGGACCCGCGTCGCGCAAATCGGGCGGCTCGGCGAGCGGCGTGCTGCCTGCCCTGGGCTCGGGCCGGCTCGCCAGCCCGGGTACTTCCGGACGCATGATCGCCCTCGATAAATCCAAGGAATTGCAGTCGAAGGCGCTCAAATCGGCGCGCGCCAGCGCCCGCGAAGACCGGACGCTGGTCAAGCCTGTCAGCCGCCGCACCAAAATCATCGCCGGGGCCGCGGCCGTCGTGATCTCCATGGGCCTCGGCGCGGCCATGCTCGTGCCTGCGCTGCGCAATTGGTCCGCGCGTTCCCAAGCCGAAGCCGAAGCCGGCAGAGTCGTGGACGAGGCGATCGAACGCCTGCGGCAAGCCGGCCCCAAGCACCGGCAAGACCTGGCCACCGCCATGCCCAAGCTGAAGGCGGCCCGGAAATGGCCGGACATCGAAGCGATTCTCGGCCAGCCCGATCTGACGGTGAAGGATAAGATTCAGCTCTACAGCAGCGAGACCGGCGTATACGATTATCCGGGCAACACGTTAAAGGCGTACTACGTGGAAGATGCGCTGTACCCCAACCCGAAGGAAGGGGAGAAGGCCCCCATCCTGCTTTTCATGATCAACGCACAGGACCAGGTCAGTTTCGTCGAAGGCGACCGGGTCTTGGCGCGCAGCGCCAACATTGCCCCCGAACAGAAAAACTCGGAGCAGAATTCCATTCATCCCGAATCGATCGAGATTGAAAAGCAGCCGGCGCCGTTGGAAAAAGGCGCGGACAGCAAGTCTGCCGATCTCAAGAAAACAGAATAACGCCGGGTCTCCGCAGCACTACTGCGCGTCCGCGGGCCCTTGCACCATCACGGGCACCGACTTCCAGCCGAGTTTCTTGCAGGCCTCGAAGCGCTTGTCGCCCGCCAGGATCTGGTAGCTCTCGCTCTGCGCGTCCTTGGCGACGATGATCGGCTGGAGCAGGCCTTTCGAGGCGATGCTCTTGGCCAGATCGTCGATCTCCTGCGAATCGAAACCGTCCGCCACCGCGCGGATCTGGTGCACGTCCACGCTCTGGATCAGGTCCGCGTCCTTGTCGTGCGGCATCTCGGATTCGCGCTTGTCGCCCGCGCCCGCGCGGTTGGAGTAGATGAACGGAATCGCCAGGTCCACCGACGGGTTCTTCTGGAACTCGATGAAGATGCGTTTGTTGATATCGGAAGCGATCTCCGTGCGGTCCTTCACGCTGGTCTGGTAGCGCAAGCGCAGGTACACGCCGTAGTCGTACATGTCGCTGCGGATGTACGGCTTCACGCCCGTGGCCTTGATGATGTCGCCGGTCACGGCGGAGGCCGCGTCGATCAGGATCTTCTCCGCGACCTTCCAGTCGGAGTCGTAGGTGATGCGCGCGACGACCTCGTCGAGCATCCACGCGGCGTCCTGCTTGACCGTGTAGTTGATCACGACCTGGCTGAAGAGCATCGCGTTGGGCACGAGCACGTAGCGGCCGACGGGTTCTTCGCTGCCAATGCTGCCGCCGACCTGGTCGAGCACCGTGTACATAGCGCCGATGTCCTTGACGTCGCCCACCAGCCCCAGGCTGGGGAACTGCACCCGGTCGCCCGGCCGGATCGGCCGTTTGACCGAGATCAGCACCCACGCGGCAAAGCCGCTGACCGGCGCCTGCAAGGACCAGCCGAGCAGCAAGCCGCCAAAAGTGGCAAAAAAAGCGCTGACGCTATCGAGTTTGCCGGCGCCATACATAATGCTGGCGCCGATGGCGATCACCGCCACCAGACGGTACATCTTCCGGATCATGCCGGCTTCGGCGGCGGGCCTGCCTTTCCAGGCCAGGAACCCGTGGGTGCCCAAGGCGCAGAGTTCCGCGATGCAGCAGACCATGGACACGATCGCGCCCATGGCCCAAAGGCTCAGCCCGGAAGCCATGTGATAGACTTCGGGCCCCCATTGATCGGCGGCAAACAGCAGTCCCGAGATGGTCAGCCAGATCGCGGCTGAGATCGTGGTGCGGACGGCTACGCGCTCTTCACTCATGGTGGATGCTCCAGGCAGGCTTGAAAAATGATATTAGAGGCTGGCCCATACACAAGGGTGCGCATGCGCCAGGTCCTGTTACGTTGACGTAAAACAATGCACCAAATGCATTGATGACCCTACTCCTTGACATTACGCCAGTTATGAAAAACAATCCGAGTTCAAACTGATACCATTTTCATCCTGTGAGGGCTCTCCGTGCCGGAATTCCGTGCCGACCCTGTTGCTCAGCCCGACCCGGCGAGGGGCCATGCCACGGGGCGGCGGTTCGGCCAGGAAGAACCGGTAAACGATGGCCCTGCGCTTTCCAGCGACGCGCCCTCGTGGCGCGGCTGGCTTGTGGGCTTGATGGCCGTGGCTTTTATCGCGGCGGTCACACCAGCCATCGAGTACCAGCTCGGCGGCCTGCCCATCGCCGGAACCTCCATGCGGCGCGGCGTCTCGTTCGACCTGCTTCCGATCTCGGCCTTGGCCGTACTCCTGCTGCTTGTGGCCCTCAACGCCCTGCTGCTTAAGTTCTCGAAACGGTTGAGCCTTGGCGCGCGCGACCTGACGCTGATCGCGGCGATGACGATGGTCTCGGCCGCGCTGCCGGCGTTCGGCTTTACCGCGTACGTCTTTGGCGCGATGAGCAACGCCTCGTACTACGCCACGCCCGAGAACCAGTGGTCGCGGCTGGTCCTGCCGAACATGCCCGCCTTTCTGGCTCCGCAGGATCCCGCCGACCCGAACGCCGGGGACCCGCGACCGATCCAGTGGTTCATGGCGGGCCTGCCGGAAGGCCGCGCGATCCCGTGGGCCGCGTGGGCCGCGCCGTTCGCCTGGTGGGCGCTCATGGCGGTGTGCGTTTTCGGGATGATGTTCGCGGTCTGCAATCTCCTGCGCAGACAGTGGCAAGACCACGAACGGCTGCCGTTTCCGCTGGCGCAGATTCCGCAGGCGCTGATCGAAGGCGGCAGCACGGCCAACGGCCGGACGCTCCCGTTCCTGCGCCATCCGTCGGCGCTGCTTGGCATGGGCTTGGCGGGGCTGCTCATGAGCTGGAACTACATGGCCGAGATCTACCCCTCGTGGCCCGCGATTCCGCTCTATTTCAGCCCCTCCGGGTACCTGCGCGAGCCGCCGTGGTCGCGCCTGAACCCGCTCTTCATGTCCTTCTCGCCCGCCGTGGTGGGCCTGACCTTCCTGCTGCCGATCGACGTGAGCTTCAGCCTCTGGTTTTTCTATCTGGTGGTCATGAAGTCGGCGATTCTCATCGCCTGCCAGTGCGGGGTCGGGGAGGAAGGCTGGGACTTTTACGAGCCCGGCGGGCAGCGCGGCTTCATCATCAACCAGGGCAACGGCGCGCTCTACGCCATGGTCTTCGTGGGTCTGTGGCTCGCGCGCAAGCACCTCGCGGATGTCTTCCGCCGCGCCTGGCGCCCGAATGCTGGCGAGCAGGCGGCGCAGGACGAAGCCCTTTCGCCACGCGAGACGCTGGTCCTCTTCGGCGTCTGCTTCACCGGCGCGGTGGTGTGGCTCGCCGCGGCGGGCTTCAGCCTGCCGCTGGCGGTTTTCGCCCTCTTGATTCTGCTCGCGATCGTCACGGGGATCATGCGCATCTCGTGCGAGGGCGGCCTCTACGACATCCAATCGTGGACCTGCCCCTACGATGCGCTCACGCTAGCGCTGACGCCCGCGGGGCTGGGCGCGCGGACGCTGGTGGTGCTGGGCATGTGGAGCCGCGTCTTCACGTTCGATTGGGGCCGGACCTCGCCCATGCCCGCGATGATGAACGGCCTGAAACTTGCCGGCGAGCTGCGCCTGCGGCGGCGCGCGCTCGCCTGGGGCGTGGCCGCGGCCCTGGCGCTCTCGCTCGCGGTAAGTTTCGTGAGCACGCTCGAGACGGTTTTCCACCATCCGGGCGGCGCGAACGGTTTGCGCAATAGCTGGGGCCTGAACGGCGCTTCCCAGGCGGACTTTGCCGCGAGCGCCTCTTCAATCGCAGCGCAGGAAGCATGGCGGGCCAAGCAGGAGGCGTACGCCGCGCAAGGGCGCAAACCGCCCGAGTCCGAGATTCCCGCCGTGGCGCAGCGCGACGGGCTGCGGTTTTTCTGGATGGGCGTCGGAGCCCTGGTGCTGGCCGTGCTCACGCTGGCGCGCACGTACGTCTTCTGGCTCCCGCACCCGCTCGGCTACGTGATGTGGATGCACCCGCGCCCGATGCAGCACCTGTGGTTCGGGATTCTGCTCGGCTGGTTCTTCAAGTGGGCGGTGCTGAAGTACGGCGGGCACCGCGTCTATCAGAGCGCGCGCATGTTCTTTATCGGGCTCGTCGTCGGCGAGGTAGCCGCGGCGGGCCTCTTCATCGCGATCCTGAAGCTGCTGGGCCAGTACTGAAGCCGGATCCGCCGCGGCCCCAACCCGCTATTCGGGATTCAGGAGATACGCCGCCAGCAGCCGCGCGCAGGTCTCGATGGCGCCGCGCGGGACGATCTCGAAGCCGTGCGTGTTCTCGGTGGGAATGCAGAGCAGGCCGGTGCGCGCGGCGTTGCCGGCCGTTTTCGAGCAGCTTGCGTCGCTGCCGTAGCTCTCCCAGTGCGCGGTCTGCGGCTGCATGCCGAGTTCGTGGCCCGCGCGCAGCAGGCGGTCGCAGACGGACTTCGTGTACACGCCGCGGCCGTCGCGATAGACCACGATGGGTTCGTCGTTGAGCTTGGTGCCGTACTCCGCCGCCACGGGTCCGACATCGATCGCGAGCGTGACCGCGCCGGGCAACGTCAGCGCCGCGTGCGCCGCCGAGCCGCCGCCGACTTCTTCCTGGCAGGTTGCCACGAGATAAACATCCGCAGCGGGCCGAACGCCCTCCTCTTTTAGCATCGAGGCCGCGGCGAGCATGATCGTGATGCAGACGCGGTCGTCGAGGAAATAGCCGCCGATGCAGTCGCCGATCTCGACCAGCCCGCGCCGGGACTGCGCCACGACCACGCGCGTGCCGGCATGGACCCCGGCGGCCTCGAGTTCCTCGCGCGAGAGCCGCGTGAAGACGCGCACCTGCGGCCAGTCCAGGGCCTTGTTCTCGCCGTGCGCTTTGGCCTTCCAGGAATCGCGCGTCTCTTCGGTGGTGTGCAGCGGGCCCACGGAGAGCACGCCCGGCAGCAGCCGTTCGTCGCCCATAATCTCGACGGGCCCCAAGCCGATAGACCACGGAAAGATCCCGCCCATCGGCCGCACGCGCAGCGTACCGTCAGGCTCGACGCGCTTGACGATCAGCGAGAGTTCGTCCATGTGGGCCATGACTTTGATGCCCGAAGACTTCGGTGCGGCGGCGCCCTTCTTCTTCGAGCCGCCTTCGATCAACCCGACGAGGTTCTCGGCGTCGTCCACCCAGACCTTGTCGCAAAGCGGTTCCATCTCGCGGCTCACGATCGCGCGGACGTCCTCCTCCTGCCCGACGGGCCCGCGGGCGCTGATGAGTTCCTGGGTGAGGGACAGCATCCGGTCGAGGTCCATGGCGTCTCCTTGGGGCGTTTAACGGTTCCTAAAATAACGCTTGCCTGGGCTCCGGTCCAGGGTATGACTTTCGATATGAAAGTAGTATCTTTCGATTTGTAAGGCGCACGGGCCACGTCATGTCTTCCAAAGAACCGGCCATCAAAGGAGCGCTGAACCGCGACTTGCGGCCGAATGCCACGAAGCAGTGGGATCCATGGCACGAAGAGTCGCCCGACGGCCCGCCTGGCCCGCGCGCGCCTTCCCCGCCCATGCCGAAGCCCAAGAAAGAACCCGCAATCAGCGCCGTGATTGGAACGCCAGCCAATCGCCGTGTCACCAAAAAGTGGGACCCGTGGACCGAGACGCATGGCATCGCTCCGCCCGCGGGGTACGTGCCGCCTCAAGGAACGGTCGGCGCGGAGAGCGCGAGTACGCCGGCTCCCGCTCCAGCCGCGCCGGCGCCTGTCTCCACACCGCCCGCGCCGACTTCGGGCGCGCCGCGCCTGGCGCAGCGACTCGCGCGCCTCGGCACCGAGACCGCGTTCGATGTCCTCGCGCGCGTGAACAAGCTGAAGGCGGAAGGCAAGTCGATCGTCAGCTTCGCGCTGGGCGAGCCGGACTTCGACACGCCCGAGCATGTGCGAACCGCGGCCAAGAAGGCAATCGACGCCGGGCATACGCATTACGTGCCTTCGGCGGGCATCGAGCCGCTGCGCAAAGCCGTCGCGGACTATGTGGCGCGTTCGCGCAAGATCGGCGTGAAGCCCGACCAAGTGGTCGTCGGCCCCGGGGCCAAGCCGATCCTCTTCGACGCGATGCTCGCCCTGGTGGACGAGGGCGACGAGGTCATCTACCCGAATCCGGGTTATCCGATTTACGAGTCCATCGCGGACTTTCTGGGCGCGAAGGCGGTCCCGCTGGCGCTCAGCGAGTCGCGGCAGTTCCGCATCGATCCGGCGCAGCTCGCGAAGCTCATCACGCCGCGCACGAAGCTGCTGGTGGTGAACTCGCCCGCGAACCCCACCGGCGGCGTGCTGCAGCACGAGGACCTGTGCGGCATCGCGGAGCTGGCCAAGAAGCATAACTTCTGGGTGATCGCCGACGAGATATACAGCGAGATTCTGTACGTGCCCGAGTACGCCAGCATCCTGCAATGTCCCGGCATGGCCGAACGCACGGTGCTGATCGACGGGTTCTCGAAGACGTTCGCCATGACCGGCTGGCGCCTGGGCTACGGCGTGATGCCCGCGAGCCTGGCTGTGCATGTAGCGCGCATCGAGACCAACATCGATTCGTGTACCGCGTCGTTCACGCAGATCGCGGGTGTTGAAGCGCTGGAAGGCCCGTGGAACGAGGCGCGCAGGTTCCGCGACGAGTTCCAGAAGCGGCGCGACGCGATCGTGGACGGCCTGAACGCGATCAAGGGTATCACGTGCCTGCGGCCCGAAGGCGCGTTCTACGTCTTCCCCAACGTCACGCAGGCCTGCAAGAATCTGGGCTGCAAGGACGCCGAAGAGTTTCAGGACCGCGCGCTGCTGGAAGGCGGTGTCGCGGTGCTCGCGCGTACGCGTTTCGGGCGCAAGAACGCGGGCGAAGACCAGGAGTACATCCGCCTCAGCTACGCCACCAGCCTCGAGAATATCCGGGAAGGCCTGAAGCGTTTAAAAGCCTTCTGCGAGCGCTAAAGACGATTGCATTCTGAGCCGTCGCTGGAAAAATCACCTTCGCCATCCTTGCAGCGCCCACTCCAGGCCGGAATCGATGCCCGACACCCAGGCAACTACGTCCAGCGAAAGCCTCCGCGCCCACAGCCTGTCCGCCGCCTTCCGGCAATCGCTTTTCTGGGCGATAATGTTCGGCGCGGGCGAGCTCTCTTTTTCGCTGTTCGCCAGCCACATTAAAGCTCCGCTGTACTTTTTCGGATTGCTGGCGGGCATCCCCAGCCTGCTCGGGCCGCTGGCGCAGACGGTGGCCGCAAACCTGCTCGAGAAGCGCAGCAGCCGCATGTCGCTGGTGCTTCGACCGGTGCTGATTCAAGCGCTGAGCTTCGTGCCGCTGGTGATTCTGCCTTTCTTTCCGCGCGGAGAGGCCGCGGATGCCGTCTTTCTGGCGGCGGTCATCGTTTATTTCGTTACGATCAGCCTGGTCCTGCCACCCTGGTACAGCCTGCTGGGCGACCTGCTCCCGGCCGACAAGCGCGGCGACTATTTTGCCAAACTCACTCGCGTGCCGACGCTGATCCAACTGCTCACGTCGCTGGGCGTGGGCGGCGCGCTCTACCTCGCGGCTGGGGACGTTCTGGAAGACTGGGTCTTCGCCGGGGCCTTCGCGCTGGCGGGCGCCGCGCGGCTCATCTCGTTCTTCATCGTGCGCGAGATTCGCGAGCCGGCGTATCACAAGAAGGCCTCGGACTATTTCAACTTCTGGATGTTCATCCGCCGCGCGCCCGAATCGAACTTCGTGAAATTCGTGATCTTCACGGCCTTCTTGCATTTCGGCGCCTACATCGCCGGGCCGTATTTCATGCCGTACGTGACCTACGATCTCCATTACCAGTCCTGGCACTGGGTGCTCTTGATCGCGGGCGGCACCCTGGCCTCCATCGCCACCATGCTCGCGTGGGGGCGCTTCAGCGACCGCTTCGGCAACAAGCGCACGATCCAGATCACCGCGTTCCTGATCAGCGTCATCCCGTTCGTCTGGCTGCTGTCCACCAACATCTGGGTCCTGATCGCGATTCACGCGACCGGCGCGGCCTTCTGGGCGGGCTTTTCCATCAGTTCGTGGAACTACATCCTGGAGGCCGCTTCGCCGCCCAAGCGCGCGCGCTGCGTGGCGTACTACAACCTCATCGTGGGTGTGGGGATTTTTTTCGGATCGGCGGCGGGCTGGCAGTTGAGCCATTGGCTTCCGCAGGGAGACGTCGGCGCAGGCCGCGCCTCCACCTTTCCCTTGCTGCTCGTGGCTTCCGGCACGGTGCGCCTGCTGGCGTGCCTGGTGTTCCTGCCGGCGTTCAAGGAACTGCGCACCGTCCCCGAGGTCTCGCTGACGCGCTGGTTCTTCACCGTCACGCAGATGCGCAGCGTGTACGGGCTGCTGATCGGCGTCTTTACCGAACGCGAGGACAGCGATGCGAATGACGAAGACGGTCCAGCGCCGCCGCCGAACCCGCCCTTGGCCTGAGATGCAGGATTATTCGAAGAGCTGAATGCCTTCGGTGGTGGTGACGACGGCGCGGCCGGGCATGAGCGCGATGCCGCCACGGAGGATCTCGCCCTTCTTCACCGCGGCGAAATCCTTAAGCTTGGCGTCGGCCTCGTTCAGGCGGTAGAGCGTGTTCTTGACCCCGACGTAAAGCAGGCGGTTGCCGTCCTTCGCGAGCGCCACGATATCGCCCTGGATCGGCAGGGCGTCGCCGACCGGCGAGAGCCCGGACCGCCAGGACCGGCGGCCAGAAGATCTGTTCGGCCGCCGCGGCTTCCCAGTTGAGCATCTCGATCAGTTTGCCGTCGCGGTCGAGCAGCGCGGATTTGCCGTCGCGCGCCATCACGAGCGCCGTGCCGTCCGGCGCGATGCTCACCGGCGCCTGCACGTCCTTGATATTCGGATAGGCCCAAGCCTTCTCGCCGTTGCCGTCGAGCACGATCATGCGCTGATAGGTGCTGCAGTAGACGTTGCCGTCGTAGGCGGCGCAGAGCGCGTACACGGAGGACTCGACGTCCTTCTTCCAGGCGACCGCGCCCTTGTCGGGGTCCCATGCCTGGACGATATTGCCGGAGGCTCCCGCCACCACCAGGCCGCGCGCGGTGATTACCGGCGGGTTCTGCGCGTTGCCGGGCAGGGGTTCGCCGCAGGGCTTCCAAGCGGCGTCGCCCTTGTCTTCAAGGTCCAGTCCATAGAGCTGCATCTTGCCCGTGCCCGCACGGCGCAGGACGAAGACGCGCGAACCGGCGCCCACGACCGCTGGCGCGTACTGCGTGGACTCTTCCGCCGCGCCGCCGCCCGCTGCCGGGAACGGGATGAAGCGCGTGGCCGCGAGGCCCGCGGGCCCCGCCAGCGGCGTAACGCCCGCGTGACCAGGGGTGCCGCCCAGTTGCGGCCAAGGGGCGGCGAATGCGGAGGGGAGGCCGATCGCAGCGGCCTTGGGCGTCGCGGCCAGGTCGGCCCACGAGATCAGGATCTCGCGCGGGTCGATGGCGCGAACCTGAAGGTCCGCCGTGATCTCCTCGCCGCCGCGCGCATCGACGCCGGTCACAGCTTTGCCGCCCGAACGGCGCACATGCCCTTCCAGGACGCGAATGCGCGTGCTCGTTTCCTTGGCCTCCACTTCAAAGCGGGTGCCCAGCACCTGGATCTGCGACTCGTCGGCCAATTTTAGTATAAAAGGCTGCGTGCCGCGGGCGACATCGATCAGGAAGACGCCCTTGTCCACTTCCAGGGAGCGCGCGCCCAACGCCCGGACTTTCGCGTCCTGCCGCAGCCAGAGGCGCGTGCCATCGGACCATTTCACGCACGCCGTCTCCGCTTTGACGGTCACGGTCTGGCCGAGGTAAACGTTGCCCGCGACGTAGCCGCTGAACCGGCTCAGGTCCATCTCGAGGCGCACGGACTCGGGGTCAGCCGAGGCCAGCACTTGCGGCAGCGGGTTGCTCACCGGGCGGCGGTTTCCGAAGAGGAACCAGAGCGTGACGCCGAAAAGCGACAGCGAGGCCGCCGCGGCGAGCGAGACCAGCAGGCGCATGCGCTTGTCGCGCAACGGAGAGGCGGAGCTTGTGGGCGGAAGCGGCTTGGTGAACGACGGGCTTCCGGCCCATTCGGGCGCAGGCGGGAGGTTCTGCTTGGTGATGCGGTCCATCACGCGCCCGGTGAACTCCGGGTCGTGCCAGCTATCCTGCACCACCTTGCTGACGCGCTTGTCGGAATCGGTGAGCGCTTCGTACTCGGCCTTCCAGGCGGGATCGGAACGGAGTTTCTCCTCCACCTCCTGGCGGCGCGCGGCGTCGAGTTCCCCGTCGATGTACAGCGACAGGGTCAGTTCGCGTTCTTCGTCCTGCGACGGCTCGCTCATGCCTCTTCCGCCTGGATGCCTTCGGATTCCGCCTTGCCTGGAACGCGCTTCTTTTCCAGACGCCGTTTGAGCAATGCGCGCACGCGCGAGAGCTTCTCGCCCACCGCCGAGACCGACATACCCAGGCGGTCCGCGATCTCCTTATACGAGAGCTCTTCGACGTGCTTGAGGATGATGATCTCCCGGTAGTCGTCGCGCAAATCCTGAAGCGCGTCGAGCACGCGCAGGTCTTCTTCGCGCTCTTCCAGCTTCTCAATCTGCTCGCCACGGGTCTCGCGGGGGGCCTCGAAGCCCTGCTCCTTCATGGTCTCGAGGCTCATGCCTTCGCGCCGCGCGCGGACATAGTCCAGCGCCGTATGGTGGACGATGGTGAGGAACCAGCCGGCGAACTTATTGGGGTCTTCAAGGTCCTTGAGCGCGTTATACGCCTTGATGAAGGCGTCCTGCGCGATGTCTTCCGCGGCCTGAAAATCGCTGACCACGGAGAGCGCCCGGTTGCGCGCGGCGTTCTGGAAACGTTCGACGAGTTCGTTGTAGGCGTCGGTATCGCCCTTGGCGGTCAGCACCACAAGCTGCGCGTCGGGATAACGGATGTAGGGGCCGCTGCGCAGACGGCGCGTCGTGGGCCGTGCTCGGTACACCTTGCGGTCGAATGGCCGTTCATCCACCATGCGCGGTACCGTAGCCCCTAAGCAGTCCGGAACGCTTTCCCTAATGTACGGACGTTCCGCTGCCGATGCCAGTGACCGGCGCAATTTCTCCGCTTTTTGGCTGTGTACGGCCGATCCCTTCTCTACGGGCGGAAATACAACCCATGGCGCCTGTGCAGGATGCAGCTTTAAAATCGTTCCGTCGCGCGAGGTTGCTTTCAAAGCATGGCTCCCCTACCATAAGATTAAAGACGAGAATGCTCGTGTGCGTCTTAGCTTCAAGCCGCGCGCTTTGATGGCGCATTGAAGCAAAAAAACGGGAGGCCGACACGTGAAGTGGTTTCTGGCAGCTTTTGTGGGCTTAGGCCTTCTCATCCTGGCGGCGTGTTCGACCACCGTGCCCACAATGGATCAGATTCGCGATTCCCGGTTCTTCGACCGGAGAATCGAAGAGACGCCGCGCCAGCGGACGATCCGTGAGTGCAAACAGGAGTCCGACCGCTTTCGCATCTCCTGCAAGCATTGCCATACCACCGAAGACGAGGCCAAGATCCAGAGCCCCGGCAGCCCGCTGCTGACCGAGATCGGCAAGCGCGCGCAGATCATGCGCACCAGCCCCACCTTCGGCCTGCATACGCAATGCAGCGAGTGCCACCAGAGCAAGTTCAAGCTCACGAGCCACGCCGAGACGCTCTTCGGCCCCGGCGGCAGCAAGCACAAGGAACTCGAGAAGGAAATGCAGGAGCAGACGGTCAAGTAGTCCGGACGCTGCGCTTTAACGCCGCGATGGCCGCGTCCACGGCCTCCGCCGTACCCTCTTCCTGAAGCTGATCGAAGCGCCTGAAGGGCAGGCTGTCCTGCGCCACTTCGTAGTTGTAGGCCGCGCGCAGGAGCGCCTGAAGATTCACGGCGTCGGCCAGGTTGTAACGCGCGAGCGGTTCCAGCGCGTCCTCGCGTCCGCGCTTGTAGGCCGACCACAGCTTGACCGCGTCGTAGCCCGTGTAATTGCGGATCATCGCGGGCCGTTCGATGCCGAGCTGCTTCTCGATCTTCTTCAAACCGCCGGTGAGGCCCACGGAGCGCGTCATGGGGCGCAGATCGAGGTGCGCGCCCGTGAAGAACGCTTTGCCGTAGCGCGCTTCGAGATACGGCACGTCGAACGCCTTGCCGTTGAACGTGCAGAGCACTTTATAGCGCGAGAGGTACTCCGGAATCTCTTGCAGGTCGCGTCCGCGCAGAAAGACCCGCGCGCGCAGGCCGTCCCAGACCGCCACAACCGTGGTCCCGCCGGGCGCGTCTTCTCCGGTCGGGAGGTGGTTGCCGGGCGAGCCGTCGGTCTCGATATCCAAATAGGCGATGCGCCCGTCGTCGAACTCGCGCGCCATGCGCCACAGGTTCGAGGGCCCGAGCTGCTCCTCGAACCATTGCGCATCGCCTTCGGCGAGTTTCTGCCGGGAGACGACCAGGGCATTTTCAAGCGGTGGAGGCGGGCCGTCGTCGAAGAGGTCGCGGTCGCGGAGCAGGTCGTCCCACGTGAGCACGCCGTCTTCCCAATACTGGCGCTCGCGCCGGGGGCCGATTCGCGGGAGGTGGATGAAGCTGCGGACGAGCAAAGGTGGACCTCAACTGCTGCGAAGGCCGGCAAAAACGACACAACTATTATACCCGGCACATCCCCAAGGAGGGGAGCGATATTCTCCATAAAAGCAGGTGGGCCTTTGAAACCCGCTATGGAATGAGTAAGGCCCTATCGATGCGAGCCAGCGATTCGTCCCGGCCCAGCAGCGCCAGCGTATCGTGGATGGGCGGCGAGACCGTCGCGCCGCTTAGCGCCACGCGGATCGGCTGGGCGACGTTGCCGAACTTCGTGTTCTTGGCCTCGACGAACTGCTTGAGCGCCTCTTCGAGCGCGTGCGGCGACCAGTCGGCCTGCGCGTCCAGCATAGCGCGGACCTCCTTGAGCAGCGCCAGGCCGTCGTTCTTCTTGAGCACCTTCTCGACGGCCTTGGGATCGTACGCCGAAGGCGCCACGAAAAAGAGGCGCAGGTTCTCGGAGAGCTGTCGCAGCGTCCGCGCGCGCTCCTGCTCGAGTTTCACGATCTGTTCCAAGCGCTCGGGCGCGAACTTTTTCATATCGTAGCCGTGCCCATCCATGAAGGGACGGACGCGCTCGAGCAAAGCGCCGATGGGCAGCTTCTTCATGTACTCGCCGTTCATCCATTCGAGCTTGGTGCCGGGCAGCGACTCCGCCAGCCAGGCGGCGCGCTCGTTGTCGGTGCTCTCCGGCGGCAGGTCGCGCTTGCGCGTGAGGGTGAACTGCGCCGGCGCGAGCTTGATGCGGTCGAGCGAGAACGCCGCGATCATCTCGTCTTTGGTGAGCAGTTCGCGGTCGTCGCCCGGCGACCAGCCGAGCAGCGCCATGAAATTGAAGAGCGCCTCCGGCAGCAGGCCGCAGGCCTCGTAGAGCGTCACCGCGACGGGGTCGCGGCGCTTGCTGATCTTCTCGCCCTTGTCGTTGTGGATCATCGGCAGGTGCGCGAACTGCGGCAACGGCGCGCCGAGGGCCTTGTAGAGGTTGATCTGCTTGGGCGTGTTCGCGAGATGGTCTTCGCCGCGAATGATGTGCGTGATGCCCATCTCGATATCGTCGCAGACCGTCGCGAAGTTGTACGTCGGCGTGCCGTCGCCGCGCAGCAGCACGTAATCGTTGAGCACGTCCGCGGGGCGGCTGTAGCGACCCCAGACGGCGTCCTCAAAGACGATGTCCTGCGGCTCGCCCTCGTGAATCTTGAAGTAGAGCGCCGGGTTCGGGTCCTGCGCGGCCTTGGCGAGATCGTCGTCCCACTTGCCGGCCTTCTTCATCTTCTCGATCTTCCAGTCGGGCAGCTTATCGCCGATCTGCTTCTTGGCCCAGTACGCGCGGCCGGACTTCTCGAGTTTCTCCGCGGCGGCCTTGTACTTGTCGAAGCGCTGCGACTGGTAGTAGGGGCCAACGCTGCCGCCTTTTCCGGGACCCTCGTCCCAGTCCAGGCCGACCCACTTCATACCGTCGATGATGATCTTGACGGCCTCTTCGAGGTTGCGCTTGGTGTCGGTGTCGTCGATGCGCAGGATGAACGTCCCGCCGTGCTTGCGCGCAAAGAGGTAATTGAAGATCGCGGTGCGCACGCCGCCGACATGCAGATAGCCGGTCGGGCTGGGCGCGAAGCGGACGCGGGGTTTGGACGGCACGGACTCGGACATGCGCTCTCCTTTAGGAACACCTCGAACGAGGCGCCATTGTCGCGGGACGGCGCGGAAATTCCAGGCGAGACCACTTTGATGCCGGCCGTGTATGTTTTGAGCGAAGCATGCCTCATGAAAACAGCCGTACCCTATGACTGAACAAGGCTTATATATAATTATCATAGATAATCATAATATCTATGATAGTCTATTGACTATCAATATGACTATGGTATGTATTGAAACACACTTAAGGAGAAGCCCATGGCCAAGAAATCCGTTCCCGCTCCGAAGACGCCCTCCGCCAAGGCAGAGCCCGACGCGCCTTCCAGCGCGTCCGCAAACGGAGAATTGATCGACATGGAGGAGGCCATCGAGCGCCTCAAGACCACGCGGCCTACGTTTTATCGATGGCTGCGGGAAGGAAAGCTCAAAGGGATGAAGGTCGGGCGCCAGTGGCGCTTCTACAAACGGGACATCGAGTCTTTCCTCAAAGGAGAGGAACCCCGCATCGACGAGAGCATGGACATGACGCCTTTCATGGAGCAAGTCGTTCGCTTTGAAGAGATCCAAACCGGGAAGAAGAGCGGGAGTGATTTCGGGACTAACGTCGTCGCCGCGCTCAACCGGATGCTCTTGCTAGCGATTGCTTCGCGGGCTTCGGACATACATCTGACCCCGCTGATTGGCAGGAAATCGAGCGAAGCGGCAGGAGTGTGCAGCCTGCGCATCGATGGCGCCATGCATACTGTAGCCGAAATCGAGGTCCGCTTGCTCAAACCGATCATCGAACGCATCAAGATCATGTCCAACATGGATCTGCACGAGCGCTGGGCTCCGCAAAGCAATCGCATCGAAATCCAAGTGAGCGGGAAGACGTTCGACCTGCGTGTTGCCACGCTTGCGACGGCCAACGGCGAGGCCGTGACGATACGCATTCTACCGCAGGAGAGCATGCGCTTTGACCTGGAACAGATGAACTACTCGCAATCCGTACAGGAGCGTATCGAGCGCTATCTTCGGCGGCCTTGGGGCATGATGATCGTTACCGGCCCATCGGGTTCGGGCAAAACGACGGTGCTATACGCGTGCCTTAGTCGCATGGCGGGACCCGAGCGCAAGATTATCTCCCTTGAGTCGCCGGTGGAAGTCTCGCTTCCATGGGTCACGCAAATTGCAGTGGTGGCCGAGCGCGGACTCTACTATCCAGCCATGGTCCGCGCCGCATTGCGCTCCGATCCGGACGTCCTGATGATCTCGCAGATAAGGGAGGCCGAAACCTTGGAACTCGCATTCGAGGCCGCGTTGCTCGGCCATAAGGTTCTGACTGCGTTGCACACCGAGGAAGCTGCGAGTGCGCTTAGGCGCATGCTGGACATGGGCAGCAATGCCTATGTCGCAAGCGAAGCCACGAGCCTAATCGTCGGGCAGAGGCTCGTGAGGCGCCTCTGCTCAAAATGTTCCGTTTCCGGCAAGCCGTCCGACCAGGAAGTCTCTCAAGCCGAGATTGTCGCACGCACGGGTGGGCTCGGTTGGGATAACCTCAATAAGGCTTTTCGCGTCCCAAAAGGCTGTTCGTACTGTGGTGGAGTGGGCTACCGCGGCCGCATGCTCATCGCCGAGGCGCTCGAAGTTACGCCGGAGATCGCCACCGCGTTGCGTCGAAACGCAAACGTGGATGAACTTCGCACACTGGCCATCGGACAGGGCTTGACCACACTCACGGCCGACGGCGTGCGCCAAGCCGCGGAAGGGCTGACCACCCTGGATGAAGTTCTAAGGCACGCGATCTCGCCGGCGTAAGGATCGCGCCGGTCCGGAATTGCTTTCTCCTGGGAAATCCGAATTGAGAGGGGACCATCATGCTTCGAAGTCATCCTTTGGTCTGGGCAGGTTGCATTCTCCTGGTTACGGCATGCTGCGCGTATTACGCAACCGCCCGCCGTGCACACGTAGCCGCGACCAACCCATCCCATTTGAACGCCGCGCCGGATGCCCAAACAGTGCTTCGGTCAAACGGCGCGACGAAAGAGGCGGACATCGATGCGCAATTAAAAGAAAAAACACACTCGGAAAAACCAATTGAGCCAATAGTCGAGCCTATGAGCCTCGGGTTTGAAGACGACCTAAAGAATTGGCTGCAACCCACTGCGCGATGGAACTACGCCTGCGCATGCGAAGAAATTCCAGATTGGGGTAAAGCCGCTACGATTTCGGATCTTCCAGATGCAAAAGAGTTCGGGAACCTGATGCAAAGGCTCGACGCCCGCCCGTACCAAGGAAAATGGGTCCGCTTCTCCGGGGATATAAAGCGGGCCGTCACAGTGGGCTGGGCCGGCTTTTGGATGCGGCTGGACGGCACGCATCAGGAGGTGCTGGGTTTCGACAACATGCAAGACCGTCGTCTTACGGGAACCCGCGACTTTGAGCGTCACTCCGTGGAACTCTTCGTCCCGCCTGAGACGGCCGTCCTCAGCGTCGGCGCGATCCTTGTCGGGAAGGGGAAAATATGGGTCGGGCACTTGAAGGTGGAGACCCTCGACCGGCCGCGGCCACCCAAGTACGACGCATCTAAACAAGGAGCGAAAGAGACGCAAGATTTCTAGGCAAAGGCCCGTATCGGCAAATCTTGCTTCACGCCTTCGGCTTGGGCTTCGGCGGCTGGAAGCCCAGCGGCGGCTCCAGGCGGCTTTCGCGCAAGGCGGCTTCCCAGTCCACTGCGCAATACATCAACGTTCCGGCCGTAATGCCCAGCGGCAGGATGAAGAGCGGCATAAACGGGATCGAGAAGAGCAACTGGATCGCAACGCCCAACCCCAAGAGCTGCCAGCGCAAGGCGCGAAGGGTTGAACGGCTGTGCTTAGGGCGCAGAAGGTTGCGCGCAGTGCCGACCTCGAAGTAGCCGCGACCGGTATAATACGCGCAGACCAGAAAGAAGGGCAGGAAGCCCACCACCGGCACGAGCAGAAGCGGCACGGTTAGCGCCGTGAAGAAGACCTGCCGCAGAAGGATGGTAAACGAGTCCCAGATGGAATACCCCATGCCGCGCAGGTACTTGTTAAAGGGCAGGATGAGGCGCTCCTTGGGTCCGCAGAGTTCCAGTTCGATGCGCTCCGAGAGCAGATCGTTCAAGGGGCTCGCGATCACCAAACCGACTGCCGAGAAACTGAAGTACGCGCACGCGATCAAAACCGGAAGCAGAACGATCCATTTGAGCACGTTCATGAAACCCGCAAGTTTCTCATGGAGCCATGCGCCGAGGAACTCGAAGCGCACGGCGCCCCAGTCCCAGTGGCCGATGGCGTAGGCCGCCGCCGCAACGATGAGCGCGTAAAACAGAAGCGCGGTTAGAAACGGCAGAATGGCGTAGCGCTTCACACCGCGATGGGAACAAAGCCAGCCCAGCGCGCGCAGAGGCATCGCGAAGCCGTGCAGGAATTGAGCCAAAATCGATTGGGGCATGTGTCCGAAGATTCAATTCCAATACCTTGGAATCTAACCGCGCCCTTCCTTTACCCACCCCGCCCAGTGCAGCTTGTCGCGGATGATCTCATAGCGGCCCTTGCGGCCGACCGTGACGATGTTGAACTCGTAGGGAGCCTTCTCGATCGTTACCGCGGTGCCGCTGGTGAGGCTCACGCTCTCCTGCCCGTCCATCACCAGTTCCACGGGTGAGCCCGAGCGCGTCTCGGGGACGATCTCGAGCCGTTCGTCGCCGGAGAGCACGATCGGGCGGTTGGCCAGCGTGTGCGGGCAGATCGGGACCATGATGAAGGCTTTGAGGCGCTCGCTCAGGATCGGCCCGCCGGCAGAGAGACTGTAGCCGGTCGAACCCGTCGCGGTCGAGACGATTAGCCCGTCGCCTTTGTAGCGCGCGATCTCTTCGCCCGAGACCGAGACGCCCACGGTCATCATCGCGGCCTTGGGCAAGCGCAGCAAGACGGCATCGTTGAGCGCTAAGAAATTGGTCTCCGGCCGGCCCGCCTTCAGCGCCACGCGCACGCGTAGCATCATCCGCGGCGAGAGCACGCACTCGCCTTTCAGCACGCGCGGCAGAATCTTGCGGATCTCGAAATGCGGCGCCTCGGCCAGGAAACCGAGCTGGCCCATGTTCACGCCCAGCACGGGCGTGGCGTTGCCCTTGAGGCGGCGGGCGACCGAGAGCATCGTACCGTCGCCGCCGAAGACGACGATCAGGTCCGCCTTGACCTGGCTGAGATCGGACTCGTCATCGCGCACGACTCCGGCGACGGTGGCTTGTTTGCGCAGCCAGGGCAGTAGCTTGCGCAGGACCGGTTCGATCTCCGGCTTGCGCCTGATGTGGGCGACGACCAGCAGTTCGGGCATGGCCAGAGTTTTACCGCACGGGCTTTAACGGCAAGTGGAGAGTGGCGCCGAAGGCAATCGGACAAACGCGCGGCCGTTCTTTACGTGGCGGAATCGCGTCGTTACGATAAAAGGGCCGCTTCCAGGGCCAACTCGAAAGCGAGGCCAGCATGAAACCTCTCGTCGGCATCCTGATGGGCTCCAAGAGCGACTGGGACGTGATGAGCAACGTCTCGCAGACGCTCGAGTCGCTGGGCGTGGGCTGCGAGGTCCGCGTCATCTCCGCGCACCGCGCGCCGGATGCGCTCTTCGAGTACGTCTCGACCGCCGAGAAGCGCGGCTTGGAGATCTTGATCGCCGGCGCGGGCGGCGCGGCGCACCTGCCGGGCGTCTGCGCGGCGAAGACAGTGCTGCCGGTGCTGGGCGTGCCCATGGAATCGAAGTCGCTCCACGGGATGGACTCGCTGCTCTCCATCGTTCAGATGCCCGGAGGGGTACCGGTCGGCACGCTGGCCATCGGCAAGCCCGGCGCGGTGAACGCGGCGCTCCTGGCCGTGGCGATCCTGGGGATCAAGCACCCGGAATTCCGCGAGGCCTACCGCAAGTTCCGCGAGAAGCAGACGAAGGACGCGATCGCGAACAACGATCCGCGCGATGCGAAGGCCTGAGCTCTGTCTTCAACGAGCAGTTAGGTATAGCGGTTGGTCGCCGCGGCTTCCTCAGCGGTAAACGGCTCGAATTGCCCCGCCATCATTTCGAGAATGCGTTCGTCCGCATCGCTGACGTCGCTGCCCTGTTCACGGCGGGCGCGGATGCGCGCGCGCAGTTCGTCCATCGGCGCGTCGCAGTGGGCGATGCGAATGGAGACGCCTAGCTCCTTGGCGAGTTCGAACGCGGACCGGCGTTGCGCGCGCTGGATATGCGTCGCATCCAGGATCGCCGTCTGGCCGGCCTCGACTACGGCTCGCGCTTGCGCCAGGACGGTCTCGTACGTTCGCCGGCTCAGATCCTTCCCGTAAAGATCCTGCGCGGGATTCTGCGCGTGCAGGCGCTTGCGCTCCACATCTGAACGGAGGCGCACGCCGCGGCCTTCGCAGGCGAGGCGCATCGCGACGGTCGATTTGCCGCTGCCGGGCAGCCCCACCATCACCACGATACCGCCTCGCGGCAGCGCAAGCGTCTCACCGGCGAGTTTCAGGTACACGTCGCGCGAGCGCTCCTGCTTGGAACGCTCCGCGTCCGGCACGCCCGGAGCCTTCAAGGTAAGCTGCGCGATCTTGGCACGAACGTGGGCGCGATAGGCAACGAAGAGCGGCCACGCGGGCAGGCCCGCGAAGTCGCCCGTCGCTTCCAGATAGAGATTCATGAAGCGCTGCGCCTGCGCGGCGTGCCCGCGTTCGAGCAGATCCATATAAAGGAAGGCCGCGTCCGAGAGCACGTCGATGATGCGCAGATCGTCGTTGAACTCGATGCAGTCGAACAGCAGCGGCGCGCCCTGCCAGAGACAGATGTTGGCGAGATGCAGGTCGCCGTGGCAGTCGCGCACTTTGCCGGCCTGGCCGCGGGCCTCGAGCAGCGGTTTCTGCCGGGCGAAGTGTTCGTCGAAGCGCCTGCGCAGCGCGCGCTCCTGCTCTGTGTCCGGCAGGTGCTCGAAGTTGTGCCGGATGGCGTCCATCAGGCGCGCGGGATAGCTCGCCGCCATCTTCGCATGGGCAGGTTCGGCCTTGGCGTGCAGATCGGCGACCCGGGCGGCGAT
>JACQFI010000132.1 GCA_016200135.1 Planctomycetota bacterium
CCCGCCTGGACTTGCGCCGGACGCGGTCGCTGACTATCCTTTTGCCCCTCTCTTCGGACGCATGGGGGAAGTGCCTCATGGGGGGCCGGCGGCCGGGGAGCGGTTGTCTTTTGGCGTATGGGAAGCAGACGGAGATTGCATGATCCGCGTAGAAGCACGAGCCGGCGAGTCGCTCGACAAGACGCTGCGCCGTTTCAAGAAGCAGTGCGAGAAGGAAGGTCTGACCAAGGAGATGAAGAAGACCTCCTATTTCGAGAAGCCCAGCGAACGCAAGCGCCGCAAGATGCGCGTCAGCGAGAAGAATAAAGAGAAGGCAGGCCGGGAGCGCTGAGCCCGACCGCGCCTGCCGCGGTGGTTCCGCTAAGACGGGAAATCTAGGCACGTTGTGGCCTGTGAGCGTCCCCGTCCATCCCCACTAAAATTCACTTGAATCGAAGCGCGCTTTCAAGGATGTATCTCGCGCTTCGTTTGTATTCGGCGTCTAACGTGTGCCGCTTTTAGCGGCCCATAACCGGAACATGCCACGTAAATCGGAAAAAGGATCAAGGATGATGAAGCGCCCGACCAATCCCGTGCTCGCCTTCCTGCGCCTTCCCGTTGTCCTGAGCTTGCTGATGATCGCCGGAGCCGGCGCGTACGTGTTCGCGGCAGGCGTCGGCGCGCCGGCGGCGGCGGAAGCCGGAAGCTTCCAGTACTGGTCCTTCATGAGAGAAGGTTCGAACTTCTCGGACGGCGAACGCATCGCGCTCTTTGCCTCGATGGGCGTGGCCATCATGGCGCTGCTGTACGCGTGGATGCTGGTCAAGCAGGTGACCAACGCGGACAAGGGCACCCCGAAGATGCAGGAGATCGCCGCAGCCGTGCGCGAAGGCGCGGACGCCTACCTGTTCCGCCAGCTCAAGGTCGTCGCGATGCTGATCGTGGTCCTCGTCGTGGTGCTCTTCCTGAGCAAGTCGCTCTCCGGCGGGCCTAACGCCACCGAGTACGCCTTCGGCCGCGCTTTCGCGTTCCTGATGGGCGCGTTCTTCTCGGGGCTAGTCGGCTTCGTCGGGATGCGCATGGCCACGATCGGCAACCTGCGCGTGGCCGCGGCGGCGCCCTCGGGCTTCGGCAAGGCACTGATGTACGGCTACCGCTCGGGCACGATCACGGGGATGATGACCGACGGCCTGGGCCTGCTCGGCGGCACCCTGATCTTCATGATCTACGGCGAACACGCGTACGAGGCCCTGCTGGGCTTCGGTTTCGGCGGCACGCTGCTGGCGCTCTTCATGCGCGTGGGCGGCGGCATCTACACCAAGGCCGCGGACGTCGGCGCGGACCTGGTGGGCAAGGTCGAGAAAGACATTCCTGAAGACGACCCGCGCAACGCCGCGACGATCGCGGACAACGTGGGCGACAACGTCGGCGACTGCGCGGGCATGGCGGCGGACATCTTCGAGTCTTACGAGGTCACCATCGTCGCGGCGATGATCCTGGGCTGGGCGAGCTTCGGGCACAAGGGCGTCATCTTCCCCATCCTCGTGCGCGCCATCGGCGTGATCGGCTCGATCATCTCGACGTACACCGTCAAGGCCGGCGACAAGGGCGACGTCGCCTCGGCCATGAAGCAGATCAACAAAGGCTTCTACATTGGCTCTTTCCTTTCTGTTGTCGGCTTCATTATCCTGGG
This sequence comes from Planctomycetota bacterium, assembly GCA_016200135.1. GTDB lineage: Bacteria > Planctomycetota > SZUA-567 > H5-PLA8 > H5-PLA8 > JACQFI01. Next base: position 1,673 of record JACQFI010000132.1, read on the forward strand.
TTGGTTCTACCTGCACTTCGATGCGAGCATGGTGGCGAACGGCACCCTCAGTCAGTCCGTGCTGGACAATGTCAACAAGCTGCCCTCCTGGTGTAACTTCGGCATCGCGGGCCTGGACATGCGGCCGGCCTGGACGTGCATGGTCGGCATCATCCTCTGCGTGGCCCTTAACAAGGTCACCGAGATCTTCACCGGCACCGAGTACAGTCCCGTTCGCGGCATCAAGCGCGCCTGCGAGACCGGCCACGGCACGGCGATCATCGAGGGCTTCGCGGTCGGATACGAATCGGCCGTCTGGACCGGCGTGATCCTGTGCATCGCCATCTTCGCCTCGGTGCTGATCTACACGACCACCATGAGCGAAGTGAACCCGATCTTCATCGCCTACGGCGTGGCCATGTGCGGCATCGGTATGCTGACGCTCACCGGCAACACGGTCTCCATGGACGTCTTCGGGCCGATCGCGGACAACGCCAACGGCATCGCCGAGATGGGCTTTACCAAGGAGCAGTTCGGCGGCGACGAGAAGAAAATGAAGGAGGCCCGCCAGATCCTCGCCGACCTCGACGCCGTCGGCAACACGACCAAGGCCGTCACCAAGGGCGTCGCGATCGGTTCGGCCGTCATTGCGGCCGTCTCGCTCTATGCGTCGTTCATCACCGTCATCGGCTCGGGCGGCGGCGGCGAAGAGAAGGCTCTGCCGCTCGAGATCTTCCACCGCGTGGCCGGGCTGCTCACCGTCTCCTCGCCCAAGCTGCTCATCGGTATGCTGATCGGCGGCGCGGTTCCGTTCCTCTTCAGCTCCATGCTCATCCGCGCCGTCGGCCGCGCGGCCTTCCTGATCGTGAAGGAATGCCGCATCCAGTTCCGCGACAAGGCCATCTGGGAAGGCACCAAGAAGCCCGACTACGCCCGCGTCGTGGATATCTGCACCGGCGCGGCGCAGAAAGAACTGATCGGACCCGCGGTGCTGGGCATCTTCATGCCGGTGCTGGTGGGCTTCTTCTTCGGGCCAATCGGCCTGGCTGGATTCCTGGCCGGCTCGATCGTGGCGGGGCAGTTGCTCTCCAGCTTTATGTGCAACGCCGGCGGCGCATGGGACAACGCGAAGAAGATGGTCGAAGACGAGCCGCGCGACCTGGAAAAGAACACCGGCAAGGGCTCCGAGAAGCACAAGGCGTCCGTCACCGGCGACACCGTCGGCGACCCGCTCAAGGACACCGCGGGCCCGGCCATCAATCCGCTGCTGAAGGTCATGAACATGGTCGCCGTGCTGAGCGTGCCGCTGATGCTCGCGTACGATCCGGCGGTGGTCACGACCGTGAACGAAGGCGCGGCCAAGTTCCCCGAAGCGATCAACGCGCTGCCGACCGACGGCGGCAACGCTGGCATCCGCCTAGCTGCCATTGCCGTGACGATCGTGCTGATCGGCTGGGCGATCTGGCAGTCGAAGCGCGAACCGGCCGGAATGGAAGCGTAACGACATGGCAAGCAGGGACGTGCTGCCGGGCCGGGAGATCGCGATCTTTGCCGCCTGCGAGGCGGACGAGAAAAAAGGCGAGGGCATCCTCGTCTACGATCTGCGCGGCCTCTCGGACGTCACCGACTACTTTGTCCTGGTCACAGCGCAGTCCAAGCTCCAGATCCGCGCCATCCTGAACGCCATCGAGAAGGGCCTGAAGGACCGCGGCGTCTACGTGCTCGGCCAGGAAGGCGACGCGAACAGCCAGTGGATGCTGCTCGACTATGCCGACTGCGTGATCCACGTCTTCTCGCCCGAACTGCGCCAGTATTACAACCTCGAAGCCCTCTGGGGCGATGCCCCCCGCGTGGACTGGCAGGCCAGCGCCACCGCGAGGCCGGCCGCGGCCTCGCGCGCCTGAACCTCTTCCTTTTTCAATCCAATCTCCGTACCCTCGTTCCATGAACGGCGGTATCTCTATAGCCTGAGCACAAGGAGTCACGCGATGTATATCCCTGCCGCGTTCAAAGAATCCTCCCGCGAGATCCTGCATGCATTGATGCGCGCGCACGCGTTTGCGACGCTGGTCACCGTGGACCAGGGCGCGCCGTTCGCCACGCATCTGCCGGTCCTGCTCGACGCGGACCGGGGCCCGCACGGCACGCTGCGAGCACACGTCGCCAAAGCCAATCCGCAATGGCAGCACTTCAAGGACGGCGCGGAGGTTCTGGTAATCTTTCAAGGGCCGCACGCGTACATCTCGCCGTCGTGGTACCAGCCCGGCGTGAGCGTGCCAACGTGGAACTACGAGGCCGTGCACGCCTACGGGCGCGCGCGGATCATGAAGGACGAGACGGAACTGCTCGGCGTGCTGCGCGACTTGGTGGGCGTCTACGAGCGCGGCTTCACCATACCGTGGGTCTATCCGGAAGACGAACCGCGGCACCGGGCGATGCTCGCGAGCATCGTCGGGTTCTCTATCGAGATCACGCGGCTGGAGGGCAAGCGCAAGCTCAACCAGAACCGTGCGGCGGCGGACCGCGAGGGCGTCATCGCGGCGTTGCGCGCGGCGGGGGACGAGACCTCGCGGGCGGTTGCCGAGGCGATGGCGCAGGACCTGAAGAAGGGCTAGTTTACACCGTTTTCACTCATGGAACTGAACACGACTTCAACACAGAGCCCGCAGAGAACGGCTCATTTGATCCTTAATTACGTTTGGTCTCCACAATTCAGCGTCTCCACGTTCAAACCGTGGGCCGTTACGTTTTACGTTTTACGTTTTATCTGCGCAGCGTAAACTGCGCGCCAAGTACGTCGTCGGGGGTCTTCCATGATTCGCGCATCCATCGTCGGCGCCACGGGGCTCGTGGGCGAGTGCCTCATCCGCGCCCTGCTGGGCCATCCGCAGGTCAAACTTGCGCTGCTCGTCTCCGAGAGCGCCGCGGGCAAGCCCATCGGCGAGATCCTGCCTCCGCTGCGCGGCGAATGCGACCTCACGACCGTAAGCGCCGCGCCCGACGAGATCGCGCGGCAGAGCGACGTCGTCTTCACGGCCAAGAAAGGCACCGAGACCTTCGCCGTCGTGCCGGGGCTGCTTAAGGGCGGCGCGAAGGTGATCGACATCGGCGGCGAGTTTCGCTTCCGCGACGCTGCCATCTACGAGCAGTGGTACAAGGAGACGCACGCCTGCAAGGACCTGCTCAAGGACGCTGTCTACGGACTCCCGGAACTCTTTAAAGAAGAGATCCGCCACGCCAAGCTCGTCGGCAATCCCGGCTGCTATGTCACCTCGGCGGTCCTGGCGCTCGCGCCGTTTGCGGCGGCGGGACTGCTCGAGGACGACGGCATCGTCGTGGACAGCTACTCGGGCCTGAGCGGCGCGGGGCGGCAGTTCAACACCAAGCAATCGAATCTGTTTGTGGATATCGACGAGAACCTGCGCGCCTACGGCATCGGCACGCACAAGCACACGCCCGAGATCGAGATGGGCCTGACGCGCGCGGCGGGCAAGGCCATGAAGGTGACGTTCGTCCCGCACCTCGCGCCGCTCGACCGCGGCATCCTGACCACGGCCTTCGCGCGCCCGAAGAAGGACGCGGGGCTCACCACTGCAAAGGCGACGGACCTGCTGCGTGAGTTCTACACCCCGCAGCGCGCGCCGTTCGTGCGCGTGCTGAACGCCGTCGGCGACGTGGCGGTGTCCAACGTCGCCCGCAACAACTACTGCGACATCGCCGCGCAGGTGGTCGAACGCACCGGCCAGCTCGTGGTCGCCTCGTCGCTCGACAACCTGGTGAAAGGCGCGGCCGGCCAGGCGCTGCAGAACATGAACCTGATGTTCGGGCTCGACGAGACGCTGGGGCTGAAGGGGAGAAGCTTGTAAGCATTTTAGATTTGCGATTTTGGATTTTGAAATCCGTGCCGCGGAGTCTTTTGGGCAAACGCTGTTGCCGTTCAATCCAAAATCGGAAATCCAAAATCCAAAATGAAGAAGCTCACCGTCTACATCAAGCCCTTCAAACTCGAAGCCGTGCTCGAGAAGCTCCCGGCGGAGGGCGTCGTGGAAGTGCTCGTGGCGGAAGTCCGCGGATACGGGCGGCAGAAGGGGCACCTGGAGCTCTACCGCCAGCACGAGTACGAACTGACCTTCCTGCCCAAGGCGCGCTTGGAGATCTACGTCGAGGACGCCGCGCTGGAGCAGGTCCGCGACGCGGTGGTGGCCGCCGCGCGCACCGGCCGCATCGGCGACGGCAAGATCATCGTCACGGACGTGGAGCAGTCGGCGGACTTCTAAATATACCTAACAGAACGAATAAACCGCCAAGACACCAAAGCGCCAAGAAGAGTTTCCATAGAGTAGATTCAAAACTCTTGGCGCTTTGGCGTCTTGGCGGTTCGTTCGTTCGGAGTTTTAAGGTTGCTCGGGCGTCTTGGCTTCGGGCGCTTGCGGTTCTTCCGGCACGTCGCTCTTTTCCGGTTCGAGCTCCGGCGGCGCGGCCGCGGGCGGGAGCGGCTTGAGCGTCACGTCTTCGTTCCAATCGGAGAGGATCATGCGCCAGAAGCCGAAAGTCGTCGGCTTGGTGAACTGGTCGCGCAGCTTGCCGTCGCGTTCGGCGAGGACCTGCCCCAGCGCCTTGAGCGTCTGCGGGTTATCGAAGGCCTTGCGCGCGGACGGTTCGCAGCCTTCGGCCTCGAAGATCACCGCGCCCGCCGCCGTGAAGGCGACGCTGTACTTGCCGCTGGCGTCCACGGCGACCGCGCGCGGGTCCTTTCCAGGTTCGAGCACGGTCACCTTGCCCGCGGTCGGCGTGCCGCCTTCCCTGCGCAGCGTTCCGTTGATGCGCGCCTTGGCCGGCTGCGGCAGCGTGCGTCCCGGCGTATCGAAATAGACCGGGTTCGTGAGCGCGAAGCGCCGCGCCTTGGGCTGGCCCTGCACCTCCACGCGCTCGGTCACCCGCACGCTGTACCATGCGTCGTCGTGCTCGGTAATCGGGATGCGGAAGTCGTGCAGCGCGGCCATGCCGTCCTCGCAGACCTCGTTGTGCACCACCTTCCCGTTGCGGATCAGCTCGATGCGCTCCAGCGACGTGCCAGGCTGCAGCGAGGCGTACGCGCGGATCTTCAAGGTCCAGGCCGAGCCGTCGGAGACCAGCCGGTCGCCGGGGCCTTTGTCGCGCTCCAGGAAGCGCGCGAAGAGCGCCGGCCCAAACGAGACGAAGCTCCGGCCGGTGCGGCAGGCCTCGAGCACCTTCTCGCGCGTGGGCGCACCGTCCAGATGCACGAACGTCTGGCCGTCGGGCGCGCTGCCGGACTCAAGGCATCCGCCGCCCGCGCCGACGATGGGAATCGCGTAGCCCTCGTTAAGCAGCGCGAACCAGATCGCCTGCGCGGTCTCGGAGCCGTCGAACGCGAGCGCGTCATAGACCGGGCCGACGATGGTGTCGAAGGGCAGTTCCGCGGGCGCGTAGAGCAGCGCGGTGGTGTCCTTCGCCGTGAAGACGCCGTCGCGTTCCAACCGCGGGAAGAGCGGGAGCACCGACTTGCGCGGATCGACGCTGCGCCGGCCGGAGAGTTCGGTGTAAACCGCGAGGCCGCCGTTGCGCCGGATCTCTTCGAACGCGTCCCGCAGCGGGCTGCGGGGATCGGTGAGTTGCCGCGGGATGTGCTTCCACTTCGTCATGCCGACGCCCAGGCCGCTGCCGCAGAACGGATGCTGCGGCCCCGGCAGCACGGGCAGCAGAACGGTTCCGCGGGCCTGGCTGCCGAAGGCCTCGAGCGTCTCCGCTTCGCCGGCCGCTTCGTCTTCCGGCGTCCACGGCATGGCCAGTCCGAGCACCTGCACGCCCTCGGCGCGCGCGGCCAGCACGGCATCGGGCGCGCCGGGCGGGTCGCCGGTCCAGAGCGGCGTCTCGCCGCGCCGGGCGCGCAGCGCGTAATTGAGGTCCGCCAGGTACCAGCCGTCCTTGGCGAAATCGAGGTACGCGGGCCGGAGCAGTTCCTCCTGCAGCGGAATCACCTGGCCGGGTTCGGCGAAGATGTCCTTCAGGACCATGCGGCGGAAGCGTCCGGCGCGAATCTCGACCCGGATCTTGCCGGGCGCCACCGGCACCTGGAACTCGCCTTCGCACCAGAAGCCCAGATCGGGAATGGCCGAGCCCGCCGCGGTGTCGCTCGAATCGACGATCTTCACGCGCGCCGGCAGCGGGAGTTTAGTATCGGGATCGATCACGCGCCCGGTGATCTGCGCCACAGGCCGGTCGTCATGCATGGCGCGAATCGCCTGGGCCGCGGGCTTGGTGCGCGCGGTGATGACCTCGTCGCCGTCCTCCTCCTTGGTCTTCTCCGCGCCGGCCTGGTCCTGCGCTTTCAGCTTCTCGCGCTTGGCCTCGATATCCGCCTGCTGCGCCTTGATCTGCGCCACCTTGCGGTCGAGGTCCGCCTTCTCTTCCGCTTCGGTCTGCGGTTCCTTGGGGTTCTTCTTGTCCTTCGGATTCGGTTTGGCCTTCTTGGGTTCGGCCTTGGGGACCTCGGGCTTCTTCACCGCAACCTTGTGCGCGTCCGGAGGCAGCACCGCGAGCGGGCCCAACACGCTCAGGTCGGCGTTCTCGTCGTCCAGACCCTCGCCAAGGACGAAGCGCGGCCGGTCAACCGGGTCGGCCTTCTTCTTGGCGGAGGCTCCGCCGGAGTTCTCATCCGAGACGAGTTTCTCGTCGAGGTCGGAGCCTTCCCCCGGCCAGCGGCGGCCGAACTCAGGATCGCCGGGGCGGGCCGCGCCGCGCTTGCGCGCGGCGATCTTGTCCGCAGCCGTCTTCGGCGCGGGGCCATCTTCATCGGGGAAGGCGCGGATCCATTCGGGGTCGCCGGGCTTGGGAGCGCCGTTGGTCGGCGCGGGCGGTTCGTGCGGAGTCTCGGGAGTCACGCCCCACGCGGCGGGTTTCTCTTCTTTTTTGGGAGCTTGCTGCGTTTGGCCTTCGTTGAGGTCCACCACTTCCGCCGCGGGTCCGGCGTCCACCGCTGCTTCCGGCTTTGTGGTTGCGGTTGGGTTCGTCGGCGGAGGCGTTGAGGGAAGTGTGGTCGCCGAGACCAGCGCCTCGCCGTGTTCTTCAGCCCTGCTCAAGCGCGGGCAAGCAGAAACGAGGACTGCCAGCAGCAGCCCAAACCACACCCCTCGACCTTTGGTCCGCCGTGCTCCCACAAGTCGACCCCATAAACCTTGCAAAGGCGCACGCCTATTCTACTTGATAGGACGTGAGCGGGATATAGTTATCTTAACATTACAGACGCATGAAACGTTTGAACGGACCACGTTTCGGCGAAAAAGACCGCTTGCACATATCGGGTGCGCGTGTAGATTCGGCGCCGTTCACCCGTTGCGGTACGAAAACTTCCCGAGGACAGGTAGCGCCTGACATAGGCGCTTCTGGCTTTTTACGAACAGGAGGTCAACATGGCCCACATCGTCTTCTCGCCTTGCATCGGTACGCACGATACCGCTTGCATGAAGGTTTGTCCCGTCAACTGCTTCTACGACGTGCCGGTGACCGAGCTCGGTCTCGAGGCCAAGGCTGACAAGCCTGACCTGCCGAACATGCTGATCATCAACCCCGACGAGTGCATCGACTGTGGCCTCTGCGTGCCCGAGTGCCCGGTCAGCGCGATCACGCCGCTGGACGACGTTCCGGACGGCGAGAAGCAGTACATCGACATCAACAAGAACTGGTTCGCAGGCAAGAGCACCGAGGACCTCGACAAGTACCGCATCACGCCCTGAGTACGGGCCTGACCACTTCAGGTTATAGACCGGCCGCTTGGAAGACTCGCGGCCGGTTTTTTTGTGCCCACACAACCCCTGTTTTAGATTAAGGTTGTGCGGCTTACCAAGCCTGCCATAATCCTGCAATTAGAAGAAACGCCCGGCCCATCCTTACGTCATAAGGAGTGCGGTTCCGCGCGTTTCCAGGGAGCGGCCCATGGCCGAAGCCGAAAATCATCCCGAGCCCCATCTTCCGGCCGCGGAGGTTCACCCGCCCGCGCCGTGGGTGCCGCGCCCCGAGATCGTAAGCCTGCCGTGGACCAAAGATCCCGTCTCCAAGAGCTTGCGCACGATCAGGCGCCGCGAACGCCTGTACCATTTGATCGCCGTGATGCTGGGCTGCGGATGCTTGGGGCTGGCTTTCGTGACCGGCGCGATGCTCGCCGACCGAATCTGGGAGTTCACCAGCTACACGCGCATCACCATGCTGCATATCGCCGGAGCGGGCGTGCTCCTGAGCGGTCTTATCTTTGCCGTTCTGGTGCTGCTGCGCGCGCGCAATCCCCTGCGCTACGCCCGCGAGATCGACCGTAGCCTGGGCCTTACCGACGAGGCCTTAATCACGTACATCGACCTGCGCCGCCGCAAGGAACTCCAGCCGGACGAACGCGAGGTCGCCGAACTCCTGGCCGGGCGCGCCATCGAGCGTTTGGAGGGCCTCGACGCCGACCGTGTCGTGGATCTGCGCGCGCTGAACTGGGGCGCGCGGATTCTGGGCGCGATGGCGCTCGTCATGGTTCTCTTCGGGATCTACTGCGGTTCGAGCTTCTGGACCTCGCTGAAGCGCACGCTCCTTCCGTGGCAGGAGATCGCGCCGCCCCGCGAGACCGTGATCTCAGAAGTCCTGCCCGGCGACGCGACCGTAATCGTGGGCGAGCCCGTTAGGTTCGAGATCCGCGCGTCGGGCAAACTCCCCAAGACGGCCACGCTGCGCTATCAGGTCGCGGGCGATGCCGACGAGACCGAGGCGGCGCTCGCGCCGTCCGGAGCAGGCCACTACAGCATCGAGTTGCCCGGCTTCACACGCATCACCACGTACCGCGTGACCTGCAACGATTGCGAGAAAGGGCCTTTCACGCTGACGCCGTTCGACCGGCCGCTGGTCACCGCGGTGAATCTGCGCGTGACGCCGCCGAGCTACGCGCCGAATGCGCCCGCTCGTGAGATCTCTGGGGGCCACGTCCAGGCGATCGCCGGCAGCCGCATCGAGGTCCGCGTGTCGGTGAACCAGGCGCCCATGCCCGTGGAGAAACTTCCGCTGGGTAAACCTTCCGCGTGGCTGGACCTCCGCGGCCAGCGCATGCCCATGAGCGCCAACGGCCAGACGCTCCAGGGACAGTTCGTGCTCGAACGCGACACCAGCTACCAGATCGGGTACCTCGCCGCTTCGGGATTCGAGAGCGCGCCGGGCGTGGTCTATCTGGCCAAGGTGATCCCCGACGCGCCGCCCACGGCGGAGCTCAAGCGCGAAGGCGCGCGCGAAGCCGAACCGGCCGCGCCCGACGCCGTCGTCACCTTGCGGGCCAGCGGCTCCGACGACCTCGGCCTGCGCAAGGCCGAGGTGCTGTGCTCATTGGACGACAAACCCGTGCGCGCCATCGACTGCACCCCCGAGCACACGGCCGCGAGCCTGAACGCCGCCGTCTCGGTGGACCTCGCCAAACTCGGCGCCGGCAGCGGGCAGGTGCTCGTCTGCAAACTGGTGGTGGAAGACAACAGCCCGCTGGCGCAGCGCGGCGAGAGCAAGGAAGTCCGCATCCCGATCCAAGGTCCGGCTTCCAATAAGGGCCAGGCCGAGAACGCGCGCAAGAATCTGGAGAAGCGCGACCCGTTCGCGGATCTCGTGCGCAAGCTGCACGCGTCCGACAAGCCCAAAGCGGCTCAAGCCAAGCCCGAGAACAAGGAAGAGCCCAAAGAGAACACCGACAGCCTCAAGCGCATCAAGGAAGACGAAGAGGACCTGCTGCGGCGCCTGCAGCGGAAACAGGACGAGACCGATCCGGAAAAGAAAAAGCTCGAAGAGCTGGCGGACGAACAGGAACGGCTCCTGCAACGGCTCAACGAGCTGCTGGACAAGCAGGATAAGAAAGACGCCGGCGAGAGTTCCAAACCCAAGAACGACGAACATCTGGACAACATCGACGACTCGAAGAACCAGGACTCCAAAAACAAATCGAATAAGAACGACAGCGACTCTTCCAACAACGATTCAAGCCGCGGCGGCCAGAAATCGCAGGACTCGAACGAAGCGAAGGATTCGAAGGACGGCGATGCGTCGCAGTCCGACCAGAGCGGCCAGAAGAACCCCGACCAGAAGAGTGGGAATCAGCAGGATGCGGGGAACAAGGACAAGGACGGCGAAAAGGGTCAGCAGGACGAGAAGGGCCAACAGGGTGAGAAGGGCCAACAGGGTGAGAAGGGCCAGCAGGGTGAGAAAGGCCAGCAGGGTGAGAAAGGCCAGCAGGGTGAGAAAGGCCAGCAGGGTGAGAAAGGCCAGCAGGGTGAGAA
>JACQFI010000129.1 GCA_016200135.1 Planctomycetota bacterium
ACGACGAGGAAACGCCTGTACCCGTTCCCGGCCTGCGATCAATCCACAACATGGGTCCGCGCACGTGGGGTCCGAAGGTGCCTGTACCCGTTCCCGGCCTGCGATCAATCCACAACATATCAAATCGTGAAGCGGCACTATCGCAACCTGTACCCGTTCCCGGCCTGCGATCAATCCACAACAGTCAAGACCTTCCTAATCTCGTCATTTGCCTGTACCCGTTCCCGGCCTGCGATCAATCCACAACTGAAGATCAAGGATGCCGAACAGGAGCGCCCCTGTACCCGTTCCCGGCCTGCGATCAATCCACAACGTCGGCGACGATGCGCGCACGCAGCTCATTCCTGTACCCGTTCCCGGCCTGCGAGCAATCCACAACCATGAGCGACTGCCGAGAGAACTGCTCGACCCTGTACCCGTTCCCGGCCTGCGATCAATCCACAACAGATGTGGAAGGTTGCGCGCGTTCTGCGGATCTGTACCTGTTCCCGGCCCATGGCCTCGCGCGCGACCGCAGCCGCGGCGCTTCGGGCATCCGCGTGTGGGTTTATGTTTGCGGTATGCGATTGTCAAAGAGCCAAGCCGCGCCTGCTCGCGCGACAACCTCCACCGGCTTATGACTCGGCAATCTGAATTCAAACCATTTTTCGAGTACGCCAGCCACCCCTCTTGCAAATCCCACCCACGATCCCGCCCTCGCGGTTCTTCCGTACGTGAATCACGTTCGTCACGACAGTCATAACGCGCACAACGCTCAGAAAAGTCAACCTACACAGCACCCCAAAAAACTGCTAAACGCGAAGGCCAGTACCAAGAAAGGAGCGCAATCGTGGGTGACGATGGCCGCACGGTACATATTCGCTTGTCACCTCGCCTTCAGGCGAGGCTCGAACGGCTTCACGCACAAAACTTCTCTGGCCTGCCAATCGCTACGGTCGCCAAGTTGCTCCTTGCAGACCAGCTTCTGAAGGACGAGACCGAACAGGTCGCGATCATGCAAAGGTTAATCAATACGCCAACGGATGAAGGCCCAGCTCACAAGAATTCCGAACGCTTGGCAGGAATGAACACAAACAAGCGCAAATCGCGACGTTGAAGTTTTGAAAACAAAACCTCATGGAGGATCTACCCAATGAAGTCCATTTCAATCGCATTTGTCCCACTGTTGCTCGCGCTGTTGTGTGCGTCCGTACATTCCGCTGAGGTCGTCATCGACGGCAAAACCATGACGCCGGAAGAGGCCCAGGAGTACCTGAAAAAGAAGGCCGCCGAGAAGGATGCTCAGAAGACCGGCGACGACACGGGCAAAGATGTGCAGATCAAGCCCGCGAACGGGGATACGAAACCCACCGCGCACGCGGGCGGCTCAAGCGGATCGAGCGGTTCCATGAGCCCGCCGGAGGCCATGAAGAAGCCCGACGAGAAGAAGACAGAAGAAAAGAAAACGGACAATCCGTTTGGTGTCGATCTGAAGGGCAAGGACGAGAAGGTCCTCAACCCAAGCCCGACGGAAGAGGAATTGGCGGCCTTCAAGAAGTACATGCGGTTGGAAAAGGATAAGTCCGTTAAGCACGAAGACCGCGAGGCGTACGAAACCGTATTGCACGCCTTTGAGGAACGGTGGGGATCCGGGGCACGGACCTGGACCGCCGCCGACTTCGATAACAGGGTGAAGGCCATGCAGCAAGTCGCCACGCTTGCGGACTATGTCCTCTATACCGCGGCGCAGGACTGCGCGAAATACGTGACGTTGTACGTAGCGCACAAGGACGAAGATGCCAACGCCTTCGTGGAGAGAGTAAAGGCCGCATGTAGATACCATGCCGTGGCGCGGGCTACGGCTGCTGTTGAATACCGAAAGATCGTGAACGAGTTCCTGGAGCATGAAAAGTTTGCAAAGGCCGATGCGAACCAGAAGTATCTGTTCGTTAACAATTTCCTTCTGCCCAAGATCGCCAGCAAGGAAGGCCGCGAGGCGATTCAGGACTTGGCGAAGGACTTAAAAGAAGAAGCCGGGTTGACCAACAAAAAGTAAATGCACGAGCCTTGTTCTGCGGGTGTCTTTTGTGGCCTCCAAAGGCAGTCCCTGGATCGACTTCTTCAGCAGCGTGTGGAAAACGGTCAAGACCGTTTGGGGCCATTTATTTGATAGCCACAGCAATTCAGAGACGCCAAGGCGCTTCTGAACCGATTCCGAAACACTAAGAAATAAGGAGGGTACGACGTGGACAACTTGAGCGCTCGTCTTGACGCCGTGGAACGTAAGAATCGCATTCTAATTTCGGCCGTAGTGCTTCTCACGGTGGCCGTTGGCACGCTCGTTGCACTAAGACCAAGGTCGTCCGGTGGTGCCATCGAGAATACAAAAACGGCCGAATTGCCAAAGGAAGCGTCAAAGTCTCCCATAGGCGAGGCGGTCGAATCAAAGTCGGCCGATGGCGACACCGCTGCGGCAATGAAGGCGGCCGGCACGCTCGTGGAGGCGCAGATGTTCGTCGTCTGCGATAAGGACGGAAAGAGACGCGCGGTTCTGTGCACGATGAAGGACGGGACGCCTGTCCTTACCTTCTACGACGCCGATGGCAAACGTACTGCGACGTTGGGCGCGGGGAACAGGTACATTGGCCTAACCTTTTATGCGCACGGAACCCTCACCGCACGGTTGGGTGCTTATCCCACAAACGGAACGCCGATGAGCATTGGATACGGTCTTGGCGAACAGGTGCTCTGGGAAACCCCGCTTAAATAATCGCGTTTCAAAATGTTGGCAGGACGCTTTCGGCGAAGGCATCACACATGAGGAAAGGAGGAGGTATGTCGGGATATCCATTTTGGATTCAGGTGCTTCGAGTGGCGACTCTCGTTGCTGCGTTTTCGATGTCCGCGCTTTTCGGTTTTGGCGGCGCGGTCCTCGCCAGCGTGGGATCCGTCCTGGCCGTGGTCGTCGCGGGCATGATCGCACCGGACGTCGCGGCGGAGTTGAGCACTCATCTGGACGATGAGAGGCGGCGCAGGCCGTTGACGTGGTTCATCTGGTGAGCATGACGGACGATCTGCGCAGGCGCCGGAGCTAGTGGCGGCATCTTCTCAATCCTTTGGGATCGTCCACAGGCAGGCCCTTCAATTTACGCCGCACGGATTCCAGGCTTTTCGTTACGGGCATGTGTGAGTTGGTTTGCGGGCGTAGCTCGCCGCAAGCTACCACCATCCTTGCATAGGAAAGCATTGCAGCGGATTGACAAGTGGGACCTAAAGAGTACGTTTGTTAATGGCCCTCTGGGCAACCTTGCTATGGATGCAATTAAGGATTTAATCAGAAGTGTCTTACAGCACTCGCCTGGGATTCTTACCCTAGTTTGCAGTCTCCTACTTTTCTTGATTTGCTTCCACTACGTCCTTTGGCTCTTGCGGCGAGGCAGGTTCAAGGACAGCAACCAGAAGAGTCAAAACCAGCCCACTATCGCCTATGCTCTTTCAGTCTTCGTAGGGAAAATAATTACTGATTTCAGACACGCATTGGCGTTGAGTATCGTGCTGCTCTTTGCGATAATCATGTTCCTTGTGATTGCCGCAGGATGGGACGATTTCGAGAAAGTTAAAGCCGGCATCCAACTTGTGTCTGCATCCCTTGGGGGCCTGATAGGCTCGATCATTGGATATTATTTTGGCGAATCGGCGGGAAGGCGCGAAGGTGTATCGGGACAAGGTCAAATACCGAGCCAAACAGCCGGTCAGAGTTCAGGAGTTACTCCGGTAACGGAGCAACTGCCTGTTGAGAGCAGTTCCTCATCTTCTAATTCGGAATGACCATGTTTCCGTACAGCTTTGATATTCGCCCGACCGATACGCCGTTCGATCCCAATTCGCGGGATCGAATCATTAGGACTCGCGTCAATAGTGCGACTGGTAACCGACTATATTTAGTTTATCTTTACCTTACTGGTCAAGATGTCCCGTTTGTGAAGCAGGTTGTTTATGAATTACACCCCTCTTTGACCAATCATCGGCCAATAGTTATTCGCACCGATATGAACCCATATTGCGTTTGGCAAATGTGGCTTTGGGGTACTTTCCCAATAACGGCCTTCGTTACGTCGATTGAAAATCAAACAGTGGCGCTTCCATATCACCTGCAGTTCAATTCCTACTTTGGTGATGAGATCCGTAAGAAGGAGCGAATACGAGTTGTTCAGGGGTAATGTAAAGTGGTGTCCGCGCTAATCGGCCCTGTTGGATTTGGCAGTTTTGGCTGTCCCGGGATCTCGCCGTGAACCTTCTCTCTCTCACTCACTCTCTCTACCGCCGCCGCTTGTGAGCCGCGACTTTCGTCTTCGGTTTGGCCTTCGGCAGAGCGGCGAGGATTGAGGCACGGAGTTCTGAGAAGGCCGAAACTAGTTCCGCCCATGACGGTCCCAGTTCCCGTTCTTTCTGCTTTGCTATCAACTCTCGCATGCGCGTGAGCACGTCATCGAGACGGTTCGCGATAAATCGACGGCCATCGGTCAAAGGTCGCGTTTCGCCGCCCGCGTCGATCTTCTGTCCGTACTTGGTACGGGCGGCATGGAGTTGCGCTCGCCATTCGGTCCAGGCGTCGCGGTCCGTGCGGTCTTGCGGGAAGGTGCGGGCCAGGGCGCGGCGCTCATTGCGGAGGGCGTCGGCGGCTTGGGTCTTGCCGTCATCCTGCAGGAGCCGAGCCGTGCTATCGAGCGTCAGCAGTGCGACCACCTGATTCATGCTCATCGAGGCGCGCTTGGCTTCTGCTTTGGTCCACGACGCGGCCAGCCTTCTCGCATGCCATAGCTTCGAGACCAACCCCTCCGCGCTCAGGGCCTTGGCGGCTTCAACGTGGGCGTCCTGCCCGTACCCGGCGCGACGTCCACCAAGAACCTCGTTCAGGCTGCGCCCGATCAGCCAATAGGAGTGGATCGTTCGCGGCCGTCTGTCGAGCAGGCGTCGAACGGCGGCGATCTGGGCCTTTGAGAGTGGCGGTTTGCGCACGTTGGGCGAATCCTCCAGTTCGAGCCATATCTATACCCTCGGTTTCGGCAAACCGTTGTGAAAAATAGACTTAGTTTTTCGTATAGTTAGATTCCGACCCGGAGGTCGGAGTTTGTCATCCGATTCGATGATTCGACGGGGCCGGGCCTGCTCGTGGAGAGGCCCGTACGCGAGCGCTTGCGCGATATGGAGAGCCCTTCGGCGTGAAGAGCACTTGGAGCCCCATGACGTCGTGAACGCGCCAGACGCGATCTATAAGGGCCTGCTGGGCTTGACGCTGGGGGCTTGGTTTGGCCGGAGCAAAAGACGGTGCTGGAGGCGTTTGGCAAATCGAATATGCTCACCTTAAACAGATTGAGGCCGGTGCCATGGATACTCTGTATTCCCGAACCGGGAACCAGGATCAGAACGCTCTCGCGCTCCACTTCTTTGAAGTGGGTTATCACCTGTGGCGTCTTCTTGAAGTCGTCCACCAGCGCAAACAGAAGGAGGAGGTAGAGCGTCTTCTGGTTCGGACCCGCGAAAGCCTTAATTGGCTCAAGAAGTATGCCACCCTACCAGACAGCAGGGCACAGATCGCAGCAAACCAAATCGGAGTCCATCTGGACAAGGCCCATCAAGCAGGACTTTCCTTCGCGGGTTTGGAATCGACCTTGGGAATAGCCCGTTCTGCGACCTCCCTAAGTGGGGATGGCTCCGATCCTGCTCGGGCTTGGTTTTTGGTGGGTCTTTACGCGGCGGCTGCGGATCTTTGCACGGCATCCCCGCAGCCCAAAGAACTCTTCCATGACGCCGACAAGGAACTCTTGGATTGCCTCGGCCCGATTATTCGTTGCA
This sequence comes from Planctomycetota bacterium, assembly GCA_016200135.1. GTDB lineage: Bacteria > Planctomycetota > SZUA-567 > H5-PLA8 > H5-PLA8 > JACQFI01. The sequence goes on from JACQFI010000129.1 coordinate 5,836, forward strand.
GCGCAGCGGTGCGACTGCTGAATCAAGTTCAACATTTGAAGCATTCGCGTTTCGATTCCATTTCTGGCTGGCTTCGCGCTCATGGATCCAAGTTGTGGGAGCCGGTGCAAAGTCCTCGCGTAAATCCCCGCTTCAACAGACGTGAGATCCAGGATGTTGAGTATAAGGTGCTCGTGGCTGCTCGAACGTATGCGTACGGCGAAGGTGCGGCGGGGCTTTCGGTGAAAGAATTGGAGGCGTTGACAAAAAACCCCTCGTCGGCTAACGCGCTCTCGAAACTACGCAAGTATCCTGAAACACGACCGTTCCTATCCCCTCGCGGTAAGCTCAAGTTTATCGGCATCGCTCCAGAACCGCCTGCCAATTCTCCCATGTTAAAGAAATGAAATTCGCGGTGAAAGCTATCTCCCTCCATCCGTGTTAATGAAGACGCCGGCGTTCTTGGCCGGTGCGCCTCGTAAGAGCTTCGGCGGTCCCGTCTCTCGTTTTCGCCCCGCACCGGCCAATGGTTAAGGGTGACGAGGGCGGGACCGCCCAACTTATGGGGCGTCGGAACTGGTCGGAGCCGTTGATCCGGCCACGTGCTGACGATGGATAAATGGAAACGCTATCCGAAGAGTCGGTCGCCACAGCAGCGCCGCAAACGGACCTGTACCGGAGCTTTATTCCCGGCAGGGAAGGATTCTTCGCTAAGGAGCGCCTAAATCCGCGCGGCTTCGGCGACCAAGACGTTGTTAGCTTGACCCATCTCGTTTTGAAGCCAGACGGTCAATTTTTCGCTTCTGAGTTCGCGCGCATTGGGCCGGGAACCACTAAGGGTGACCTCGAATCACGGCGCGCTTGCATCCTGCGATCACTGCTTCAATTCTTTCCCAGAGCCCAGATCATCGACTCCGGCGGCACGGACGCGAGTTTTCATGTCGTTCTGGTGCTCGATGACAAAGCGGCCGATATTTTTCAATCCGATCCTGAGCGTGTTCGTAGGCTCTTGGGCACACTCCGTTTGATTGCTTTTTGCGACAAGGTTGGCGACGGCATGTTGAGCGCCTTATCTGCGCGCGCCATCGGCTCCACCAACAGCAAGACTGGGCAAATCGTCAAAGAGATCCAGCCCGAAACAGGCAACTATGCAATCGAAGAACTCGAAGCTCTTGCGGAAGCGTGGTTGGCTGAACCAGAGGTTTCGATCTTGCGCGCTTGGTTCGGTCTTCACCAGGAAGAGACCTGCCGTTGCCCGTTCCATGATAGCAAAGATGCCGACTTCAAGATTAACGACGGTCTTTTCTGTTTCGGCGGCGATCACTGCGCGGCTGGAAAGAAGGCCGCGCCCATCACGATGCTCGCTACGAACAAAAAGAACCCTTCCCTGGCATCGTTGCTGCTTTCAGATTCGGGTTACCTTAAGCGATGGGGATGCAATTTTATCGAGTCGTCCCGCAAGTTTCGCGAACAAGTTCAAAAGGAAAAGGACGAAAATGTTGCTGCCGAAGTCGGCAAGCGCCTCATAACGGTGGATGATTCTCGCACGAACGACGCGATTCTTAGCGATGTAAGGAGTGCTTTATCCGCGATCCATAATCTTTTCTGCGACGGGGCGGGCAGATTGATATCACTGGAAGCCGACTGTGACAGCGGCGTCTTGGGGTTGGTTCACCACGAAAACGTTGAGAAATTCATATCGCTTGTGGACCGCGCTGCCATCATCCGTTTCCCGTGTGAAGACGAATCGCGGTTCGGCCCCATGCCCCGCGACCGAGCCGCAGCCATATTCCATCGCCCTGAACTCCGTGCCGGCCTTCGCGTTTTGCGCCGGCTTTCGAAAAACCCCGTGCTCGATCCTGAAAACCAGCGCGTGCTTCCGCCTGGTTACGACCCTGCCACGAAGACGTACTACGACGGGCCGCCGCTGGAGCCGCGCCTGGATGGGCAGACGCCCGTGTTGGACATATTGCTTTCCGGCTACACCGGATTTTGTGGGAGCCCATACCGATCATGCAGAACTGATCGCGACGTCGCGCACCTTTACGCTGCATTCTTCACGGAGCCGTTGGCGGACAGTGGGCTGTTCACCCAGCACCGGCACCCAACCTTTCGCGGGAACCAGAAGGGCTTAGGTAAAGACAAGGCAGGGAACGCGCTGGGAGTTCTTCGCGACGGGGCGACGCCACAGGATCTCCAGCACTACGACGAGCAGCGCATCAACCAGGCGTTCGGCAACGGCATCCATGACGGGCGGCGTATTTTCCAGATCACCAACATCGAGTGCGTGAAACCATACGCGAACCCGTCGTTGACGCGCTGGATCACGATGGAGGAACTCAGCGGAGCTAAACATGGCGGCGGCACGTGGCGACTCGCGCCGAACACGGCGACCTTCGTTCTCACCTTGAACCAAGGGAGCATCGACACCGATCTTCTTGACAGGCTTCTCCTGATCGACCTGGAGACGATTGGCGACGCCAGAGAACGCGTATTCGAATTCGATCCGGCCAACTTCGTATCCGAGCATCACTTGGAGATCCTCTCCGAGGTACTAGGGCTGTGTCTATTGTGCATGCAAGAGCAGGTTGTGTGGGAGGCACAGCAGGGCACGGACGTGAGATTCAAGAAATGGATGCAGGTAATCGGCGCAATGCTCAAGCGCCGCGGCCTGCACGGATTCATGAGCCGTACCGACGAGACTGCCGAAGAGGTGGACGAGGACCTCGGGCAATTCAATCGGCTGGCACTACGCGCCTATACTGCCAAAGGCAATGCGTGGTTGCGCGCAAAAGACCTCCTCCCGTTCTGCAAAACGGGCGCGCCCGGCACTGCGGATGACAGCATTATCTTCGGCAAGGTTGTCAGTGGGCCAACGCCTGAACGCAAGCTCGCGATATACGTGTTAGCTCCTCGCGTTGGAAAGAAGGTTCGGTTGCCAGATGAAGAACAGCAGTCCCCTCGCGAGATAGCGCTTGAAGTCGATGAAGATGCGAAGAGCAAGGCGCGGAAGTTCCGGTTCGAGTTGGTTAGCGGGGTTAGCGGGGTTAGCGGGGATGGCGGGGATGGCGGGGATGGCGGGGATGCTGCGGGCGATCCCCGCCCGGCATCCCCGCCTTGCAACCCTATGCCAGCAGAGGTGGTTACCGCACTTGGAGGGGATAGCGGGGATATTCCCTATACGGAGGACCATATAGGATCAAAGCAGGCGTCCCCCTCCTCTTCGTCATCTGTAGCCACCCCTGTGACGATCCCCGCCACCCCCGCTATCCCCGCCGCGTCCACCATCCCCGCCGACACGCCTCCAACGCGCTCGGACGTTGTTTCAGAAGACCGCAGTGACTCTTGGGGAGGTGCCAGCCTGTGAGCCTGACGATATCTGCCGGCAAACAATCGGCCCCGTTCGACCTCTGGCGGCCGGGCCAGCTCTTCACTGGGCCGCTGATCGCCATGGACACCGAGACCGAGCCGATCCGCGATGGTGCCATACCCCGGCTGGTGCTGGCCGCAGCGACCGACGGCCAGGAGGGCTATTTCATTGCGCGTCAGGACCTAGCGAAGTTCTTCGCTGCCCATCACGATGCAACGTGGCTTTTCCACCACGCGGCGTTCGACATCCCGGTGTTGGCCCAAGCCGGCTGCGACCTGCATCCGTTGATCGAAGCCGGGAAGATCTTCGACACCGCCCTGCTTTATCGACTGCAGAAGTTGGCCGATACAGGCACCTGCCACGGCGCATGGTCGCTCGACCATGTAGCTCACGAATTCCTTGGCCTTGTGCTCCCAAAGGATGTGAAAGCTCCCGACGGCCAGAACGTGCGAACCACGTTCAATCGATTCATTCGACCTGACGGGAGCGTGGATTACGCCTCGATGTTGAGGCACGAGCACCGAGTCTACTTGACCTACGCTGGGGGCGACCCGCTGACAACGTTCCTGATCGCGCAGGCGCTCAATCATGCCGCGCAGAAATTGTTTCAGTGTCGGTTGCTGGACATCTTCAACCGCGAGACCTACGAGCATGCCGGCACGCGCGACGGCGTGGCGCTCGGACCGGCTTGGCAGCGTTTCGGTTTTCTAACCCATGATCTTCAGTTGAAAGCGTCCTTGGCGCTGGCCGCCCTGGAACGCAATGGCATGGCACTGGACGAGGATCGTGTGCTTGCTTCCGTGAAGGATCTAGACGCTTCGATCCAGGCATGCCTATCGCAATTGTCATCCGAATTCGGCTGGGCGCCGGGCAAAGGCAGCCAGCAGAAGCTCACGCGAATTCTGGCGCAGGTCGAGCGCGAGTTGAATGAGTCGTTGCCACGCACAGCCACGGGTGAATTCTCACGGAGCGCCGAGGAGATAGAAGAGTTCGCCGGTCGATCAAAGTTCATCAAGCTATATCTTCGTTACGAGGAACTACACAAATTGCGCGCGGTCTTCATGGATCCCCTGTCCCGCGCCGAAAACCGGGTCCGCGGTCGATTCAACTTGCTGGTGAACACCGGCCGGACTTCCTGTGGCGGCCGGCGGGATGAGGATGGCGAGCGCACTGGCCTCAATCTGCAGAACCTTCCCCGTGACGGCGACGTGCGGAACTGTTTCGTTGCCAGCCCTGGATATCTTCTGTTTGCCTGCGACTATTCAACCATCGAACTGGTCACGCTCGCGCAACATACTCTGCGCAAGTTTGGCTGGTCGCGCATGGCTGAGGCGATCAAGCGGAACGCGGACCTGCATTGCGTTTACGCGGCGAGGCGGCTGGGCTTGCCTATCGAGCATCTGCCTTCGTGGGACAAGAAAACATTGCTGCCGCTCCTGGGTCCCAACGGGGAGAAGCTCCGCGACAACGCCAAGCCGGCGAATTTCGGTTACCCCGGCGGCCTCGGCGCGGAGAGCTTCGTCGATTTCGCGCGTACAGCCTACGGCGTCGAACTCACGGTCGAACAGGCCAAGGAAGAAAAGGACCGTTGGCTTGAGGCGTGGCCGGAGATGAAACTTCATCTCGCATCCGACGATCTACAGCGCCTTGCGAACAGGTTCTCGTTCATCTGGGAAACGCACCCCGGCGTCTACCGACCATTTCCCGAAGGTGATGTTCCATGGCCCGTCCACATCCTTCGCGGCGTCTTGCTGGGGCGCACGCATACTTTGACAAAGAATCGCCCTTACACACAGCAGGAAATCGCTTGGGCGTGGGAAGCTGCCGCCATCGTCGTCGAACAATCCGATCACATTTCTCCCTCCCAACGCAGCACCTTATTGACGCGCATACGCGAGCGTATTGCCGGCTCGGACTTTTGGGGCCTGCTCGCGCCGCGCCAACGCTTCGTGGCGACGCTCACGGGAAGGCTGCGCGGCTACCCCACGTATTGCGCCGCGCGCAACGCGGTCTTCCAAGGGCTTGCCGCGGACGGCGCGAAGCTGGCGTTGTACGGCCTCTACATGGAAGGCTTCAGGATCGTGAACTTCATTCACGATGAGATCTTGATCGAGTTTCCGACGGACGCAGACCACCTCGCTTTGGCGAAGCGCGTGGTGGAAATCATGATTTCTGCCATGCGCGAAGTCGTACCCGATCTGCCAGTGAGCTGCGAGTACGCGCTCATGCGGCGTTGGTTCAAGGGAGCGAAGGCTCTTATCCGCGACGGACGCTTGATGCCGGTCATGCCGGTAAAAGACGCCACGGGTAGAACGACCTGGGTCCACGACAACGTCGCTAAGGCTCCAACTGCTTAAAAGGAGACGCTTAACGGGGTAGCATTATAGGATGCTGGCCACGCCATTCGTTCGTTTGATGAACAAGGCATGCCGCTAACGTCCGAACCGGCCGGCAAAGCGCAAGTCGTATCCGGCGGGCGGATTGGCAAATTGCACTCTAAACTCCGTCTTGCGGGTCGGAATTTTAACACGGTACATTCTTCGAGACCATCAGCTTGGAGAAAAAGGCTATTTTTCCGATCTCTCCTCGGTAGGATTTTCGTCGGGGGCAGCGCAGATGGCCGTACACGTCCAGAAGACAGAGCGCGGTCGCCAGCCGCCCAGTTCGCGACAGCGGCTCGCGCGCATGGCCGCCGCTGGAAAGCTGCATGAGTTGATCGAAGAGTTCACGGACGGTTACAACGCCGAGATTTATAAAGCGAATGAAAAGATGGAGTTCCTTCGCCAAGCTCTATCGGCGAGCGCGAAAAAGAATCCTGCGGGCGTCGCGGCGGCATTGATCGAACGATGCCTCGAATTCGACGCGCTGTTGCTCGTGAGAACTCAAATGATGGTACGCGCGAAAATGGAGCCTTGGGACCGACGGAAGAACGACCTCGAAAGCCCGCCTGCAGAAGTCGTGCGTGAGGATCTGCCGCGGCTTGTGGCGCTGGAGGATCGCATTGTCATGCTGGCAAAGGCGCTGGCGACTATTCAGCACGTCGGCAGCTTGGCCCAAAAACCGAAAGGAAGCGATGAACATGCTTACCAAAACGGAAGGCGATCAAACGGTGCCCGCCCGGCCGACAGTAGTCAGCATGCCTCGCGGAGTGCTCGCGCACAGGCTCGAACTCGAACTCTGCAAGGGGATGTGGGTGCTCACCCTAAATCAAACCAGGCAACTGCGGGCTGATGGTTGGGAAGAGGACGGCGGGGGAGGGTGGTTTCGTTTGCAGAGGCTCAGTCCCACCCTCGCGCTCTTCTCGCAGATTCCGCCTATAGCGTTGCCCGACACTCCGGGCATGTTCTCGAATCGTTGAGTCACATGCCGGGCATCCTGCCGCCTGCCCTGCGGGCGAAATTGGAAGCGCTTAGGCCCTCGCTGGAAGTTCAGGGCGTGCTCCAGCAACGAGTGGAGCCTGATCGCAGCGCGGCTTGGCGCATCCGTTATCGCAATCGCGATGACGTCGCCGGAGTCCGCCGTCACCGCTCGCTCCCACTGGGGCAGGACGAGGGCGTGGCGCGCGCGGCGTGGGCGCTCGTCGAAGGTTGGCGGAAAGACCGCCGCCGCTTCGAAGAAGAACAGGACGCGAAGCTGGAAGCCGAGCGGCGTCACCGTAAAACGATGAAAGCCTGCCGCCGCATGGCCGTCCTGGTTGGCGGGGGTGGTTATGGCCGGCAACGCCGCAACGCGAAGGAATTCGACGCGGCCACAACTGGAACGCCGCTCGACGCAATGCGGTGGCTCATCACCTCACCGTTCATGCGCCCCAACCGCCGACCGGGCCGGCCTAAAAAAGCACGGCTCTGGTAAAGCCCACCGGGGCACACATTTTCGGCTCTTCGCCACCCTTTCAAACAAAAAAGTTTGAGGGTGCTTGTGAATTCCATATTGGGGCCGACATTCATTACCCGTTCATTCCGCATCATCGTGTACCGCGCAACAGCGATAATCCAACCGATCCAATCGGAACAAGCCTTCGCTACCAATTCGCCAAAGGAGAACACTCATGCGCGAGATCGGCCGCGTGGCGCAGGGGCATTTCCCCACGCAGCCACGCATCGTCAGGTCCATCAGCAAGTTGTTCAAGCTGCCCCCTGGAGGCTTGGTCACCATGCTCGACGCCGGCTGCGGGACCGGACAGACCATTCACGCCCTGCGCAAGCAGTGGCTCGCCGCCAGGCACGGCACGACAGCAGCCGTCCGCCTCTACGGCATCGAGTCAGACCGTGGCCGTTGTGCAGAGGCCAACCGGACGTTCGCCCAGGGGCCGGGCGGCGGTCGCGCTCTCTGGGCGGCCATCGAGGACTGCGCCGTCAGCGAACCCGGCGCATCCATGCTGTTCTTCAACCCGCCGTATGACCGAATCCGTGGCGCTGGGCGGCAGGAGCATCTCCTGTTCCAGCGCGTAAAGGGCTGGTGCGCGCGCGGCGGGCATCTGGTCATGATCGTGCCCGATTGCATCCTGGCCGACGCTGCAAGCAACTTGGCCGTGTCCGTCGAGCGCAACTACGAAGCACTTGGCGTGTTCCGTTACCCAGAGCCAGAATACAAACAGTTCAGGCAATGCGTGCTGGTCGCTCAGTGCCGCGAGCGGGCACAGGCGCGTGAGCGCGTGCCGTTCCCGGCGTGGGCCAAACACCCTTCGGAATGGCCGGTCCTGCCGGACGAGTGCCCCGGCAAGCCTTGGCCCGTTCGGCTCGTGCCCGCTGCCGCCGATCTACGTTTGCGCCGGACCGCTCTAAGCGCTGAGGTCATGTTGGACACGCTGACATGCTCGCCGTTGCGTTCCGCCATGCTCCGCGAGGTCCTGGCCGAGGCACCCGCTGTCGAGCGCCCGTTGCTGCCTTTGAAGGAAGGGCATCTTGCGCTCGCCCTGGCGGGTGGCTTGTGCGACGGCGTCATTGAAAAAGACGGCGAGCGGTTCCTGGTCAAAGGGACGCTGGATCGGCAGACCAAGCGGGTGGCGCAACGCCCAAAATACACCGCGACCGGCGAGGTCAGCCACGTCGTGGATGTGTGGCGCACGATCTACAGCATGAAGGTGCGTTGCCTGCGCGATAGTGGTGAGATTGAAGACTACAGTTCGCACATAGAAGACGAAGCTGCCCCGCCGACGGACGGCGAAGACGAAGTAGCCTGAGTCATCAACCACCGAACGAAACCGGAGAGAACCCTATGATAGCGGAAAAGGAAGCTGCCGCGCCTGGCGCGGTGGCCGAGGAACCCTGTTGTCCGACCGCGCCCGAAACCGAAGGCGTGGAGTTGCCAAAGCTGCATCTGCTCGTGCCCGGCGCGGAACGCAACATCGCCGACTTGGTTGTGCCGCTCGTGGCGTTGATCGTAGGCCCGGCGCACGGTGAAGGCGCAAAAGGCACGCTCCATTACTTCGAGGCCGCGTGCAGTTCGTCGGCCACGGCCCATGCCGTGGCGGGGGCGCTGGTCGAGCACCGGCTAGAGGTACAACTGTCCGTGAAGTGGCCCGGCGAGAAGGCCGAGTGGCAGTTCGTGGCGGCCCCTGAGCACGTCCGTATCCAGGACGCGAAGCTCACGGTCGCGGGCTGGGACCGTTACCTCCACCATGTCGCGGTTCTTGACCCATCGGGTGATTTGCTCGTCGCCGACAGCGACGGCGCGCTCTGGCGGAAGCTCCGGGCACGGATGGCCCTGCCGACCCTGGAAGGATGGGGCGAGCGGCTGCTCCCTGAGATCAAGAAGTCCGGCCTATTGCAGCCGACGCGAACCTATGGGCTCGCGGAAGGGTTGGCCGCCTTCGTGCTCGCCCCGGATGCCGCCGAGACCTTCGACCGGATCGTAAGCGCTTATGTCCGCGTGCACGGCCTGACGGCGAGCGCCCCACCGGTGAACAAGCGTCCGGCGCGTGCCGCGCTACGCAGAGCCAGCTAACCCATCAAAGGAGGGCCTATGCCCCTGGCACAAGACCTCAATGAGTTGATCCGTAAATTTGGCATGGCGATGGCGACGGCGGCCGAGAAGGTGCTCCATCCGGTCCACGTACCCGGCGACGCCGAGCCGGACCTGGCGCCCATCGAGGCGAACCGCACCAACCTATCCAAACGTCCGTTCAAGCTCTTCCCCAGCCAGCGCGTGAAGATCGCGGCCATGGTGAAAGGCATGGCGCGGTACAAGCGTTTGTGGCTCGTGGCGGAGATGGGCTGTGGCAAGTCGCCGATGTCAGTCGCGGCGGCTTGGGCGTTCTTCCGGTCCAGGGGCCGCCCGGACTTCAAGGCTTTGGTGCTCTGTCCGGGCCATATAGTACGCAAGTGGCGGCGCGAGGCGGAATGGGCGTTGCCCGGCGCCTACGTGAAGGTGGCGCGCTGCTTTCACGATTTCCTGGCCTGGCGCGACAAGGCAAAGGGCCATGCCGGGCCATCGGTCCTGGTTGTCTCGAAGGAAACGGCCAAGCTGGGCTTCGATGTGGACAAGCCCTGTGGCGCTCGCCGGAAGATTCTGGAACGTACCCTGGACGCAGGCGGCAAGGTGTGCGGTAGCTCCGTCGAAATGGCCGCGTGCCCGGACTGCGGTGCGATCTTGCACGAAGACACCGACAACGGCCGGCGAGCCGTGTCCTACGACGAATACATCGCCAACAACGAGCCGTGCCGCTGTGAGGGCTGTGGCGAACGCCTTTCCACGAACGCCCGCGGCTTCCGTTCCAATCCCCATCTGGATCGCTTCATCCAACGCAAGATGCCCAATTTCTTTGATCTGCTCATCGCCGACGAGGTTCACGAACTGGCCGGGGCCGAAACGATCCAAGGGAACACGTTTGGCACGTTGGCCTCGGCTTGCCGTTACACCCTGGCGCTTACCGGCACGCTAATCGGCGGGCGAGCCGAAGACCTCCACGCCCCGCTCTGGCGCATGTCGGCGGGCCTGCTCCGAAGGCGAGGCTTCGACTTGGGACCGTTGCGTGGTGGTCGCGTTGGAGCTATCTCGCGCAACGCGCGCGGGTTCACGATGGGGTATGGCGTCATGGAACGCCAGATCTGCCGGGACGCCTCTGACGACGTGACAGGTACGGTACAGCGCGGCGCCTGTGGGCGGCGGAGGGAGTTCAAGACCATCGAATTGACGAAGCCGGGTATTTCGCCGGACCTGTTCAACCATTTCCTGTTGGGCCGCGCCGTGTTCATGTCCCTAAGCGAACTTGGCCCGGCGTTACCGACTATAGAGCGAATCCTGGAACCGTGTCCGATGTCGCCTCCGCTACGCACGGCCTACGACACACTCGACAAGACGCTGGAAGAGGCTCTGAAGCGGAAAGCCGCCTGCGGCGGAAAGCGCAAGGGTCCGCCGGCCCTCGCCACCATTCGTATTCAGGCGCTCGATGCCTACGCGGATAAACCGTTTGGCTGGTCGCCGATCACCTGCCCCCGTTACGACGACAACGGCATCCGCTGCGGCTCCGAAGTCGTCGCCGTCCCAGAAGACTTGGGTGACGGCCATCTCGACGGAAAAGACCGGCGCATGGTGGAACTCTGCAAGAAGGAAGTGAAGCAGGGCCGAAAGTGCTGCGTATATCCCGTGTTCACGGGCAGACATGACGTGCGCCCGAAGATCATGAAGGCACTCGCCGAAGCCGGACTACGCACCGTGCTGATGCCTGACACGGTGCTGCCCGTGGCGCGGGAGGACTGGATCGCCCGGCACGTGGAAGAAATGGACGTGCTCATCGTCCATCCCAAACGGGTGATGACGGGCCTCGATCTCGTGCAGTTCCCCACGTTGATCTGGTTTCAACTCGGCTACTCGACCCACGTCCTGCGGCAGGCGAGCGCCCGCGCCCGCCGTCCGATCCAAACCCAGCCCTGCAAAGTTATCTTTCTATTCTACGAGCGCACGATCCAGGAGAAGGCGCTGGCCCTCATGGGCGAGAAGGAAGCGGCCAGCCAAGCCCTTGAGGGGACGTTCGACACGCGAGCATTAAAGGCGCTTATGAACGGCGGTGAGGACAGTGACATCATGGCGGCCCTCGCTCGCAGTCTGGAACGCGGCGCGCCAAAGGTGAACGCCAAGGCGGCGTGGTCGAAGCTGACCGAAAAGCCTGCGTTTATGCCGATGCATGCGCCGGTCAGGCCGGTACTCCGCCCCATGCTCGCCCGACGGCAACTCTCGCAGCAGTTCCTCTTCGACATGTAGCCCGCCCTCACCATTCCCGAATTGTTTCTGAGCGTCCGGCATTGGGCCGGTGCGCGTTCTTTCATTCCCACATGAAGAAGGAGTTTCACCATGATCCGTCTCAGCGCAAATTTGTCCCGCAAGCTGCCGATTGCCGGCGTCGAGTATTCCTCCCAACAGTACGGCGCGGCCCTGGAGATCGAGGTCAGCGACCAAGACAAGCCCGAAGCGATCCAGGCGCAAATCCGCGAGCTGTACGCCTTGCTCAACCGGAGCATCGACGAGCAGATCACCGCCGCGACGAAGGCCAACGGGAACGGTCACGAGCCGGGCAATGGCGGCGGTAACGGCCATGGCGAAGACATGCCCACGGCCCGCCGAACCAATGGCCGTGCCGCGCAGCCGCGTGCCCCTTACCGGCGCAATGGAAACGGGAACGGGAACGGGAACGGCAATCGTCAGGATGCAGGCGACAACAACCGCCGTCCGACTGGCGCGACGCAGGCCCAGCAGCGTGCCATTTTCGCAATTTGCAAGGAGCAAGGTTTGAATATGTCCGATGTGTTGGCCGACTACGGCGCGGCCGAGGCCCGCGATCTGAGCGTCATGGACGCGAGCAAGCTGATCGACGCCTTGAAGGGCCAGCAGTCCAACCGCCGCTGATCCCGCCCGACCCTCCGCTGTAACCCCACCATCAAGCTGACCACTAAGAAAAAGGAGTGTGCCATGCACAGCCTCGCGGCTGCCGCGCCGCCGTCTTCATTGACGGCGGCCGGCGTTCAACTCGACCACATTTCGTGGTCGGGTGTTTCGTCGTATTTGCAGTGTCCGAAGAAGTTCCATTACCGTTATCTCGATACCGCGCCGGAAGAGCGCAAATCCGCCGCGTTGATCTTTGGCGGCGCGTTCCATCGCGCCGCGGAGTCGGCGTTGCAGGCTCGACTGGAAGGCCGTCCCCTGCCGGACCTGGCAGACCTCCTCGCCGAGTACAATCGGCACTGGTGGGAAGAAGCCACCCTGACGGAAGAGATCGTGTACGCGAAGGGCGACGATGCCTCCAGTCTGAGCGAGTTGGCGGAACGCATGTTGGTGGCGTTCGTCGCGCACCTGGAAGATGAAGCGAGGACCGCGCCGCAGCGCCGCATCCTGGCGCTGGAGCACGAGGAGCGGTTCCAACTACTGCCGGATGCGCCGCCCCTTGAGGCCCGGTTGGACGTGCTGGAGTTGGACGGCGCGGACCTTTTGGTGAGCGAACTCAAGACCAGCAAATCCCGCTGGAATGATCAGAAGGTCGCAGAATCCCTGCCGCAACTCGTGGTTTACGCCCACGCGCTCATGCCAATGCTGCGTGAGATCGGAGCTAAGCGCATCAGGCCGCGTTTTGTCGTCGTCACGAAAGCGAAAAAGCCCGTCGTCCAAGTCCTCGAGCCACGGGCCAGCCAGCAGGATGTTGTAAGGCTTCGCGAGCAGGTCACCGAAGTCTGGAAAGGCATAAAGGCTGGTGTGTTCCCAGAGCGCCAAGGCTGGTGGTGCGCATCATGTCCGTTCCGAACGAGTTGCCTCGGCAAATAGACTGCTCAATTTCAGCCGTGTGCCGCTGAAAGTTCTTGCCCACGGCTCTGTGGCCGTGGGTTTTCTTTTGGCTCTGAACCGGGAGGTTAGCCCATGACCGCCGAACTGATCTTGCAGGTGCCGCCGGAACGCCGCGACGAGTTGTACAGCCGGATCTCCAAAATCACCCAGGAAACGGCCGCGCTGGACCGTTCGTTGGAACCGGTCGCCGAAGCGCTCGACGTGGACGATGCCCTGGCCGAGATCGTGGAAATGATCGGCGTGGAGATTCGACGGGCTCGCCGGGCCAGCCGCAGACGCCAACCCGTGGCCGCCTGAACGGCACGGACTTCCCGCATTCAACCGGCCCGCCGGCGTTCATTGCGCCGCGCGGGCATTTTTCACGAAAGGAACCTTCATGCCAATGGAATCCGTCACGCTGTACTACCGCGAAGGAAATTCCGACAAGGTTTACCAAGCGTCCATCGAACCCCAGGGGGCGGGCTTCGTTGTGAATTTTGCGTTCGGCCGTCGTAGCTCCACGCTCCAGGCTGGGACGAAGACGCACGCACCTCTGGCATACGCCGAAGCTAAGAAAGTGTACGACGCCCTTGTGAGGTCAAAGACCGCGAAGGGCTACACCGCAGGACCGAGCGGCGTGCCCTACTCGGGCGGTAACAAGGCCGAGCGCGACACGGGGCTTCGGCCTCAGTTGCTCAATCCGATCACCGAGGATGAAGTTGAGCGATTCCTGGCCGATCCCGCGTACTGGCTCCAAGAAAAGAAGGACGGGCGGCGCATCATGCTCCGCAAGAACGCTGGTGAGGTTGTCGGGATCAACCGAACCGGCCTGACCGTCGGCTTGCCCGAGTCCATCCTCGAATCCGCCCGCGCTCTGCCAGGCGATTTCGTGCTCGACGGCGAGGCCATCGGTGACCGCCTGTACGTATTCGACTGTCTGGCGCGGGGGCAGGCGAAGCTGGAGGCGCACCCGTACCGGGACCGTTGGCGTGCCCTGCTCGAACTGGCCAGTGGATGCCGCGGTAGCATCGAGGCTCTGCCCACGGCGGCGGCTTCGGGCGATAAACGGGATCTGCTGCGGTTCCTGCGCGAGAAGAACACCGAAGGGGTGGTCCTGAAGGATCGTGCAGCGCCGTACACGCCGGGCAGGCCGGCCAGCGGTGGAACGCAGGTAAAGTTCAAGTTCGTAGCAACGGCCTCCTGCCTCGTGACGGCGGGCCGCAACGGGAAGCGCAGCGTTGGTCTTGAAGTCCTCGAAGGAAATAAAAGGATCGCCGTGGGTAACGTTTCGATCCCACCGAAGGCCCCTATCCCGCAGCAGGGCCAAGTGATTGAGGTGCGTTACCTGTACGCCCACCGGGGCGGCGCTCTTTTCCAGCCGGTGTACCTGGGACGCCGCACCGACATCCTGGCATCCGACTGCAAGCTGGCGCAACTGAAGTTCCGCCGGGATGACGCTGAAGACGACGCCTGACGTACCGCCGATGTTCCCCAATCGATCAATCGGACTAGTCCATTAAACCCTCTTTTAAGGAGTGTTACCCATGTTGATGTTGTCCAAGGCCCATGAAGTCCACCGCCGCGATTTGGCTTCGATCCGCACGCCCGCGCCTACCGAGACGTGGCGGCCCGTCTCCCACCTGGAGGCCGTCGAGACGTTGCTTCACCGCGCCAAGGCGAAGGGCTTGCGCGTCGCTTCGGAACGCTTTGCGCTGCTCGACGGCGCGCTCTATCCCGAACCGGGCCGGGCGGTGCCCTTGCCGGGCGCGCGCCTCTTCGGCTCGGTGGACTTCCAGCCGATCTCCGGCCTGAAGTTCCCGGCGGGGTGCATGCCCTCCGCCGGCATCCGCAATTCGCACGACAAGAGTTTCGCGCTCTCGATCTTGAGCGGCGCGAGAGTGCTGATTTGCGCGAACGGCGTGCTAAGCGCCGAGTACGTAATCAGCCGGAAGCACACCAGTGGCCTGGATTTGGCCGCGGAAGTAGATCGCGCCTTGGATTCGTTCATCGAGAGCATCACGACGTTCAACGCGACCTATGAAAGACTGCGCGGCAAGAGCCTCACCAAGGCGCGGGCGCACAATCTGGCCGTGGAACTGGCGCGCGGCGGCGCGTTTTCCTCGTCGGACATCCTGCCGATGCTGCATGAGTTCGAGAACCCGCGCCACCCTGAGTTCAAGGACCGTAACGCCTGGACGCTCTACCAGGCGGCCACCGAGATCATGAAGAACCAGAGCCCCGCGCGGCAGGTGGACGGTTACAAAGCGCTCAACGCCGTGGTCATGGCGCAGGTCAACTGATCGATGTTGTGCAGTGCCCGAACGCTCGCGCAGTACCGTCATTGCCCTCATCACCCCATTCAATAAGGAGAAGCATGCCATGAAATCGCAAGGAAACTGGAAGAACGTCGCGCTCGAACTGCTCGCCGCAGCCGCCGTGGGTGCCCTCGCCGCACTCACGCAAGAAGCACTTAAGCGCGGCGCGGCCTTGGCCGTGGACAAAAAGAAATCCGGCACCAAGGCGGCCAAGCGGTCGTGAAAAAGATAGGCCGCCAGAGCAACCCTCTGGCGGCCCATCCAATATCCGGTCGATAGATAGTTTGTCTTTTGGCTGGAATGAATTTGATTTGTTAAGAACTGAGATGAACAATGCCTCTCGTTGCGAACGGGCGGGCCGCTGCCAGCGTAGTGCATCCCGCCAGTGTACGGCTCCTGGAGCCATCTCTATGCCCTCGATTCCCCGATATTGCTAGTCGGGCGTTCTCGCAGGGTCCCAATCACCATTCAGTTTTTGAGCGTTCGAGCCGCACCGTTCTCGCTGAGTACAGCGTGACGTTGTGTATTCGTTACGCCTAGCTGTCCCTGCACCCGCCCGAATGGCGCCGCGATAGGCGCGGCGTCGTTAGTCGGGACAACACAAGGTGCCAGGTAAAAAAGAACAGACAACCAATAGCCGGTCATTACCTGAAGTAAGAACCGACGATCCCACAGCAGGTCCCGCCATGGGCCTGCCCACGGCGAAAACGATTCATCAAAGCACAGGGCAAGGGGAAGCGCCCATCACGGGCGCGCCGTCCCTGTTGCTCAACGCCAAAGCCGCCGCCGCTTTGATCGACGTCAGCGAATCCACGTTCTGGAAGTTCCATGCGCAAGGCCGCACTCCCCTTCCCCTCCGACTCGGAGGCAGCGTGGTCCGCTGGCGCCGGGAGGAATTGGAAGCCTGGGTGCGCGCAGGCTGTCCTCCACGCCATCAGTGGAAGTACAGCCCATGAATCCACCAAAGATCAATCTAGGAGATCGCAAGTGAGGCTATACAAGAACACGTACAAGGATCGCAAGGGGCGCACCCGCGAATCCGCCAAGTGGTATGGCGAATTCCGGGACCACGCCCAGCAAGTACGAAGGATGCCGCTCCTGACAGACAAAGCCGCCAGCGGCGAAGCCGGACGCAAGATCGAACGCCTCGTGGCGCTCCGCGCTTCAGGCGACGTACCAGACCTTGACCTGAGCCGATGGTTGATGTCCTGTCCGCAACAAATAACCAAGCTCCTGGTCGAATGGAGGTTGGTGGACGCCACGCGCATCGCCGCAACCAAGACACTTGCGGATCACCTGGAGGATTACGAAACCGACCTCGCCAGCGACGGCAACACCCCGAAGCATGCCGCGCTGACGCACTTCCGGGCCAAGCGGGTGATGGATGGCTGCCGTTTCCGGTTCCAGTCAGACGTCAACCGCGATGAAGTCAAAGCCTACCTCAGCAAGCTGCGAAAGGCCGGCACGATCGGAGCCAAGACCTACAACTACTACGTCCGCGACCTGAAGGCGTTCTGCAAGTGGCTGGTACGCTCCAGTCGCGCTCGCGAGAATCCGCTGGAACACCTGGAGAGCCTGGGGGCCAAAACCATCGCCCAGGATCCCAGTGCCAAACGGCGGGCGTTTACTACGGATGAGATCAGGAAGCTCCTGGAGGCAACGATCCGGGAGCCCACTCGGTATGGGATGTCCGGCCTGGAACGATCCCTGGTCTACCGGTTGGCCGTGGAAACGGGCCTGCGCGCATCGGAGACGGCCAGCCTCACCCGAGTCAGCTTCCGGCTCGACGACAAGCGTCCAGCCGTCTTCGTGGCCGGCAGCGCGACTAAGAACGCACAGAGTGCCGATCTGCCGATAAGGACCAAGACGGCTGAGTTGTTGCGCGGCCATCTAAAGCTGAAGTTGCCCACAGCCAAGGCATTTGCCATGCCGCCCGTCACGGACACGGCGCGCATGATCCGGGCCGATCTGGCCGCTGCGGGCATCGTGGAGCCGGAAGGATCGGCCTACGTGCTCGACTTTCACACGCTCCGGCACACCTTCGTGACAATGCTGGCGGCGAGTGGTGTGCATCCTAAGGTGGCCCAGGACTTGGCCCGCCACAGCGACATCAACCTGACGCTCTCGCGGTACTCTCATACGGTTCTGGAACAAAGGGGGGAAGCCGTGGACCGGTTGCCCGATTTCGACAAACCAGCGGATTCCGAGGGCAAGACGGGCACGTCCGACGCAGGATAACAGCGTATTTTGTCTGGGCGTTTTGCTGGGCGTTTTCGCACGGGTTGGTGGAGGCCCATACGGGCTTCCACGAACCCGTTTACCTATGAAGCTGGCGTTCCCGGCAGGACTCGAACCTGCAACCTGCGGATTAGAAATCCGCTGCTCTATCCGGTTGAGCTACGGGAACGTGGGTCGGACTTCGGAGCGGAAGCCTCCTATTTTTTAATGGTCGAGCAAGCGCCGACCTGTAACCTTATTTCCGTAAATGCTTTACAAGCCGACACCCATTCATCCTACTCGTCGACGGGTCCCGCTTGCGCGCTGCTGATTATGCCCGGCTAATGCCGATTCGCAAGAAGCGCAAAGTCGCGAATCCCATCCTGAAGCGCGCCGTTTTTGACGATACTTCATAGTAGTGCCTTGTCGGCAGCAACCTGGAAACAACTCGAAGCTCGGCTCGGCTTCTCACGGAGGCTCCATGTCCCAAGCAGAGAACAAACAGCACCCTGCAAACCGCTTCTCCGCGCTGCTCTCGTTTGGGTTTGCGGGCGCATCGGTCGCTTTCTTCGCCTGGGCTTTTCTCTCGGGCGCGGGCAAGAGCCACCCGAAGCAACTCTCGCCTGCGGAACTGGGTGACGCGCCGCCGCCGGAAGCCGCGCCCGCAACACCCGAGGATGCTGCAAGGCCCGCAGCGAACGCTTCGCCCGGCGCGCGGCTGGTCTCCAATCGGGAGACGCTTGCGCCCGATCAAGTTCGTGCCGAGGCCCCCAAGCGAACCGACGCCGCTTCCGATGAAGCACCGCTCCCTGAAACTGCGCCCAAAGGCAAGAACCCGCCCCCGTCCCATCCCGCGGCAACAGACGCCGGCGCAGATGCCGATGCCGAGGACCTTCTCAACGCGGGCAAGCCGGAAGAGGCTCTGCAATGGCTGCGCAAAGCGGAGCTTCCTCGTAGCGGACCAAGATCATTTCATTGGGTAGTGGTAGAAGCCCGGGTTCTGGCCGCTCAAGGCAAGTGGGACGACGCCAAGGAGCGCTTCCAGCGCGCCGCCGAAGCCGGCGACGACTCAACTCCCGAAGTGATCCGCAACATTGAAGGCGCTCCGGTGGACGGCGCCTTTGGCGAACTCTGGTGCAAGGCGAAGGGCGAAGCCAAGGACCTTCCCGCGGACCGCTTGAAGGAGATTGCGGATTGCGAGTACGAGTCCTGGGGCCGCGCGATGGCGGCGCTCTGCTACGCCGAGCAGTGTATGGGCCTTTTCCCTAAGGGCGTCTGCCTGGCCAAGGCCCTGCCCTACTACGCGAAGGCCCTGGCGTCGGACCGTCTGGAGCGCGCGTTCGAGGCCAACGCGTGCAAGGGCTTGAACGATTGCGTCAACGCCACGCTGCTGGACCCTGCGTTCCTCGCCGATGAGGCCCTGAAGCCGGTCTTCCATGAAGTCGCGCCGGGCGAATCGATCCACCGCATCGCCAAGACCTACGGCGTCGATCCTGGTCAGCTCTGCCGCATCAATAAGCTCGACGAGAAGACCGCGCTCTATGTTGGCAAGCGCTTAAAAATCCTGCCCGGGACCGTAACGATCAAGGTCAGCAAGGGCCGCCTCCAGGCCACGCTCTATATCGGCGAACTCGCGATTCTGCGCGTGCCCGTGTGCATCGGTCCGGGTGAGAAGACGCCCGCGGGCACCTTCACCATCCGCTCGAAGGTCGTAAATCCCGACTGGTACTACAACGGCAAGCGCTACCCGTTCGGCACGCCGGAGAATATCCTCGGCACGCGCTGGCTGGGGTTGGATGGCGAAGAGAATGGCGGCAAGGGCGCGGGCATCGGCCTTCACGGCACGGCCAAGCCGGAGAGCATTCCCGGCCGCGAGAGCCTGGGCTGCGTGCGCTTCTTGAATACCGATATCGAAATGATTTACGATTTTCTGCCGTTGGGTGGCTCGGTGGAGATCGCCGACTAAGCCCTAG
The DNA here is from genome assembly GCA_016200135.1 of Planctomycetota bacterium. Taxonomy (GTDB): domain Bacteria; phylum Planctomycetota; class SZUA-567; order H5-PLA8; family H5-PLA8; genus JACQFI01. The sequence goes on from JACQFI010000129.1 coordinate 25,443, forward strand.
GAACCCGCGGTTATTTCGCGACTTCCGCTTCCGCGGGCAACACGCGCGTTTTCGATTCGTCGGCGGCATGATCGACGCCGTTGCCGACGGTCAGTTCACCGTCGGTGATGCGGTCCACGCGCGTGGCGAAGCGTTCCAGCCGGGGGTCGTGCGTCACCACGAAGACCGCCTTGCGCCCGTTCATGCACTCGTCGCGCAGCAGGCTCATGATCGAGAGCCCGGTGTGCGTGTCGAGCGCGGCCGTGGGTTAGTCCGCGAGGATGATGTCCGTGCCGCCCGAGAGCGCCCGCGCGATGCTCACGCGCTGCCGCTGGCCGCCGGAGAGTTCGCCCGGCTTGCGGTGCATGCAGTCCTGCAGGTGCACCCGCTCGATCAGTTTCACGGCCTCACGATGCCGCTCGCGCCAGCCGAAGCCCTTCAGTTTCAGGGCCAGCTTCACGTTCTCGAGCGCTGTAAGAGCCGGGAACAGATTGTACGTCTGGAAGATGAATCCGATGTGCTTGAGGCGCAGCGAGGGAAGCTGGTCCTCGCCCATGCTTGTCACGTCCTGCCCGCAGATCCAGACGCGCCCGCGCGACGGCTTCATCAGGCAGCCCATGATCGAGAGCAGCGTCGTTTTGCCGCTGCCGGACGGGCCTTGCAGCAGAACGAACTCGCCGATCTTGAGCGTCAACGAGGCGTGTTGCACCGCCTTCACCGGCTCGGGGCCGGCGGTAAACTCTTTCGAGACCGCATGCAGTTGGATCAGAATCTCGCCGCGTCGCGAGCCCTGATCCGGAATTGAGATCATCGAGCGCCTGCCGCCTCCAAACATCCACCAAAGCGCTTCATTCTAAACCTCGCCCTCGGCATGTCATCCATTTATCAGTCAATTCTTGAACTCACCGCAAATGCACCATGTGAGATGGCGTAGAGGCTCAGCGGCCATTGTCACTCCACCGTCACACTCTTGGCAAGATTGCGAGGTTTGTCGACGTCCCGCCCCAGCGCGACCGCAATGTGATACGCAATGAGTTGCAAGGGTATGGCGCAGACGATGGAGTTCACGATGCCACGATCGTCGTGCACGCGGATGACATCGTCCACGCGGGCCTCGATGGCGCGATCGTCGTGGCTGGCGATGGCGATGACGCGTCCGCCGCGCGCTTTTACTTCTTGGATGTTCGAGACGATTTTGTCGTAACGCCGCCCTTGCAGGGCCAGCACGAAGACCGGCATCTTCTCGTCGATCAGCGCAATGGGTCCGTGCTTCATCTCGGCCGCGTCGATGCCTTCGGCATGGATGTAGCTGACTTCCTTCAACTTCAGCGCGCCTTCCAGCGCGAGCGGGAAGCCGGTGCCCCGGCCCAGGTACAGGGCGTGCTCGGCATCCTTGTACTTGAGCGCCACCTGCTTGATGTGGTCGTTCTGTGCGAGCGCCTCGTCGACGCGGATGGAGACCTGGAGCAGATCGTCCACGCGCCGGCGCGCTTCGGGCGCGCTAAGCGTCCCGCGCAAAATGCCGAAGTGGATCGCGAAGACGTACAGCGCCGCGATCTGCCCGGTGAACGCCTTGGTGCTCGCAACGCCGATCTCGGGTCCGACATGCATCAGCACGACGCCGTCGCTCTCGCGCGCCATCGTGCTGCCCTGGACGTTCAGCACCGCGAGCGTCTTGCAGCCGCGCTCCTTGGCCAGGCGCACGGCGCCCAGCGTGTCGGCGGTCTCGCCCGATTGCGAGATGCCCAGCACCAGCACCGAGGGATCGATGATGGGGCTGCGGTAACGGAAATCGCTGCCGTATTCCACCTGCACCGGCACGCGCGCGGTCCGCTCGATCATGTTCCGCGCGATCATGCCCGCGTGATACGACGTGCCTTGCGCGACGACCACCACGCGCGAGACCCCGCGCAGGTAGTCTTTCGAGAGCGGCGCGCCATTGAGGTGGAACGCGGGAAAGGTTCCCGGATCGCCCGCTGTGCCAGGATCGGCGATCAACTTGGACGCCAGTTTGCGCAGCGCGCCGGATTGCTCGTAAATCTCCTTGAGCATGAAGTGCTCGTAGCCGCCGCGCTCGGCGTCCTCGGCCGTCCAACGTATCCGCTCGGACGGCTGCACGGGCTTTCCGCCCATCTCGATGCGCTCGGCCTGAACCTCGATGACCTGGTCGTCCTGCAGATAGAAGACATCGGGCGTGGTGGGCACGATCGGCAGCGCGTCCGACGCCACCAGCATCTCCCCACGACCGAAGCCCGCGACCAGCGGCGAACCGCGCCGCGTCGCCACGATGGCGCCCGGGTGCTCCGTGGAGAGCACCGCGAACGCGAACGAGCCCTCGATCACCGCGATGGCGCGCTCCACGGCCCGCGGAAAATCTTTCATGGTCTCGTGCATCTTGGCGATCAGGTGCGCGGCCACTTCGGTATCGGTCTCGGAGACGAACCGGCAGCCCTGATGCTCGAGTTCCGTGCGGAGCTTGGCGTAGTTCTCGATAATGCCGTTGTGCACGACGGCAAAGCGGCCCTTGTTGTCGCAATGAGGATGCGCGTTGATCTCGGTGGGGCGCCCGTGCGTGGCCCAGCGCGTGTGGCCGATGGCGCAATGCGCGCGCGCGGCCTCGGCCGGGATCTTCTTGCGCAGGTCATCCACGCGACCGACGGCGCGCACGATCCTCAGTTCGCCGCCGTCCAGGTAGGCGATGCCCGCCGAGTCGTACCCGCGGTACTCGAGCTTCTCGAGCCCCGCTAGCACGAAATCGACCGCGCGTCCCGATCCGGTGTAACCGACGATCCCGCACATGCCGTTCGTTCGCCTCGTTCCTTGCGCTGCGCCGCTAGAGCGGCTTCCAGTCCTCGGTGTACACCTTGCGGTGTACCCAGGAACCCACGAGCACATACATGAGCATCTCGCCGTGATTCGCCTTGATGCCCATGTAGAGCACATAGATTACAAATCCCAGCCACACCAGTCCGGCCAGGGGCCAGAAGATCAGAGCGGCCAGACCTCCAGTAATAAACACCAGGAAGTAGAAGGGCACCGCAAGCACCGCGCAGACCGCCAAAACGATCAATTGAAACGCGAACGATTGGAGCGCGTGGAAGCGCACGTACTTCGATTTGTCCTTCTGGACGAAATAGGCGATCGCGGGACCCACGAGCGTCGCGAACGGCACACCCACATAACCGATGAAGACCAGCAGATGGGCCAGCATGCCCCACAGTTTTTCGTCCGGCGTCAGTCCCGCCGCCTCACCCGCCGACGGAATGGGGCCGATGCCGCCGCGATAGGGTGCACTCTGCTGTTCTTGCGTCATGCGCGCCCCGCCTCCGCTAAAGGGTATCGTCCCGCGCGCCGCCGGCGCCGCTTAACCTTTTACGAGGTTCTTGACGATCTGCGTGTATTCGTCGATGAGCGCCTGCGCGGCGGACTCGCTCCGCGCTTCGGCGATGATGCGCAGCACGGGCTCCGTGTTTGAGGCCCGCAGGTGCACCCATCGGTCTTCCCAATCCAGGCGCAGGCCGTCTTCGGTGTTCACGCGCGCGTGGCCGGGATTCAGCTTCAGGTGGCGGATGACCTCGCGGCTCTGGGCCACGGGCGCGTCGAGCTTGGATTTAATCATGTGCCACTTGGGCAGGGCCGCCGCAAGCTGGCCGATGGTCCTATCGCAGTCGGCGAGGTACTCCAGGATCAGGCCCATGCCCACGATGGCGTCCCGCCCGTAGTGAATCTGGGGATCGATCACGCCGCCGTTGCCTTCGCCGCCGAACGCCGCCTGCAGTTCTTCCATGCGCTCCGCGACGTTCACTTCGCCCACGGCGGTACGTTCGATCCGGCAGCCGGCCGCACGCGCCACGTCTTCGCTCACGCGGCTGGTGGACATGTTGATCACCACCACCCCGTTCTTCACGTTGCGTTTGCGCAGCGCGTATTGCGCGGAGAGCGCCAGGCTCAGTTCCTCGCCCAGAAACTCGCCGGTCTCCGCCACGACCGCGATCCGGTCCGCGTCGGGGTCGGTGGCAAAGCCCACGTCCGCGCCGCGTTCGCGCGTGAAGCGGCAGAGATCCTGCAGATTGACGAAATTGGGCTCGGGCGTGTGCGGGAAGAGCCCGTCCGGCGTGCAGTGAATCGGTTCGACCTGGCAGCCCAGCGAGCGCAGAAGCCGCAGCGAGACGCCCACGCCCGCGCCGTTGCAGCAGTCCAGCGCCACGCGGAACTTGCGGGCTTTGATTTTTTCGACGTCCAGGATCGAGAGCACCTTCTCGACGTGATGCGTCTCCGCGTCGCTTACCTGTTCCACGGGCTTCAGGCCGTCCCAAGGCTTTTTGACGAAGTCGCCGCCGTAGTAAATGTTGAGCAGGTCGCGGCCTTCCTGGGCGTTCAGGTATACGCCGTCCGCGCGGAAGAACTTGAGCGCGTTCCACTCCACGGGATTGTGGCTCGCCGAGATCACCACTCCGCCATCGGCCTTGAGCTGTTCGATCATCAGCGTCGCGGTGGGCGTCGCCACCACGCCGATGTCCAGCACGGCGCAGCCGGCCGAGATCAGCCCGCTCAGCACCGCGTGTTTGACCATCTCGCCCGAGACCCGCGTGTCGCGCCCGACCACCACGCGGCCAGAACGCAGATACGTTCCGAACGCCTGGCCGAGACGGGCCACGAGTTCCGGCGTCAGGCTCTGGCCCACGATCCCCCGCACGCCGGAGATCGAGATCATCAGGTCGCCGTTCAACGCTTTCGACATGCCGAGTGCACCCTTTGTTGCGCATCTGGAACGGCCGCTCACGCTGCGCCAGATTAGAAGACTTGCGTGCTCCCGCCAACGTGAAATCCGCGGCGGACTCTACGGCTGCGCATCCTCGGCGGGCTCGTTCGTCCGGATCGCGGGCGCCAGCCGGGTGAGCCGGTATTCGACTTGCACCTGCTGCGCCACTTCAAGGCGGTTTTTCTTGGCCTCGATCCGCAGCGTCATGTTCACCATGTACTTCTCCGCCGCCTTGTCCAGCATGCCCAATTTGGCGTCAAAGACCGCCTGTCCCGCCGAATTCTCCACTTTGCCGGGAACCATGAAGATCGGCGGTTCGTCCGGGTCGAGGTTTGAGATCTCGATGGGCTTATCGGGCTCCGCCGTCTTCGGCATCACGCGCTCCGACGGCAACTCGATCCGGTCCTCTTCCTTGCCCTTGGCCGCGCCAAGGGCGCGCAGCGGTCTGAGCGCATCGAACCCTTCAGCGGGCGCCGGCGACGCGGCCGAAGAACCGGTCCGAAAGAACAGTTCCTCATCCCGGCCCGAAGCGCCGAGCTTAAGGTGGTTTTCCATGAACGTGAAGAGGTCCTGCATCACCTTCTTGCGCCAGGAACCGGCGGTGGAGATTTTCTGCAGAACATCGCCCAGTTTTTCGGGCGTGCGCCCGAGCACGGCCACCGTCCCGTCCTTGCTCACAGTCACCTTCCAGCGAATCTCGCGCAAGGTCTCGTTCATGGCCAGGGAGAGCACCTGGTTGTAGTCCTTCGTGGTGTCAACCTGGCCTTTTTCAACGTCCAACACCGGTAGCGGCGCCATCAGGATGCGCGGATTATCGAAGCGCAGCACGGCTGTCGCCATGCCGTCCTCCCCGACGCTCTCGACATCCAGCACGAGCACGCCGTTAAATTCCGTCGTGCGCGGCGTGGGCTTCGCGTCCGATTCGCTCACACGCGTCACCGCGACGATCTTCTGGTACTGGAAGCGATAAATCGTCTTGGCCTTCCAGAAGTATTCCGCCTTGGCCGGCGCGGCGCTCGGCGGACCCTTGGGGACGGCCGGAATCACCTTCGGTTCTTCCGCGCCAGTTCCGGCCGCGAATAGCGCGAAGATGACTCCCAGGTAAAGCCCGGCATTCACACAATGCTTCATTTGGCCGGCCTCTCGATGCCCAGTTTAGAGACCCGGTAGCGGATCGAACGGAAGGTCATGCCCAGAAGTTTCGCAGCCTCCGTGAGATTCCAGTCGGTGCGCTCCAGCGCCTGGATGATATAGGCGCGCTCCTGCTCGATCAGGTGCCGCTCCAGGTCGAACCCCGAGGCGGGGAGCGCCGGCGCCGGTCCGCCGGAATGCGGTGGGGAGGCTTGGCCCGCCGAAGCGGAATAGGCGGCCCCCGCCGCGGGCGCAGCCGCATGGCCCGCCATGCTCGACGGGGATGGCGCGAACGCCCCCGCGACCAGCGCTTGGGCCGACGTGCGGCCCGAACTGGAGGCGATCGACATCGGCCCTACAACGTCGCTCTCTTCAATGCGTTCTTTCGGACAGAGCGCCACGGCGCGTTCGATGGTGTTTTCCAGTTCGCGCACGTTGCCCGGCCAGTGGTACTCTATCAGCTTCCGCAGGGCCCCTTCATCGATGCCGGAGACCTGTTTGCCCATGCGCTTCGAGTAGCGCGCCAGGAAGTGGCCGGCCAGCATGGGCACGTCTTCGCGCCGCTCCCGCAGCGGCGGCAGCGCGATGGGAATCACGTTCAGGCGATGGAACAGGTCCTCGCGGAAATTGCCTTCGGTCACCATCTGCCCTAAATGCCGGTTGGTCGCGGCGATGATGCGCACGTCCGCCTTGAGTTCCCGGTTGCCGCCCACGGGCTTGAAGGCGCGCGTCTCGAGCACGCGCAGGAGTTTCACCTGCATGAGCGGGCTCATCTCGCCGATCTCGTCGAGGAAGAGCGTGCCCAGGTCCGCGCTGTCGAAGAGGCCCTTGCGGTCGGCGATGGCGTGCGTGAACGCGCCTTTAACGTGGCCGAAAAGCTCGGACTCCAGCAGCGTCTCGGTGAAGGCGCCGCAGTTCACCGGCACGAAGGGCCCTTTCATCCGCAGCGAGTGGTCGTGGATCGCGCGCGCGACCAATTCCTTGCCCGTGCCGCTCTCGCCCGTGATCAGCACCGTCGAGTCCGTCGGCGCAATGCGCTTGATCAGGCCCGCCACCGCGTTCATCGAGGACGAATGGCCCACCATTTCCAGCGCATCGCGGTCGTCCGAGGCCGGAGAACGTTCCGTGATCCGTTTGCGCTCCAGCGCGCGCGCAACCAACTGGCGGATCTCTTCGGTATCGAACGGCTTGGAAAGGTGGCTGTAGGCCCCCAGGCGCATGGCCTCGACCGAGGTCTCCCACGTTCCGAACGCGGTAACCACGATGGAAAGAATGCCGGGGTGCTTTTCCTTGAGAAGCTTCAGGAACGTCAGCCCGTCCATCTTGGGCATGCGCAGGTCCTGCACCACCAGGTCGCAGCCTTCGGCCGCCCACTCGAGCGCCAGCCGGCCGTCGTCGGTTCCGCGGACTTCGTAGCCTTCGCTTTCCAGGATGAGTTTCAACAGGCGCTGCATCCCCTGCTCGTCGTCGAGCACGATGACGCGGCCTTTGCGCCCTGGGGCGCTGTTCTCGGGTACCGCGGTGGTTGCGCTCGTCCTGGAACTCATACCCTGTTGTGCGCCGCTCCCGCTTTTTCCGTGTCTGCGGTGTTCTCCGCCGCCCGGTCCGTGGGCAGCCAGACGGAGAACGTCGTCCCCCTCCCTTGCCGGCTCTCGACATGGATCATGCCTTCGTGCGCCTGGACGATGCGCGCGACGATCGCCAGGCCCAGGCCGGTCCCGCTCGGCTTGGTGGTGAAGAAGGGTTCGAAGATCTGCCCGCGAACGTCCTCCGGCATTCCGTGGCCGGTGTCGGAAATCTCGATACAGACGCCCGGCCGATCCACGCGCCCCGACACGGCTTTGGGGTCCATATGCTGGACCTGATGCAGGTATTGCGGCTTCAGCCGGATCGCAACCTTTTTATCGGCGCAGCCGTCGAGCGCCTGCAACGCATTGACGCCCAGGTTGAGGAAGATCTGGCGGAGTTGCTCGGCGTCGGCCAGGAACGACTTCACTTCCTCGGGCTCCTCGATGCGAATCTCGATGTCCTTTGCTTCCGGCCGCGCGATCAGCATCATGCGCAGGTCCGCCAGGATCTGCGCGATATCCACCGGCGCCAGTTTCGGCGGACGCGTGCGCGCGTAGCGCAGGAAGTCCGTGATGATCTGGTCCAGCCGGTCGGACTCCGAGAGCACGATGTCGATCAGGATCTTCTTGCTCTCGGGAATCTCCACCGACCGCGCGATCTCCTGCACCGCGCCGCGAATGGAGGCCAGCGGATTGCGAATCTCGTGCGCGATCGTCGCCGAGATCTGCCCCATCGCGTCGATGCGTTCCTTGTGCTTGAAGAACTCCTCCATCTTCTTTTCGGCGGTGATGTCGTCGAGCACCACGATGATGCCGCGGATCTGCCCGTCCTGCTCCAGCACCGGAATCAGCCGGACTTCAAAGGGAATGATCATCCCGTCCGGGCGGCGGTGGGAGATCTCCAGGCGCCGGCCCGAGACTTCCGCCAGCGCCTTGGCCGCGTTGTCGTCCACGGTCTCGCCCAGCAGTTCCCGCACCGGCTTGCCGGCGAGGTCCTGGTCCGTCATCAGGAGTTTGCGCAGTTCCTGGTTGTGGTAGAGCAGTTTGCGGTCGGGGCTGGCCACCAGAATGCCTTCGCCGATGCCTTCCAGGACCTCGTGATGCAGCAGCCGCGCCACGGCCAGCCGTTGTGAGAGGTTACCGGCCAGCACCGCCACGAGAAAGAACGCGCAGATCGGGAGCAGCAGCAGGCGCACGTAGTCGAGCAGGGCCATCGTGCGGAATTTCCGCATCTGGGCATCCGTCATCTGAATCAGGTAGGTATCGGGGATCTGCCCAAGGCCATACAGCAAGGTCAGCAGGCTGAAAAAAGTCGCCGCGCACGCCGCCACCAGCAGCGCGCCACGCCAGGAGAGCACGAACGCCGCGGCCACGATGGAAACGAGATAGAGCGTCACGAACGGGCTGTCCACGCCGCCGGTATGATAGACGAGCGCCGAGATCAGTCCGACATCGACCAGAATCTGCAAGTGCGCCAGCTTCGACGCCGTCTGCGGATTGCGCAGCGCGATGATGTACAGGATGGTCAGGAGCAGGACGATGATCACCACCAGGCCCTGCGGGCGCCAATAGAGCGGCACCGCCGGCGCGGCCTTGCGCGCGCGTACGTCCGCCTGCCAATAAGAACCCCGCAACGCCGCTTTGTGGCCGACGAGCGTGGCCAACTCCGCGCCGGACCGCGTGTCCCACACATGGATCAGTTTGTCGCCGGTCCCGCTGGCGGCGCGCGCGGCATCCGGGGTCAGCGCCACGGCAAGGACCTCGTCCGTATGCTCGCCAAAAACGTACAGTTCCCGGGCCTTTTCCACGCTCCACAGGGTGAGTTTGCGGTCGCTGCCGCCGGTTATGAAGTGAAGATTGTCCTGCGCAAAGGCGATGGCATTGGCGTGCCCATCGGGCACTTCGGTAAAGCGCACAAAGGCGCGTTTCTGAAGATCCATGAGCCCGATCGAGCGGCCCGCCACCACAAGCCAGTGGCGATCGGGGGAGACCGCGGCCGCATTGGCCATGCGGACGGGAGAGGCCAGTTCCTCGCTCTCGGGCTTGAGCGTGCCGGTATTCCAGAACCGTACCAAACCATCCTGGCTGACCGTGACCACGCTCGCATCTCCGGGCAGGAAAGCGGCAAAGACCAGACTTTTGGCCTCCTCGCCGGCCTCGCGGAGGCTCGTCCCGGACCCGGCATCCCAAACCCGCAAACCGCTCTCGCCTCCGCAGGTCAGTAGACGCTGGCCGTCCGCCGACCAAGCCACGCTCCGCACGCCGTGGTCGCGCATGGATATCGTCGTCAGGAGCTTTCCACCGTCCACCTGGAAGACGCGCGCCGTCTTGTCGTCGCCGGCGGAAGCGATGCGCTTGCCGTCCGGGCTCAGTTCGATAGTCCGAATGATGTCGCCGTGACCTTCCAGCGCGCCCAGCCGGTCGGCTTCAGAGTCCGCGTCCCATTCCCGCAACGTCGCGTCGCTGCCGCCGGAAAGCAGAAGTTTTCCGTCTGCGGAATAGGCCAGCGCCGTGACCTCGCCTCCGCTGGTCAAGACATGCCGAAAGACTCCGGGCATGCGGGTGGCGTTCGATTCCTGCATGAGCAGAATGGCGAGCGAGATGGTTGCAAAGAGAAGACGCAAGACGATCAGCGTACGGTTGCCCCGTATCGTGCGCTGATGGCTTTCAACCAATGTTTCAAGCACCCAAGGAATCTCCCTGGAGGTAGGCCGAGTTCTATAGGGATAAGGATCCGGCCGGGAAACCCGTTGATCCCGGCCGGGATCGCAACCTGTTCGCCAGGATGTTCGCCCGCGGTTACTTCCTGCGCAAGGCCTCCTGGATCTTGAAGATAGGCAGGAAGACCGACAGCACGATGCCGCCTACGATGACACCCATGACGCCGATCATCAAGGGCTCGATCAACGAAGTCAGCGACTCGACCATGGCCTCGACCTGTTGATCGTAGAATTCCGAGATCTTCTCCAGCAGTTGTTCCAACGCGCCGGACTTTTCGCCGATCGCGATCATGCGCACCACCATCGGCGGAAAGACGGGCGAATCCGCCAGCGGCTTGGCCAGGTTTTCGCCTTGGCGAATCGATTCGCGCGCGTTGGCCACGGCCTCTTCGACCACGCGGTTACCCGCCGTCGCGGATACGATTTCCAGCGCGCCCAGAATGGGGACGCCCGAGCGCAGCAGCGTGGCGAAGGTTTTCGAGAAACGCGAGAGCGCAATCTTCTGCATCAGTTCGCCGAAGACCGGCATCTTGAGCATCATCCGGTCCCAAGTGTATCCGCCCGAATCCGTGGACTTCCACCATTTAATCAGCAGGAAGATGCCCACTATAATCATGGCCGTGTGAATGAAATACTTGGTCAGAATGGAGCTGATCATCAGCACGATGCGCGTCGGCAGAGGCAAGTCGACTTTCAACGCTTCGAAGATGCCTTGGAACTTAGGGATGATGAACACGAGCAGGAAGACCGTGATGCCCAAGATCATGACCAGCGAAACCACCGGGTAGGTCATGGCGCCTTTGATCTCGCGCTTCAACTGTTCCGTCGATTCCATGTACTCGGCCAAGCGCTTGAGGATCGTGTCGAGCTGGCCGGACGCTTCGCCGGCCTTAATCATGTTCACGTAGATGCGGTCGAAAACGATCGTATGCTTGCCCAGGGCCTGGCTCAAATCGGAGCCGCTGCGCACGTCTTCGATGATTTTCTGGCATACCAGCTTGAACCCAGGGTCTTCAGCCTGCTCTTCCAGAATGTCCAGACACTCGAGTACGGGGATGCCCGCGCCGATCATCGTCGAGAACTGGCGCGTGAAGATCGCCAGACCTTCGCCGCCGATTCGCGGCTTGTTGCCGCCGATATTGATATTCCAAGGGCTCTTCTTGGCCTCTCCCTTGCCGGGCATGGAGGCCGCCTTGCCCGCCGGACCGGCGGCGCGGGTTGCTTCTTGGGTCGCAGGTGAAGTTGCCATCTCTAGTCTCCAGCCGTCGCGGTTCGGTTAGACTTCGTCTTGCGTCATCGCCAGCACTTCTTCGATCGAGGTCTTTCCACGGGTCGAATTCAGCAGCGCGCAGCGGCGCAGCGTGATCATATCCTGTTCGAGCGCCTTGCCGCGGATATCCAGCGCCGAACCGCCGCCGATCACCACGCGCCGGATATCTTCACGCATGCGCATCGTTTCCAGGATCGCGAAGCGGCCCTTGTAGCCTGCGTTGCAGCGCCCGCAACCCTTGGCCCGGTGGAACTGTCCGGACTCGATCTCGTCTTCCTTGATGCCCACTTCCAGCAGGCGCTCCCGCGGCGGAACGTACTTCTCGCGGCATTCCAGGCACAGCTTACGCAACAGACGCTGCGCCGCGACCATGATCACGGAACTCGCCACCATGAACGGGTCGATACCCATGTCCACGAGACGCGTAATCGTGCTCGGTGCGTCGTTCGTGTGCAGCGTAGAGAGCACCAAGTGGCCGGTCAAGGCGGCCTTGACCGCGATCTCCGCGGTCTCCTTATCGCGGATTTCGCCGATCATCACCGTGTCGGGGTCCTGGCGCAGGATCGAGCGCAGGGCCGCGGCAAAGGTCAGCCCGCGCTTCTCGCTCACCGGCACCTGGTTCACGCCGTCCAACTGATATTCGACGGGGTCTTCGACGGTCGTAATGTTGTCTTCGATGCTCAGCACTTCGCGCACCGACGAGTACAGCGTCGTGGACTTGCCAGAGCCCGTCGGTCCGGTGACCAGCAACATTCCGTACGGCTGCTTGACCGCCCACTTGAAGTCTTCCAGCGCCTGCTTCTCGAAGCCCAGGCTTTCGAGCGAGAGCGAGAGGCCGGAGGAGTCCAGGATACGAATACACACTTTCTCGCCATGGACCATCGGCAGGATGGATACGCGGAAGTCCACTTGCCGGCCCTTTACGCGCATCTGGTACTTGCCGTCCTGGGGCTTGCGCCTTTCCGCGATGTCCATGCTCGCCATGATCTTGATACGCGAGACGATGGCGGGGTGCAATTTTTTCGGGGGCGAGACCGCTTCCTGGCAGGCACCGTCGATGCGGTACCGTACGCGCAGCTTCCGCTCGAAGGGCTCGATGTGAATGTCGGACGCCTTCTGCTCGATCGCCTGCATGATCAGCAGGTTCACCAGCTTCACAACGGGCGAGCCTTCCGACTTCAAGTCCGCGGACAGGTCCAGTTCGTCGTCTTCCGCCGCCTCAGTCAGTTGCAGGTCGCCGGTGCTGTCGGTGCCCGAGAGCAACTGGTCCATCTGCTCGCCGGTGTCCACTTCTTCCGTGAAGGCGTTCTTGATGGCTTTCTTGAGCGCCACGTCGGTGGAGATCACCGGGACGATCTCGCAGCCCGTCACGATCTTGACGTCGTCCAGGATCAGCACGTCGAACGGGTTGGCCACGGCTACGGTCAGAATCTTGCCCAGCTTCGAGATCGGCAGCACTTGGTACGATTTGCATTGCTCCTCAGTGAGCTTCTCCAAAGCCATCGGATTGGGTTTTACCTTATCCAGGTTGATCGGGTGCAGATTCATCTCGGAAGAGATCGCCGAGACGATGTCGTCTTCCAGGCAGATCTTCTTGTCCAGGATGGCCTCGGTCAGCGACTGATTGTTGCGCTCCGACTCGACGAGCAGGTTTTCCTTCTGCTCTTCGGTCAGCAAGCTGCACTTGGTCAGGATCGCGCTCAGCTTCTTGTCGAACTTGGCCATGGGTTCAATGCTCCTACTTCTTCAGGAATCCGAGCAGACCGCCCTTCGGCACTCCGGGAGCCGCGGCCGTTCCGCTCTCTCCGGGTTTCTTCGCGCTTTCTTGTTTCTCATCCGGCGTCGCCGCCGTACCGCCCGCCGGACTGCCGGGAATCGATTTCTTGAGCCCCGAAGCGCCCGCCGGCGGCTTGCCACCCGCGAACGCCGAGATCCTGCCGCTGGCGCCCGTGGAGGGCAAGCGCGCGGAGGACGAACCCGTTGGCGCTCCCGCTGCGGGCGCGGCCTGCTGCACCACCGGAGCTTTCACGGGCGCGGGCTTCACAGGCGCTTTCAGCGAACCTTCCACCGCCGCCAGCGCCTCTTCCAGCACCGAAGACGAGGAGCCCGTCACCGCGTTCACCGCGGCGGCCATATCGTTCGCTTCTTCGGCGGGTGCTTTCGCAGCGGCAGCCTTCCCCGCGGTGGGCGCTTTCGCGGCGGCAGGAGCCGCCACTTCGTTGTTGAGCAGCAGGTTGCCAAGGCTCGAGAGTTCGTCCGCGGGCTTGCCCTCTTCCTTCTTGCGGTCCTTGAAGTTCTTCTGAATCGACTCGTAGATGTCCTTCCACGTGCCCACGTACTGGCAGACCCGGCAGCCGCTCAGGCGTTCCAGTTCGTCCAGCACGTCGTGGTTCATCAGGCCCGAACCGACGATCACCAGCACATTGCCGATCTTGTCGATGGGCAGGAACTGGTACTCGCGCAGAATGGATTCCGGGAACAGGTCGAAGATATTCTTCCCGATGTTGTACTGCTCGATGGAGATGTAGGGCAGCCCGAACTGCTGAGAGATCGTGGAGGCGATCGCGTCTTCGGTGACGAACCCAAGCTTGACCAGGGCCTCGCCCAGGAAAAGGTTCGACTTGCGCTGTTCCACCAGCGCCAGCTTAACCTGATCCTCCGTAACCAGCCCCTCGGCGCGCAACAGCTCGCCCAGGCGCCGCTTGGTCATTCGCGTTACACGCGCCACGGTTCGACCCTCTGAACTCCATCTGCCTGCGCGGGTACGCCCCCGCGCCGGAAAAGGCCTAGCCCTTCTCGAACATCTTCTTGAGGTCTTCCGGATTGTGCGAATAGCCGAACGCATCCTTGTTGGTGATCTTGCCCGTGCGGTACAGGTCGAAGAGCGACTGGTTCATCGTCTTCATGCCCAACTTGCCGCCGGTCTGGATCGACGAGTAGATCTGGTGGACCTTGTCGTCGCGGATGTTCGCCCGGATCGCGTCGCTCGGGAGCATGATCTCAGCGCACAGCACGCGCCCCTTGCCCTGCGCCAGCGGCAGCAGTTGCTGGCAGAAGACGCCTTCCAGCACGAACGAGAGCTGCGTACGAATCTGGTTCTGCTGCTCGGCCGGAAAGACGTCGATGATGCGGTTGATCGTCTGCACGCAGTTCGACGTGTGCAGCGTGGCGAAGGTCAAATGGCCGGTCTCGGCCAGCGTCAGGCCCAACTCGATCGTTTCTTTGTCGCGCATTTCGCCGATCAGCACGACGTCCGGGTCCTGGCGCAGCACGTGCTTCAGCGCCTGCGCGAAACTGCGCGTATCGGGACCGACTTCACGCTGGTTCACCAGGCACTGCTTGTTCCGGTGCACGAACTCGATGGGATCTTCGATGGTGATGATGTGGTACTGGCCGTTCGTATTGATATGATCGATCATGGCCGCGAGCGTCGTGGATTTGCCCGAACCCGTCGCGCCGGTCACCAGGATCAGGCCCTTGGGCAGGTCGCAGAGGCCGATGCAGACCTGCGACGGCACGCCCAACTGTTCGAACGTCGCGATCTCGTAGGGAATCACCCGAATGGCCGTCCCGACCGCGCCGCGCTGGTAGAAGACGTTCACGCGGAAGCGCCCGATCCCCGAGATGCCGAAGCTCATGTCGAGCTCCTTCTCGGATTCGAACTTCGCGATCTGCTCGTTGTCCAGGATCGAATAAACCAGCTTCTGCGTCATCTCGGAATCGAGGATGTCGTACTCGAGCGGCACCAGCGCGCCGTCGATGCGAATACGCGGCGGCGAACCCGCGCTGATATGCAAGTCCGACGAACGCCGTTCCATCATGATCCGCAGCAGTTCTTCCAGTGTGACCATTCGGCCTCGACTCTCGGTTTGCGCTTCTTCCAGACGCGCGCGCCTTAACTTTTTTCGGTTCGATCGCCCAACCAGAAGCCACTACCTCATTTGCACTATGTGCAAGCACCTAAAATCTAACACTCATGTATCGGTTGTCAAGTAAGCAGTTCTGAAGGAAGTGCACAAAGGGATTCCATGCAACCTCCAGCCTGTAGTGTGACTGGAAGGGCTACATGGATAATGCACAACTTTGGTAGTTTGGCGGACTACCGGCTACTCAGGAAGAATTCGAACCTTGCGGCCTTCAACCTTAAGGCGACCTGCTGCAAAGAGCCGGATAACCTCGGGATATACCTCACGTTCCGCCTCTTGAACCCGCTGCGCAAGGCGCTCGGTTGAATCGCTTTCCAGGACCGGAACGGAGCGTTGGGCGATGATGGGCCCGTGATCGTACTCGTTATCCACAAAATGAACCGTACAGCCAGCCACCTTGCAGCCGGCCTTGAGTACCGCCTCGTGGACCTTGTTGCCGTAGTAGCCCTTGCCGCCGAAGCTCGGCAGGAGGGCCGGGTGGATGTTGATCACGCGGTGCTCGTAGGCGGGTGGAATCTTTAACAGCGAGAGGAACCCCGCAAGGCACACCAGGTCCGGCTTGACGGGCTCGAGCGCGGCAAAGATCGCCTCGGAGAACTCTTCGGGCAGCACGAACCTCTTGCGCTCGACCACCGCCGTCGGCACGCCACGCGCCTTGGCGCGCTTCAGGCCATAGGCGTCCGGCCGGCTGCCGATCACCAGCGCGACCTCGGCGGGCAGCTTGCCCTGTTCTTTTAGAACAAAGAAGTTCTCCAGCGTCGTACCGGAACCGCTTAGGAGCACCGCCAGCCGCAGGTTCTTCACGCGTCCCCCACCCTCGCTCGTCTCTTTCTAGCACGCCGATTCTACCGCATGGCGTGTGCGTTCTACTTCACCGCTTTCCAGGAACTCTCCAACTTGAATTGGGCCTCGAAGGGTTCCGCGCCGGGCTTCGCGACATCGACCTGGATGTTCACGCGGGCCTCCAGCAGGCTCTGGCTGCCCAGCGCGATCTTGAGGCTCCCACCCACACTGCACCTCACGTCCGCATTCGGGAACGCCATGCCCGCCCATTCGACGGTCTTGTGCGCCGTCGCGGCACAGCTCCCGGAAAACTCCACGCTCGCGACGCGACCCGCCCCCGAACCCGAACCCGCGATATCCCGAATTCGGTACGTCACCTCCACCGTCGGCGCGGGGGAGAGCGGCGCTGGAAACGGAAGCACAGCCAACTGATGCAGTGGCTTGTCCTTGGGCCAATCGTCAAGCTTCGCAGCAGGCAACAGGAGCAGCGTCTCGCGGTCGAGCCGGAGCGAATCGGCGAAGGGCCAAGCCTCACCTTCCGCCGAAACGGTGCTTGCCCCCCACGCGCCGGCAATGCCGTCCAGCGTGTACCACGGTGTCTGCGCGAGCTGCTTCAAGCCCAGCTTGTCGGCCGCCCCCGCGCCGGAACTCAAGTACTTCACCCGCTTTCCGTCGGAACGCTCGTCGTAGGCATAGGCATCGAAGCGCAGCGTGCGCTCGGGGCCTTCCGCGTCGATCTCCCGGTGGAATTTTGAGACGCCGACGGTCAGCCGGGGCCCCGAAGGACCGGAGGCCGGGCCCGCCAGCACCACCGTCAGGTTGGTTTTCGCGGGAAGCCGGCCTTTATACCAGATCTCGCGGCCATTCAGCTTGGTCTTGATCTCTTCGATGCGTTCGACTTCGTACGCTTTAGGCGCTGCGAAATGCCAGGGAAACGGCGCGTTGGGCTTAGCCGCCGGGTTATCGGGCTGCTTGAGCGGCACGGCGGCCTCGGGCGGCGTGCTCTTGGACGTCTCGGCCGCGAAGAGCGGCCCGGCCGTGAAGGCGCATGCCAGCGCCCATAGAAAAAGTGCGCGCGCCAGCGGCGACGGCATGGGGACTCGCTTTCCGGGCTCTAAGATTGGCATCCGACCCAGAGGAGTTTTACTGTTTTTCACACGCCGCAACAAGCGCTTTGAACCGTCTGGGGTTCAGAACGAGCGTGCGAGGCGCATCGGCGGTTCAAAGCGGCGGCGCTGGCTGCGTCGGGTTCGTATCCAGAACCTGGCGTACTTTCTGCGCGAGGGAAATGGGGGTATAGGGTTTCTGTAATAACGCCAAGGTGTCCTGCAGCAGGCCGTGGCGCACCACCGCGTCGTCGGTATAACCGCTCATGTACAGCACTTTCATGCGGGGGAATTGCGGTTTGAGTTGCGCGGCCATCTCGGGGCCGCCGAGGTTGGGCATGACCACGTCCGTCACGACCAAGTCGATCGTATCGCCCTGTGCGCGCGCGACGCTCAACGCGTCTTTCCCATCGACGGCCACCAATACCTTGTAGCCCAGCGATTGCAGGCTCATGGTTGTTAGTGCGCGTACGGATTCTTCGTCTTCGACGAGAAGAATCGTCTCCGTTCCCTGGAGGTTTGAAATCGCGGGCGCGGCGGCCTCCTGGGCCGCCTCATCGGCCACGGCCGGAAAGAAGATTTTGAACGTCGTTCCGAGCCCCGGCTCGCTGTAGACATGGATGCATCCGCCGCTCTGTTCGACGATTCCCAAGACCATCGACAAGCCCAGCCCGGTGCCTTTGCCCACGCCCTTGGTGGTGTAAAAGGGTTCGAAGATTCGGGACAGGACCTCCTTTTTCATTCCGCAGCCGGTATCGCTCACCGCCAGCATGACATGCGGACCGAGTTTGGCTTTAAGATGCGTGCTGGTGAAATGACCGTCGAGCAAGACATTGCCGGTCTCCACCGTCAATTGCCCGCCTTGAGGCATCATGGCGTCCCGCGCATTGACGGCCAGATTCATAAGCACTTGATCCAGTTGCCCGGGATCGACTTTTACTTTGCTTAAATTCGGCGTCAGTACAGTCGTGAAGCGGACGGCTTCGCCGATCAGCCTGCGCAGCATCTTTCCGGTATCCGCGACCACCGCGTTCAGATCGAGAATTTTGGGTTGCAGAATGCTCTGGCGGCTGAAGCCAAGGAGCTGGCGCGTCAGCGTCGCGGCCCGGCCGGCGGCATCGCTTATGGCTTTGATCTTTTCAAGCGCCTTTGGGTCGGCGGCTTTCGACTGCAGCAGGATTTGGCTATACCCAGAAATAATGGTGAGCAGATTATTGAAATCGTGCGCGACGCCCCCCGCCAAGCGGCCGACTGCGTCCATCTTTTGGGACTGCCGCAACTGCTCTTCCAGCCTGCGCCGCCCGGTAATGTCGGTGCCGATGCTCAGGATCTCCGCCACCTGTCCGTGCGCATCGCGCACGATCCGGTTCGTCCAGGCGATCCACACACGCTCGCCATTGCGCTTGATGTTTTCATTAATGTTCTGCTCGAACGATTCGGGCGCCGCGCAAATTTCCTCCATTAACTGCTTCAAATCGCGGCCCTGAGTTTCCGTGGGCGGCACGATGGTCTCCAGAACGTGCCGGCCGACGATCTCGTCGCTGGAGTAGCCAAAGAACCGCTGGCCGAACTCGTTGAGGAACGTCATGCGGCCTGCGGCATTCCAGCGCAGGATGATGCTATTCGCGTTTTCCACCAGCTCGCGGTATTTCCGCTCGCTCTCTTCAATCCGGATCTCGGCGCGTTTGCGTTCGGAGTTGTCGATGCCCACGCCCACCAGACAGGGCCGGCCTTCGAACAGCACGCGCCGGCCTGTAAAGAAAAAGGGGGTGGCTGCGCCGTCTTTCGCCACGAACGCGGCCTCAACGGAGGATTCTCCTAGGGCAAACACTTCCGCGATACGTTCTTCCACCCGCGCCTTGTCTGCGCCGCTAAAGAATTCGAGCGGATGCATCCGGCCAATCTCTTCGCTAGAGTAGCCCGAGACCGTCTCAAAGTTCCGGTTCCAGCGCAGGAAGCGGCCTTGCCCATCGTAAAAATAGAGAATACCCGGCATGCTCTCGATCATCGCTTCCGAGAACTGCCGCTCGTTGCGCAGTTTCTGCTCGGGATCGGGACTTTCCGGCGAGCGGTTCGAACGGTCGGCCATAGTAGAATCCACGCTATGTTTATACGCAATGCCGCAGGTCTCTCCGGCTTAGCCTACCCTCATCCGTTGGTTTTAAAATCATGAAACCAAGTGCGTCTGCGGTCGAATTCAGCTTTATGGCGGGGCTACTGTGTGGATAAAAAAAGGGGTGGCCATGATCGGCCACCCCTATTCAAACGGTATAACAGTTCTCTGTTATTCGCTCTTAACCAACTTTGCGGGCGAGACCGAGTTAGCGGCGGTCGCGATCCCGGTCTCCAGGTAGCGCTTGATCTTCAGGAGCGCGCCTGCGGTCACGTTCTCTTTGAAGACCGTCGGCAACGAAAGTTTCGCGTCGCGGTAGCGCAGCATCAGACGGCAGGCTTCGACGACCTGCTCAGGCTTGGCCTTTTCCACGTTAAAGCTTTCCCGCTTCTCGATTAGCACGCGGTTTGCCAGGACCTGCTCGTCGCCCTCTTCCTTCACCCGGCTGTTCCACGCATCCATCCACTTCCTGTCCTCGGCGGCGACGTCCAGATTGCACTTCTTGCAGTAGTCCCCCACGAAGCGTTCCGCAATCGGGAACAGATCGTTAATCGTAATCTGCGCCTTGTCTTCGGTCGGCACGTAGATCGCGACTTCCTTCTCCACGATCTTCTCGACGACCTTCGTGACCGTCTGCGACTTGCCGTCACCGCCCGCCACGCTCACGTTCACGTTGGGCGCTTCCTGCGGCGCGGAGGTCACGTAGACCCGCGGCTGCATCTCGGGCAAGACCACTTTGGTCTCGGGAACCTTGACATCCGCCGGTTGCACGTTGACGTTCACGGGCGAAACCAACGCCTTGGCCAGCGCCGGAACTTCCTTCATTACGCGCTGTACGACCTCTTCCGTGCTCACCTGCGGCGCCTGTGCGTGCATCGGCAACGCAACCTGCGCCTGCTGCCGGGAACCACCCACGAAGTAGAAGACGATCATGCTGCCCAGGATGATCGTCGTGATCATCAAAGGCACGCCAAAGATGAAAATGTAGCCATTCATCTGGATCTCGATCCGGACGCGGCTCTTTCCAACTTCGTTGACCGGCTCCTTCTTCACCAACGGGGTCGGACTGATCAAATCTTGCATCCCATCCTCCTTTCAACATCATCGCGAGCGCTCTGCGCGCGCCACGCACGTGGTAATCTACATTTGGTGCATGGTCGAGCGATTGGCGCTCGTGAAGTGGGCGGAGACTATAGCGGGCTCCGATGCGGAGACAACAGTTTTGTTTAAAACGACGCGCTCGCGGCGCGCAAATTCGACGGTGTGCATTCTTTTGAAAGCAGCTCGACCACAGAAGGTGCATCACAATCTCTCACCCGTTCGAGAAACCGGAATATCTTCCTAACTACATGGTGAACCAAAACTTTGCTTTCATTATGCGGATTCGGTTTCTCCGCTGCAAGAATTTCAAAACAAAAGCGCCAACGCGCGCGGACATATCCGCAAAGCTTCGAATAATTTTTTTCTCCAACAGCGAAAAAATGCTCAGGTTTCGTGCAAAGCGATGGTGAAACGCTCGCCTTCCTCCTTCAGCTCTTCTTCCGACGTCTTCCAGCCGGCAGGCGCAGCGCCGAAGACAAGTTCGGTCGCGAGCGTCTCGCCTTTGATGTACTCCCCGAACTTTTCGGCCACCGCCTGGAGCTTCTCGCTGCCGTTCAAGGCCAGCTTGACGCGCTGTTCGTACTTGAGTTCCAAGTCTCCGCGCAGTTTCTGGATGCGGCTGACGAGTTCGCGGGCCAAGCCCTCCTCGATCAGCTCCGGAGTGAGCGTCGTATCCAGCACCACGACCACCTGCCGGCTGCCGGCGGCGGCGTAGCCGGGCTTGGCCGCGATGGTCACCTCGACTTCCTCTTGCGTCAGTTCGACTTCCTTGCCGTCGATGGACAGCGCGCAGAAGCCGTCGTTGGCGATCTTGTTCTTCAGGTGCGCCGCGTTGGCGGTGGAGAGCGTCTTCTTGATGCCGGGCACGAGCTCCCGGTACTTCGCGCCGATCAGCTTGAAGTTCGGCTTGAGCTCGTAGGTGACGTACTGGTCCGCAACGCGCGCGTATTCCACCTTCTTAACGTTCAGAGCATCCTTGACAACGTCCTCGTGCTTCTTTGCCACGTCGATCAGCGCTTGATCGGCCAACACGAGCACCAGCTTGGCCAGCGGCACACGGACCTTGCGTTTCTGAGCTGCGCGCACGTTGCGTCCTAGACTTACAACCTCCCGCACCAGCGCGACTTCGTCGGCCAGTTCACGGTCCACGGCATGCGGATCGGTGACCGGATAATCGGCCAGGTGGACGCTCTCGGGCACGACGCCCTTCCCTTCCATCGGACCGACCACCAGGTTCTGCCACATCTCCTCGGAGCTGAAGGGCACGAACGGCGCGGCGAGGCGCGCAATCGTGGCGAGGCACTCAAACAGCGTCCAATACGCGTCGAGCTTTTCCACGTCTTCGGGCGACGAACGATCCGGCGTCTGCCACGAGCGCCAGTAGCGCTCGCGCGTACGCTGCACGTACCAGTTGCTCAGGCTTTCCGCCAGCGCGTTGAGGTACCCCGCCGCGCCGTAGATGTCGTAATCGTCGAGCCGCTGGCGGACCATGTTCACGGACTGGTGCAGTTCCGAGAGGATCCAGCGGTCCATCAGCGCGCGCGATTCGAGCGGCCGGCCGCCGCGATGGTATTTCTCGATCACGGAGGTCTGCTCCGGATCCTCCTCGGGCAGGTCCGCGCTCGGGTCGAAGCCGTCGATGTTCGCGTAGATCGTGAAGAACGAGTACACGTTGCGCAGCTTGATCAGGAACTCTTTCTGCGACTCGCGCACGTTCGGGCGGCTGAAGCGCGCGCTGGTCCAGGGGTTGGTGGAAGAATAGAAGAACCAGCGCAAGGCATCCGCGCCTTCTTCGCGCAGGATGAGCATGGGGTCGATGTAGTTCCCCTTGCTCTTGGACATCTTCTCGCCCTTCTCGTCGCAGACGTGTCCCAGCACCACGCAGGCCTTGAACGGGTGCGGGTGGCGGGCGCCCTCGAAGAGCAGCGTCGATTCGGCCAGCAGCGAGTAGAACCAGCCGCGCGTCTGGTCGATGGCCTCGCTGATGAAGTCCGCCGGAAAAGCCTTCTCGAACTTGTCCATGCTGCCTGCGGCGTGCGGGTAGCCCCACTGCGCGAACGGCATCGCGCCGCTGTCGTACCAGCAGTCGATGACCTCGCTCACGCGCTTCATGTTCCCACCGCACTTAGAGCAGTCGAACTGCGCCTCGTCGATCCACGGCTTGTGGACGCGCAGGTGGTCGTTCAGCGTGGGGTCCTTCGCTTTGGCCCTGTCGAAGGCGTCGAGCCCGCGCGGGTTCTTCTGGGCTTTCAGTTCGTCGAACGACCCGATGGCCTGCTCGTGCTTGCAGCCTTGGCAGACCCAGACCGGCAGCGGCGTGCCCCAGTAGCGCTCGCGCGAGAGCGCCCAGTCGATGTTGGTCTCGAGGAAGTTCCCGAAGCGCCCGTCGCGGATGTGTTCGGGCAGCCACTGGATCGTCTTGTTGTTCTCGATCACACGCTTGATCTCGCGCGTGGTGCGGATGAACCAGCCCGCCCGGGCGAAGTAGATCAACGGGCTGTTGCAGCGCCAGCAGAAGGGATAGTCGTGCTTATAGGACTCGCGCTTGAGCAGCAGGCCGCGACCGCGCAGATCTTTCACGATGTCGTTGTCGGCGTCCTTCACGAAGCGGCCCGCGAAAGCACCGCATTCGGGCGTGAACTTGCCCGCGGCATCGACGAGCTGGATCACCGGCAGGCCTTCCTTCTGCCCTAAGCTATAGTCGTCCGCGCCAAAGGCCGGGGCGACGTGCACGATCCCGGAGCCCGTGTCCAGCGTCACGAAGTCGGCCGCGCAGACCTTCCACGCGCCGGCGACCTCAGCGTCGCGCCCGTTCCACCAGTCGAAGAGCGGCCGGTACCTGCGGCCCACCAGCGCCAAACCCATCTCGGTCTTCACGACCTCGTGCGGAATCTTGCCCATCACCTTCTCGACCAGCACGCTGGCCATAATGAGCGTCTCGTCGCCGACCTTGACGTGGCTGTACTCGGTGTCGGCCTTCACCGCGAGCCCCGCGTTGCTGGGCAGGGTCCAGGGCGTGGTCGTCCAGGCTAGGAAGCTGACCTTGGAGTCACCGGCGGTGCGGAAGGTCACGAAGACCGAGGGGTCCTCGACCTCTTTGTAGCCCAGGCCGACTTCGTGGCTGGAGAGCGCAGTTCCACAGCGCGGGCACCACGGCAGGATCTTGTGGCCCTGATAGAGCAGGTTCTTCTCGTGGAGCTGCTTCAGCGACCACCAGACGCTCTCGACGTACGGTTTGTGGTACGTGACGTAGGCGTCCTTCAGGTCCAGCCAGAAGCCGAGGCGCTCGGTGAACTCTTCCCAGTCGTTCGTGTAACGAAAAACGGAGTCCATGCACTTTCGCACAAACGGCTCTACGCCGAACTTCTCGATGTCCTGCTTGCCGCTGATCTTCAGTTCCTTCTCGACCTCGATCTCGACCGGCAGCCCGTGCGTGTCCCAGCCAGCTTTGCGCGGAACGTGGAAGCCGCGCATGGTCTTGTAGCGCGGGAAGAGGTCCTTCACGACGCGGGTGAGCGCGTGGCCGGGGTGCGGCTTGCCGTTGGCCGTGGGCGGGCCTTCGAAGAAGACCCACGTCGCCGCGCCCTCGCGCAGTTCCAGGGACTGTTTGAAGACGTCCTTCTCCTTCCAGAAGGCGAGCACGCGGCTCTCCATGGCCGGGAAGGCTTCGGTGACATCGACGGGCTTGAAGGCGGGCATAATTTCCTCAGTTTAGCGTTCAAGGTTCGTGGTTCAGGACTCGGCACAAAACAAGAAGGCCACAGGGCAAGCCCCCGTGGCCGTGGTACATGACGCGTGTTGGGTTCGTGTGAACGATCAGAACGCGCCGGCCGCGGGAGACGATTCCCGGGCCGAGCTAATAGGCGATGGCACCTCTGCCGTGTTCATGGCGACCTCGACTCTCCACTGAATGGATGATTAAACTCGGGAAGGCCGCGTTGTCAAGTCTCGCGCAAAGACGCTAAGTCGCAAAGAACTGCGTTTCCTATATAGTCCGTTCTTAGCGCCTTAGCGTCTTTGCGCGAGACTGCCCTTGCTGTTGCAACCCGCAAAACCCTCGCTAACGTTTCGCGCTGCAAACGCGCATACGACCGATAAAAGGAGTTCTCCATGTCCGGACACGGCGGTCATCACGAAGAAGGCCACGCGAACGATCCCGAAGGCCGAAAGGCCGGCCTGCAAGCCGCCATCCTGGCCGTCTTTCTGGCGCTGGCGACGATCCTTGCGCATCGAGCCCACACCGAAGGCATCATGAAGAAGTCCGAACAGAACGACATGTGGGCCTACTACCAGGCCAAGCGCGGCCGACAGGCCCTCGCCGAGTTCGGCAAGGACATGGTCACGCTCATCGGGCCCAAGGGCGAGGCGACCGACAAACAGATCGAGAAGTTCAAGGGCGACGCCGAACGCTACAAAGAGGAGACTGAGAAGATCAAGGAGGAGGCCGAACACTGCGGCAAAGAAGCCAAGCACGCCGAAGACCAGGCGCTCTTCTACGATATTGGCGAGGGCCTCATCGAGATCGGCCTGGTGCTCACGTCGCTCTTCTTCCTGTCCAAGAAGAAGATCTTCCCCGTCGTGGGCCTGCTGGCCTCCGTGGCCGGCATCGTCGTGGCCGTGGTTGCTTTTATTAAGTGATGGACGGGAGGGCTCTCACGCGGCTTTAGGCCCAGGTCCCTTCCCACATCGGTTTGCCGGTTTCGAGCAGCGTCTTGAGATTCTGCGAGATGAACGGCCATGCGCCCACCCAATGTTGCCTCAACGGTCTATTGGAGCCAAAGCCCGAGTGCGTGATTGTCAGGCACGAGACCTTGCCGACCTTTTCGATCGAGTAATCCAGTTTCATGACGGGCCATTTCGGGTCGTCCTGCTGCGTATGGACGAAGCGTTTGTTGCGCTTCAGTTCCACCACGCGCCCGGTGCTCTGGCCGCCGCGGAACCCCCAGTTACCGCCTTTGCGCAGTTGGTTCTTGTCGGCCTTCGTGTACCAGCGCGCTAACTGGCGCTCGTTAGTCAGCGCCGCCCAGACTTTGGCCGGCGACGCGCGAACCCAGAGCTTGGTGGAAACCACGAGCGTTTTTTTCTTCGCGGCCATAATTTCGTTCTCTCCTGTATTGAACCGTGTGAAAACCTATCCCGATGAATTGAAATGTTTCTTGGCGTGCTTGGCGTCTTGGCGGCAAATTCCCTTCTGTTCGGTCATCTACAGTTCCCCAATCAGCCGCGCGACCAGCCGCGTCAGCTTGGGCTCCGCCGAATTCGCCGCGGCGATGATCTCGTCGATATGCGCGGGCTGCAGCGCGTCCGGCAGGCACAGGTCCGTCACGATGCTCGCCGCAAAGACGCGCAAGCCCGCGTGCACCGCCGTGATCACTTCCGGCACCGTGCTCATGCCTACCACGTCCGCTCCCGCCGCGCGCAGGAGGCGATACTCCGCGCGCGTCTCCAGACACGGCCCTGTCACGCCCACGTACACGCCGCGATGCGCGCGGATCTTCTCTTCCAGGCAGAGTTCTTCGGCGCGCGCAAGCAATTCTTTGTCGTACGGCGCGCACATATCGGGGAAGCGGGGCCCAAGCCGCTCGTCATTCGGTCCGATGAGCGGGTTTACGCCCATCAGGTTGATGTGGTCGTCGAGCAGCACCAGATCGCCTTTCTGATGCAGCGGGTTCATGCCGCCGCACGCGCCCGAAAGAAAGAGCGCCTTGGCGCCGAGCGCCTTCGCCACGCGCACCGGCAGCGTCACCTGCTCCAGGTTCCAACCTTCGTAAAGATGGAAGCGACCGTCGAAGGCCAGCACCGGCGTCCCGCCGAGTTGCCCGCAGACGACGCGGCCCGCGTGGCTCTTCACCGTCGAGACCGGGAAGTGGGGGATCTCGTGGTAGGAGAGGTCCTGCGCCTTGTCGATCTGCTTGGCCAGCCCGCCCAGGCCCGTGCCGAGCACCACCGCCGCGCGCGGCGGCTTCGGGCAGATGCGCTTGCGGATCGCGTCCGCCGCGGCTTGCACGCGCTCGTAGAGACCGGTCTCCGTCGTCTTGCCCATTCCGCGCTCCTTCTTGGCTCAAGTTGTGGGGCAGAGTAAGAAGAAGTCGGCGACTTGCCAAGGAGAAGAAACATCGGCAGAATATCCCGCCTCCGCGACCCTCGGAAAGCCAGGGATTGACTGCGGCTATTCAAGTTCCGGGAGGATCGGTTCATGTCCGAAGCGAAGTCGGAATTCAAAGCATCGAAACTGTTCTTCCTCCTTATTTTTCTGGGTATCCTGGTAGCCATCGTTGCCGGGTCGTCTTCGAACAGTGGCGGATCCCAGAGTTCAACGGGATCGAGCGCACCCAAGATTTTAAGCGGTCTGATCTTCGGCCTGCTGGGTCTCGCGGCCGGCTTCCTCGCGGGGGTCGCGCTGATTCTCTGGTTCGTCTCCAAATCCACGGGCATGGCGGTCGTCAATTGGCTGGATCGGTACAACAAGGCGGTCCACATCCTTAACGCCGGCGATGCGGACGCGGCGCTGGAGATACTCACCCCGCTGCTGGAGACCGTCCGCAAACGCCCGCAATCCTGCGCGCTTACCTTGCAGGCCATCGGCACGGCCCATTTCAAGAAGGGCGACCCGGTGACGGCCATCGACAAGCTCGAGGAGGGCCTGCAGATGCTGCCCGCGAAGACCGGGCGCCTGATCAGACGCTCGGACCTGCGGGAGATCCGCGTGCACACGTTGGCGCGCATGATCGAACTCAACGCCGTCCTCAACAGCCCCGAACTGACGCCGGCGCTCTTCGAAGAAGCCCGCGAGACCGATGCCGGCGAGAACTCGCAGAGCCTGCTGCTCGCGGAGGCGCTCTGCCTCTGCCGGAAGAACGAGTTCAATAAAGCCGACGATCTGATCCGGCGGCACTGGCGCGTCGCGGCCGGCCGGCAGATCGAGACCTACATGCGCGCGGTGCGACTCGTCTGGGCCTACGCGCTGACGCAACTCCCGCCCGCGCCCGAACGGGAGCAGGAGATCGTAAAGCTCCTCGGCGGCGTCCACCCCTGCAAGCCCGGCGAATTCGACCACTACACCGGCCGCTGGCCGGAACTGAAAGCGTTTCTCGTGAAGCACGGCTTGAGTTCTTAGTCCTCCGCATACGCATACACACGGGCGTTACGCCGCTCATTGCGCGCATCCCACTCGGTGCGGCGCTGCGTGAAGCGCGCGCGCATCTCCGGCAGACGTTCGAGCAAGCTTAAGCCCGGCGTCGGCGACCAATCGAGCAACCGATACGTGTGCGAGGGATCGCAGACCAGCGGGCGGTCGATGTAGTCCAGCATCCAGGGCCGCTCGAAGGGCATCCGCCCCGTTATCTTTCCCAGCGCACACTGCGCCGCTACGCCCAGTTTCGCGAGCATCTTCGGCACATGCAGCGCGCGTGCAGCGCTGTTCGCGGAAGCGGAATCGTTCGCTTCTGCACGCAGCATGGGGAAGATCTCCGCGTGCGTGGTCACGCCCGCGCTCGAACCCAGCAGCGTCTCGCAGCGCGAGAGGCGCTCGCTGCGTTCGAGAATCCGCCGGACCATGCGCGCCAGATCGTCGCGGTGCAGGTACGCGAAGCCCGAGCGCCCCTGGCCGGGCATCACGCGCGCCTGTAGGCCGCGCCCGCCCCAGAGCCGCATCAGGCTCCAGAGCGGCGGCAGTTCGCACCACTCGGTAAAGATCCCGCCGATGCGCAGGATGACCGCCGGCACGCGCGCCGCGAAGGCTTCGACGATGCGCTCGCCTTCGGCCTTCGAGCCGCCGTAGGGGATATCCGCCCACTCGCGGCTGCGTTCGGTGATGACCACGCCGGGCGGCGGCGGCTCCAGCGCGCCCATGCTGCTCGCAAAGAGCACGCGGGGCTTTTCCCCGTCTGCTCCAGCCCGTTCCGCAGCCTCCAGCACCAATCTCGTTCCCTGGATGTTCGTGCGCTCGTACTCGGGAGGCCGGTCGCCGCCAAAGTGCCAGAACGCGGCCAGGTGGATCACCCATCCCGGCGCGCCGTGCTCGCGGACGTGCTCCGCGAACGCACGCCGCAGCGCCTCCGCGTCCGCGATATCCGCCTGCACCCAGCGGACGTTCGGCGCCGCCGCGCGCAGCACTGCGCTGGGCAAACGATGGTCGATGGCTGTTACCGCGTGGTCTTGGGCGAGTTCCCGCGTGATCTTCGAGCCCAGGAACCCCGCCGCGCCAGTGACGAGCAGGCTGTTCGAGCGCATGGCCGTCCCTCCGCGTCTTCCACCTAAAGCTTACGCGGAGCCCGGCGATTCCGTCCGAGTTTCGGGCATTTTATACGGTTCGGATTGGTTGAAATTCACGAACGCGCCAGCAGACAGAGGTGTGGCGAGCGGAGTGGAGCGTTCGATTTCAGGATATCTAAGCGCGCAGCTCAGCCATGAAGAACTCGAGCAGCCGCTCGCACTGGAAGTACTCCGGGACTTCCTCGTGCCCCTTGCCTTCGATGACGAGGAGTTCCGCGGGCCCGCCGAGTTCCCGATAGGCGCGGACGAGCGTGCCCGAATTCGACTCCAGCGGCACGGGTTCGTCGCGGTCGCCGTGGACGTGATAGATCGGCACTCGCGCCGCCGCCAGTGGAGCAATCCGGCTGACCGGGTTGTGCTCGGATAGGCGGCCGAGGAGTTGCTCGGGCGAGAGGCCATACGCTGCACCAAGCGTCTCCAAGCGTGAAGGGCGCGTGATGTCGCAGGCGGGATAGATCGCGCCAACGCGGCTTACGCGGTCAGGGTGCTCGACGGCCCAGTTGTAATGCATAAAGCCTCCGCGGCTCTGCGCGAGTAGACAGGCTTTCGGGCGCAGATTGAAATGACTCACCGCGGTGCGGTGGAACTCCGTGAAGACGGCTCTTCCCGCAGGGTTGCCCCAGGATTCACCGACGTCCACCCCTGCGACCGCGAAGCCCGCCGCGAGCAGCCGGCTGAGGTACCATTCGTGGAGCGGCTTCGGCAAGGGATACGGGACCTGGATGAACGACGGTGCATACCAGAGCCAAGGCCGCGCGGGACCATCCTTCTTTGCGTCAGGCAGGATGACAAAGCCCTGTCCTCCGGGCGCTGGAAAGTCGAACCGGGACCGGCCGTATTGAAGCGATTCCTTAGTGGCGAGTGCGGCCATTCAGATTCTCCTAATTAGCAAGCGTGCACCTACTTCATACACCAATCCTTCAATTCGCCATATCTATACCAATGGCGACTTGTCAATGCGTACGTTGCGCATCCAACCATTCTAAATTATTAGCGCTAATGTCGCTATAAAATATCCGTAAATCGGACCAGGAACCGTGTATGAATCGAAGGATACACTCAGCCGTCGAGCACTATTAAGAGGTCAGTTCGGCAAGGGCGTCCGCCCACCTCATGGAGGTTTCCCGCATGCAATGCTTCGTGGTGTGCACTCTCGTGCTGGCGGGCTGCGCTTGGCGGCTGGCTGCCGAGACCGGCGGCGGCGCGGAGGCCGAGCGGCTCTTGAAGCAGCAGCTCCAAAATCCGCTGATGAAGTGCGAGGGTACGATCACCGGCGAGGGCGCCTGCTGGCACGCGGCGTACGGCATGACCGAGTTCGTCGGCAAGTACCGCGCGACCAAGGACACTTCGTTCCTCGATGCCGCAGTGAAATACTACGACGCGCTCCTCGGCAAGCTGCACACCTCGCCCGACGGCTACAAGGGCTGGGTCGGGCCGTACATCTACGAAGCGAAGTACGTCTGCGATGTCCACATCGGCGACGCGATCCTGTTCAATCCGATGCTGGAGTTCGCCGAGGTGGTCCTGAAGGGCGGCGACTCGGCGCAGGCCGATAAGTACGGCAAAGACGCGCAGCGTTACGTGGACCTCGCCAAGCGGGAGCTCATCGAGAAGTGGGACAAGCGCGGGACATGGTACGAGGACGGCCCGTACGGCGGCTACTACTCCTGGGACCAATACCTCTCGACGGACAACCAGAAGGAGTTTCAGAAGTCTCCGGCGAAGAACTCGCGCATGAGCCTCCCGTTCAACAAGAACATGGCCATGGGCGTCGCGCTGCTGCGCCTATTCCGAATCACCGGCGAGAAGATTTATCGCGAGAAAGCGCTGCGCATCTTCAACGCGACCAAGAGCCGCATGAGCCTCTTCGAAGACCACTACGTCTGGAATTACTGGGAACCCCTGGGCTCCTGGGACGTTGATACCGCCGCGCCCAACAGCCTTTGCCACTGGGTGAATGTGCATCCGTACCGCGACTATCAGGCGGGCGAGGTCGCGGACATCGTGGAGGCGTACCACACGGGCGTCACGTTCTCCAAACAGGACATGCAGCGCATCCTCAACACCAACCTGAAGGTGATGTGGAACGGCGACAAGCAGAACCCCAAGTGGCTGAACTCGAACGCCGCGGCCTGGAAGGCAGCGCTCGGCGCAATGCCCGAGATCAAAGTCCCGAAGGACGGGCATTTCGATCGCTTGGCCGGATGCCTGTGGAAGAGCCTCGCCGACTTCGATCCCACCGTCCGCGAACTGGCCAAGGGCGAATTTGCCACGCCGCCCAGCTTCGACCGCAAGCACGCCGATCTTCCCGCAACCGAGTTCACGGTCGCGATGAACTCGAACGCGCAACTCTCCATGACCTGCGTCCTGCCGGCGGCGGTTGACCGCAGCACGGGGGCGTCGGTGGTCAGCAAGAGTCTGGTGGCGGGCGAACTTGAGGTAGCGCTTTATTCGGCCGGCGGCGCCAAGAAGGTGGCCGCCATTTACTCGGGTAAGACACCCGGCGGCACGGACGGACGCGAGGGCGTCCTCGTGCTGGCTTGGAAACCGGATGCCGAGGTCCCCGCCGGTGCTTACCGCGTACGCTGGACCCTGAAAGACGGGTTCCGGGAGTACGCCATCAGCCTGAAGTGAGCCCAGAAGCCGGACACGGCGCTACTCGTACCCCAATTCCGCCAGCCGGTCTTCGTCCAGCCCGAAGTGGTGCCCAATCTCGTGGAGCACCGTCGTCTGGATCTCGTGGATAATCTCGTCCTCGGTCTCGAAGTCTTCTACAAACGATGCATAAAAGAGGGTGATCCGTGGCGGCAGGTCGGGCGGATCGCCCTCGTTCTGTTCGGTCAGCGGCGCGCCCTCATAGAGACCGTAAAGACCATCGTCTTCGGGGATTTCCATCTCGCGGAGCAGTTCCTTGCTTGGACGATCCTTAATGGTGATCACGCAGTTCTCGAGGAACGGTTTGAACTCATCCGGTATGGCTTCAATGGCCGTCTGGGCAATGCGCTCGAATCTCTTTCGCGTCAGCGCCATAATCGTCATCCTTGCCGCCAGACTGCTTGGGGAGTTTTAAGCCTCACGCAGAAATAATCCACTTCAGCCTTGTCGAAGCGAAAAAACGGTGTAGATACCTATGTACCTAAGTTAATGGAGGTGCAAAATATATGGTTAACACCCTTCAAAATAAGCGCTTGTGGGCTCTCCCCAAGACAAGTCATATTCCACTTTATCAGCAGATTCAAGAGTGTGTAATGGCCCACATCGAGGCTGGGCGGTTTAAACCGGGCGATCCGCTCCCCTCTTATCCGTGGCTCTCCCGAACGCTTGGCGTCGCCGACAAGACCGTCCGACAAGCCTACGCCGAACTGAATCGCTTGGGCGTCCTGGAGATCAAGAAGGGCAAGGGCACGTTTGTTACCGGCCGGCGCGAGGCCGGCGGGGGGAGTCGGGCCGTCCGGACAGGGGTGCTCGGCGTCCTGCCGCCGAACCTGCCCATTGAGATCGCCGAGGACTCTTTCTTCTGGAACGCTATGCGGGCGATCCAGGAAGCTGCCTTTGGTGAACACCTCGACTCGCTAGTCCTCAACCGCGGCAGCGACCTCCGCGCCCCCGGCCAAGCCGAACGCTTCGCCGACCCACGTCGCTTCGACGGCCTGATCGTCCTGGCCGGACCCGTGGAAGAGTTCCTCGCGCGGGTCCAGAGCCTCAAAATGCCGGTCGTCCTGGCCGATGCCCAGGCCCCCGGGCTGCCCATCGACTCCGTTTCCTTCGACAACGCCGGCGCTGCGGGAGAACTTACTCTGCGCCTGATCGGCCTGGGCCACCAGAAGATCGGCTTCGTGCGCATCCCGCGCGGGCAGCCCGCGGCCGAACGCGAGGCCGGCTACCGCCACGCCATGGGCGCCGCCGGCCTGCCGGTGCGCCCGGCCTGGGTGGTGAACGTGGACGTCGATCTCGGCGAGTCCGGCGCCTCGGGCATCGATACGCTCCTGGGCGAAGGCGTAACCGCGCTCGTGGCCTTCAATGGGAATCTTGCCCTTACAGCCGCCGAATGCGCCCAGCGCCGCGGCCTTGCGGTTCCGCGCGACCTCTCCATCGCCGCCACCGCCTCCGCGGGGAACTGGCTCCTGCACGGTGGCGTGAGACTCGAGGCGGCAGTCTTCGATGCCAACGAACTCGGACGGCGCTCCGTACGGCGCCTCGTCGATTTGATCCAAGGCGCCGATCTCCAGCCCCGGCGCGACGTCATCAAGGCCACGCGGGCCGAAGGCGCGAGCATCGCCGCGCCCAAGCCCATTGCATGAAAGGCGGCACACTATGAATACGAACCTCGCCCTCGCCAGTTTCCTGGTTTTCTCCGTACTTGGGTCGGCCTTGTCTGCTGAGTCCGCCCCGGCTGCGCCCAAGCGCACGGCCTACGCCTGGTTCCCGCACGATATGGACCCCAAGCTCAACGAGGACTGGAGCACCAAGGCCGTCGACTGGAGCGCGCTTACGCACATCTGCTTCCGCGCGGTGACGCTCAAGCCTGACGGCAATGTTGAGATCGGCTGGGGCACTACCCCGGAGCGCATCAAGAAACTGGTGGAGGAGGCCCACCAGCATGGCGTGAAGGTCACGGTCCTCGCCTGGGGCACCACTGCGAAAGGCAGCTCGGAGTACCTCGCCAAGCACGCGGAAGAGATCGTCCAGGGCTTGCTCGACTTCGTAAAGGCGCACAACCTCGACGGCGTGAACATCGACGACGAGACTTGGGGCAAGGAAAACACCGAAACCAAAGGCCCCAACCGCGAACTCGTCACCGCGTTCTTCAAGCTGCTCCACGACAAGTTCAAGGCCGCGCGCGCCGACTATCACCTCTCCTGGGCTTCAGGCCCCGTCATCTCGGCCGACGACAAATACGGGGCGGCCTGGCCCGACTACAAATCCATCGCCGACTACATTGATGCCTTTACTTTCATGAGCTACTGCATGTGCCCGCCCACCGCGGGCTGGACAGGCTCCGCGCAGCCCGTCGCCGGCGGCGGCAAGGTCGGCAATCATGCGCGCGATTACAGCACCGCCATCGACGATTACCTCGCCGCGACCGGCGGCCGTAAAGAGAAACTCGTGCTGGGCCTCGGAAACGCTCGCGGCGGAACCGAATGGGACGCCCGAACGGACCAGCCGCTCTCGGGATTCTCCGGCAAGCCGCGCACACTTTCGCCCGAACAGGCCCGTGCCAACGCCGAGAAGTACGGCCGGAAGTTCGACCCGCAGCAGCAAGCCCCGTGGTACTGCTACAAGAACGGCGACGGATTCGTGCAGGGCTGGTACGAGGACGATGCGTCCCTCGCCGCGAAACTCAAGCTCGCGCGCGACAAGGATATTCAAGGCGTCTGTTTCTGGGTGCTCGACGGGGTGAAAGAGCCGCCCGAGACCTTCAAGCTCGTGCACAAATGCTTATTGGGCGACCCGGACTCCGGTGTGAAGTAATATGAACGCCCCCGCGCCCTCATCCGCGCCCCTGCCCTGCGTCGCGCTGCAAGGCGGCGGTGTCGAGTTCGAAGTGCTCGTCTCGCCTGGTTCCGTAAAGGCCTGCGTGCGAGGCATCCACGGTTCGGCGCTCAAGGTGGCCGTGCACGCGCCACCCGAGAAAGGCAAGGCTAACTCCGAAGTCGAGGACCTCCTCGCCGCGTATTTCAGCCTCCCCTCGCGCCAAGTCCGCGTCGTGAGCGGCCTCACTTCGCGCAAGAAGCGCGTGCAGTGCATGGGCCTTACAGCGGCGCTGTTGCAGGCCAAGCTGGCGCGGTGATTCTACCCGCATCCACCAGACGGAATGTCCTCGCAACCCTGCCATTCTCGAATGTTTAAGTGATTTAATCACGATAATTTCGAGCTTCGGGGTATGTAATGCGAGCTAAACGATCCGTGGGAGCACGTTCCATGCACACGACCACACGCCCTAGCAACACCAATGCCTGCATGGCCGTAGTTCTATTCGGCCTGCTGCTGGGTGGAAACGCCTCGGCGGCCGAACCCTTGTTGGGCGCGCCTGAATTCCAGCCCTCGCCCGAACACCCGGTGGGGTGGCGCGGTGACGGTTCGGGGTCGTTTCCCGGCGCTACCCCGCCCTTCAAATGGAGTCTCGGCAAGGACGGCACGGCGACGAACATCGTCTGGCAGAGCGAGATGCCGTGCTACAGCACCAGTTCCGTGATCGCTGTCCGCGACCGCCTCTTTACCACCGGCAACGACTACAGCCTGATCTCCGTGGACAAAAAGACCGGCCGGATCCTGTGGGTGCGCCCGGTCAGTCCCTACGATGCGGCCACAAAAGAGGACCGGGAGGCGCATAAGGACGCGTTTGTGCAGCTCGACACGCTGGCGCAGAAGCGCGACGCGCTCGCCGCCAAGATTCCTACTGCCGCTCCGGCCGAGATCGGCAAACTGGGCCAGGAGATGACCAAGCTCGAGAAGGAAATGGAGAAGGTGCTGAAGGAGTCGGATAAGGAGAAATACAAGAGCACCGGCATGAGCTACTCCGACGGCGGATTCATGGCGACCACGCCCACCTCCGACGGCGCACTGGTCTTCGCCTGGAATGCCTGGGGGGTAACGGCCTGCTTCGATTTGAATGGGGAGCGCAAATGGATCCGGTTCGATAAGTTGCGGCCGCAGGAACACGGGCATTACGGTTCGCCCCTGCTGGTGGATGACAAAGTGATCATTTACGTTGGTTGGCGCTACATGGCGCTGGACAAACAGACGGGCAAAGAAATCTGGACTTCGGAATATCACCAGCCATTGGAAGTTTGGCATAGTTATTGGTACGGATCGCACCTGGCGACTCGTATCGGCGGTGAAAAAGTAATCGTGGCCGGAGACGGCAGCCTCCTACGGGCCAAGGATGGGCGGCGCTTTATTATAGGAAAAGCGATGCAGGCGAGCTCGCCGATTCTGTGCAAGGATCGTGTCTTCTGGATCTCGATCGACAGTGTTTTCAGTTACGTCCTGCCCTCAAGCACCGATGGTAAAACGACTCCCGCAATCCAGAAGTATACATTCGATTTCAAGGCGTCGGGGTACATGTCGACGTCACCGCTGTATCACGACGATTTGATTTATATTTTGGGAAGCAATCCCATTCTTTTCGTATACGAATCAAAGCCCGATAAACTCGTCTATTCCAAGGACCTCAATTTGGGCGATACGCCCAAGCGCGGTGACCGCCCCTACGGCTGCGGCCTTTGCGCCTCGCCGAGCTTCGCCGGCGGCAAGATTTTCCTACAGAGCAATTTCGGGACGACGCTCGTGCTCGAACCGGGCCGCGAATACAAGGAACTCGCGCGGAACACCATCGAGCGGCATTTCCCGTTCAACTACAAGGACGACATGCTGGAGGGCACCGTCAGCAATCCCTACTTCGAAGGCGAGCGCATCTACTACCGCGCCCAGCGCTATCTCTATTGCATCGGGGCCACGGGGAAATAATCCCGTCGTGGACGTATGGCATTTCGAGTATGAAGGTGCCGGTTGCGCGCGCAACTTCCAGTTTTTCTAGATGAGTTCGTCAGCCGAAGATCTTGCCGATGATCCCGCTGCTGTTGCTGCCGGGGCCGTCGCGCTTGCGGCGGCGCACGGAGGCCGGGCGGTGCACGCCGGAGGTCGGGCGCGGCGGGCTGATGCGGCCGGAGGAATTCGTATTCTCGCTGACGCCGGAACGAATCTCGTCCACGGCGCGTTCGAGATCCTTGATCATGCTGGTCGCGCTCTGGTAGCGTTCACCGGGCTTCTTGCGCATCATGCGGTCGAGCACCTGGTAGACCAGCGGCGCGAGGCGCGGCTCCAGGCGCTTCATGGGTTCAGGCTCGTCGAAGACCTGCTTCTCCATGATTTCCTTGGCGTCCTTGCCGGTGAAGGGCACCTTACCGCTCAACATGCGGTAGAACGTGACGCCCAGGGAGTAGATGTCGGCGCGGTGGTCGAGCGGCAGGCCGCGCGCCTGTTCAGGCGCCATGTAATGCGGCGACCCGAAGACGCCTTCGCTCTGGTCGGCCTTGCCCTTCTCGTTGAGCGACTTCGCGATGCCGAGGTCCGCCAGGCGCACTTCGCCCGCTTCGGTGAGCATCAGGTTGTCGGGCTTGATGTCGCAGTGAACGATGGCGACCTTCTCGGCGTACTCGAGCGCCTTCGCCGCCTGGAGCACGATCTCGGTGGCGCGAAGCTGGTCGAGCTTGCGCCCGCGGCTGATCAGGTCCTGCACCGAGCCGCCGCCGACGAATTCCATGCTCAGGTAATAGACACTGTTCTCCTGGCCGACCTCGTGGACGCCGATCACGTTGGGATGATTCAAGCGCCCGGCCGCGCGCGCTTCGGAGAGGAAGCGCTCGACGAAGGTGCGGTCGGCGGTGAGGTCCGGCGTTAGGATCTTGAGCGCAACCATGCGGCCCAGCGCCATCTGCGTGGCCTTGTAGACCTCGCCCATGCCGCCCACGCCGATGCGCGTCTGGATGTGGTAGCCGCCGATCTTCTGCCCCGCGAGATGCCCTTCGCTCTTCTCGGAGTCCGACTGGAAGCTGAAGAGCGACTCGCCGGCGCGGATGGTGTCGCCAAACGCGAGCATCGTCTCCGACTGGATCTTCACGCCGTTGACGAACGTGCCGTTGTGGCTCTCCATGTCGCCGATGGTGAAGAGCCCGCCGGTCTTCTCAATCTTGAAGTGCTGGCGCGAGATCAGGTAATCGGTGAGGACAAGATTGCAGGTATTGAGGCGTCCAACGACATATGAGAGGTCCTCGGGCCCCAGATTGAGGCTCAGGCCCTTCTCGGCACCACGTTCGACGACCAACCGCGGCATACCGGTTCCCCGACTCTCGCCGTCCTTAACTTTGCCTCACGCGAGCGGCGTTGTCCAATCCTTACCGCACGACCATCAAGACCCGCGACCAAGTTCCCGGCTGCGCTCGGCAGCACGGCGCACGGCCGCGGCGATCTTCGCCTTCACGCCGTCGGAATCCAGTCTTTCCACCGCGGCCTGCGTGGTTCCGTTGGGGCTCGTCACGCGCTTGCGCAGTTCCTCGGGCGGCAAGCCGGTCTCTTCGAGCATCTTCGCCGCGCCGAGGCACGTGCGGGCCGCGAGCTTCAGCGCCTGCTCCTTGGTGAAGCCCTCCGCTACGCCCGCGTCCACCATGGCCTCGACGAGATAGAAGAGATACGCCGGGCCCGATCCCGAGAGCCCCGTCACCGCGTCGATCATCGGCTCGGGCACGCGCATCACGATCCCGGCGCTCGAAAAGAGCGCCTCGACGGCCGCAAGATCCCGGTCGGTCGCATGCTTGCCGCCGCTGATGCAGGAGGCGCCGAGCCCCACCAGCATGGGCGTGTTCGGCATCACGCGGACCACGCGCGCGCCCGCGGGCAGTGGCTTTTCCAAACGAGCCGTCGGCACGCCGGCGCAGATTGAGGCCAGCAGATGCCGCTGGGGCTCAAAGACCGGCGCGACGCCTGCCAGCACTTCGTCCACCTGCTGCGGCTTTACGCAAAGCACGAGGACATCGCCATGCGTCACCACCGCACGATTGTCGGTGGTCGCCTTTACGCCCAGGTCTTTCTCGAACAACGTTCGGCGTTCGAGCGAGATATCGCTTGCAATAACGCCCTGCTTGGTCACGAGCCCGGCCTTCAGGACGCCGCGCAGGAGCGCCTCGGCCATATTGCCGGCGCCGATCAAGCCCAGCGTGCGGATTGTTACTGCGGAAGTAGCCAAGCCTTGTGAGGCTCCAGGGACCGTTTGAGTTGGGCCGCGATCTTAACGCACCTTGCGCGAATTCCAATACCCAAACATTCGCGCCGCCTGGTTGCCCGATCCTCCTATGCAAAGAGCCCCGTGCCTAGCCGGACCATCGTTGCGCCCTCTTCGACGGCGATCTCGAAGTCGTTGGTCATGCCCATAGAGAGCTCGGCCAGCAAACGGTCGTACCAGCCACCCGCGTTGGCTTGCGCGAGCAATTCGCGTAGACCGCGAAAGACCGGCCGCGAGAGTCCCTCAACTTGCGCTGGCGCGTCCGCATACGGCGCCATGGTCATCAGCCCGCGCAGTTCGATTTCGGGTAGGTCCTTCGCGCGCCGCACGAAGACCTCGACCTCCGCCGGTTTGAGGCCATACTTCTGCGCCTCGCCGCTCACGTTCACTTCAGCCAGGCACGGCACCGGCGGCAGGCCCAGCTTCTTCGCTTCCTTGGCCAGGCATTCGAGCAGATGCACTGAGTCCACCGCGTCGATGCACCGGAAGCGCTGCAGCACCTGCTTGGCCTTGTTGGTCTGGAGATGCCCGATCATGTGCCAGCGCGCGCCCGCGGCGGAGGCCTCCTGCGCGAACGCGTCGATCTTCGGTTGCGCCGGCTGCAGGCGGTTCTCGGCCAGGTCCTTCACGCCAAGGCTCACCAGCGCGCGAATCTCGTCGAGACCTACCGTCTTCGTCACCGCGACCAATGTGATGGATGCCGGGTCGCGTCCGGCCTTCTTGGCAGCGGCCGCCATGCGCGCGCGGATGGACACAAGATTGGCCGCGACGCGTGTATGGAGTAATGAAGCAGACGGGTCGGGCAAGGCGGGATTCCTCGAGCGCAGCCTCGTAAAACGTAAAGAGTAAAACGCAATAACAGCATGCAGAGAAACGTAGCGGCGAGGACGTGAGTGTTTTACGTTTTACGTTTTACGTTTTACGTTTTACGTTTTACGTTTTACGTTTTACGTTTTACGTTTTACGTTTTACGTTTTACGCGCCGCCTTCTCGTCCAACCCCGAGATCCCGTGCCGCTTGGCCAACTCCGTCTCGACGTCCTCGAAGCTGATCTCTTTATTCGCCATCAGCACCATGGCGTGAAAGACCAGGTCGCAGACCTCTTTGATCTGCTTCTCTTTCTCCTGCTCGCGCGCGGCCTTGATCACCTCGCCGGTCTCTTCCGCCAGTTTGCAGAGGATCGCGTCGGTGCCGCTGCGCAGGAGCGTCGCCACGTACGAATTCTCAGGCATCGTCTGCTTGCGCTCGAGCACCGTCTTAAAGACCTCGTGCAGAATCGCACCCGGTCGGGGCATGCGGGACGTGTTGGACATTGCGGGCTCCTTAACTGAATTTGTCGTTTGTCATTGGTCGATTCTCATCTGTCATTGCTCACATCTTCTAGCCGGAAATGAGAAATGACAAATCTCTACAGTTCTCCTCGCAAAAACCTTCTCATCAGATCGTAACCGTGCTCGACCTTCACCTTCGATTGCCGCGCCGCGCCTTCGTTGTACGCGATGCCCAGCGGCGCGAAGCCCGGCCCCCATGCGAGGAACGGAATCTGCTCGGTCGCATGCGCCTTCAGCGCGCAAGGCGTCGAATGATCCGGGCAGAGCAGCAGGCGCATCTGGCCGGACTTGGCGGCTTCGCAGGAAGCAAGCGGGCCAATCACCTTCTCGTCGATGGCCTCGAGCGACTCGGTCTTGTGCTTGTGGTCGCCCAGGTGGCCGCACTCGTCCGGCGCTTCGATGTGGACGAAGACCAGATCGTGCCGCGCGAGCGCCTCGATCGCGTACCGCGCCTTGGCCGCATAGTCGGTATCGATGAAGCCGGTGATAGCGGGGACGTTCAGGACTTCGAGGCCAAGATAAAGGCCGAGGCTCTTAAGCAAGTCAACGGCGCTGATCATAGCGCCGCCGATCCCGTAGGTCTCGCGGAAGCCGGGCAGGCTCGGGCGCGGGCCGTGGCCCCAGAGCCAGATCTGCGTCGCGGGATTCTCGTCGCGGTCCATGCGCGCCTTGGTGACCGGATGCGCAGCAAAGAGCGGCTTCGAGCGCTCCATCAGGTCCAACAGCAGCGGCGCGTCGGCGCCCTTCGGAAGATAGTTGGCGATTTGCTTACCGGTGATGTTGTGCGGCGCGGTGCACTGGGCATCCAGCGGTCCGCCTTTCTTCACCACAAGAATATGGCGGTACTGCACGCCGGGGTAGAAGCGCAAGTCCTCTTTGCCAAGCTCCCGGTCCACGGCCTCGATCAATTGCCGGCTCTCCTCGCTCTTGATGTGCCCGGCCGAGTAGTCCACCATCACGCCGTCTTCGACGGTGACGGTGTTGCAGCGCACGGCGATCTCGCCGGGCTGCAGGTCGATGCCGAGAGACTTGGCCTCGATGGGCGCGCGGCCGGTGTGGTGCTTCTTCGGATCGAAGCCGAGCAGCGACATGCAGCAGACGTCGGAGCCGTTGTCCATACCCTCGGGCGCGTGCTGCGTGCGGCCGACGACGCCGTCTTTGGCCAGGCGCTGCAGGTTCGGCATGCGCGCAGCTTCCAGCGGTGTGCGGTTGTTCAGGGCGGCGATAGGCCAATCGGCCGCGCCGTCGATGCAGAGCACCACGTATTTCATGCGGACAAGGACTCCAGAATCCCAGCGCTTCTTACTCCCCTACGCATCATAGGCGAGCCGATTGCGGTCTGCAACACGTGCCACGGCCTGCGGTTGAGAATATCCGCAAGAAGCCGAAAAACCGGCAGCAGGACAGCCTCTCCCCCGTCTTCATTGCGAACGAACGCTCGACGCAAGGCGAGAGGCCGATCATGAGAACGTCCGGTGCATCGAAGGCTCTGTTCGCAAGCGCACTCCTCATTTTCGCGCTGGCGCTGCCCGGGGCCGAGCCGGCCCCCCAGCCGCCTGCGGAAAAACCCGCACCTCCCGCCCCCGACGCCAAACGAGTGAAAGAACTCGCGGGTAATTTGGCCAGCGAGACCTACGACGAACGCGAGCAAGCCCAGCAAGAATTGGTGAAGATGGGCGAGGCCGTCGTCGCGGAGCTCGAGAAGCTCAAGGCGGAGATTACCGACGCGGAGGCGCAAGCGCGCGTTGAACGGATCAAGACCACGTTCGCAGACCGGAAGCTCCAAGCCGAGCTCGACGCGCTCAAGGAGACGATGGCCGACGCCGCCAATCATCTCGAAAACGGCATAAAGCTTAATGCCGCGAAAGCAAAGCTGGAGGAGGTGGCTGGTCTCTTGAAGAAGCGCTACGGAAACAATGCAGTTCAAACGAAAGTGGCCGAATTGTACCTCCAGATGGGCCAGATCTTCTACCGGAGCTATCGGGTTGCGGAGAAGAGCAAGAAGGATGTTTTGGCGGAGGCCCAAAAGTTGCTCGAGAAAAGCGTGGACGCCTATGACGAATACCTGCAAGCCCACCCCGACGACGTCCTGAGCACGCAACAGCAGACCGAGGCGCAGATGATTCTGTATGCGTGCCGGAAGTACAGAACTTTGTAAGCCCAATTTGGAGAAGTTCTTGTTGCGTTGCTTTCGCCGATACGGCTGCTACCTGTTGCTTGGCGCTGCGCTCGCACGTGGTGAAGGATTCGCCGCCGAGACTCCGCCCACGCGCGAACCCCGTCCGGTCTCCGCCAAAACCGAAGTCGAAAAGATCGCTGCGTTGCTGGCGGCCATCGCCGGAGCCGACGCCAAATATACCTTCATTCGCAACGGCGAAAAACACACCGGCGCGGAAGCCGCGGCGCATATCCGCACGAAACGCGAGAAGGCCAAGGATAAGGTCAAGACGGCAAAGCAATTTATCGAACTGTGCGCGACCCAATCGGAGATGACCGGCACGCCTTATTCTGTATTGAATCTCGCGGACGGCAAGACCGTGCCGTTGGCCGAATGGCTGAACGGCCTGCTTGCCGAAATGGAAAAGCTCCCGGCGCCGCCAAAGGCCGAAGCGGCGGCCGAGACGCCGAGCGTCGAAGAACTCTTGAAGAGACTCGGCGCGGACGACTTCGAGACGCGCGAGAAGTCCACGGAGGCGCTCATCCGCCTCGGCGCGCCGGCGCTGGACGCAATCGCTAAGTACGAGAAGGCAAGCGCCGACCCGGAAGTCCAGGCGCGCTGCGCCAAGATTCGCAACGCCATCGGCGATCCCAACAGGACCGCCGCGCATGTGCTCGAGGCGCTCGAGAAGAGCAACGCGACTTTTTTGCGGCCGGGAGGCCATCTGCTGGGCTCGAAGTTCGACGGCAAGAATTTCGCCGCGCATCTGCGCGCAAAGGCCATGCTCCAGAAATTCGAACTCACCCGCCCCGCCCGCGAGTTCGTGGACGAGATCGCCGAGAAGTCCTCGCTGCACGACAGCGCCTATCGCGTGGTCTTTGAAGACGGCAAAGAGCAGGACCTCAAGGCCTGGCTGGTGGAGACGCTCAAGATTCCCGTCGCGCACGAGAAGAAGCCCTGAGCGCTCAGCGCTAAGATGATTGACGAGGACACTTTTACAATTTGCATGCGACATCTCTGGCAGCGGAAGCCGTTCGTACGGTCTCCCACTTTCATTGCAATACTCGCTAAGCGTTGCGGCTCATTCTTGGTCCGGTGAGAACGCGGCGCTGGTACTCTTTCTGCAAGCGCGGCGCAGTGCGATCCTTCTTCACCGTGCGAATGTCTTGCGCGAGGGCCGCGGCGAGTTTCTCGATGAGCTCGCGGCCTTTTTTTTCATCGGCTCCG
Organism: Planctomycetota bacterium; assembly: GCA_016200135.1. GTDB lineage: Bacteria > Planctomycetota > SZUA-567 > H5-PLA8 > H5-PLA8 > JACQFI01. The sequence goes on from JACQFI010000129.1 coordinate 68,673, forward strand.
GCCGGGTTGCCCGCGAAGTGCTCGGGGAAGTCCGCATACCAGAACATGCCGGTGTGAATCTCGCCCAAGTGCGCGAGGCGGTTCAGCTTGGCGGGTGGCTTCTTGAAATTTCGCATCCGCACCGAGGCCGGGCGCGCGGCGAGGATCTCGCTGGTCTCGGCCTTACCGGCGTGGCCGTCGAGTGGCGTGCCGAAAATCTCGCGGATGAGCCGCGCACGCGTCTTTAAATGCGGCGCCATGTAGAGGGTGTAATCCCGTGCGCGGTCCAGCGCGGCGATCGCGAAATGCGGTAGGAACGCATTGTTTCCGCCGTGGCCGTTCACGAGCAGGATTTTAGTGAAACCATTGCGATGGATCTCGTCGCAGGTGGCTTCCAGCAGTTCCCAAATGAGCCACGGCGGCAGCGCGACGGTGCCGTGCGCGTGCTTGGCTTCCGCGATCTGTGTGAAGTAGTAATGCGGGAAGACGACCGCCGGTTCCAGCTTCGCGGCGCGCTCGCAGACGGCCCGTACCGCGAGCAGATCGGTGCCGACGGGCAGGTGGTCGCCGTGCTTTTCCATCACGCCGAGCGGCAGCACGCACACCCCGGCGCTCTGCTTGACCGCGCGTGGGAAATCCTTGGCGGTCAGGTCCTCCCAATTCATGCCGAACTCCTTTAATTCAGGCGAAGACCGCGGGGTAGCCAGGCGCGGGCGTGAACCCCAGGTCGCCGCGCTTGAGCACCGCCTCGCGCCCGCCATTCAGCGCAAGCAACTCCGCCTGCCGTCTCTTCGCGCGCGCATCGACCGAGTCCGGATCGCAGAGGCGGTAAAGACATTCTCGGCACTCCGTCAGCGTCCGCGCGTAGCGCGGATCTTCGGCCAAGTCGTTCAATTCTTCGGGGTCGCGTTCGAGGTCGAAGAGTTGCGGACGATACGCGGCGTAGTGCACGTACTTGTAGCGGCCGTGCCGGATCATGAACGCGCCGGTTGTCGAGCCCATGCCGTGGTATTCGGAGAGCACGGTCCGCTCGGGACGTTCGCCTTGCGCCAACTTAAGGAGCGAATGCCCGGGCTGGCCGTCGTACATCTCCGGCCGGTCCTGGCCTACGCATTGCATCACGGTTGGGTAGACGTCGAGCAGACTCGCGGGGGCGTCGACGCGCTTGCCCGCAGAAATGTCCGGGCCGCTCACGATCAGCGGCACACGCGCGACCTCCTCGTACATGGTCGATTTGCCCCACAGGCCGCGCGCGCCCAGGTTGTCGCCGTGGTCGCTCGTGTAGATGACGCGCGTGTTCTCGTTGAGGCCACAAGCGTCGACCGTGCGCAGTATCTTGCCGACGTTGTCGTCCACGAACGAGCAGAGCCCGAAGTACGCTGCGACGGCCTTGCGCAGTTTCTCCGCGTCGAAGTACTTGTCGTAGTTGAAGCTCCCGGCGTAGTCGCGCAGGTACGGATGGCCGGGGCGCTCGCCCGGCGCGTAACATTTAGGAATGGGCATCCGCTCAAGCGGATAGCGGTAGTAGAACTCGGCCGGCGCAATGAGCGGAAAATGCGGCGAGACGAACGAGACGAAGAGCACCCAAGGCTTTTCGGTATGCTTGGGGGCCTCTTCGCGCAGCCAAATCTGCGCGCGCGTGACGATCTCGCGGTCGTAGGCAGTATACGGCGATTCACCGGGCCCGGCCAGTTTGGCGATCTTCCAGGCCATGCCGCGCTCGGGCAGGTCGTCGCGGATCAGGCCCAGCAGGTCGCCTTTGCCCTCGAGGATGTTCATCGGCACGATCTCGCGGCTGAAGCCGCAGTCGTCGCCCTCGCGCCCGCGAAAGTGCAGCTTACCGATCGAATCGACGCGGTGCCCGGCTTCGCGCACGCGGTGGTGCCAGCTCGGCACGGAGCCTTCGTAGGCGTCGGCGTTGTCCCAGTAACCGATCTGGTGGAGGTACTTGCCCGTGGCGAACGCCGCACGCGCCGGCACGCAGACGGGGCACGGCGTGTACGCGGAGGTGAACCTCGTCCCGCGCGCCGCCAGCCCATCGAGGTTGGGCGTCTGGACGAGCGGATGGCCTTCGGCACCCATGATCTTGGGGTTGTGCTCGTCGGACATGATGATGAGCAGGTTGGACGGTTTCATCGCGCGGCCTTTCGATTGGAAAAACTCGGCGCCCACGTGCCGGGGACATCCGAGACCACGAGCTTGCGGTGATTGGGCGGAATAAAGATCTGCTGAAAGTAGACGGATGCACCCTGCGGCGACGAGGCGCTGGCTTCGAGCAGCGTGCCGCCGGTGTTGAGCGGGAGCTGCAGCACCTGGTTGACCGCGCGAGGCAGCGTGAGGGCCTGCAGCGTGTGCGCGAAGCGGACCGCGGGCAGGTGGAATTCGCGCGCGAGGACAAGCTTGAAGTTGGCAGCGTCGAGTTCCGCCAGCGGACGCTTAAGCAGGCTGGAGAAGCGCGCCGCATCGAGAAAGAAACGGCTGTAGACGCAGAACTCCCCGCCGATATCGAGCAAGCGGTCAATCTGCACCGCGCCTTCAGGCGGCCCGCCCAAGTGCCGCGACCAGGGACCGCGTTCCAGCGTGCGTTCGCGTTTGACCACTTTAGGAAAGACGGGCAGGAAGCCGCTGCCGTCCTCGTTGAGGAAGCGGCAGTGCCAGGGCTCCTTCATGGCTGGGCGCAGCGGCGCGACGTACGTCCCGCGCTTCTGGCGGCGGACGATCACGCCGTCCTCGGCCAATTGCCGCAACGCGCGCTGAACGGTACCGAGGCTGAACGGCAGCAGGCGGGCCAGCGCGGCCTCGTTGGGCAGGCGTTCTCCCGGCCGCCAGTGACCGCTGGCGACCGCGGCGAGCATGGCCTCGCTGAGGCGCGCGTATTTCGGCACGCTTGTGCCCGGTTCAGAGGCGAGATCGCGCAGTTCGGGGGGGATGGCGGCTTTCATGCCGATGGTCTCCGCACTATTAACTATGGTTTAAATAGTAATATACTATATAGTAAATACAAGACAGATATCCTGCAATTCTATTGCCTCGATGAATCGGCAATCCGTTGAGATCGGAAGAAATCCAGGCGGAAGACTGTGCTCTTGTGCAACCGTGTGCCAATCGGCATGTACTTGAGCGGAAACAACTTCGCGCTTTGAGTCAAAAGGGATTCACTGAATCCAACCGACGCATTTAAAGCGCAAGTATTCGGTCACTTGCACTATTCTATCTGCGTGGAAGCGGAGAGGGGACGCGGTCGATGACGCGTGGCGCGGGAACGCTGACAGTCGTGCTCCTCGCCCTCTCGCTTCGTGGTGAGGGGGCCGACGAGATGTTCCATAAAGCGCCGCCGCTCCCACCGCCCGCCGGGCGCGTGGTCAACGTGGCCGACGTGGACAGCTTCCGCAAAGCGGTCGTGGGCGCGAAGGACGGCGACACGATCGTGCTCGCCGATGGCACCTACCGCTGCGTCCCGTACGTCTGGATGCGGGACAAGAAGAACGTCACCATTCGCAGCGCCTCCGCCGATCCCACCAAGGTCAAGCTCACCGGAAAAGGTTGGGACCAGGGCGGCGACCACACCGACGAGGACATCTTCTGGCTCGACAGCAGCGAGAACATCACTTTCGCGGACATCACCTTTACCGAGACGCACGCGTACGGGCTGAAGATCAACGCCGAGGGCAAGCCGAAGGGTATCAAGGTCTGGAACTGCCAGTTCCGCGACATCGGCATTCGCGGGATCAAGGGCACGGGCGGTGATTCCAAGACCGGTTTCGTGAAGGACAGCGAGGTCCGCTACTGCTGGTTCGAGAACACGAAGATTCCGCCGGGCTCATGGCAGGCCGAAGGCGACTACATCACCAGCATCGACATGATGCGGCTCGACGGCTTCGTCTTCTCCGACAACGTCTTCAAGAACATCAAAGGCAAGAACGGGCAGGCGCGCGGCGCGATCTTCGTCTGGGTCGGGTCTAAGAACGTTGTGGCCGAGCGCAACGTCTTCGTCAACTGCGACCGCGGGGTCTGCTTCGGCAACGCAAGCAACGGCGACCGTACCACGCACATCAAGGACAGCGTCTGCCGCAACAATTTCTTCGTCTCGTCGAACTTCGACGCGATGGTGGAGGTCAGTTGGGCAGAGAACGTGAAGGTCTACAACAATACGGTGGTCAAGACGGGTCCGAAAGATCACAACAACCGCGGCATCCGGGTTATCGGCGGCTGCAACAACAAGGACGTCGAGATCGTCAACAACATCGTTGCGGGCGGGGGCATCGACCCGGATGCGGCCAAGGAGCGCAACAATTACACCGGACCCGTGGATACCTTCTTCGTCGATGCGGCCAGCGGCAACCTGCGCCTGACCGCGGGAGCTGCGGCGGTAATCAACAAAGGTGAGGCGCTCTCGGAACTGGTGGAGGACTTCGACGGCAACGCGCGTGACGGCCAGTCGGACATCGGGGCGTGCGAGTTCGGCGCGAAGCCCAAGGAACCGGGCAAGATCACGCTGGCGGTGAAGACCAGCAAGCCGGCCCCTGCGGAGAGTTCCGCGCCTGTCAAAGCCGCGGCTGCGCCGCCTCCCCCGTCGAAACCCGTGGACAGTTCCGCGCACCGCGACGCCATCGCCAAGGCGCTGCAGGCGCCTGCGGTCAAGCTCGGCAAGGTCTTCGTATCCATTTTCGGCAAGTCCCAGGAGGTCATGCTGAAGGCCGCCGACGCTGCGGGCATCACCGTGATGGTGCAAGGCAACCCGATGCCGCTGCGCTGGAAAGATCTGAGCGACGAGGACCATGCCCAAATCGCCTGGGCGCTGATGCAGGACCAGCCCGAGGCGCTCATGCACGCCGGCGCGATCGCATCTGCGGCGGGCCTGGACGTGCTGCACGAAAAGATCTATCATCGGCTGCTCGAACTGAACCCGGACAAGGCCAAGGCACTCGATCAGCTTGCGGGCAAGTAGCTCGGACCATTCGTCCATCCCTTTCACATTCTCTGAACCTTTGATAACCTTTGCGGGCAACCTTAGAGGTCCGCTGTATGAAGCCGTCCGAAACCGATGCGCCTGGCGACATGCCTGCCAAGGAATTCCGCGCGGCGGCGCACGAAGCGGCCGATCTGATCGCGGATTATCTTGAAGGCGTAGGCGCTTATCCGGTCCTGCCCAAGATCGTACCGGGCGATGTGCGCAGGAAATTGCCTTCGCCGCCGCCTGAACACGGCGAGGCCATCGGAACAATTCTCGGCGATTACAAGACACTGATCGAGCCCAACGTCACGCACTGGAATCATCCGGGCTTCATGGCGTACTTCGCGATCACGGGTTCGGGTCCGGGCGTGCTGGGCGAGGCGCTTGCCGCGGGGTTGAACGTCAACGCGATGCTCTGGCGCACGGGACCTGCGCCGACGGAGCTCGAAGAGACCGTCTGTGATTGGCTGCGGCAGATGCTCGCGCTGCCGCCCGCGTTCAAAGGCCACATCAACGACACCGCGTCGATTTCGACCATGCTCGCGCTGGCAGCGGCGCGGCACCGCTTGCCGGGCCTGGAGATCCGCGAGCGCGGCATGGCGGGACGGAGCGACCTGCCGCCGCTCATCGTCTATTGCAGCGATCAGGCGCACTCGTCGGTGGAGAAGGCCGCTATCGCGCTGGGCTTCGGGATGTGCAACGTCCGCAAGATTCCGTGCGACGATGCGTTCCGCATGCGGCTCGACGCGCTGGCGCAGGCCGTCACGGAAGACTGCGCGGCCGGGCGCATGCCTGTAGCCGTGGTCGCGACGGCGGGCACGACCTCGACGACGAGCGTCGATCCGCTGCGCGGTGCGGGAGAACTCTGCAAGCGCGAGAAGATCTGGCTGCATGTGGATGCGGCGTATGCGGGCAGCGCGTGCGTTTGCCCCGAGTTCCGCGCGCTTCTTGACGGTCTTGAACTCGCCGACAGCATCGTGGTCAATCCGCACAAGTGGCTCTTCACGCCGGTCGATTGCTCGGTGTTGTTTGCGCGGGAGCCGCAGACGCTGCGCGACGCGTTCTCGCTCGTGCCGGAATACCTGCGCACGGCAGACAACGGCGCGACGAACCTGATGGATTACGGGGTGCAACTCGGGCGGCGCTTCCGTTCACTGAAGCTCTGGATGGTGATCCGCTACTTCGGCGTCGAGGGCCTGCGCGCGCGCATCCGCGCGCACGTGCGGTTGGCGCAGGCATTCAAGGGCTGGGTGGAACGCGAGCCTGAATTCGAGCTCTGCGCGCCGGCCCCGTTCAGCACCGTCTGTTTCCGTTACGTGCCTACGCACCTGCAATCCGATCCCGAGGCCCAGGACCGTTTCAACGAACGATTGCTCGCCGAGGTGAATGCGCAAGGACCGGTCTTTCTCTCCCATACCAAGCTTCGCGGGCGCATCGTGCTGCGGCTGACCGTTGGAAATCTGCGTACGCAGGAAGAACACCTGAAGACGGCGTGGCGGTTGATTCGAGAAGCGGTGGAACGGAACGGTTGACTGGTTGGCTAGTTTTCTAGTTGGCTTGATGGCTGGATGAACTAGCAAGCCATTTACATAGCAAACCATCAAACCAGTCAACCAGCTAACCAAGGAGTAAACGGCATGCGCATTATCCATGAGTGGACGGAGACGACGGCGACCATTCGGATCGAGGGCCTGAAGCGCAGCCTGCGCGTGCTGCATCTGACCGACACGCACCTGAACCTGATCGACGAGCGCGACCCCGCGCATTTAGAGGCCTGCAAAGACCGCGAGGCCAAATTCGCCAACTGGTTTCTGGATGCGCAGGGAAATCCCACCTCGACTTCGAAGACGTGGGTCAAATTGATCCAGGCCGCGATCGACGAGAAGCCCGACCTGCTGGCGCTGACTGGCGATATCGTGACCTTTCCCTCGCAGGCGAACCTCGAACTCGCCACCAGGGAACTGGCGCGCGCGGGCTTGCCGTGGATTTACACCACCGGAAATCACGACTGGCAGTTCAGCGCTCTCAAGCCCAGCGAGGCGCTGCGTAGAGAGTTCTACCCGGCCCTCGCGCCGCTGCATCAGGGTGCGCCGGTCTGCACGGCCAAGGTCGTGGGCGGAGTGAACTTTGTCGCGGTGGACGATTCCACGTATCAGATCAACGAGGCGCAACTGGCTTTCACGAAGCGCGAATTGGAGCGGGGACTGCCGACCGTGCTCCTGATACACATTCCCCTCTCGCTGGCGACGCTGCGGCCGGCGACGCTTGCGCGCTGGAAAGCGCCGATCCTGATCGGCGATCCGCACTGGGACGACGCGAGCCGCGACGGCTGGTACGCCGGGCGCGACGGCGCGGAGACGCTCGAGTTCGTGCGCGTGGCCGCGGCCGCGCAGAATCTGGCGGCGGTGCTCTGCGGGCACATCCATTTTCCGAGTGCCGACAACCTGAGCCCGCGGGCGGTCCAGTACGTGGGCAAGCCCGGGTATTTAGCCGGCCTGCGGCGCATCGAGATCGCGCCGCTGTGACCTGGCGCGTCAGGCGTGGATGAGCAGCGGGATATTCTGCGGCAGGAAGCGGATCACTTCCTGCAGCACGTCGCCGCGCAGCATATTCCAGACCGCGCCGCGCTGCGAGACGCCCATGAGCACGGCGTCGACGCCCATCGTCGCGGCGTTATCGAGGATCATCTCCGACGGCGAGTCGTGGACGACGTAGATGGGAACCATGGGTACGCCCTTGTCCTCGGCGATCTTCTGCGCCTCCTCGAAGATCTTCTTCGCTTCGGGATCGTTCTCTAGCGTCATGTCTTCGCTGCCTACTTTTCCGCCGCGCTCGCGGAAGGTGAGCGCGACTTCGCGCACGAACAGCACGAAGATCGCGGCGCCCTTGTCCTTCGCGTAACTGGTCGCGAACTTCATCAGCTTGGGATTGCCGCCGCGGGTGGCCACGAGCAGGCGCGGGATGTTCAGCGGCACGGACGCGCGCAGGGCGCTTGCGGTGGCCTCCATGCGTTCGGCGACGGCGACCGTGACAGCCTCGAACTGTTCTTTGGCCGTCTTCACCACGCTGCGCGCCAGCAGGCCGATGCAGAGCACAATGGCGGCGAAGGCGAGCGCCTCCAGTTTCTGGCAGGCAATGGTGATCCAGATCAGCGTGACAACGGCGAAGACCACGAGCAGTACGGCCTGCTCCCAGCGCTTGAGATTCAGGGCGCGGTTGGTGCCACACGCGCCCAAGTTAATGGCAATGGCGCCGACGACGCCGATGGCGTAGAGGTTCGCCAGGAGTTCGAGGTTGTCGCCGACGATAAGCAGCACGATGACCGGCGCCGAGATGGCGGTGATCAGCCCCACCCAGGGCATGCCGTGGCGGTTGAGTTTGGTGAAGATGCCGGGCAACTCCTTGTCGCGGCTCATGAGATATTGGATACTGACCATGTCGCCGATGGCCGTGTTGGCTGCGGAGAGCAGCAGCAAGCCGAAGAAGACCGAGGCGACGACGGCGAAGCCGCGGCCGACGTAGTATTCGCCGAGGATCTTGACCATGCGATCCTGCAGGTGGTTCTTCTGGTCGATGCGCACTTCGCGTTCGTCCGGCGTAAGCTTGGCGAGGGACTCTTCGCTCCAGTAGGTTTCGGGGTCGATGGACTGCATGTCCACGGCCTCGTACTTGTGCATGGCATTCACGGCGTAACCCATAACCAGGTTGAAGACGACGACCTCGAGGAGCACCACCAGAATGGCCTTGCGGGCGTTCTTGGCAACGGGCTCGGCCATGACGCCGGTCATGTTGGCGATGGCTTCAACGCCCGAGAGCGCCAGGATCACGTTGACGAAGTGGCTCCATTGCACCGTCGCCGGGCCCGAGGGCGCGTGGATGACCGCCTTCCCGAAACTGGGCGCGCAGGCCACGCCGATGACGAAGTAGAAAATCGCCGAAGCGATGGCGATGATCAGCGCGATCAACCCCGAGCGGCGTGGACCGTAAAAGTTGATCGCGCCGATGCCGATGATGGCCAAGATGGCAGCGTACAACGCCACACGCGAGTCCAGGCTCTCCGGAAGGATGTAGCGGAACCCGTCGTACGCGCTCAGCGCCGCTGTGATCACGTAATCGGCGACGAGCAGCAGCGCGCCAACAACGGCCAGCGTCCGCGAACGGTGTTTGGCCGCGGAGTAGACGCCTCCGCCATCCGGGAAGTGCGCGCAGATGATGGTGTAGGCGAACCCTACGAGGGTCACGAGCCCGCACATCGCCGCGACGTACCAGAACGAGGCGTGGCCGGAGAGCACGAAGGCGATGCCGAGGACGTACAGGCGCGAGGTGCCCCAGTCGCCGAAGAGCATTCCGGCGGCGTGGTACCAGCGCAGTTCGCGCGGGCGTTCACTGGAAACTTGCATGGCGAAAACTTGACTCCTGGCGGTCAACCGGCAAGCGCCGCTGCGTGCAAACGCAAGGGCGCTCACCCGGCCCAAAAGCCGTGGTTCTCCGGGACTTCAAGCGTCTTGAAACCGGATCCGGTTTGATCGCCTGACGAGCAGACGTTGTCGAGGTGCGTACCTGTCGCGAGTTGCGAACGCCTCGAACTGGAAATGCGGGCGGGAACGATTGTTGAGCGCCCGGAACAAGCCTACGAGGTTAGCTGACGGGTTAGGGAGTTCAGGTTCCCTTCGCGCGCCTGATCCTGCCGCGGCTCGCGATACACCCCGACATCTCGGTTCCCCCGTTCCGCCCGCGCCTCGGGCGAACTAGGCCATCAACGAAACGCGATCTTACCACGATTTTTCGACTTCGCTAACGCTCTTGTGCACCCTAACGTCGCTCTTTGACAATAACCCGTTCGGCATTAATCCATTGCATAGCCGGAATTCTGGAGGATTAGCCGTCAGCGAATTTCTTGCACAATGGGAGAACGCCGCCGAGCGCTTGGACGGCCCGGCCTTGCCTCAGCATGCCGCCGCTATGCGCATTGCGCTTTGGCGGCGCCAGGAATGGCACGACTGGTTTCGCTGGCGGCTCTGTCTCAAAGACCGCGATTGGAGTAAGCCGCTCTGGTTCGTGACGCTCGCGGGCGGCCTGGCGGCGCTGGTGCTCTACGGACTATTCACCGAGCGCTGGTTCGTGACCGCCGGCGGCATCGTGGCCTGGTTCACGCTCGTGAATCTGGGGTTCTTCTCCTACTTGGGATTGCGGACGCGCCGTCCGCCGCTGCCCGTGCCCGGGCCGTTCGAGCCCGGCCAGCGCATCCGCGCGCGCATGGGCATTTACCCGCCGGGCTACGATGGCCGGACGCTGGCGCGCGTCTGGCTGAAGATCGCTTCCGCATCCGGCGGCGAATGGATCTTCGAGCTGGCGTACCCCGAAGGCATGCCGGGCGATTTTGCGGCGTTGGTCAAGCGCCAGGAGACGTTTCGCATGCAGCGCGGCGACGCTCCGGCCATGCGCGCGGTCTGCGAGACCGCCGCACTCACGCGCGTACAAATCGACACCGGCGCGTATCCTTTAAAAGCCGTGGCGTGGGACCGGGACGAGAAAAGCGCGGAGCCGTTCGGGCTGCCTAAGTTCTAAAAAAAGGATGAAACACTCGCCTCGGAAAGGGCATACAATTGGGGAGATTTGGCGCTGTGCATTCCTTGGTTATACGTGGATCGGCGAGCATTCAGGAGCACGCGATGAACATGCGGTCAGGCTTCCTTGTTTTGGCCGGGGTTGCCACCGGTGCGGTCTGGATCGCGATGATGGTTCAAGCCGGTCCGGTTTGCGCGGCCGAACCCGCTCATCCGGGAAATGATAAAGCGCCCATGGGTTCGGCGGATTTTTATCCGTCGCCGGCGCACCCGATTGGCTGGCGCGGCGATGGCACTGGCTGCTACCCGGGCGCCAATCCTCCGACGGTTTGGTATCAAAAAGCCAACGGTGAGTCCAAGAACATCCTCTGGAAGGTCAAGCTGCCCTCGTACAGTTGGTCGACGCCCATCGTCATTGGCGACAAGATCGTCACGCGGTCGGAACCCTATGACTTGATCTGCTTGAACAAGAACACCGGCAAGCTCCTGTGGATCCGCGCACACCCGCCGTTCCTGGGCGTGAGCGACGAAGAAAAGAAAGCCAATCCCGCTTTCAAGGAAGTCGAGCCGCTCGTAGCGGAGTTGCAGAAGGTCAACGACGCGTTCGTGGCGCAAGGCTGGACGGCGGCGCTTTTCAAACAGAAACATGATTTACAGATCAAAATCGACGAACTGAGCGGGAAAGCGGATAAGAAATACAAATTGCCGCCGGACATGTATGTCGAAAGCTGGGCGGGATACACCGCGTCGACCCCGTGCTCCGACGGCGCACATATCTTCATCATCTCGGGCGACGGGATCGCCGCATGCTACGACCTCGAAGGCAAGCTGAGCTGGTCGCGCTACGAACTGTTAACGCCCATCTGGGGCGAGCATGGTTTCGCGAGTTCGCCGGCGTTGGCGGGCGATGTCTTTCTGGCGCCGTCGATCAGGGTTCGCGGCCTGAATAAGGCGACGGGCGAAGAGATCTACAAGGAACCCTTCGGTTGCGCCTACTCCATAGTCACCTTCCCGTCCAACGGCGTCGATTTTGCGGTCTCTGCGGGGAATTACTTCCGCGTGAAGGACGGAAAAGTGATCATCCCTTGCGTGGGCGATATGCCGCGCGGGCAAATGGTGGTGAATGGCAACATGATCTACTTCTCGGCCGCGCACGTGAGCTACAATAAGTGGGAGCCCAAGGGCGGCGACGAAATCGCCGTTACGCCTCTGATTCCGGAAGTGTACAACCGCATCGGTCTTCCCGGCGGCGACAGCCCGTCGTTGAAAGTGGATCAGACCATTACCGGCTTCCGGACGGCTTCGCCGCTCTACCACGACGGCTTGCTCTACAATCTTTCGAACTTCGGTAACCTGGCGGTCATGGACACGCAGAAAGTCAAAGCGCAGGACGGGCTCGTATACACCACGTTTCCGCCCTTTGATTTCAAGAATCCCTACAGCCGGAAGACCTTCGGAATGGGCATCGGCGCCAGTCCCGCGCTGGCTGGAAAGTACATCTACATGATCGACTCCGCCAACTGCACCATCGTCATGGAGCCCGGACGCGCGTATAAAGAGGTTTCCAAAAATGCGATCGAAGAATCGGTCCCTGAGCCGAGTTCAAACGCCAGCGGTTCGAAACCATATTGGATGGGACCTCACCAGGAACAGACGGAGGCCTCGCCGATCTTCGACGGCAACCGGATTTACATCCGCGGCGAGCAGTATCTGTATTGTATTGGAGAGAAATAAGCGTCATGGCCCGCGACACACGCGGCGCATGCGTAAAATCTTTTCGCGCTTGGTACGCCCAGCAGGAGTTGAACCTGCAACCTCAGGCTTCGGAAGCCTGCGCTCTATCCAGTTGAGCTATGGGCGCACGTACAGGCATGTCAGCACACGCCAAGATACGCGCGTTTCGCGCCACTTCAAGAGTAAGCGAGGACGTTGAGCAGCGGCGGGACGACTCCGCGACGGCGGAGCCTTAAATCCGAGCTATGAATCGTTGTATCGGCGTCGCGCCGATGTGCCCCGCAGAACCTCGAACGGCGGCTCACTTGGCTGGGGCGGGCTCCAGCTTCGCAAAATAGCCTGCCAGGAAAAGGATCGGCGCGTTGTAGTAGATCGCAGGTTCAGTGAGCGTCCAGTTGTTCGGATCCGACTTGTAGCTCTTGGCCGGCCACGCGGAGATGCCACGCGACTCCCACTGGTTGACGCCGCCGCCCACGACGCCCGGTGGAAGCGGCTGGAAGGCCGGCGCCGAGCCGCCGTAGATCGAGTGATAGATCTGAGTCGAACGCGCGCCGTATCCGGAGACGAGGCACAGCGCGAGCGCGTTGCGGCCGAGCATGTAGTGCAGGTTGTCCTCGCCCATGCGGACGTACTCCGCGCGCGGCGCGTAGCGGTTGGCCATCAGGGCGTAGTAGCCCATCTTGCAGATGTTCTGGCTGGAACTCCAGCAGTAATGGTCGGTGTTCCAGAGCGGAACGTTGTAGCCGTCCTTCAGGCCGGACTCCACGGCGCGGTCGGCGGCGCACTTCAGCAGCGCGCGCGCCTGGTCGCGCAGGCCCTCGCCTTCGCGTTGCGAGCACGCCAGCGTGGCCACCGAACAGTCGTAGCTCGCCCACATGAACTGCTCGGACTTCTGTTGGTCATCCTTGAGCGGCCCGACGATCTTCTCGAAGGATTCCTTCGCGAGCTTCAGGTACGCGGCGTCGCCGGTCGCATCGTAAAGCGGGGCCGCGACGGTGAGCAACAGCTTGACGTCGGCCTTGTCGGCCTCCAGGCGCTTCAAGGCCAGGTCCGCGGCGGCGAGGTATTTCTTTGCCACGTCCTTGCGGCTCGGAATGGCGTCGAAGGTCCGCGCGCAGCGCGCCCAGCACGCGGCCGAAATCGCCGTGGCGTCGTTCGTCGGCGGGAGCAGGCGGCGTTCTTCCTGAATGCGCGCGGCCTGCTGGCCGCCGGGCGCGGCGCTTTGGTGAATGCGGTCGTACACCGCGCCCGCATGCGCGCCCTCGGCGATCTGCATTTTAAGCAGCCAATCCAGCTCCCACTGGACCTCGTCGAGCAGGTCCGGGACGCCGTTGCCGGACTCAGGCAAATTAAGTTTGCCGTCTGTGAGCGCGGCGCCACGGATGTCGTACAGGTCGAGCATCATGAAGACAGGGAAGCGGATCCACGGCGGGTACTTGTTGCAGTCCCCCGCGTCGTGCCAGCCACCGCTCACGTCGCGCGTCTCTTTCCCGTCGCGCGTGAGCGCCTTCGTGTCACCGACGTGGCAAGCCTCGCGCTTCCACGGCGCACCGGCGTGCTTTTCATCCAGCTCGCAGCCGCAGCGCTGGAAATAATAAAAGCGCGCCAAGTCCACGAAGAGTTTATCGTAAAGGTCGTCGCGAACCTCGAAGCTCTCCGGAGAGAGGCCCTCGGCCTCGAAGCGGTACTTACCCGGCGCTTTGACCGCGCTGAAGTCGCAGTCCCAGACGCTGTCGCCGGAGGCCTTGTCGTGATCCGCAACTTTCGCGGCGCTGCCTTCGAGGACCGTCTTTCTCGATGTGGCGTCCACGATCTTGAACGCCTTGATCTCGCGCGTGACCTTCGCGATCTTGCGCATCTCGGGGCGGTAGCCGAGTTCATCGAGCTTGATGGGCGGCGCGGGGCTCTCGGGCGAACGCGTGGCGAAGCGGACGTCCTTAAGGAAAAAAGTGAGCGGCACCGGATCGCCCTCGTTGGCGACCATCACCTTGATGCAGTCGGCGAGGTCGAGGTTCTTTTCGGCCGCCTTAAGGTCCGCGATGGGGATGCGGACCTTCTGCCACTCTTTGGTGACCGTGGCGTACTTCGTGATGGAGACCGTTCCCGTGTAATCCATGTCGGGTTTGTCCGGGCCGTCGGTGTCCGAATCCGCGACGCCGATCTTGAACGCCTCGCCGCCGCTCGCGCCGCGGACCTCGAATTCCAGCACCCCCTTCGGGCCATAGTCATCGAGGTACCAGCGCACCCAGCCGCCGCGCGCGAGACCTACGCCCCAGTAGCCGCCGGTGCCGGTGATCTCGATTTTTAGCCCGCCGTCTTCGATCGGAATTTTCCCGCTCACGGACGTGGCTTTGCAGCCGCCGCCCCCGAAGACGTAGCTGTCGCCAAAGCTCTTTCCTTTAAGGCCCATGGCAATGGGTGTGACGCGCTCGGGCGCGTCGGGTTCCTCGGCCTGCGCTAAAGCAGCTAAGGCCGCTAACGCAAATAAAGCGGGAAGGAAGTTACGGAAAATTTCCGGCGTGGCCGTAGACGCGTTGTTCATGTTTGGTGAGCTCCTCATATTCGGATACTCCGAGCGGCCGCCAAGCTTCCAACATTTTCAGTTTTTCGTCCAACTCCGAGAGGTTGTCCGGCCACGCAGGCGCGCACGACGGATCGCACATTCATGGCTCCGCCGTCCCGGCGGAGACCGCAGAGGAGTCTCGCCGCTGCTTTAAAAGCCATCGGCGGGACGCCGCTGCCGCGGACTCAGCACGAGGCCCCGGCGTGGTAGCGCTGTTGCGCGCGTGCGGTTATCCTGCGCGCCAGTCTTCCAGCATGTTGAACGGGAGTGATCAGCGCGTTGCGCATCGGCATCGACGGTCTCCACCTCTTTGGCGCTTACGGGGGCGTGCAGTGTTCCCTCGCGCGGCTGATCGACGCCATGCGAAAAGAGTTCCCCGCCGACGAGGTGACGCTCTACGCGCCGCGGGACTTCCAGGGCCCGCCCGGCAATGGCGCGAGCGAGCCGGGCCTGACCGTGCGCAAGACGCTCTTTCCCGGCCGCTGGCGGACCGTCCGGACGCTCTGGCGCAACTTCCGCCTGCAGCCGGCCTGTTACCGGGACAAGTGCGACCTGCTTCACGGACCGACGTATGCGCTCCCGTCGATGCTCTCGCTGCCGTCCGTGGTGACGATTCACGACCTCATCGCGCTGAGTAATCCCGAGTTCGCTACGCCGGGAAGCGCGCGCGTGCAGAAGCGGCTGCTCCCGCGCAGCGTCAAAGTCGCGCGGCGCGTGCTCGTGCCGACGGAAGCCGTGAAGCAGGAAGTCGAGAAGCAAATGGAGGTCAAACCCGAGCGCATCGACGTCGCGCCGTGGGGCGTGGGCGAGCCCTTCCGCATCATTGACGACAAGAACAAACTCGACGCGGCCCGCGAACGCTGGCGGCTGCCCAAGCGCTTCGTGCTCTACGTCGGAACACTCGAGCCCAAGAAGAACCTCGAGGGGCTCTTCATGAGTTTCTTTGCGGCGAAGTTGAACAGGAAGCTGCCCCATGCGCTGGTGCTGGCGGGCCAGAT
>JACQFI010000130.1 GCA_016200135.1 Planctomycetota bacterium
GCGGCAAGACCGGCGCCACGATGAAGCTCAACGGCATCGTGCTGCTGCCCGACGGCAAACCCGCGGAGGCGGGCCAGATCACGCTGCATTACCGCTACATGAGCGGGATGGGTTCGGGGAGTTGGGGCAGCGGCATCGCCAAGGACGGCAAGTTCAACTTCTCGCGCACCTGGAACAACGACGACATGCGCGACATGGAGCCGTTCCGCCTGACCCTCCAGATGCCCGGCTGCAAGCCCAAGACCGTCGACCTGACCAAGGAAGGCCTGAACCTGGAAAACCTCGAGATCCGCCTGGAGAAACAGTCCTTCGGCCAGGCGCGCATCGTGGTCACGGACCTCGAAGGCCAGCCCTTGCGCGGCGCCCGGATCACGCCGGTGACCAACGCCTACCGCCAGCGTTATTACGGGCAGCGCACGCCACCGCGCACGAAGTCCACCAACGAAAAGGGCGAGGCGTACTTCACCGGGCTGGCCACCGGCAAGCGCGCCTTCACGGTGGAACTGGACGGCTATTTCCTGGATGAACCCGCCGAGTTGGACGTGCTCGCCGAGGGCGAAGCGCAACTGACGGTGAAACTGCGCCCGACCCTGGCGATCAAGGGCAAGGTGGCGCTGCCCGGTGGCTTTGAGGCCGCGAAAGTGGTCCTCTGCCTGCAGGCGATGGAGAACGATTACCAGACGGTCCGCACTTCCGGCGTCGATGCCGGCGGCCGGTTCGGCTTCGACGGCCTGCCGCCCGGCAAGTACCAGATCTTCACCAACCACCCTAAGCTGGCGCTTGCGACGCAAGGCGTCGTGGAATTGACCGACAAGGACGCCGAGACCGAAGTGAAGCTCGCGCCGGCCGGCGGCGTGAAGCTGGACTTGGGCGCGGCGAACAAGCGCGCGAACATCTGGCTAAGCGAGCCCGGCCGCTGGGACCCCGGCGCGAAGAAAGAGCCCCAGAACATCTACGGCGGTCCCGCGTGGGCCAACGCCGACCAGGCGGGCCGCGCCGAAGTCTTCGGCCTCCAGCCCGGAACCTACGACCTGGTGCTCACACCGACGGCGGGTTCGGCCGGGTACAACGCGCAGCATAAGACGCGCGCCCGGCTGGTGGTACGGGACGTCGCGGTGCCCGCGCTTGCGGGCGGCTACGACGACCTGGAGAAAGCGGCGGGCACGCCCATCAAGCTGCCCGCGGGCGACGCGGCGCTGCGCGGCGTGCTGGCCATGAAGGGCGAATGGAAAGATATGGAGAACAACAACATCAGCATCGGCTCCTTGCAGGTTCACGTCGTCGGCGCGCAGGCAGTGGGGTCGCAGATCTTCAACCTGCCGCAGGACTTCATGGCCAATCGCGAGCCGATCCTGGTCGGCAATCTGCCGGCCTCCTGCAAGCCCGCGAAACCGAACGAGTTCTCCATGGAAGGGCTGCCGCCCGGCGAGTACCGCATCTACACCGAGGTGAACGCGTACAACCGCACGGGCCGCCGCGGGCGCGCGCTGCGCATGCAGGCCGGCATGGGCGGCGCGGAGGCGTCCAAAGGCAAGAAAGAGGAGCCGGCGCCCAAGCTCGTCAAGACCGTCACCGTCGAGGCCGGGAAGACGCTGGACTTGGGTGAGGTTGAGTTCGACCTGCCACTGGACGTGAAGGAGAAAGTGGCGGAAGAGATGGCGAAACAGTTCGAGATGAACTACGGCGGCGAGACCGGCGAGGACGAACCGGAAGTCGCGAAGCCGTAGAGTTCATCAGGTCGCAAGTCTGAAAGTCAAAGTATCTAAAGGCGAGCGGCCGGGGAAACCCGGCCGCTCTTGCTTAAGGCTTGAAGTTGTCTTTCCGTTGGCCCTCGTCGAAGGGCGCCGTTTGAGCGCGGTTCTTATACGCCGGCGGCCGGAGTCCTCTGCCCGCCGACGTGGCGCCTGCCTTGTGCCAGCAGCGATCCTCGAAGCGCTTGAGAATCTGATATTCGAGCACCAGCGTCCAAAGGGCAAGGCCGGCCAGTCCCACCGCAGCGATGCCAAAGCCGAAACCTTCAAACTGAGACAGCGTTGGCCATCGGAACTCCCGGAAATCCCAGCCTTCGGAGAGGCTGATGGTCAGAATCCAAACATAGATGGCCGCGACGGGGAAGCGGCTCAGCATGGCCGCGCGCTCCCACTTCCCAACCAATTGATCCAACTCCACGCGCTGAAAGCGTGAGGCCCACTGCCGGAAGATGGCGAGTACGATGAAGAAGGTCAGAACCAGGTGGGTCACGTACGCGCCGCAAACGATTTGCAAGGGAAGCCTGAAGCCCGTCCACGAGAGGCCATAGAACGCAAGGTTGAATCCTGGCCAGGCGAGCGCCAGCAGCCCAACGAGGATAGGCGTGCGTAAGGTTTGGCGCGCTTTGTACAGGTGGTGGCAGGCCATGATCTGCCAGACAAGAGAAAGGTAACCGCAGAAGAGCTGTAGAATCAGGGCCGTGCGCCAATGGCGGCACGCCGCGTTGGCAGCATCGACCTCCTCGCGTGTGAAGTCGAGAGATACGCCGGAGTCCTCAATAGGCGAATCAGCCATCTGTGGGCCCCACCGTCGCAGACGCTCTCTATAGGTCCTTCGGATTCTGAAAACAACCCGCGATTACCGCGGGTAAATAATCCAATGCCGCACTATCGAGCCTGCGCGTGCGTGTTAAAGTGATGTCGCCATGTCTTTCGAAAAAAACACCGCAAGCGTAAAGGCCACGCCCGCCTGCGCCGGCTTCCGCGCCGACCGGGCGCTCTGCGCGCTGGCCCCGAAGCTCACGCGGCGCGCGGCTAAGACGCTCTTCCACGCCGGCGCGGTGAAGCTCAACGGCAAGTCCGCCAAGGGCAGCGAGCGCGTCGAGGCCGGGGACCGCTTCGAGTTCCCCGATCCGGAAGCGCCGGAAGGCCGCGCGCTCTTCGATCAGGCGCGCGCGCCGCGGCTGACCACTTCGCACGGCCGCCAGGTCGCGCGGCTGTACGAGGACGACGCCGTCCTGGTCATCAACAAGCCCGCCGAGATCCCCGTGCACCGCAACCAGGACGGCCTCACCCGCCGCGAGACGCTCGAAGACGTGCTGGAGCGCGCGTACCCGCCAAAGAATCATTGTGGATTGGGGATTTCGGATTTTGGATTGAACGGCAAGGGCGCGGCAGACCATGACGATCCCGATGCAGAACCTAGTGAGGACGAAATCCAAAATCCCAAATCCAAAATCCCAAATGCCGTCCCCGGCTTCTTCTTTTGCCACCGCCTCGACATGGAGACCACCGGCTGCCTGCTCGTGGCGAAGACGACGCAGGCGCGCGACGCGCTGATCCGGGACTTCGAGAAACGGCGCATGGGCAAGCAGTACCTCGCGATCGCCGTGGGTGCGGTGCCGTGGGAACGCAAGGCGGTCGAACGGCCGATCAAATACATTCGCAAGGAACAGGTTGAAGGCGGGCTGGGCGGCCCGCCGCACCGCCGCGGCGCCACGCCGGATTGGGTGCGGCGCAAGAAGTACGGCAAGCCGCAGCGCGCGCTGAAGGTGGGCGTCGCGCTCGACCCCGGCGACCCCGCGGGCAAGTCGTGCGAGACGGTCTTCAGCGTTTTGCGGCGATATAAAGGCTACACGGTGCTGAAGTGCGAGCCCAAGACCGGCCGCATGCACCAGATTCGAGTGCATCTTTCGAGCGAGGGTTTCCCGCTCGCTTACGACCAGGTCTACGGCCGGCGCAGCCCGCTGCGGCTTCGCGAATTCGATCTGCGCACCTGCGAGAAGGAGTCCGGCGAGACGATCGTGCTCAACCGCCTGCCCCTGCACGCCTGGAAGCTCAAGTTCACGCATCCGCTGACGGGCGAGAAGATGGAGATCGAGGCCCCGGTCCCGCGCGACCTGAAAGAGTTCCTGCAGGTGCTGAAGAAGTACCGCGCGCGGGAGGACGGATCCTATTCACCGCAGGGTCGCGGAGACGCGGAGAAGAAGTAAAAACAGAAGCAAACTATGCGTTGTTCGCGAATGAGGCTTTCGATGCATACCAATTGGTACGAATGTCGCGTCGGATGCTCCAGATGAGCGCGAGCGAAAAAAGGAGCGTGAGCCAGCTTTCGGGCAGCCACGCAATTCCCCACCATTGCTCGGGCCGGTGATTTCGCCAAATGCGCACCGTTCCATCCCACGCTGAAGAAATCAACGTCTTGTTGTCGAGGAATGCTACGTCTTCGACCTGTGCTTCGTGTCCTGAAATCTCACAAAGTCCATCGCCTGTTTGAGCATTGAAGAGGAGTATGTTTTCGTTTCGCTTTCCCGCCATCACACGGAAGTCGCTTGAGATAGATTCTCCACCTACTGCCTTAAATAAATATTCTCCTGATTTCCGATCCCACCCAATGATTGAGTAAGAATTGGGAGAGAACAGCGACTCTGATCTTAATCCATAAACGATAGTCGGTGACGCCGCGCGTGGAGTAAATGATGCGTTCATATTAGCCAAGGCTACGGCCGTGTCGGAATCCTTGAGGGACTGAAGTGAAAATTCGTAGTCGAATGAACGCGGCGCTATTCTACGAGCCACGATCGCCACCGATTCATTATCAAGAAGCGGCCGTTTGACCTCGCCGTTTACCCGCAACAGCCCCTTCTTGCTTGGCCATTCCATCAAAACGGAAGAGGTTTCACTGGTTAGCAGGATTTGGGATGAACGGTCTAGAAAAAATGCCTTGCTGAATTGATCGGAGCTGAAAGCAATATTGCCTTCGGTTGAATCGAAAATGTGAACGCCGCTATGTGTATTGGTTAATTGGTTTATCGTTGCGGAAATCCACTTTCCGTCGGCTGAAAACGAAAAATCCTCGAGTTCGACGCCATCGCTCTTTAACTCACAAAGGGTTTTCTTAGTACTCAAATCAATTAGTGCAATAGGGAGGTTTTTGTAGGGTAGAGTCATAGGGGCTGCATCGCTGATATTTTGTGCTGGCGTAACGACAGCCACCTTACCGGATGCATCTGTTTTGAAGTCTCGAATGAACTGATCTTTTCCCAGTCCAATGTCGAATTCCTTTGCAGTGGAAGTTGAATAGACTTGAACACACGAGACGCTCGAAAATCGGTATTGAAGAATGAGAGCGCCATTTGCGGAGAAGTACACGTAAGGTTGATTATCTGGAGCAATAGGTATGGTCAGTACCTGTTCAAGGGTCTGAGAATCGTATTCAATTGCGTTATATGCAGACTCGTCCTCAACATTTGGCCAAGTAGGACTCCTTGAGACCAAGAACTTTGAGCGATCGGGAGATATGGCGATCCCAGTAGGTTGTTTCTCGTGCCGAAGCACCGCCAAGGACAGCCACGGCTTCCATCGCCACCAAAGGCTGCCCGCGCTGGCAAAGAGCAACGTTAGAAGTAAGAGCGTGCGCAACGAAAACGCGATGCGCCAGCCTGTACGGCGTGCGGAGGGTGTCGGGGTCGATTCGGCTTGAGGCGTTTGTGCCTGTGCTTCCGTTGACATAGGTAATCGCTCGCGCTTCCAGGCTCATAGACGCCACTTGGCAGCGTAATCGACTTATGCCAGCGGCGTCGAGGGGAATCTATTCGGGGCAAGCGTCCATGGCAGTAAACTCGTACACAAATGAAAAACGCAGACTTGCGTCTGCGTTTCTTACGACCAATGCTTGGGGATTCTGCTAATCCGCGGCTTCCGCTTCGAGTTCGTCGTCCAGCGTCGCGCCCTTCATGGCGGGGCGGGCGGGAGCCGTCTCGATGCGGATGTTGCCTTTGGAACCCATCGAGAGCACGTTCGGCGCGGGCGTATTGAGTTCCCAGACCATGCCCAGCCAGGAGAGCGCCTTCAGGCCGTAGTGCGTGATGTCGATCTCCCACCAGAAGAAGCCCTGGCGTTCGGAGCCCGGATAGTAGTGATGGTTGTTGTGCCAGCCTTCGCCGAGCGTGATCAGGGCGAGGATCAGGCTGTTCTTGCTCTCGTCGCCGGTCTTGTAGCGCTTGGCGCCGATGAGGTGGGCGAACGAGTTGATGCAGAACGTGCCGTGATACAGGAAGACAGTGCTCATGAAGAAGCCGACGATCAGCATCTGCGAAGCGGTGGTCCGGAGGATCGGATGCGCTTCGGCGAGCCCGAACGAGGCGGTCGATTCGAGCAGGAAGCCCAGGCCGTAGACGCCCAAGCCGAGCAGCAGCGGCGCGATCAGGTACTGGCGGTTGATCCAGCGGAGCTCGGGGAATTTCGAGAAGTCCTTGATGCCTTCGTAGTCGGTGTGGTTCCACTTGGTGCTGGTGATCCAGCCGACATGCGCCCACCACAGGCCGTGCAGGCCGGGGGAGTGCAGGTCCTCATCGGTGTCGGAATGCCGGTGGTGGTGGCGGTGGTGCGCGGCCCACCAGAGCGGGCCCTTCTGGGCCGCGGACGTGCCCCAGAACGCGAGCACGAACTGGAACCAGCGGCTTGTCTTGTACGAGCGATGCGAGAAGTAGCGGTGGTAGGCGCCCGTGATCGCGAACATCCGAATCACGTACAGGAACACGCAGACGGCCACGCCCGGCCAACTGAAACCGGTGAAAACCACAGCCAGCGCTGCCAGGTGTACCAACGCGAAAGGAATGCTACCGATGGGGTCTACTTTCAGTTCACGAGCTTTGCCCGACGGCTGAATCGTTTGAATCATGAAAGCTCCGGCTCCTTCTCCCAGAAGAATGACTGGCACCTAGATTTTGTGCTAATCACAATGTAAGAATAGCAGCCTTTACGCATAAGAAAAGTGAATCACGGGAGATTTTTCAAGATTCTCATTTCCGGGATGTACTCGTATTGAATCGGGACGAGGGTAACGTCGCTCCTATGGCCAAAGCGCCGTACAAATTCCTCGATCCCAAAGCCATGGCGAAGCTGGGCAAGCTCAGTCTCGTCGCGCGCGGCGTGGTGGAAGGCTACATGACCGGCCTGCACCGCAGTCCGTATAAAGGATTCTCCGTGGAGTTCGCCGAGCACCGCGCGTACGCGCCCGGCGACCCGCTCAAGCATATCGACTGGCGCTCGTTTGCGCGCACCGAGCGCCTGCACGTCAAACAGTTCGAAGACGAGACCAACCTGCGCTGCTACGTGCTGCTCGACGCGAGCGCCAGCATGGCGTACCGCAGCGAGCCGGCCGCGGGGAACGTCTTCAAGGCCAAGGCGCCGCACTTGCCCAAGCTCGAGTACGCCTGTTACCTCGCGGCCTCGATGGCGTACCTGATGATCCATCAGCAGGACCCGGCGGGGCTGGTGGTCTTCGACAAGGCGATCCGGAAATACATCGCACCGCGCGCGAGCCCCGAACACCTGCGCGTGCTGATGGAGGCGCTGGAGCAGGTGAAGGCCGGCGAAAAAACCGGGATGGCCGGGCCGTTCCACGAACTCGCCGAGACGATCAAGAAACGCGCGCTTATCGTGATCCTCTCGGACCTCTACGACGAAGAGACGGAGGTGCTCCGCGCGCTGCGGCACTTCCGGCACCGCAAGCACGAGGTCCTCCTCTTTCACCTGCTCGACCCGGCGGAAGTGGACTTCCCTTTCACGCGCCTGAGCGAGTTCAAAGACCTGGAGACCGGCGAGCGCGTGCAGGTGGACCCGCGCTTCGTTCGCGACGAGTACCTGAAGCAGCTCGAAGCCTACTGCGCGAAGTTTAAGAAAGCCTGCGCGGAGTCCGGCGCCGACTACTGCCGCATCAACACGTCCGTGCCGTACGACGAGGCGCTGGGGCGGTACCTCGCGCTGCGGGCCCGAACGTAACAACCGCAACGGCACCACGAAGACACGAAGAAGTGAAGACGCACTAAGAACGGCTTTAATAGTGGCTCGCAGCTCTTGGCTCGTGGAAGAAGTCTATTTTGACCTCAAGGATTCGCTTGCTGCCAGAAGCTACGAGCCAGAAACAACGAATCAGGAACAACGAGCCAGGAACGGCGAACCAGAAACAACGAGTCAGGAGCAATTTGTCAGGCGTTCTAAGAAGGAATTGGTGGCTTGGAATAGAATGGCGAGTGAAACAGTGCGCAAGGCTTCGGGATGGCTAAATGGTATAGGCCTGTTCTTTGTGCGTCTTAGTGTACTTCGTGTCTTCGTGGTGCCGTTAGGAGTTGCGGTATGTGGGCGTTACTGACGCAGTTCTTTGTCAACCCGGCGTTCCTGCTGGGGCTCGGGGCGGTCGCGATCCCCGTGATCCTGCACCTGCGCTACCGGCGCACGGCGACGGAAGTCCCGTTCCCGTCGCTCAAGCTGCTGCAACTCTCGACGCGCCGCGTGGCCCGGCGGAAGAAGGTCGAGGACCTGCTGCTGCTGGTGGCGCGTGCGCTGCTGCTGGCGTGTTTGGCCATGGCACTGGCGAAGCCGTTCCTGAAAGCGACCGGCGCGCTGGCCTCGCGTTCGGGCACGGCGGTCGCGATCGTCTACGACAATTCGGGTTCGATGGCGACGCGCGTGGGCGGACAGCGGCGCATCGATCTCGCGCGCGGCCTGGGCGAAGCGATTCTCTCGGGCGTGCAGGGCGAAGGTTCGCGCGCGGGACTGTATCTGGCCTGTGGGTCGGACCCGGAGAAGCCGGGACACGCGCTCACGTCCAAGTTCGACGACGTACGCAATGCGCTCGGGCAAGCCGAGCCCTCGCCGCGCCGTTCGGACCTCGCCGCGGCCGTGGCGCGCGCGCTCGACGACCTCGCGGCCTCGAACGAGCCGCACCGCGAACTCTACCTCGTGACGGACCTGCAGGCGCGCGGGCTGCGCGAGGCGCTCGAGGCATTGAAAGGCCGCGCGCGCTCGGGCGCGCTCTCCGTCGCCGTCGTGCCCGTCGCGCCGGGCCGGCAGAGCGACCTTGCGGTGAGCGACGTACAGGTCTCCGGGCGCGGGATGCTCGCCAACGTGCCGCTCACGATCGAGGCCACGATCAAAAACCTGGGCGAGAACCCCGCGGAAGCGCAGGCGGAACTTTTCCTGGATGGCGCGCGCAGCACCGCGCGAACGGTGAAGATCGGCGCGGGCTCGACGGCGACGGTCGCGTTCCCCGTGCGCTTTCCGGAAGGCGGCGTGAAGGCCGCGGCCGTGCAGGTGGACAACGACGACAACCCGCTCGACGACCGCCGCGTGCTTGCGCTCCCGCTGGAAGACGCCGTGCGCGTGCCGGTGATCGAGGGCGCCGCGAGCGCGCTCGACTACCAGAACGCCTCCTTTTATGTGGAGAAGGCGCTGGACCCGTTCGCGGCGGGCGAGGGCGGCGCCAGTTCCGGCGTGCGCCCGATCCGGCTGCCCGAGCAGGCGCTGCTGAGCGAGGACCTCTCGAAATACCGCGCCGTCTTTCTGCTGAACCCCGGCAAACTGAGCCTCGACGCGCTCACGCGGCTGAAGCGCTACGTCCGCGGCGGCGGCGGATTGGTGATTTTTCCTGGCGATGCTACCGACGGCCCGCGGCTCACGCAGGATCTGGGTCTCAGCGTCACCGAGAAGAGCGGGCCCGCGGGCGACGGAATCCTGCCGGCGAAGATCGGCAAACGGTTCGGCACGCCGCTCTCGGCGCTGCGCCCCGGCGAAGAGGAAAAGCCGGGCGCGCGCATCGTGGACATGGCCTTCACGCATCCGGTGCTCGCGCCATTTAAAGGGCTCGACCGCGGGCTCTTCACCGCCGTGGAGGCGCTGGCAGGCTTCGAGTTCTCCGTGCCGACGGGCAGCCCCGCGGAAGTTCTGCTGACGCTCGACGGCCAGCGTCCGTTTCTGGTCGGAAGTCCGGCGGGCGCGGGCGAAGTCTACCTCTTTGCCTCGGCGCCGGTACCGGACTGGACCAACCTGCCCGTTCGCTCGGGCGGCATCTTCCTCCCGCTCATGCACATGCTCGTCCATCACCTCTCCGGCAAGAGCCTGCGCGCGGGTTCGCTCGTCGTTGGGAAGAACGTGCTGCTCGCGGCGTCCGACAAGCCCCAGCGCGCGACGCTCGCCGGACCCGACGGCGCCGAACAGACTCTCGAAGCGCCCGCCGGCCAGGCGCTCACCGCGGACCTTGACCGCCCCGGCGTCTGGCGCTTGAGGCCGGCGGACGCCTCGGGCAAAAAGCCCGACCCGAAGTCCGCGAAAGGCCTGCTTGCCGAAGACGAGCGGGTCTACTCCGTGAATCCCGATCCCGACGAGTCCGACGCGGACGCAATCGCGCCGGCGGAAGTGCGCGAGGCCTTCGCCTCGGTCTCGCAAGAAGCGGTACTGGCCGAGAGCCCCGACGGCCTCGCGGCGGCGCTCAAACGCATCCGCGAAGGCGTGCCGCTCTGGAACTTCTTCCTCGTGTGCGTGCTGGTCCTTGCGGTCGTGGAAGTATATCTGGGCGGGCGCGTGAAGGGCAGCGCGCCCATCGAACCCGCCGCCGCCGAGCGCGTCAGCGCGCAGAAAATGGAGACGACTTCGTAGAGCGTGGAACGAACGGCGAAACGGCATTGCAAATTGAGAATTGCAAAATGTAAATTGGATGAGGAGCGCTATCGATCAATTTTCATTTATCAATTTTCATTTTGCAATGCCGTTGTAATCAGCTCTACGCTCTACGCTCTACGCTCTACGCTCTACGCTCTACGCTCTACGCTCTACGCTCTACGCTCTACGCTCTACGGCCTCTGTTCCCACCGGCTGCCGTCCGCAAAC
>JACQFI010000131.1 GCA_016200135.1 Planctomycetota bacterium
CAAGGCGCAGGGCAAGGACAAAGACAACGACAAAGACAAGGCGAAGGACGGCGCAGCCGACGCTTCCAAACCCAAGAACCGCTACATGGCCGTCCTGCCGGTCTACGATCCGGCCTTCGACGAGGACAAGCCGGCGAAACTCGCGGAGAAGACCGGCGAAACCACGGGCGAGAAGGCCGGCGATAAGGAAAAAGAGACGGAAGGCCAGAAGCGCGCCGCGAAGGCGCAGAAGCGCTTCTTCAAATACATCTACATCATCAGCGACGAGACCTTCAAGAAGCTGCGGCCCGACGTGGAGACGCTCTTCAAGAGCAAGGACTCGAAGGACAACCTGCCGGGTGAGAAGATCCCGAAGGAACTCAACCTCGAGAAGAGTTCGAGCGGGCTTGAGTACGTGGACCTGAAGAAAGGCGAGGGCGACGAAGCCGGCGAAGGGGACGATGTCCAGGTCCATTACACCGGCTGGCTCGAGAAGGACGGGACGAAGTTCGACAGCTCGGTGGACCGCAAGGAGCCCTTCCCCTTCGGCATTGGCAAGGGCCAGGTGATCAAGGGCTGGGACGAGGGCGTGAAGGGCATGAAGGTAGGCGGCAAGCGCAAGCTTGTCATTCCCTCGGACCTGGGCTACGGCCCGAACGGTTCGCCGCCGAAGATTCCGGGCGGCGCCACGCTCGTCTTCGACGTGGAGCTGCTCAAGGTAACGAAGAAAGCCGGCGGGAAGACCGAGGCGCCGGCACCTCCGCCCACGGAGAAGAAGACCGAAGCGCCAAAGAAGGAAGACGAGGAGAAGAAGTCCGAAGCTCCCAAGCCCATGGAGGAACCTAAGAAATCCGAAGCTCCTGCAAAGACCGAAGACAAGAAACCGGACGAAGCCAAGAAGACGGAAACACCGGCCAAGCCGGAGGAGAAGCCGCCGGCGGAAGCCAAGAAGTCCGAGGCACCCGCGGAAGAGAAGTCGAAGACGCCCGATCCAGTTAAGAACGCGGAATAGTTCATCTTGCAAGAACTAAAGCCGGCGAGAAGCGCCCCCGAAACGGGGGCGTTTTTCATTTTCCTTGACTTCGCATACCGAGCGTCCACAATTTTGTTGGGCGGAGAAATAAGTGAAACATGGACATCCCCGTTTTCATCGAAACCTTGAAACCCGAAGAACAGGATAAGTTCGGGATCTGCGCGAAGGTGCGCGGTTATCTGGCGAAGCACAATATCGCTCCGCTGCCGACGGCCACGACCGTGGATGAAGTGAACGCCGCCATCAAGGCCCTCCAGGACGCAGGCCACACGCCGGCGATCTTCGTAGTCAACACGCTCAACGCGCGCGAGCTGATCAAGAACCTGGACCCGCTCATGGGCGAGCGCCCGGCGCTCTTTTTCAGGCGCGCGTTGCAGGCGGGCCAGAGCGGGCTGACGGAGTACCTCGTGCCGGCCCCGGACGTCGCGCAGACCATGCAGATGCTCGGAAAACTGACCCTGCGGCTGACGTCCGTCTGGTACTACGGGCCAAAGAACATCGATACGATCTCCGAGCACGCCGGCGGAGCGCTGGTGCGGTTTCTGACCGAGAAAGAATTCCGCTGCATTGAGAACGCCAACAAGTTCGGCCAGATCGCCCCCAAAGGCTGAACGCCTTCCCTCTTCCAATCCCTGCGCTGTCGCCGGTCTCTCGCTTCCAGTAGAAGTGCCGCATGCCAAGCGAACGGATTCTGGACCATGTGATCGCGGAAATGTGGGTGCGCGTGCGCGGCGAAGGCGTGTTCGCGAGCCTGGCGCTCGCGGAGGGCTTTAAACGCCCGCCACGGATGAGCGCGGCCGAGCGCGAAGAGACCGTCAACGCGCTCTATGGGATGCTGCAGCACGACCGGCGGCTCGCCTTCGCGCTCGAACACGCCGGCAAGCGCACGCCGCTCGGCATTCACGGCGGCCTGCTGCGCCTGTGGGCCTATCGCGTGCTCGAGGACGGCGCGACGCCCGCGCAGGCCGCGGCCGCGTGCGAAGGCGTCGATTGGGCGAAGGTGGCCGAGGCGGACCGGGCCATCGAGGCTATCGTCGATCGCACCGCGCGGATGGCGCTGCGACGGTCGCTTCCGGACTTCATTGCCGCGCGCTTGATCGCCGAGTACGGCCGCGAGGCCGGCGCGCTGGCCGCGGAACTCTCGGAACGCCCGCCCCTCACCCTGCGCGTGAACACGCTCAAGACCCAGCCCGAAGATATTCTGGATGAACTGAGGCAGGCGCGGATTCCCGCGGAGTCCACCGCACTGGCGGATGCGGGCATCAACGCCATGGCCTGGTTCAACGTTTTCGCGACGCCGTATTTTCAGCAGGGTATGGTCGAGGTCCAGGACGAAGCGAGCCAGCTCGCGGCGGAACTCGTCGCGCCCGCGCCCAAGACCCTGGTGGTGGATTTCTGCGCCGGCGCGGGCGGCAAGACCCTGGCGCTCGGGGCGCTCATGAAGAACCGCGGCAAACTCGTCGCACTGGACCCCAACCGCGAGCGCCTGCTGGAACTTCGCAAGCGCGCGCGCCGCGCGGGGCTCGACAACGTCCAGGCGCTGGAACTGCCCGCGGACCCGGCCGCACCGTGGCCGAGAGAACTGAAGGGCCTCATCGGCAAAGCGGCGCGCGTGCTCGTGGACGCGCCCTGTACGGGCACCGGCGCGCTGCGGCGCAAGCCCGAACCGCGCTGGCGGCTGAAGGAAGAGGACCTGGAGCGGCTGGCCGCCAAGCAGGAAGCGCTCGCCCGCAAGGCGATGGAACTGGTGCTGCCCAACGGCCGCCTGATCTATGCAACCTGTTCGCTGCTGGAAGAGGAGAACGAGCGCGTCGTCGAACGGCTGCTGAGCGACGGTGATTTCAGCCTCGTGCCGCTCAAGGAATTCCTGGGACGCGAGCGCGCCGAGCGGATCGCCGACCCGTCGGGGCATTTCCTCAAACTCCTGCCCCACCGCCACGGCACGGACGGGTTCTTCGGCGCCGTGCTGCGCCGCAAAAAGACTTAAATGGTTGGGTCCCTCCTCAAGTGCCTACCCGTCGCCCTATTTTGCTAATAATTAGTAAATGGTGACGGGAAGAGGGAATCCAGTGTATTCACAAATACGAAGGAAGTCCCGTTTGGAGACAGAAGAATGATTAGCAGAGTCGCCCACGTCAAGACAGCTTCATGGTTTGTGCGAGTCGCTGGCATGTGCCTGCTTGCGTATCCCTTGCTTAAGAGCGCGGACGCAGCCGAGGCACTCAAAACGCCCCCTGCTGCGCAACGTACCAACGTGGCGCTGGAGAGCATGGGCGCGGCAATTCGCTTTTCGTGTCCCAAGGACGTTTCGCGCAACAAGGAAACAGCGCCGGAAGACAGTTTCGACGGCGACGTGCATTCGCGTTGTGTGGTCTCCGGCGCGCCGTACACGTTTGAGATCGAATTGCTCGATGCGCTGCCCGTCGAGGCTGTGGCCTTTTCGAATTCGGATTACGACAGCGAGGAAGCGCCGCAGGATGTGGTGATCGAACTTGACGACGGCACCAAGATTGAGCGCGCGCTGGAAATCCAGCGTCCGGTCAAGCGCAAGCCCGCGTGGCAGGAAGTCGCGATCGGCAAGACCGTGCGTACGCTCAAGGTGACCGTGAATTCGAACCATCCGGGAAAGGTCGGTTGGGGCGGCATGGGTGAGATCGCGGTCTTTACCAAGGAAGATATAGCCAAGCGCCTGGAACTGGCAGATCACGATGCCGACGCGCCCACGTTCGTCGACGTGCCTCCAATCGCTTCCGCGAACCAGGACGTCAAAGTCAACCTGCCGCCCAAGGCGGCCAAAGGCGAGCATCCGTGCCTGCTGCTCACGCCCAAGGAACTGGCTGAATTGCGGGAGACCGTCAAGAAGGAAGAACGCGGCAAGGAAGCCTTCGCGCTGCTGAATACCAAGGCCGAAGCCGCGCTCAAGCTGGAACTCGACTTCCCCGATCCCAAAGGCCCCGGCGCACAGCTCAAGGACCGCGGCGACGACCTGGCCAAGCGCCACGACAAACTTGCAAACGCGGCCGGCAACCTGGGGCTGGCGTATGCGTTTCTGGGCGACGAAGCCTGCGCGAAGAAAGCGCGCGAGATACTGCTCGGTTACGCCGAGCGCTACGAGCAATACCCCGAACACGCGGGCGTGAACCGGAGCGACACCTCCAAGGTGATGGCGCAGCGCCTGTCCGAGGCCATGTGGCTGGTGCCGCTGCTGCTGGGCTACGACTGCATCCACGACAGCGCGGTGCTTAGCGCTGACGACCGCAGCAAGATCGAGTCGGGCCTGATCCGCCCGTGCCTGTCGATGATTCACCGGAAGGACCCCAAGTCCATCGCAGGCGAATGGGACAAGACCAAACCGAACTGGCGCACCGACGGCCCGCCGAAGCCGAAGGCCACGCATGTCGTCGGGAACTGGACGAACTTCTACAGCCTCGCCACGATCATGGCCGGCGCAACGATGGGCGACGCGGACCTGGTCGACCTGGCGGTGTACCAGACCAAGGAGAACCTGCTGG
>JACQFI010000134.1 GCA_016200135.1 Planctomycetota bacterium
GTGAAGCGTAGAGGTCTCGAACTAGAGTTACAACATAGAAATGCGCTCGGAATTACACTGCTTCGGGTCTGGAAAGAGTTCCACCCAACGCTCATGCGGGTCGTACGGTTCGACCGTTACTTCGCTGCGGTGGTCCTTCCAATCGCCTCGAACACCTTGCCGCCCACCACCGTGTAGACCGGCGCGCCCCTAAGCTTCCAGCCTTGGAACGGACAGTTGCGCGACTTCGACCGGAAGCACGCGCTGTCCACGGTCCATTCGTGGTCCAGGTCGAGCACCGTTACGTCGCCGGGGCCGCCGGGCTTTAAATAACCGCCGGGCAGGCCGAGCACGCGCGCGGGCGCGCTGGTCCAGGCCTCGACGAAGCGCTTGAGCGGCAGCTTTTTGGTATGCACGAGCTTCGCCAAGAGCACGCCGATGTTGGTCTCGAGACCGATGATGCCGTTCGGCGCCTCGGTGAACTCGAGCGACTTCTCTTCCGTCGTATGCGGCGCGTGGTCGCTGGCGAGGCAATCGATGGTGCCGTCGAGCAGACCTTCCAGACACGCGTCCACGTCGCTGGGCTCGCGCAGCGGCGGGTTCATCTTGTAGTTGGGATCGAACGAGCGGCAGGATTCGTCGGTGAGCAGCAGGTGGTGCGGGCTGACCTCAGCGGTGACCCGCACGCCTTTCTTCTTGGCCTCGCGCACGAGCGCCACCGAACCCTTCGCCGAGATATGGCTGACATGAAAGCGCGCGCCGGCGAGCTTCGCCAGGCGGATATCGCGCGCGATGACGATCTCCTCGGCCGCGCTCGGGTAACCGTTGATGCCGAGCGCCGCGCTGACCTTGCCTTCGTGCATCACCGCGCCGTTCGAGAGATCGTGGTCCTCGCAGTGCTCGACGATCACCTTGCCCAGCGAGGCTGCGTATTCGAGCGCCATGCGCATGATGAAACTGCTCGGCACCGCCGCGCCGTCGTCGGTGAAGGCCACCGCGCCGGCCTTGGTCAGCAGCCCGAGGCTTGCGAGTTCCTGTCCGGCGCGGCCCTTAGTAATACAGCCCATCGGATAGACGCGCGCCTTGCCGGCCTGTTCGCCGCGCAGGTACTGGAAGGCGATGCTCGCGCCGTTATCCAGCGGCGGGTCGGTGTTCGGCATCGTCACTACCGACGAGAACCCGCCATGCACCGCCGCCGCCGAACCCGTCGCGATCGTCTCTTTCGCCGTGAACCCCGGCTCGCGGAAATGAACATGGATATCGAGAAAGCCCGGGCAGACGAGCAGGTCCGTGCAGTCGAGCACGTCCGCGTCCTTGGCGCCTTTGAGCCCCTTGCCGATCTCGGCGACGTTTCCCGTGACCCGGTTGATCAACACGTCCGCGGCCTTGTCGAGCTTCCGGCTAGGGTCGAAGACGCGGCCGTTTTTGAGAAGAAGGTTGGACACTGGGGTCTCCGTGAATTGACGATTTACAATTTACGATTGACGATTGGGGCGGCACGCGAAGTCTTTATCGACGCCACGACCATGGCTAGAATTTCCTGGCCTTCCTGGTACAGACTCGCGACCAGCCTCTCCTTTACAAGCAACGACTCAACCAGAAGCTCTATCCAATAGAGCGATTCGTCGCATTCTTCCTCCACGATCTTCATCTTAGCAATGAAATCTGGTCGTGACCTGGCGCGGCAAGCAGCCCGATAGTTGGCGCCAACCGAAGTCCCGCTGCGCAACAATTGATCGCAAAGCCTCATGGCCGCCCTTTTGTTGGGCAATGCATCAACAAGCCTAATGACCCGAAGCGCGAAAGCTTTTGTTCGATTCTTAAATCTAATCGAGTCCAAGGCCGTTCCTCATTTAATCGTCAATTGTCAATCGTAAATCGTCAATTATTGGCTCCGACACACAAGTAAAGCACCGCCATCCGCACGGCCATGCCGTTCTCAACCTGATGCAGAATCACGCTTCGTGGCCCGTCCGCAAGCTCGGGCGTGATCTCGATGCCGCGGTTGATCGGGCCGGGGTGCATGATGATCGCTTCGGGCTTCGCGCGCTTCATGCGCTCTTCGTTCAGGCCGTAGATCGCGGCGTACTCGCGCACGCCGGGGAAGAAGCGGCCGGCCTTGCGCTCGAACTGGATGCGCAGGCAGTTGAGCACGTCGGATTCCTGGAGCACGTAGTCGATGTCGTGGCTCGTCTCGACGCCCAGCGCCGCGCCGATGGCCGCGGGCACGAGCGTCGGCGGGCCGGCGAGGATCACGCGCGCGCCGAGCTTGCGCAGGCCATGCGCGTTGCTGCGCGCGACGCGCGAGTGGCGGATATCGCCGAGGATCGCAACCGTCAGGCCTTTCAGGGCCAGAGCGGGGTCCGCCTTCTTGTGCGCCTGGTCGCGCATGAAGTGTTCGCGGATGGTGAAGATATCCAGCAAGCCCTGCGTGGGATGTTCGTGGCAGCCGTCGCCCGCGTTCACCACGCTGCACGCGGTGTGCCGTGCGAGCAGGTGTGGCGCGCCGGGCGCGCTGTGCCGGATCACGAACGCATCCACGCCCATGGCCTCGATGTTCTTCGCCGTGTCGATGAGCGTCTCGCCTTTGCTCACGCTGCTGCCCGAGCTGGTGAAGCTGAGCGTATCGGCGCTCAGGCGCTGCGCCGCGAGCGCGAAGCTGTTGCTCGTGCGCGTGGAGGACTCGAAGAAGAGGTTTACGACGACCTTGCCGCGCAGGGCGGGCACCTTCTTCACGCTGCGCCCGGAGACTTCCTTGAACGACGCGGCCGTATCGAGGATCTCGACGATCTCGCCGGCGGTGAGTTCCTCGAGGTCGAGCAGATGCTTGCGAGTCCAGGCCATGTTCGATTGACGATTGACGATTAACGATTGACGATTCAGTGCTTCGTCAACCTCGACCGTCTCTCGCCTGCCTCCTTTGCGGTTCCTTCAATCGTCAATTGTAAATCTGCAATCGTCAATCGTTCAGCGCATCCCTCCCACCACCAGAAACACGCCCTCTTCGCCGTCCACTTCTTTGAGGCGCACCTCGATGCGGTCGCCCACCGGCACGGTGAGGCGCTCGGCGACGCGGTCGGCCTGGATCGGCAGTTCGCGCCCGCCGCGGTCGATGATCTCGAAGAGCCGGACCGCGCCCGGCCGGCCGAAGTCCATGATCTGGTCGAGCGCCGCGCGGATCGTCCGGCCGGTGAAGAGCACGTCGTCGATGAGGTAGACCACGCGGTTGTCGATGGGGCCGTCGAGCTCCGTGCCCTGCTTGCTCTCCAGCGCCGGGCCGCGCAGCGACATGTCGTCTCGATATAAGGTGATGTTGAGCGCGCCGTAGGTGACTTTCGTTTTTGAGGCGGCGCTCACCTGCTTGCAGACGCGCCGCGCCAGCTCCGCGCCGCGCCGCCGGATGCCGACGATCAGCGCCTGGTCGACCATGCCGTGTGAGACGATCTCTTGGGCGAACGCATCGACTTGGCGCGCAATCCACGCGGCGTCGTGAAGCTGCTTCTCGGATTTGCCGCGCACGGAGGTCTTGCTCTTGGCCATAGGGCAGACTCAGGCTTTCTCCTCGCGACCCGCTTCCGCGAAGACCGCCGCCAGTTCCTCTTCGTTGGGTCTTGTGCCGACGAGGCTCCGAATATGCCCGACAAGCGCGCTTCCGTCGAGTCCCTGTTCGAGGCCTTCTTTAAGCGAGACGAGCACGCGCCGGTGCCGTTCCGTAAAAGGCGCACCGGCGGCGGGCAAGGCTGCGGCGTCTCCATCTGCGTTCAGACCGAAGAGTGCGCGCTCGATCGCGTTCTCTAGCGCCGCGAGGCCGTCTCCGCTGAGCGCCGAGACGGCGAGCGGCGCATCGCCGAGGGCAAACGCAAACCCGGCGGCCTCGGCATTCGTGCCCTGGTCGGATTTGTTCAGCACCAAAAGATGCGGCCGGACCGCTAATGCCTCGGTCGCGGCCATCTCATCGTCGGAAGGCACGCGCGAACCGTCGAGTACGACCAAAACCAGGTCCGCGTGCTCGGCCGCCCGGCGCGCGCGTGCCTGGCCTTCTTTTTCGACTTCGGCGTCGCTGGCGCCGGCGGAAATGGAAGGGGAGATGTGCTCGCGCAAGCCGGCGGTGTCCGTGAGCAGCAGCGAGAGGCCGCGCAGACCGGCGGGGCGTTCGAGCAGGTCGCGCGTAGTGCCCGGCGTGGCGCTGACGATGGACGCATCCGCGCGCAGGATGCGGTTCGAGAGCGTGGACTTGCCCGCGTTCACCGGCCCGGCGATCACGACGCGGTGCGTGCGGAGCAGCCGCAAGCTGGCATCGATCTGGTCGAGCGCTTCCGCCGCGGCGCGGTGCAGCCCCTCGCGCCAATCGGGGCGGCGTTCGCGCGATCCGAGCGCCGCGTCAAGGCCGTGCCGCTCCCAGCGGCTCTGAAATGCCTGCACGTTCAGGAGCATCCCCGCTTGCCGCATGGTAGCCGCTTGCGGCAGCCGCAGGCGTGCCTCAATGGTAGGGAGGCTTAGCTTGGCCGCGCGGTGCCCGCGCGCGAAGAGTTCGCCCGGCTGCGTGGCCCGGAACCCGGCGGCCTCCAGCGTCGCGCATACGCCTTGCGTCGCGCCGACGCCGCCGTGGCACGAGAGCTCCACCTGCTCGCAGCCTGTCTCGCTTTCCTCTTTAGGAATCGGCGCGGCGACGGCCTCATCCACGACGCGCCCGGACGCATCCACGATCCGGCCGAGCACGAGCTGCCCGCGGACATTCGGATCAAGGGCCTGCCGCGAGCGGAAAAGAGGCCCCAGAGCCTCCACCGCGCCGTCGCCATCGAGCAGGAGCGTCGCAATCGCGCCTTGGCCCGCGGGCGTCAGCACTTCGTACACGGGTGCGCGGTCATGCGGCGGCAGGAGCGGATGCGAACGCTTCGGCGCGGATGCCGGTTGCGCGTCCATGCGCGGCTACCTCCCGGCGACGGCGGCGCGGCGCCAGGCTTCGAAAAGGCCGCGGTGGACGAGGTCTGGCACGAGGACCGGACGGTATGCGCGCAGCGCGCGCTTCAAGACGGGCCACAGCGCTTCCGCGCCGCCGCCGGTCAGCGCCACGCGCACGCCGGGGCCAAGTTGCTCGGCTTGGGCCTTGGCGAGTTCGCAGGCCGCGGCGCACTGGGCGCGGCGCACGCCCGCGCGGATGGCTTCGGAGGTTGAGCGGCCAATGGCGGGCGGAACGGACGCGGGCCAAGCATCGAGCGCCGGTAATTGCGCCGTTCCCGCATTCAACGCATGCAAGGCCAGCAGTTCGCCGGGGACGATCAGCCAGCCTTCAAAGGCGCCCGCGCGCTTTCCGCGGTCTGGGCGCACCGCGTTTACCGTCAGCGCCGTGCCGGAATCGATCACGATCCAGGGCCGGCGCGGGTCGAGGGCCAGCGCGCCGATAGCGGCGGCCACGCGGTCGTCGCCGACGTTGCGCTCAGGGCGTGGGGCAATATCGATGGGGCAGGGGAGGTTCTTGCGAAAGCGCAGCAGGCGGTAGCGCCCGGGATTGTTCCGCCGCAGCGCTGCGGCCTGCTTGGCGAGGATGCTCGGCACCACGCCCGCGAGAACCACGTCGCCGGAACGCATGCGCTCAGGGCTGGCGAGCGCCGCTTCGCGGCAGGGCCAGCGCGCGGGCCAGAGCTTTACGCCATTCGCGGACCAGACGATCGCGCTTGCGAACGTGTTGCCGACCGAGAGCGTCATCACGCGGCCGAGGTCCCGAGGCGTTCGTGGCATGACGTGGATGTCCCGTTCCGCGCAAACGAAATCAAGTATACTGGCCTTCTCCTTTATACACGCCGTCCAGGAGGCCGACATGCCCGAACCGCGCCCGCATCTGTTGCTCATCACCACCGACCAGCAGCGCCACGATGCGCTCGGCATCAACGGCAACCCGATCCTCCAGACGCAGAACCTCGACCACCTCGCCGCCACGGGCGTCAACTTCTCCCGCGCGTACACGACCTGCCCGAGTTGCATCGCGGCGCGGCGCTCGATCCTGACCGGCCAGTTCGGCGCGACGCACGGCCTCGTCGGCTACAGCGAGACGAGCCCGTTCGATCCCGAGTTCACGCTGCCGGGGCTCCTGCGCGAGGCCGGCTACCAGACGCAACTCGTCGGCAAGCTCCACCAGCAGCCGCAGCGGCGGCGCTTCGGGTTCGACCACATGATCCTGAGTCAAGGGCCGTCGCACCGCCCCGATTCCGCGTGGTCGAATCACAACGATTACACCGATTGGCTCGCCGAGCAGGGCATCACGGTTCCGCCGAGTTCCCACGGCATCAACGGCAATGGGCGTCTCGCGCGGCCGTGGCAGATGGACGAGTGGCTCCACCAATCGACCTATCTCACCACGCAGGCGCTCGAGTTCATGACGCGCAAGCGCGACCCGTCGATGCCGTTCTTTCTGCATCTCTCCTATTGGGCGCCGCACCCGCCGCTGATTCCGCCGCAGGTCTACTACGACCGCTACGTGCGCGTGATGGACCGCTACCGGCCGAGCATCGGCACGTGGGCGCCGCAGGGCGATACATGGACGCCGGGCATCGCGGCCGATAGCAGCACGGGGCCGTTCCGCCTCGATGAGATTCAGAACGCGATGGCCGGCTATTACGGCCTCATCAACCACATCGACGACCAGATCCAGCGGCTCCTCGAGGCGTTCTACATCTACGGCGGGCCGCGCGCGAAAGAGCCGCTGTACATCGCGTTTACTTCGGACCATGGCGAGATGCTCGGCGACCATCACCTCTTTAGGAAAACGCTGGCCTACGAGGCCTCCGCGCACGTGCCGTTCTTCATCACCGGCCGCAACGTGGATTTTCAGCGCAAGCGAACGTCCGATGCGCTCGTTTGCCTCGAGGACCTGCTGCCCACGTTCTGCGAACTCGGCGGCGCGCGCATCCCCGAGCGCGTCGACGGCCGTTCGCTCGTGCCGCTGCTGCGCGGCGAACACAAGCCGGTGCGCGAGGAACTGCACGGCGAACACGCCGGCGCAACCGCGAACCATTTTATGCTGCATGGCCCACACAAGTACATCTGGTACGCGCACACCCACGAGGAACAGCTCTTCGACCTGCAAGCCGATCCGCGCGAACTCAACGATCTCTCGGGCAATTCCGACTTGCTCCGCCCCATGCGCGAGCGCATGCTGGCGCGTCTGAAAGGGCGCACCGACTACGCCTACGACGTCGCGAAGCTGCAGCCGCTGGCGAACCGGACGCCGAAGGTCTTCTGGAAAAGTTGAACGGATTCCGGAAATAGCCGGCGGCCCGCGCCACATAAGCAAGCACACCGCAAACCCCTGGGGAGGAAAATCCATGTTCACACGCGAGCAGTACCTCAACGCCGTGAAGCACGAAGTCAACGTGCTCAAACACCTCTATACGAAGCTGCCCAAGGACAAGCTCGAGTACCGCCCGACGCCGAAGCAGCGTTCGCTGCAGGAACTGCTCGACTTCCTGCCCGGCAATCTGGCGATCTTGAAGCACATGCTTGACGGCGACTGGAAGAACGCGGGCAAGACGCTCGGCGATGTCCGCGAGGCCGCGCACAAGGACTTCAACGGCACGCTTGACCGCGAGTTCGCGAAGTTTGCGGAGACGGTGAACTCGTTCTCGGACGCCGATATCACCAAGAAAGATGTGTTTCTGCCTACGGGCCAGACGGTCAAACTCGGCGACGGGCTGCTCGGCTTCCCGCTCAAGTTCATCACCGCGTATAAGATGCAGCTCTTCCTGTACCTGAAGTCCTGCGGGCGCGAAGAACTCAATACGTTCAACTGCTGGTTCGGCATCGACGGCCAGATGCCGCCCGCGCCGCCGCAGAAATAGAGAAGCTCGAATGAATGCCTATCCCCGTTGCTGCCCTGAAAAGAGGAGCGCCGCGCTTGCGGTGCTCCTCTTCTCTTTTCTGCTGAGCGCCCTCGCCTGGCCGGTCCGCGCCAGCGATGGGAAGCCGCCCACGCTGCATCCGGCGTCGGCCATGGTGCGCATCGGCGGAATCGGCGGCACGCTCCCCAAGGCCGCGAAAGCGTGGACCATGGACATGGTTCGCGGTGAATCCGAAGGCCTGCAATGCGCCATCGTACCCGGGGACGGCGAAGCACTCCCGGTCGATCGTGTGAACCTGACGGCCAGGGACGCGGAAGGACCCGCGGTCCGTCTGTATCGCGTGGTGGCCGTCGAACACGCCGCGCCGCCGACGGAAGGCATGTTCATCGTTCCGCCGCGGCGGCTGGGGCAGATTCCGGATGTTCTGATGCCGCTGGAAGGCCGAGCGGCGGCGGCGCAAGCGAATCCATTTAAAGAAGGCGTCGCGCCGCTCACCTACTACATCGAGTTCCACGCCGCTGCCGAGTGCAAGCCCGGCGAATTCACGTACGCCCTCGAGTTCGAGACCCTCCGTGGGAAAGCGGAACTGAAAATCAAAATCCGCGTGCATGCGGTCACGCTGCCCGCGCGCCTGCCCTTTCGCACCGCGGTCTGTTGGAACTGGTCGCTGAAGGATTACTACTGCCACGCGCTGACGCCGGAAGAGAAGAAGGTCTTCTGGAATTTCTGCCTCGACTATCGCCTGAGCCCCAACGCGTTCTTCGGCAAGGAACCCGATCCCGCGCCGGCCGAGCTGGTGGACCTGGGCAAGCGCGGGCTCTCGCTGGTCTGTCTCATGCAAGTCTCGGGGCGGACGCCAAGGCTGCTGACTGAAAAGCAGAAGGAGCAGTTCGGCCCGCTGCTCAAGCAGTGGCGAGCGGAACTGGAAAAGCAGAACCTGGTGAACGCTGCCGTCGTGCTCCTGGCCGACGAGCCGAAAGCCGGCAGCGAAGAGATCTGCCAGGCCAACGCGAAGTGGCTGAAGGAACAGTTCCCGGAGCTCAAGGTCTGGCTGGCCACGCGGCCGTCCAAAGCCTGGTCTGAGAGCGTGGACGTATTCGATGTCGTGACCGCGTCTTCGACCGATCTGTACAAAGCGCACAGCCACGACGACCCGGCGCTGGCCTGGTGGCGCACCGAACGCCCATTTCCCAAGGGCGAGTACTGGCTCTTCCATTCGGTCGAACCGTACGCGCCCTACGCCAACGTGCGGCTGGATAACCTGCCCATCGAGGCGCGCGTCTCGGGCTGGCAATGCGCGGCCATCGGCGCGGACGGTTACGAATACTTCTGGATCGCCGATTGGAGCGGCAATCTGGAAGGCAAGGAGACCGCCTGGCCCGAGCGCGCGAAGCAATGGAAAACGGGCTTGAGCGGCGCGGGGACGCTCTGCTATCCCGATGAAAAAATGCGGCCCCTGCCGAGCCTGCGGCTGGTGAACTTGCGCGACGGTTTCGAGGACTGGGCGTTGCTCGAACAGCTCCTGCCGCGCGCCGAGCATGCGGATCGGCGTACATGGATCGAACCGGTCTCGAAGAGCCTTCAGGAGTTCTCGACCGATCCCGAAGCGCTGCTGAAGGCGCGCAAGCGCGTCATCGAACAGTTGGAGAAGCGCGCCCGGCGGCCTTAGAATGCCGGCCGATGCCTGACGCCCCTGCCGACCTCTGG
This sequence comes from Planctomycetota bacterium, assembly GCA_016200135.1. Taxonomy (GTDB): domain Bacteria; phylum Planctomycetota; class SZUA-567; order H5-PLA8; family H5-PLA8; genus JACQFI01. The sequence continues at coordinate 9,522 of JACQFI010000134.1, forward strand.
CCCCGCGCCATCGCCCACGTGGACCTCGACCAGTTCTACGCCGCGGTGGAGGTGCTCGACTTTCCCGAGCTGAAAGGCAAGCCGGTGATAGTCGGCGGGATGCCGGGCAAGCGCGGTGTCGTGAGCACCGCCAGCTACGAGGCGCGTAAGTTCGGCGTGCATTCGGCGATGCCCTCCAGCCAGGCCGCGCGGCTCTGCCCGCAGGCGGTCTGGCGCAAGCCGCGCATGGCGCGCTACGCAGAACTCTCGCGGCAGATCCGCGCGGTCTTCGCGCGCTTCACCGACCAGATCGAACCGCTCTCGCTCGACGAAGCCTTCCTCGATTTGACCGGTTCGCAGCGGCTCTTCGGTCCAGCCGAAAAGATCGCGCGCCGGATCAAGGACGAAGTCCTTCAAGGCACGGGACTCGTCGCGAGCGTGGGCCTGGCCGAGAACAAGTTCCTGGCCAAGATCGCCAGCGACTTGCGCAAGCCGGACGCGTTCGTGAGGGTGCCCAACGGGCCGGGCGAGGCCGAACGGTTCCTCGCGCCGCTGCCGCTGCGGCGCCTGTGGGGCGTCGGCCCAAAAACCTGCGAGCGCCTCGAGAACCTGGGCCTCCGGACCATCGGCGACGTGGCCCGCGCCGACCGCGCGTACCTCGTGCGGCGGCTGGGCGAGCACGCCGCCGAGCACTTGCAGGCGCTCTCGCGCGGCCAGGATGTCCGCGAGGTCGCCGTGGCCGAGCGGCCCAAGTCCGTCGGGCGCGAGAACACGTTCGCCGAAGATCTCCGCGACCGCGGCGTGATGCGGCGCGAACTGCTCTTTTTTGCCGAGGACGTCTCGCAACGCCTGCGTGCACAGGGGCTCACTTGTCAAGGGGTGACGCTAAAAGTGCGCCTCGGCGACTTTACGACCTTCACGCGCGCCGCTACGTTTGAAGATCCGACCGATCTCTCCGAGCCGCTCTTCGCCATGGCCTCGCGCCTGCTCGACGAGAAAGTGGACTTCGGCGGCCAGGGTGTCCGCCTGCTGGGCATCGCCGCGACCAAGCTGGCCGGCAAGGGCGAGAGCCCGCAGAGTCTCTTCCCCGATGAGCATGCTACGCGCCGCCGCCGCGCGGCTCAGGCCGTGGATAAATTGCGCGAACGCTTCGGCGACGACGCTGTCACCCGCGGGCGCCTGCTCGAAGGCCGCGAAGAGACGACTGGCACGCCCGACGATAAAGTCAAAGATCGGGACACATAATCGCGCTGTAATTGTATTGGGCGGCGGGTGCGGCTCTTGGCAGGATGCACGGACGCGAGGGCAACCAGCTTGGCGGAAGAAAGTGCGGCGTCGCAGGCGGCGGAAGCGCACGGGGCCGCGCGGCCATGGCCGCGCTGGCTTCCGGTCGCGCTGATCGCCGTGGCGTTCATTCACAACACCTGGCGGAGCTGGCTCTGCTGGGGCGATCTCGTTACCGATTGCGGGCGCGACCTGGACGTGGCGCTGGCCGTGCTGCAAGGCGTGCCCTTGTACGCCAAGGCGACGTACCTTTACGGTCCGCTCCCGCCGCTCTTCAACGCCGCGCTCTTCGGCCTCTTCGGCGTGAACGCCGGTGTCCTCTTTTTAGCTGGATGGCTTAGCGCTGTGGCGGCCACGGTACTCATATATCGGATCGCGCGGCTGTTCGCGCCGCGCTCCGCGGCGGCGTGCGCGGCCATCGCGTTCGTCTACCTCTGCGCGTTCGGGCATTACGCGCTGAACGGGATCTTCAACTGGGTCTTTCCGTATACCTACGCGGCCACGTACGGCATGCTGTTCGGTCTCGCCAGTCTCTTCTTTCTGCTCAAACATCTCCGCCGCGACCGTGGGCGCTACCTTTTGCTCTCGGCACTCTTTTTGGCCGGCGCGGCGCTCTCCAAACTCGAACCGTTAATACCTTGCTGCGCCGTGCATTTTCTATTCATGGTTTACCTCGTGCGGTTCCGGCGCGAGAGCTGGAAGAGCGCCGTTCCCGCCTACGGGCTGGCGGCCGTGCTGGTGGCAGGCGTCTACGGATATTTCCTGAGCACCACGGGAGCGGCCCTCTTTTCCGAGAACATCTTTCCTGCGGGCACGGTGGGCGCGGAGGCCTTTCATCGCCGCTACCTGGGCCTCGATGACCCCCTGCTGTCGCTGAAGCTGATCGCGCTATCCTGCGCCGCCGTGCTTGCGGTGCTGTGCGGCGCGGCTCTCGTCTCCCGCATGGCCGGCGAGGGCGCTCGAAGTTCCCGTTGGGCGGCCTCGGTCCCAGCCTTCCTGTTCGGTGCGGCGGTCTTTTACATTCTGCCGCTCGACGCGAGCCTGCGGTTCGTGCCGTTCGCGTGCGCGCTCGGATTCGCCCTGGCCGCGCGGCGCGCCTGGCGCGAGCGCTCAGCCGCTGCGTGGATGCGTATCCTCCTGTACCTCTTCGCCCTATGCAGCCTCCTGCGCATCCTCTTTCAGACCTGGGCGCATCACTTCGGATTTTTTCTGCTCCCCGTTCCGCTGTCCGCCGTTGCGGTGCTGCTCTTCGAACTTCGCGATGCGCCCATCTTCCGCCGTGCGCATGTCTGGGTATGGGCAAGCGCCGTGACGGGCCTTTTTTTAGGCTTGTGCGCACGCCATCTGCTCTTCTCCGCCGATCTCTACGAGCTGCACACCGTCGCTTTGAGTTCGCCGCGGGGGCGCCTGATACTTAAAGATGAAAACGGCCTCGGTAAAATGGAAGCGGGCCTCGCAAAGGCCCTCGCCCAACTGCCGGCGGGTACGCGCGTCCTGCCGTTGCCGCAGGGACTGGGTCTGATCTTCTTCAGCGGGCTGGAGAACTCGAATCGTAAGCTGCTCTTTTACCCCGTGAATTTCTCCCGCAGCGGGGATGAAGAGCGCATCCTTCAGGACCTGGAGGCTGCCCCGCCCGATGTGGTGGTGTGGGGCCTGGGCGGCGATTTCTCCGATTACGGGCTCGGCGCATTCGGGACCGGCTTTGGCGTGCGCGTAGCGGCCTGGATCAACCGGCGCTACGAGCCCTGGGTGGTCGTCGGCAGCGGCGAATACGTGCGGATCATGAAACGCAAGCCGCCGTCCGAGCGCGAATGAGGGCTTGATTCCTAGCGGATGAAAAGCCGGCCTCCCGAAGCCGCTGCCGGACGGATGTGCACGACTTGTTTTTATGGACGGTTGCAGAGATATTCCGAACGAATGAGCGCGAATCGCATTTCAAGTCTGAACGAGCGCATACGCGGCCACGCGTTCGTCCTGATCGCGCTGGGCTTGTGCGCGGTCATTTTCCTGCTGGACATCAACCTGAAAAACGGAATCGGCATCCCCTTCTTGTACGTTGTGCCTATCCTGCTCGGTAGCTTCTCGCCCACGCGTCAATGTATTCCTATGGCCGTGCTCTGTACGCTCCTGACCGTGACCGGGTATGGTCTGGCGCCGCCGGGCGCATACGCCGAAATCTCGATCGCCAACAGAACCATGGGCATCCTGGCCGTCTGGATCTTCGCCATCTTCGCGCGCAGGCGCAAGATCTCCGAAGAACAGTTGCGTTCGAGCGCGCGGCGCAACCAGGCGGTGCTCGAGACCGCCATCGACGCCATTGTGACCATCGACGCCAAGGGCCTGATGGTGGACCTGAATCCGGCGACCGAGCGTATTTTCGGCTACGCACGGAGCGAACTCTTGGGTCGCAACGTCTCGATGCTCATGCCCGATCCCTATCAGCGGGAGCACGACGGCTACCTAGGGCACTATGTTCAATCGGGCGAGAAGAAGATCATCGGCATCGGCCGCGAAGTGGTGGCCCGGCGCAAGGACGGCTCGGTCTTCCCTGTGGACCTGGCCGTCAGCGAGATGTTCCTGGACAACGGGCGCTTCTTTCTCGGCATCGTCCGCGACATCAGCGACCGCAAGAAGGCCGAGCGGGACAAGGAGAAGATCGAACGGATCGCGGCGGGGCGCGAGCGCCTGGCGGTGCTGGGCGAAGTGGCGGCGGGAGTGGCCCACGAGTTCCGCAATCCGCTGCACGGCGTCCTCAATTGCGTGAAGATCATCCGCTCCAAAACCAAGGCCGACGCGTCGGTGCAGCAGTGGCTGGACATGCAGGAGGAAGGCCTGAACCGCATGGACCTGATCTCGTCCCGGCTCCTGCGCCTTTCCAGGGACGAGATGGGCCCGAAAGTTCCGCGGGACCCGGGCGAGGTGCTGCGGAGTTCCATCGCGTTCATCGAGGCCCGCGCGCAGAAGGCCGGCGTCCCGATTGAACTGGAAATCGAGCCGGGCTTGGCGTGCATCGCCATCGACGCGGAGCGCATCTCCGAGGCAGTCCTGAATCTCCTCACCAACGCGCTCGACGCCAGCGCCGCCGGCGGCACCGTGTGGGTTCGCGCCATGAAAAGCGTGGATATTCCGGGTATGCTGGAAATCGTCGTCAAGGACGAAGGCGCCGGCATGCCCCTCGACGTCCAGGAGCGCGCGTTCGAGGCGTTCTTCACCACCAAACCCATCGGCAAAGGTTCCGGACTGGGGTTGGCGCTCGTAAAAAAGGTCGTCGATCAGCACGGCGGCATCGTGGAACTGGCCTCCGCGCAGGGGCAGGGTACGCAAGTAAAGATCCTTCTTCCGGTAACGATCTGACCATTCTTGGGGAAGCCCATGCTACGCATTCTCGTAGTGGACGACGAGAAACTCAGCCGCGAGACCACCGCCTTTCAGCTCCGCGAAGCCGGCTACACTGCGGAACCGTTTGCCTCGCCGCTCGATGCCCTGAAAGAGATCACGGCCCAGCCCTGGGACGTGGTGCTCACCGATCTGCGCATGCCCGAGATGACCGGCCTCGAACTGCTCCGCAAGGTCAAGGCCTGCCGCCCCGAGGCGTCCGTGATCCTGATGACCGCGCACGGCAGCGTCAAGACGGCCGTGGAAGCCATGCACGAAGGCGCGGTTGACTACCTGATCAAGCCGTACGACTTCGACGAACTCAAGATCCGGCTCGAGCGCTTCGCGGAAGTGATCGGCGTGCGGCGCGAAAACGCCGCACTGCGCAAGGCGCTCGGCGGCGCGGCGGCGGACGGGCTGGTGGGCCACTCGGCCGGCATGGGCCGCGTCCGCGACCTGATCCGCCAGTTCGCGGGCCTGCCGTCCAACGTGCTGATCGCCGGCGAGACCGGCACAGGCAAAGAAGTCGTGGCGCGCGCGGTCCACGGCGCCAGCGCCTTCGCCTCCGGCCCCTTTGTGGCCGTGGGCTGTGCGGCGGTGCCCAAGGAACTGGCCGAGAGCGAACTCTTCGGCCACGAGGCGGGCGCCTTTACCGGCGCGACCAAGCGCCGCAAAGGGCGCGTGGAACTCTCCGAAGGCGGCACGCTCTTCCTCGACGACGTCGACGACCTCTCCCTCGATATCCAGGCCAAACTGCTGCGCGTGATCCAGGAGCGTTCGTACGAGCGCGTCGGCGGCGAGAAGGCCGTGCAGGCCAACATCCGCGTCGTGGCCGCCACCAAGTTCCCGCTGGAAGACCTCGTCAAGCAGGGCAAGTTCCGCGACGACCTGATGTACCGGCTCAGCGTGCTCACCATTCCGCTGCCGCCCCTCCGGGAACGGCGCGAGGACATCCCGCTGCTCGTGCGCCATTTCCTGGACCTGTTTGGGCGCGAACGTAAGCAGGAACCCAAAGCCGTCGCGCCCGCCGCCTTGGAATACCTTCAGGCGTATGTCTGGCCGGGCAATATCCGCGAACTGCGGCACGCCCTCGAGTACGCCCTGGCCGTGAGCAAGACCGCCGCGCTCAACATCGAAGACCTGCCGGCCAAGATCAAGCCCGGCCTGCCCGAGCGGCCGTATGCGCTGAATCTGGACGGCAAGCCCGAGGTAAGCTTTCGCGAGATGACCGAGAACTTCGAACGCGACCTGATTCAATGGGCCTTGGGCAAGGCCGACGGCAACCAGGGCCGCGCGGCCCAACTGCTGGGCATTCCACGGTCCACGTTGCAGTTCAAATTGAGCGAAAAGGCAGGCGAGAAGCCGCGCCCGGAGCCCGGAGCGAAGGCCTGAGACGCCGGACGCTTGGCACGAATAGAAACCTCAAACCGAGTTTCTGGCAAACGCCTCCAAATCCTCCATTTTTCTTCCCTGTAACTCACTAATTCAAAAGACGTTGCAGATTGCGATGGTGCGCCGATTGGCCCCGCCCTTGCTTTGTTTCATCGGTAGCTAGGAGACCGCCGTGAAGATCATAGTGGTAGACGACGACCGCCTGAACTGCCTGACTATGGTCCAACTCCTCAAGGACGCCGGCCATGAGGTCTGCAGCTTTGAAGCGGCGGACGAAGCCCTGAAACTGATCGAGGCCGATCATGTCCAGGCGGCGATCGTGGACTTCCGCATGCCCAGGATGGACGGCTTTACCTTCCTGACGAAGGTGCGCGCGAAAAAGCCCGGAATCCCCGTGATCATGATGAGCGCGCACTGGACGCCGAAGAGCCTTGAGGACGCGCGGAAGCTGGGTGTCACCGCCCACCTGACCAAGCCTTTCGACATGGACGACCTGCTCGCCATCCTCGCGAAACTGCCGTAACGTCTGCGCGCGCCGTTACTCCATGCCCATATTCAGAATCCACTGTACGCGCCGCCGAAGCGTTTATGGATACCGCAGCACGACGCCCAGGAACTCGTCGGTCTTGTCGCGCAGGCCCTCGTACGCCTGCAGCGCCTCGGTGAATGCGATGCGCTGCGTCACCAGGGCGTCCACGTGGATGCGACCGGCGTTCAGCCACTCCAGCAGCAGGGGCTCGTCGCGCTTGCGCGTGGGCGCGTCCACGTTGCAGGCGTGCGCGCCGATCAGGGCCACGCCGCGGCAGTGCAGATCGAAGTACGGATCGATCTCCATCTTGGTGCGCGGGCTGCCGAGCAGCACCAC
>JACQFI010000009.1 GCA_016200135.1 Planctomycetota bacterium
GTACCCCCCACCCTAACCCTCCCCCGCAAGGGGGGAGGGAAATCTCGCCGCGCGCCTCACGGCGCCGCGCGCTCCTCTTAAGAGGATAGCAGGCAAACGGCTTCAACAGAGCATCCCCCCAGCCCTCGGCGGCGTATCCTTGTGCCATCCACCGAGTTACATTACACTCCAAGGCCTCGTCTGGTCACAAGGCGCAAGGGTGCTGCTTCTAGAATCGAACCGGAATGCCCCAGCGCTTGATGGAAATCGCTTCAAGAAACCATGCTAGGAAGGATCCGAACCGCCAAAGCGCCAAGTACGCCATGAACAAAAGGCAGGGCTAAGGTTTGTTCTTAGCGTTTTCGCGCCTTGGCGGTTCATCTTTTGCAGTCGGAAAAAAGGAGCCTGCATGCCCACGCCGCTCGAACTCGCCAAGCAGTTGCAGCCTGAACTCGTCGAGATCCGCCGCGACCTGCACCGCCATCCCGAGATCGCGTTTGAAGAAGTCCGCACCGGAACCAAGGCCGCCGAATTCTGCGAGGCGCTCGGCCTGAGCGTCAAACGCGGCGCGGCCAAGACCGGCGTCGTCGCGGTGCTCAACGCCGATAAGCCCGGCCCCGCCGTCGCGCTGCGCGCCGACATGGACGCGCTCCCGATCCACGAAGAGAACGACGTCTCGTACCGCTCCACCGTGGACGGCAAGGGCCACCTCTGCGGCCACGACGCGCACACCACGATGCTCATGGGCGCCGCGCGCCTGATCGCACAGCACAAGGAACGCATCCCCTTCCCCGTCTACTTCCTCTTCCAGCCGGCCGAAGAGGTTCCCCGCGGCGGCGCGTCGAAGCTGCTCGCCGAAGGGCACCTCGAAGGCGTGGGCGAAGTCTTCGGCCTGCACGTGAACCCGCAGCTCCCCACGGGCGTGCTCGGCCTGCGCGCCGGCGCGACCATGGCCAGCATGGACCGCTTCGAACTCCGCGTTGAAGGCGTCGGCGGCCACGGCGCGATGCCGCACCTCTCGCACGATCCGGTGTCCACCGCCGCCGAGATCGTCCTCGCGCTGCAGACCATCGTCGCGCGCCGTATCGACCCGCTCGATCCGGCCGTCGTGTCCGTCTGCCAGATCGACGCGGGCAGCGCCTTCAACGTGATCCCGCAGGCCTGCCGCCTCATCGGCACCGCGCGCAGCCTCTCCGCGCACGTCCGCGAACGCCTGCCCGAACTGATCGAAGAGATCGCGCAAGGCGTCGCCCGCGCGCATGGCCTCCAGGCCAAGTGCGATTACCTCCAGGGCACGCCGGTGCTGGTGAACCGCAAGGAGTCCGCCGACAAGATGGCCAAAGCCATGCGCGCGCTCGGCGGCAAGGACAGCGAGATCCGCCCGACGATGGGCGGCGAAGACTTCGCGTATTATCTGGAACGCATGCCCGGCTGCTTCGGCTTCCTCGGCGCCGGCGACGGCTCGCCCGGCACCGGCCAGTGCTTCCACCACCCGCGCTTCAACATCGACGAAACCGCCCTCGCCTGGGGCAGCGCGTTCTTCCTGCAGCTCGTGCTCGACCGCGCGAACGCCTGAGCCGCGGCTATGCCGGAAGACCGGGTTCCAGGACCGCCGGCGCCAGGCACACAGCCGCCTCCCAAGCCCAAGTTCGTCCCGCGCCGCGCAACTCCCGATAGCACCGCCTCCGACCGGCTCAACTTCATTCTGGTCTCCTGCGGCTTCGGGCTCCTGATCGTCGGCGCGTTTTTCGATATGCTTGGTACGGTCGCCGAAGAAGCGTGGAAGAGCGGCCTTGAGCAAGCCGCCTACGCCACGCTCGGCATCGGCCTGCTTCTGCTGTTCGTCTACGCGGTGAAGGTGAGTCTATTCAAAGTGCAGGCAAGCCTGGTCGAATTCCAGGTCCATCTGCTCGCGTGCGCCGTCCCCTGGATCCTGTTGGTCAAGGAGTACCTCGTCGAAGAGAAGGATTTCAAGCTGCAGACCGCGGTCCTCTTTCTCTTCCTCGGCATGGTCCTCAACCTTCCCCTTCTGGGCGGCACCACCTGGGGCCTCGGCCGCGCGCAGCGCGCCGGCCTCACGCGCGCGCTGCCGCGCCTGGGCATGATGTTCGCCGGCTGGGGCCTGGTCGTCGGCCTCTTCGCCGTCGTGCCTGCGCTCTTTCTCTTCGGCTGCCTCGTCTTCACCCAAACCATCCCCGTCGAACCCGAGACCATGCTCGCGATCGTCGCCATCGCCTTAACGGCCGCGCCCGCCTGGTTCCTCGACCAGCGCCTCCCCCGCAACCCCGCCACCGACCGCCGCCCCAAACCCGACCTCGACCGCACCCATCGGGGATAAAGCATAGTTACCTGGTTGTCTGGTTTGCTGGTTGCCCGGTAATCACTCCGACTCGCAATTACCCAAAGCAGTTAACCGGCAAAGGAGCCAACCAGATAACCAGTCGACCATCCCTTTGCCGTTGAATCGAAAATCGGGCATCCAAAATCCAAAATGCCTTCCCCCTTGACGCCCGCCTCCTTATAGGTTACTGTTCCCTCAGCGTCCGCGTGATTCCCTATGGGCGATCCTAACCACGCGTCCGCAACCCGAGGTCATTCCCAACCCAAAACCAGAATAAATGAACCCGGCGCAGCCGCGTCGTGCGTTCCCCCTCTCCCCGTTGAGGGAGAGGGGGCAGGGGGTGAGGGGCCGGTGCTTGCCCCGCGCCCTGCGACGCCAAGCCACGCCAAGTGAGCAACCGGGCGATCGGTGGGGCGGGCCTTCGTGCCCGCCCATGAAAGCCCGGCGAAGCCGCTCCACATTTCTGTTCTGTTTCCAAACAGAAATACGGTGGCTTTCTGGGCGGCCGAGTCGGCTGTGCCCTGAAAATAGCGGCTTCGCCGCCTGCGGTGCGGAAAGGTTCCGCCTTCCCGTCGAGGCGCTGTTGTCTCTGCGCCGTTCGAGGCCGCGCCTCGAATGGCAGTCCCGATGAAATCGGGACTTCACCAAGTCCCGCCGCAGCGGGACGAGCATAGCCCCCACCTTCAGGTGGGGGTGTGTGGCGCACTGTCTTTGTGAATTTCACCCTCGTTTACGAGGGCTAATAGATTGGAGTGACCTCCTTGGCTTCCGGAATAACCGCCGTAAACGGCGGTGTAAATCCTTGGGATACGCCTGCCTTCCCCCGACTGAAAGCCGGGGGCTATACTCGGTCCGGCACGCCGGGCCTCGGCGAAGCCCCGTTTCACGGGGCTAACGGCTTTGCATGTGCAGGCGAGACGAAATCCACAAAATCGCGCGCATCATGTGCATCTTTTTTCGAGAAATCAGCACCGTATTGCCGTCCCTTCGTGCCCTTCGTGGACAATCCACCGCCGTTCTTTCGGATTTCGGATTTGCAGTTCAGGATGTGCATCTTTTTTATGGTTTTCATTTTCGCCTGGCTGTTTGTATCGGATTTCGTGCCTCGAATTTCGGATTTTCCGTTCCTATTGTGCTCATTTTTATGCGAAGAACGCCATCGAAATTCGCAGGCGCTTGGCAAGCGCTCGCGACTGGAAGGACCTCCCGCCGTCCGAAACTTGGAAACGGGCCGCGGGAACTACCGTGCGTCGTGCACATAATGTGCAGGATAAAATTCCGCGCCGTTCTCCGTGCCTCCGCGTCTCTGCGGTGAAAAAAGACCCGCTACGGCAGGATCGCGAAGACCCGCGCCGGGAAGCCCGAGCCGCCCTTCGGCTTCGGGAAGGCGGCCACTACGAGCGCGCCGAACTCCGGCACCTGATCGAGGTTTGTGAGCAGTTCGATCTGGTAATGGTCGCGGCCGAGGATGTATGCCTCGAGGGCATAGTCGTCCTTCGTCGTGGCGACGCCGGGGTCGGTGTCGGTCGTCTCGTGGCCGCTCGCGGTGATCTTGCGCTGCTCGTAGAGGCACTTGAGCACCTCCGCGCTCCAGCCGGGATAGTGCGCGACGCCCTTCGCGTCGGCGTTACACATCTTATCCGCGTCGGGCCAGCGCTTGGACCAGTCGGTGCGCAGGGCGACGAACGCGCCCTCGGGGATCGCGCCGTGGCGGGCCTCCCAGGCACGGAGGTCGTCCATCGTGATGCAGTAGTCCGCGTTCTGCGCCGCGGCCTCGTGGCAGTCGATCACGACGAGCGGGAGCAGCATCTCCTTCACGTCGATCTGGTCGAGGGTGCGCTTGCCTTTGGCGAAGTGCGCGGGCGGGTCGCAGTGCGTGCCCCACTGGCCCACATGCGTGAAGGTCTCGGCGAAGAAGCCTTCACCCATGCTGCCTTGGCCCTTCTCGTATCCGTAGATGGTCTCGCGCTTCATGTCCGGAAAGCCCGGCCAGTGCGGGATGCCCTTATCGAACGTGTGGGTCAAGTCCACCCACTTCTTCACCTTGAGCTGTTCGAGGACGCCGTACAGCGAGGGCGCGGAGGCCGGCGCCCCCTTCGGCATCTTGGCCTTCTGGAACGGCGGCGCGGCTTCGGGCTTGGGCGCAGGCGCCTCGGCGTCGTCACGGTCCTTGTCGCAAGAAAGGATGAACACGGCCAGCATCGGCACGGCCAGCAGCGGGAGTACGCGAAGCGCGCGCATGGATTCCACCTCCGGAGTTGGATTCGGGTACGCGCCTACTTTAGCGCTCCGCCGCGCGGAGTGCCGCGCCAAAAAGCACGGCGCCCGGCCTTTTTAGGGGCCGGGCGCGAGGAGGGAGGACTGCGGGGAGTTGGGGCGGGTTGACTGCGGGGTTACTTCGAAGCCAGTTCCTTGACCTTGGCCGATTCCGATTCGAGGTACTCGATCAGCTTGCGCGCCTTCTCGACCGTCAGGCGCTCGCGAATCTGGCCGGGGATCAGGTAGCCCTTGGTGATGAACTTCTCGAAGTAGAAGCACGCCTGGGTGATCGCGGCGCGGTCCTTGCTCTCCAGCTTCTTCGCGGCGCCCGCGGCCCAGTCGAGCATGATCTCGCGCATCGCGCGGTCTTCGTCGATGCCCTGGTCGGAGACCTTCGTCTGCACCTGCGACTTCAGGCGGTTCTCCATCGCCTTCTGGTCCTTCGGGCTCGCGTACGCGGCGAGGAACTTCTGGCAGGCCGCGCGGATCTCTTCGTAGGGAAGCTGTTCGTCGGCGGCCGACGCCTGGAACACGCTCAGCAGCGCCACCGCGGCCGTCATCGTCAGGAGGGTCTTGGTCATCGTGTTCATGGCTTCCCTTTCTCTTCGTTCCCGTCTCTCGTTCCCGTTTGCGTTCACGAATGGAGGTATTGCAAGCTTCAGGCCAGTAGGAGCCTGCTTGCAATCAATTCGTTTAGTGCTTGAAAGCATTGGAGTTACAGGGATGATGCGCAGTCGCTCAAACGGCCGTACGGTCCGCAATGTTGGACGCGCCAACACCGGGCCGTAGCCCGCTTGAACGGGTGTTCAGCAGGACAACGCGCCAGGAGCTTTAACTCGCTTGCTCTCCTTTAAGGTCCACGCCCACGACAGCACCGCCCGCTCTGGGCTGCTCACCACGGCTCACGGCGTCATCGAGACCCCCGCGTTCATGACCGTCGGGACGCTCGGCGCAGCCAAGGGCCTCACGCCCGCGGTGCTGCGCGAGCACGGCGCGCAAGTGCTCCTGATGAACGCCTTCCACCTCGCCTGGCGTCCGGGCGAAAAGCTCGTCCAGGAACTCGGCGGGCTGCACCGCTTCAGCGGCTGGGACGGCCCGATCCTCACCGACTCCGGCGGCTTCCAGATCTTCTCGCTGCCCGGCTTGCGCAAGATCACCGAGGACGGCGCGCTCTTCGCCTCGCCCACCGACGGCGCGGTGCGGAACTTCTCGCCTGAGGCCGTCGTCGAGATCGAAACCGCGCTCGGCGCGGACATGATCATGATGCTCGACCAGTGCCCCGCGTTCCCCTTCAAGCCGGGGGACTTGGAAGAGGCCGTCGAACGCTCCATCCGCTGGGCGCAGCGCGGGACCAAGCGCTGGCGCGAGCTGCTCCGGCAGGACATGCCAACTCCAAGCTCGACGGCGGACGCACGCGGACCCGTTTCCCCCTCCCCCCTTGCGGGGGAGGGCCGGGGAGGGGGGACGTTCGGGGTTGGGCTACCCCCCACCCTGCCCTCCCCCTCAAGGGGAGCGGGAAAACCGGCCGACGTGAACCTCTTTGGGATCATCCAGGGCGGCTTCGACGAGAAGCTCCGCGCGCGCTCCATCGAAAGTACGTGCGCGCTCGACCTGCCGGGCTACGCGCTGGGCGGGTTCTGCGTGGGCGAACCCATCGAGGCCACGCATGCGGGGATCGCCATGAGCGCCTCCAAACTGCCCGCCGACCGGCCGCGCTACCTGATGGGCATGGGCAGCCCGCAGGACATCCTCTACGCCATCGGCCAGGGCTTGGACCTCTTCGACTGCACGCTGCCCACCCGCAACGGACGCAACGGAATGGCCTTCACGTCCCAAGGCCCGCTCCGGCTCCGCAATGCCCGCCACGCCAAGGACGCCGGGCCCCTCGATCCGGCTTGTAACTGCTATACCTGCCGGACGTTCTCACGTGCATTCCTGCGCCATTTGTTCCTTGCCCGAGAGATGAATGCCGCTATCTTGGCGAGCCTGCATAACGTGGCCTTCTACCTGAACCTCATGCAGGGCGCGCGCCGGGCCATCCGCGAGGGCCGCTTTGAGGCCCATCGCAAGGAGTTCCTGGCGCGCTACGGTCAGGCAGGAGAAGGTCCGGACGAATCCGAAGACGAGGAGTAACCCGCAGCCGTGCTCTCACAGCTACTGATCAAACTGGCTTTGCTCGCCGCCGACGCCACTCCAGCCACCCCGCCGACGCCGCCGCAGTTGCCCCCAGAGGCCAACCTGATCCAGATGCTGATCATGTTCGGCTCGCTGGGCCTGATCTTCTACCTGCTGATCTGGCGGCCGGAGAGCAAAAGGCGCAAGCAGCAGGAACAGACGCTCAACGCGATCAAGCCCAAGGACAAGGTCGTCACCGTCGGCGGCATGTACGGCACGGTGGTCGATGTGGACAAGGACGACGTGACTCTGCTGGTGGACCCCAAGAACAACATCAAACTGCGCTTCCGCCGCCGCTCCATCGACGTGATCGAGTCCGCCCCCGGCGAAGAGAAGAAATGAACGCCCGCACCCGGCTCGGCCCCCTCTGCACCCTGGCCTGCGGCGCCTGCGCCGTGGCCGTGGCGGCGGTGTGGGGTCCGTACGCGCAGTTGCTGCGCGTGGCCGACGATGGCAGCGGTTCCGGTCTGCGCCTGGTCGTCGCGGAACTGACGGCTCCTCTTACAAAGTCGCAGAAGACCTCCGCGCCCGCGCTCAAGCCCGCGCTGAACACCGAAGGCGAAGCCCCCGCGGCGCCGCGCGCGACACGCCCGGCTCTCGATACGCCCGGCCACGCGCCGCATTGCGACGGCGGCGTTTTCGCCCTCGCTTCAACCTGCGCGCAGGTCCAGGTTCTCGATACCGGTCCGCCGCCAAGTCTCGTCGCGGGTGCGCACCGTCTCCCCGTTTGCGCGCCGGACCGGCTGCACAGCGCCCGCGGTCCGCCCGCCGCCTGAAGAAGCACCTCACCCCGGACCGGCCGTAGCCCGTCCGCGCTTCAAACCTGAACTCGCTACACCATTTTGACGCGCCGCCCATTCTTTGAACCGGGCGGGCGCAGGAAACGAAAGGACGATCCATGTCTAAGAGTTACGTTCCGGTCCTGGGCGCCGGGCTGCTGGCGGGCCTGCTGAGTTGCGCCATCTTCGGCGCGCTCACCTACACGGCATTCAACATCTGGCGTCAGGCCACCATCCTTCAGGACACCTACGACTCGGCCAAGAAAGAGGGCGGCGACGCGCTCGACCGTTTCATCCTGAAGGGCGAGCCCGCCGTCCAGCTCCAGAACATCTACCGGCCGATCACCGAGAGCGCCGCCATCGACGCTTACAAGAAGGCCAAGACCGGCAAGACCTCGGACCTCGATGCGTTCTTTGAGAGCACGGTCCTGCCCAGCACCAAGATTGCCTGGGCCTGCCTCATCTTCATCGTCGTGGCCTGGTTCCTGCTCCTCAAGATGCTGCGCGGGCTCTTCGGTGAGTTCACCGGAAAGATGGTCCTCACCTTCGGCCTCATGGGCATCCTGGGCGGCTACTTCTGGCTCCTGGCCGGCAACAACATCTACCCGATGGGCATCGACCTCGCCGGCGGCACCGAACTCGTCTACCGGCTCGAATACCGCGACGTCCAGCGCCGCATCGACGACGCCCAGAAGCGCCTCTCCTACCTGGAAGCCAACAAGGACAAGACCGACGACCAGACCAAGAAGGTCATCGACGAAGACATGCTCAACCGGCAACGCAGCAACCTGCGCGCGCTCCGCGACAGCATGGCCACCGCGCCGGAGAAGGCCACCGAGGTCGTGCGCAAGCGCGTCGATCCCACCGGCACCAAGGGCGTGCCCATCACGCGCTTCGGCGAAGACCGCATCCGCATTCAGTTGCCGAAGGCCAGCCCCGAAGATGTCGAGCGCATCAAGCGCGCCATCCGCACCCAGGGCCGCCTGACCTTCCACGCCGTGAGCGAGGACGCGGACATCAAGGAAAAGGTCCAGAAGAACCCCAACAAGGAATGGGGCGAGTTCGTGAGCAAGGAGATCGACGAGGCCGACCCCTACGATCCCAACGGCAAGCGCAAGAAGAAGGAAGACGTGGTGATGAACCGCACGCCCGAAATGGAAGGCTCGGGCATCGTCGCGGCGTACTCCACGCGCAGCGAACAGGGCGGCTACAAGATCCAGCTCACCTTCGACTCCGCCGCCGCGGCGCGCTTTGAAGAAGTGACCAAGCGCAACCTCCACAAGCGCCTCGCCATCGTCCTCGACGGCAAGTGCCAGCTCGCGCCCACCATCCAGTCGGTGATCAGCGACCAGTGCCAGATCACCGGCAGCTTCACCAAGCAGCAGGCCGACGAGGACGCCGCGGTGCTCACCGCCGGCTCGCTGCCCGCGGAAGTCGAGATGGAAAGCGAGTTCGTCGTCGGCCCGTCGCTCGGCCAGGAACAGATCCAGTCCGGCATCTTCGCCACCGCGATCGGCGCCCTCGCCGTCGCCCTGTTCATGTGGACCTACTACCGGCTCGCCGGGTTCATCTCCATCGTCAACCTCTTCGTGCTGCTCTCGGTCATGCTGGGCGCGCTCGGCTTCTTCAAGGCCACCATGACCCTGCCCGGCATCGCCGGCATCCTGCTCAACCTGGGGATGGCCGTCGACGCCAACGTGCTGATCTACGAACGCTTCCGCGAGGAACTCGCGCGCGGGCGCAACCTGCGCCAGGCCGTCAACATGGGTTTCGATCGCGCCTTCGTCGTCATCCTGGACTCGCAGCTCACGACGCTGATCTGCGGCATCATCCTCTACTACCTCGGCTCCGGCCCCGTGCGCGGCTTCGCCGTCACGCTCTCCATCGGCGTCCTCGTGACCCTCTTCTCCAACGTCTGGGTCTGCCACCAGATCTTCCTCTGGCTCGTCTCCAAGGACGTCGTCGAGTCGCTCCACATGATGCAGTTCTTCAAGGTCACCAGCATCGACTTCATGGGTAAGCGCAAGCTCTGGATGGGCGTCTCGGCCGTGGCCATCGCCGCATCCATCGCGGGCTTCATCTACCTCGGGCCGGTCAAGGAGAAGATCTACGACGTGGACTTCACCGGCGGCACGCTCGTCCAGTTCAACTTCTCCCCCAAACTCGAACCCTCCGACGAGGAAGTGAAGGCCGCCGTCGCGGACAAGCTCAAGCCGCAACTCCGCGCGCGCCTGGCCGATATGGTCCTGAAGCTCGATGAACTGGCCGCCGGCGG
This sequence comes from Planctomycetota bacterium, assembly GCA_016200135.1. Taxonomy (GTDB): domain Bacteria; phylum Planctomycetota; class SZUA-567; order H5-PLA8; family H5-PLA8; genus JACQFI01. The sequence continues at coordinate 9,809 of JACQFI010000009.1, forward strand.
CAAGACCGGCCCGAACCTCAAGAAAGCCCTGGCCGCGGCGCTGCCCGAGGTCGACCGCGCCGAGTTTGGCACGCTCGCGGAGATCGCCCCGGCGCAGCTACAGGACCTCTCGAAGGATCTGAAGAAGGTGCTCGAGGACTACAACGGCTCCGAATTTACCGTGCAGTCGTTCGGGCAGGCGTCCGAGAGCGGCCCGGACAAGTACCGCAGTTTCACCCTCACCACCCGCTTCACCGACCATTCGGTGGTCGAGGCGCTCGACGAGGAACTCCACAAGACCTTCGCCGGCCGTATCGAACCGCCCGCCGTGGAAGCGGCCGAAGGCGGGCTGCGCTTGCGCATCTCGCCCAGTGCCAAGGCGCCCGACACCGCCGTCACGGCCGCGGTCAAGGGTACGATCGAGAGCCTCGCCGCGAAGATCGAGAACGAGGACATCCGGACGGAACTCGCCGCGCTGAAAGTCTCCGAGGTGAAGCAGGAGCCTTACGGCAGCGGGCTCACGCGCCCGTACCTCCTGATCTCGCCCCTGCCCGCCGACCCGCTCAAACGCGACAAGCTCCTGGAGACGCTCGCCACCAACAAGTTCGCCTACGTGCCGCCGGGCGAGAAGGACATCAACCTGCGCGCCGAGGGGCCGGTCAGCCGCAAGAGCTCCTTCGGCCCGCAGGTCGCCTCGGAGATGTTCCTCTCCTCGATCCTCGCCGTGCTCGCCGCGCTGCTGGCGATCTTCGCCTATGTCTGGTTCCGCTTCGAGTTCTCCCCGGCGTGGGGCTTCGGAGCGCTCGTCGCGACCCTGCACGACCCGACCCTCTGCATCGGCGCGGCCTGTCTCGTGACGGTGCTTTCGCCCTCCCCCGTCCTGCTCAACCTAGACATCATCGCGGCCATTCTTACGGTCATCGGCTACAGCGTGAACGACACCATCGTCGTCTTCGACCGCATCCGCGAAGTGAAGACCGCGCATCCCACGCGCGATCTGGGAGAGATCATCAATGAGGCCGTCAACGCGACGCTCAGCCGCACCGTCCTCACCTCCACCACCGCGCTGATCACGATGCTCGCGCTGCTCGTCTTTGGCGGCCCGACCATCCGCAACCTGGCCTTCACGCTCACCATCGGCATTATCGTCGGAACCTACAGCTCCATCTTCATCGCCTCGCCGCTCATGCTCTGGTGGGTCAGGACCTACGGCGCCGGCAAGGCCGCCGCGCCCGCCAAGGTCAAAGAAGAGAAGCCCGGCTCCGAACCCGACGCTCACGGCGCCCAGATCTGACGGCAGGGTCGGGATCGGGACTTTAGGATTCAGGCTACAGGAAAACAGAACGGGGCGCGGCCATTGGCCGCGCCCCGCTGGTTCAACCTCCCCTAACCCCTCCTTACTTAAGGAGGGGATTTTCAAGGGTCAGCCGCTCTTCTTTGGTCGCCTTGAAAGTTGGGATCCCCATGCAGGTGTTCCTCAGAGCGGTCCGACGCCAATAAAGCCAACGTGGCAATGACCGAGTCCACGCCTTGGATGATTTCGTTATTGGAGATACGGACAACCGCAATTCCGAGTTGATCTAACTCACGGGTCCGCTTCCGGTCCAGGCTTTGGCCCAAGGAGGTGAAATGCGATTCGCCATCTACTTCAACCGCCAGCTTTATTTCAGGGCAATAAAAGTCGAGTATGTACGCATTCACGCTGAATTGCCGCCGGAATTTCAGCCCTAATAGCTGCCTGTTCTTCAAGCGTGACCAAAGAATAATCTCTGGCTGGGTCATTGTCTTTCTAAGGTTTCTTCGCCGCTTTTTCACGGCGGGCTTATTAAAGTGAATGCTCATGTCTGATACCCCAGACATTGCTCTATTGAAAACCTTCGAGCTCGCAAGAAATTCCCCCCTTATGTAAGGGGGGATCCAGGGGGGGTTAAACCGTCAGCGCGATCTTCCCGAACTGCTCGCCGGCTTCCATGCGCGCGAGCGCCTGCGCGGCGTCGCGCAGCGGGAAGACCCGGTCCATGATCGGCCGGAGTTGCGTGTGCGAGACCGCGCGCAGCAGCGCGCGGTGGTCCTCGTGGCTGCCCATCGTCGAGCCCATGAAGCTGATGTGGTTCCAGTAGAGCATCTGGATGTTGATCTTCGCCTCGGGGCCGCTCGTCACGCCGCAGGTGACAATGCGCCCGCCCCGGCGCAGCGCCGCGAAGCTGACCGGCAGCGTCGCCGCCCCCGCGCTGTCTATGGCAATGTCCGCGCCGCGGCCGCCGGTGAGCTTCTTCACGTCCGCGCCGGGGTCGGAGCTGGTCTTGTAGTTCACGCCCGCGGCCGCGCCGAGTTCCTTTGCCCGCGCGAGCTTCTCGTCGGACGAGCTCGTCACGATCGCCTCGCCGCCCATCAGCTTGACCAGTTGCAGCGCCGCGAGCGCCACGCCGCCGCCGATGCCGTGGAGCAGCACCGTCTCACCGGCCTTGAAGCGCGCCCGCGTGAAAAGCATGCGCCACGCCGTGATGTGCGACAGGTTCAGCGCCGCGGCCTCTTCCCAGTTCAGGTGTTTTGGCTTCGGCCCCAAGTTGCACGCCGGCACGAGGACCTTCTCCGCGTACATGCCCTCGAGCTGAAAGCCGAGGAGCTTGAAGGACGGGCACTCGCTGTGGTCGCCGCGCCGGCAGAACTCGCACGTCATGCAGCTCACGCCGGGGTTGACGACCACCTCGTCGCCCACGTTCAGCGTGGTCACGCCCTCGCCGATTTTGTCCACGACGCCCGCGGCGTCGCTGCCGAGCACGTGCGCCTTCTTGAGCTCCAACCCCGGCCGGCCCTTGCGCACCCAGATATCCAGATGGTTCAGCGCGCCCGCCTTCACCGCGATGCGGACCTCGCCGCGCCCCGGTTCCGGCTCGGGCAGCTCGCCCACCTGGACCTTCTCGTTGCCGCCGAAATCTTTAATGAAGACCGCGCGCATGAGCGCTCCTTTATATATCCGTGAGGATCAGCCGTTCTTGGACCAGACGCCCATGCGGACGCCGTTGGGATCTTTGAACAGCGCAAAGTAACCATGGTCGGCGGAGATCTTGGTCTTGCCTTGCACCGTCTTGCCGCCGGACGCCTCGATCGCGCGCAGCTTCGCGTCGATGTTTTCGACCTTGAGGATCAGGTTGACACCCTTCTCCGCGACTTCCATATCCGCAGCAAGCCCGCCGCCGACCGTGCCCGTCTGGAAGAGCGTGTACGTGCCAGTGCCCGGCATCGGCGTGAACTTCCAGCCAAACAGCTTCCCGTAAAACGCGACAGCCTTCTTCATGTCCGGCGCGGGGACTTCGACGTGGCAGATGCTGCCTTCGGGTTGCGGCGGCGGACCGCTCTTCTTGACCTGCGCATGCGTCTTTGGTTTCGACTTGCTCGCCTTCTTGGCCATCTTCCGTCCTCCATAAAGGGGGTTTGCATTAAGACGCATAACCAGCGCAAGGCTTAAAGCCTTCTATTCAAGGACTGCGTGGCCTTCAACGCCGAATTCGCGTTCGAGGATGCGCGCTTCCTCCGCGCTTGGCGCGATCACGCGCAGGGCCTCGTGCGGGAGCCCGGAAAACAGGCACGCGCCGCGCACGCGCCATTCGGCCTCGCGCGCCCATTCGTCGCTCTGCGCGAAGAGCCGCTCTTCGGGCGGCAGTTTCGCAAGCGCGGCCTTCGTGGTGTAAGCGACCGCCTGCGCGCCCAGCCGTTCGAGGGCCTCGCGGCGAATCGCGAGGCCGTAGGGCCGCACGGTCCAGCGCCGCAGGCCGCGCCGCCAGCGGATGATCTCGCCCAGTTCCCAGGGCGGGCGCGCGGTGAAGCTGACCATCGGCGTGCTCGCGGGCATCAAGCGGCCCGAAGCCACAATCTCGCGCATGGCAAGGATGCGCCGCAGCGCGTCGACGGCGTCGCGCCGGGCCTCCCGCGGACCAAAGGCCAGCCAGTTTGCGTATGCGGCCGGCGACTCGCCCGGCCACGCGCCGTCGGGCTCGCGGGTGTAGTGCGTGAGAAACGGCCAGTCGCCGCGTGGAGGCGCGGGCTTCAAGCGCGCCTGATCGAGCGGCGCTTCCTTCGCGGCTTTCCCGCGAGACACCGCTACCGCAAAGCGTTCGTCCACCGCACCGCCGCGCGCGCGGATCATCGCGGCCACGGCCGCCATGTTGCCGCCCTTGCGAATCTGGATGGCATAGGCGCAATTGGCGATTCCCCCTATAAAACCGTCTCGAATTGGAATGGCAAACGTGTTCTTTTCCTGATCGTCTCGCGGCCAGATAAGCAGGCGTCGCTCGGGCAGAAAGTCGCGAAAGGTGGCATCGAAATCTTCCGGCGGCGGCGTATCGAGGACAACAATGGCCGAACCACCAGCGCACTTGCACGCGCTCAAGGCCACATGGAACGGCTCGCGCCCGAGACTCGTAACAACCGCCTCGCCTGCATGCGCCGCCGTTTGTGCGGCTTCGACGCATGCGCGAACCCAAGGCGTTGATGGCTCCGGACGCCGCGGGGTCCGCGAGATCAAGATCGCGCGCCGAACAAGAGCGATCAATCCGGCGTCGCCATGCAAGGCGCAGTGATAAAGACTCACTTCTTGCCGCCGCCCTTCCCCTTCAACCGCTCTTCCGCCTTCGGCGCGAACTCCGAGTCCGAGTGCTTGTCCACGAGTTCCTTGAGCAGCGCCTGGACCTTCTCGGCGTTCTTCTCCTTCTCGTACAGGTCCGCGAGCATAAAGAGCGCTTCGCCGGTGTAGGGGCTGTCGGGGTTCACGCGTTCGAGCGTCTCCAACTGCTTCTGCGCTTCCTCTGTGTTCTTGTCGAGCAGCGCGATCTTGGCGCGCAGGAGCGTGGACTGCCCGCGCAGCCGTTCGAGCGGAAACTCCCACTCGAGCACCTCGACCCACTTGCGGGCTTCCGAAGCGTCGCCGCGGCGCAGGAAGTCCTCCGCCGAGTGCAGCAGCGTCCCGGTGCGCACCGGCGCCTGCTCGGGCGTGAACGGCGTCAGGCGCAGGCGGTCGGCGTCGGTGTAGTTCGCGGCGGCCTTCTCGTAGTTGCCGCGCTCGCGCTGGATGTCGCCGATGCGCAGCTTGGTCACGCGGACGATGTTGTCCTCGAGCCCGAAGTAGCGCCCGACGACCTTGTCGTACTCGAGCAGCGCGCGGTCGAGGTCTTTCTTATAGAAATAGTACACGTCGCCGCGCTCGCGCAGCACCTTCGCGCGCAGGTTCTTGTTGTTCTTCACGCGCTCCTCGGCCGCGTCGAGCACCTTCAGCGCCTCGTCGGGATATTTCTTCTGGTCGCGCAGCAAGCCCTGCAGGAGCAGCGCCTGTTCGTAGTAGGCGTCGTCGTTGATCTGCGCGCCCCGCGCGAGCAACGCCCGCGCCGCCGCAATCTGGCCGTCCACGTCTTCCAGGACCCCAAAGGTGCCCGCCGCCGCTTGCAGCGAGAGCATGTCCAGCGCGTCGTATTTGTAGGCGTGCAGCCGTTCGAGGTACTTCTTTGGGTCTTCTTTCTGCCGGTCGGCCTGGCGGTCGAAATCGATGTGGACCTCGTACTTCGCCGCAGCCTGAATCTCCTTGCCGCCGGCCTTCGCCGTAACTTTCAGCTCAAAGAGCCCGCTGCGGAAGAAAACGTGTTCCGCCTCGTCGCCCTGCGCCTCCTGTCCATCGCCGAAGGACCACGCGACCTCCTTTGCGTTCTTCGGCGCGAGCACGCGGAACCGGTAGCGGATCAGGGCGCGCTCGCCGGCGTAGCCCTCGCCCGCCCACTCGGCCTGCAAGTCGAGCGCGTTCGGGTCGTCCTTCACTTCCAGCGCGCCCGCCTTGCCGCGCGCGACGGGCGTAAACGCGTCGGCCGGGATCTGCGCGATCTTCTTCTCCCCGGGCGGCTGCCAGAAGGCCGCCATGAGCCCGTCGCCGCCGCCGTTGACGTGGTAGTACTCGAAGCGTTTCGCGCCGCCGGTGAGATGCAGCTTGCCCGTGTGCCGCGCCTGCCCTTCCGCGCCGTGCCAGCCGGGGAACTGCGCCGCGAGCTTGCCGTCGACGAAGACGAACGAGGCGTCGTCGCTCGACGTCGCGAACGTGTAGTCGCCTTCCTCTTTGCAATTGAGCCAGCCCTTGTAGACGCTCACCCAGCGATCCTGCCCGCTGAACGGGTCCCAGCCGACGAAGACCTGCCGCACCGCGTCCGCGCCATGCGCGGGCCCGCTCTTGGCGACCAGGTCTTTCATCTGGTCCCAGTTCTGGCAGTCGCCGCCGTTCATGCGGCGCGTCTCGAGCCACAGCCCGCGCTCGGGCTCCCAATCGGCGCCGGGCTTCTCGGCTTTCTCGTTGCCGAAGTACGCAAAGTAGTGCTTGGTCTCTTTGTCCATCTTGAGCGCAACGACGCACGAGCCGTCCGAGCCCGCGAACATCACCTTATATGGAACCGGCTGCCCGCCCGCGACGATGCGCACGTCCTTGCCGTCCGCCGCCGCGCGGCCCAGCGTGGTGAACTCGACGACGCCGGTCTCGCCGCCGGGCGCGCCCGAGCCCGTGGGATTGATCTCGAGCGGCCGCCGCGCGGTCCACTGCGGTTTCCACCAGGCGTCGTCCGCGCCGAATACGTTCGCGGCCATGGACAGTAAGAGGAAGGGCGCGACGGCTCGCATGCGGATACTTTACGCGCAGCCCCTTAGATTGGGAATTGCGGAACGTCTGAGTTCCTAACAGAAAGGATGAACCGCCAAGACGCCAAAGCGCTAAGAGAGGATTCTTTTGAGATGCTCTGTCGAAATCCCCTCCATATGTAAGGAGGGGTATGGGGAGGTTTCAGGAGCTAAGTCGATATCCCCCGGTATCCCTCCTTACTTATGGAGGGATTTTCTTGCAAGTTCGATGGTTTTCGACAGAGCAGATTTAAAACTCTTGGCGCTTTGGCGTCTTGGCGGTTAAATCCTCTTCTTTGAAGTTCGCGCTGGAGCCGAGAGCCATTCATGAACCACTTCGCCGACCGGCTCGTCGCCGCCGTCAAAGCCAAGGGCAACCCCGTCTGCGTGGGACTCGACCCGCGCTTCGACCTGCTGCCCCAGTCCATCCGCGAGGACGCCGCGAAGCGCCACGGCAACACCCCGCGCGCCGTCGCCGAAGCGTATCTTGCGTTCAACAAAGCCCTCATCGACGCACTCGCCGATCTCGTCCCGGTCTGCAAGCCGCAGATCGCGTTCTACGAGGAGTTCGGCGCCGAGGGCATCCGCGCCTATGCGGAGACCGTGCGACACGCGCGGCAGAAAGGCATGCTGGTGATCTCCGACGCCAAGCGCGGCGACATCGGCACCACGGCGGTCGCCTACGCGCGCGCACATCTGGGCGGCAAGGAGATCACCGGCGGCGACGGCGTGGGTTTCGACGCCGACGCGCTCACCGTGAACCCCTACATGGGCCGCGACACCATCCAGCCGTACCTCGATATCGGCGTGACCAACGGCAAGGGCATCTTCGTACTGGTGAAAACCAGCAATCCGGGCTCGGGCGACTTGCAGGACCTGGAGGCCGGCGGCAAACCGATCTACGAACACGTCGCCGCGATGATCGCGGACCTGGGCGCGAAGCACCGCGGCGCGAGCGGGTTCTCGCCCGTGGGCGCGGTGGTGGCCGCGACCTATCCGCAGCAGGCGCGGCGGCTGCGCGAGGTCATGCCCGATAGCCTCTTTCTTGTGCCCGGCTACGGAGCGCAAGGCGCGACCGCCGAGGACGCCGCCGCGAGCTTCCGCTCCGACGGCCTGGGCGCGGTGGTGAACGCCTCGCGCGGCATCATCTTCGCCTTCAAGCAGGAGCCCTACGCGAGCCAGTTCGGCGAAGCGAAGTTCGCCGAAGCCGCCCGCGCCGCCGCGCAGAAGATGGCCGCCGAATTGAACGCCGCGCTCCGCCGCCCAACTTGAAAAGGCGCGCCGGGCGTGTACATCATCTTTGGTCTTTTGAGCTTCAGCCTTCACTACCGGGTGGTGTAATCGGTAACACAGAGGTTTTTGGTACCTCCATTCCTGGTTCGAGTCCAGGCCCGGTAACCATTTCGACTCGCCGAAAGCCACTCGCTTCGCTCGGTGCTTTCGGCTCGCTCAATGCCTTCGGCCAGCGCATAGGATAGTCGCGGTCAAGCGAGTCGAAATGGCTCCGAGCGAACGAAGTGAGTCGAAGGGCCGGTGCTTGCCAGCGTGGGTCTATATCCTTCGCCTTCAGTCGGGCGGTCTCTACATTGGTTCGACTGAGAACCTCGAGCGCCGTTATTCCGAGCATCTTGAGGGTAACGGGAGCCGGACAACTCGGCTTGATCCGCCCATGGCGCTTGTCTATAGGGAAGAACTGGATGACTGCGCGAAGGCACCGGCAAGAGAAATGCAACTAAAGCGCTGGACGCGCGCCAAAAAAGAGGTGCTAATAACCGGCGCTATAAAAAGGCTAAAGGCGCTCTCGCGCTGCCATGTGACGAAAAATAAGGTATAATAGCGCGAGTAACACTTTCTAATCCTGGTGGAAACAAGCTTCATGGACATCCTTTCGGAACACACCATCGACCGCCTTGAATTTCGCAAGACGGTTCGCCGTTATCCTCGGCCCATCGGATATAACGCGCAGCGCGGGCCGCATGGCCAGACGCAGCCGGTCCACACCTGCCGGATCTTTACGAATCGTGGCGCAACGGGCTGGGGCTTTTGCGGTGCGAACGAGGAGGCTCCGCGGCGGCTGATCGGGCGCAAGGTGGCGGAGCTTTTCAACCCCGCATCCGGAACCGTGTTCGAAGCCAAATGCCTGGATATCGCCCTCCACGACCTCGCCGGGAACATCCTCGGGCAGCCGGTCTGGCGCATGCTCGGAGCGCGTGGCGGACGCAGCATTCCCATCTACAGCGGCGCGATCTACTTTGACGACCTGAATCCCGATGGCGCGGCGCCGGGCGTGCAGGCGCTGCTGGAATCCTGCGCACAGGACGCCGCGGCGGGCTACGCGCACTTCAAGCTGAAGATCGGCCGCGGCTTCAAATACATGGACCGGGCGGCCGGCGACGCGCGGGACATCGAAGTGACGCGGCTCGTGCGCCAGCATTTCCCCGACGCCAAGATTCTCGTGGATGGCAACGACGGCTACGATCCCGCAGGCATCTGTCGCTACCTGAGCGCGGTGGCCGACTGCAAGCTGTACTGGATCGAGGAGCCCTTCCTGGAAACGGAAGAGGGCCTGCGCATTCTTCGTGAAGCAATTAAAGAGAAGAGTCCGGGGACGCTCATTGCGGACGGCGAATCCCGCAACGACCGCGCACAGGAACCGCCTGGCCCGCTGGGCAAGTGGCAGCCGGGGCACGTCGATGAACTGATCGCCCTGGGCGCGAAGGGACTTCTCGACGTGCTGCTGATGGACGTCGGCGCGATGGGTTTTACGGCGTGGCGGCAGGTGCTGCCCAAGGTCGTGGCCGCGGGCGCGCAGGGTTCGCCGCATGCATGGAGCGAGCCCTTCAAGACCTGGTACGCCGCGCAGCTCGGCTGCGGGTTGGGCGCGGTGCCGATCGTGGAAGGCGTTCCCGGACACGTGGACGGTGTGGACGATTCCGGATACGTGCTGAAGGACGGCCTGTTGACTCTTCCGGATGCGCCGGGCTTTGGGTTGAACCTCCGCTGACCTGCTGTAAAGACAAAACCCGGCCTATCGGAATCCGCAGACTGCCTACGTGAAATTCAGCCAGACCACGACGGCGTTGTACAGCGCGTGCGTGAGGATCGGCGCGAGCAGCAGTCCGGAGGCCTCGAAGCTGACCGCCGCGGCGACGCCGAGCACGAAGACGGGTACCACCGAGAGCGGCGGGTGGATCAGCGCGAAGACGCCGGCGCTGCCCAGCACCGCCAGCAGCGGCGTGGTGGAGCGGCGCAGGCCGCGGAAGACGAGCCCGCGGAAGATGTATTCTTCAAAGAGCGGCGCGGCGCAGACGGCCAGGATCGCGAACCACCCCTTCACGCCTGGGTCCATCCCTTTGTCCAGCGCGAGCGCCTCACGCTTTAACGCGCGCAACGGTTCGAACCATTCCATGCCGTAAAGATAGAAGGCTCCGAAGAGCGCGGCGCAGGTACCGCACACCAGGCCCCATTTCACCGCGCGCAAGTACGAGCCCGCCGGAGCGTCTTGGGCGGCTCGCAGGCCGACGGCGGCTAGCAGGTCCGGGACGCCGTGCCTCCAGAACGCGTACAGCGTGAACAGAGCCACCAGCAGTCCCGCGAGCACAAACGCGAACAGTAACTGCGCGCCGGGCGGCAGATCCGAGAAATGGAGTCCGATCATCGCCAGGCCTTGCAGGACGAAGAAGGCCAGCACGGCGATTAGCCCATCGGCCAGCGCGATGCGCGGCGGCGGTTCCTGCGTGGGATCGAGCAGGTACGGCGTGTGGTCGCGGACCTTCTGCCAGAGCGCGAAGGCCAGCAGGCCGGAGAGCACGAGCTGCGCGAGTTTTGCCCAAAGCGACGGCGAATAGATGGCGAAGCCGTATAGCGAGGCGAGAAGCATATAGAGATACATCATGTCGGGGCGGATCTTGCGTTGCGCCTCGGTCTCCAGCGCGTCGGTGGCAAGGATGCCGATGCCGGCGGCGATGAAGGCATAGATTCCCACGCCGACGACGGCCATCACCGCGTCGGAGATCGCGCTCGCGTCCAACGCGGGGTTCACCAGCGCGAAGCCCAGAAGCGCGGACACGGCGTACAGCATGGCGAAACCGCACCACAGGACCGTCTTTTCGAATAGAATTCGTTCGAGGCTGCGCGGGAACGTGTAGAGCATCCACAACCCGGAGCTCTCCACCGAGAGCACCTGGAAGGCGCTGAACATCAGGACGTACGCGCCGAGCCCGAAGGCCAGCGCCGCGGCGTGGCGGAAATGCGCGCCGACCTGTTCCATCAGACCCGAGTTCATGAAAAGGTTGAACCCGATTAAAAGCAGCGGGACGATGAGGGTCTGAACGAGGAAGTTGCGGTCGCGGAAGAGCAGCCGCAGTTCCTTGCCGACGATGCCGCGCATGCGCCCGGCGCCGCGTTCCACCGGCGTCGCGGCCGAACGCTTGCCCGCATACACGCCCGCCGTAATCGTCAGGCCGTCGCGCACCAGCCATTCGCAAGCGTACACGACGCCGCCCGCCAGCGCCGCGCCGTAGAGCAGCATCGCGCCCGCGGCCGGCCACGCCAGGCCGGCGCCGTCGCAGAGCAGCGCGGGAACGGAGAGCGGGTTCCACAGCGCCGCGGCGGGGACTTCCGGAACGGTGCGCACCGCAAAGGCCGCGGCGCGCTGCGAACTGGACGCTCCGATCACGACAAAGAAGAGCAGGATGCCCAGCAGCGTGAAGACCGCCTGGAAATTCTTGACGCGGTTCAACGCGAACGTCTTGCGCAGGAACGTTTCAAGAAAGACGCGGGCCGCGCCCGCGAGCAGACCCGCGTAGAGCGCGGCGCAGGCCGCCAACGGCACGCTCCACCACAAAAATCCCGCGCTGAACTGCAGCACAAAGAAGAAAGGAAAGAAGAGAAACCAAGTAAAGGGATTGGCGAGCGTGTATTCAAATACTTTGGCCAGAAAGATCACGCGCGAAGGAACCGGAAAGGTGAAGAGCCATTCCATGCTCCATTCGACTTTGCCCAGGTCCTGGTTGCCGCTGCCCAACGACATGAAAAGGACGCTGAGCACCATCAAGGCCATAATGGCGCCCAGCGCCATCAGCATTCCCGGGACGCGCTCCCGGTCCGGCCACGCGTCCGTGGTGGGCACGGGCAGCCCTTCCATGGCGCGCTTCTCCACTCGGAATCCGGCGGCGCCGGTCCGGTCGAACGTTTGGATGCGCTCGGAGATCATCGCTTCGCGTTCGGAGCCGTCCAAGCGGGATTCCCGAAGGTCGTACTCGAACGATTCGCGGAGGTGCTTGCGCCATTTTTCGACCTGCGCGAGGTTGTCCGGAGCACCCTCGGATGCGTCCAACGCCTTCAGCGCCCCTTCGGTTTTGTGAAGCTGGCGGAGCGTCCAAGCGCGGACGGCGATGCGTTTGTCCGTCTCCTCGCCGCGGTTGAACTCGTTGCCCAACCGGCGCACAAACTGCGACGACAGGTTCACGCCGTTGAACATGAACATCGCGCCCACGAAGAGCATCAGCAACACACTGACGGCCTTCTTGCGCGGCGTCGCCTGGCGCTTCTCGGGCGGCGCGTCCGGCTTCTTGCGCTTGTTGAACGCCTTGTTCAGGTTCCCGCTCGTCCGGTTGGCAATCTTGCGGACTGCGGTGCACGCCAGCAGCCACATGACCCGCAAGGCGCCGGGCGGGTTAGGCATGCTCAGTTCCCCGCCGGGCCCGCGCCGGGAACGGGCTTCGCTCCCGAGGGCGCTTGAGCAGGCGCGGCAGACGGGATCGCGGCCGATTCGCTGGTGACCGAGAAGAAGATCTCTTCGAGGGAACTGTTCTGCGCGACCTTCGCGCGCAGCTCCGCGAGCGTCCCGACCGCGGCCATGCGGCCTTTGTAGACGATCCCAATCCGATGGCAGAGTTTCTCGGCCTGATCCAGCAGGTGCGTGCTGAAGAAGACAGTCTTGCCCGCGGCCACTTTCTCGCGGACGAATTCGTGCAGGGTGCGCGTGGCGTACGGGTCGAGACCGTTGGTGGGTTCGTCGAAGATGAGCAGCAGCGGATCGTGCAGAACGGCGCAGATCAGCGCGAGCTTCTTCTTCATGCCCTTCGAATAGTTCACCGCATACTCTTCGGTCGCGTCGGCGAGTTCGAAGCGTTCGAGGAGCGGCTTGGCCCGCGCGTCGATCTCCCGCGCATCGAAGCCGTGCATCTCGCCGACGAAGCGCAGGATCTCGCGGCCGCGCAGGTGGTCGTAAAAGATAGGTTCGTCCGGCAGGTAGCCGACGCGCCGCTTCACTTCCACGCGGTCCGCGAAGCAATCCAGGCCGTCGATCTGCGCGCTGCCGGATGTCGGCTTGAGGATGCCCATCAGCATGCGGATGGTGGTGGTTTTGCCCGCGCCATTGGGCCCGAGCAGTGCGAAAAGTTCGCCGCGCGGCACGGATAGGCGGATATCGGAAGCCGCGACGAACTCGCCGTACTGTTTCGTGAGCCCGCGAATTTCGACCAGCGGCGGCACGTGCGCGGCCTCGGCAATGGGTTCGTTCATGTTTGGATTGATAGGGCTTCGTCCACGCTTCGTCAAATGGAGCGCAGCGGGAAAAACGGGCATTGGGCCGCGTCCTACTCGGCCTCCACGCGCTGGTAGATCAGGTAATCCGGGGCCGGAGGGTACTGATCGCCATCCACGAGCCTCCAGCCGGGCAGAGCGAAGAACGTCCGTCCTGCGGCGTCGGTGCGTAGGAACGGGGCCAGCAGGGCCTCGCGTTTGCGCCACGTGTTCAGTTCGATCACGAGGTACTTCGCGGCGCGGCCCTGGTCCGAATCCATAAAGGAGGCGTAATCCGCGTAGGGCCGGATCAGCACGACGCTGCGCGGCGGCTGCGGGAGCAGCCAGAAGAGATCGTAGCGCGGCCGGAAGTAGTCCGTCACGAGCGTCGGCTCGCCCTTGGCGATCGGATGAGCCTCGAACCAGCGCAACAGATGTGCGTATTTCTCCGTGGGCTTGAGCGGCGCCGACGGCGAGGCCAATCCATCGGGCTGCGTGCCCCACGTCAAGCCGCCGCAGGCGCCAGCAAAGAAAAGCGTCGGCAGCGCGAAGACCAGCACGGGCCGCGAGCGCTTCAGCACCGGCAGCTTTCGCGCCAAACGCGCTGCCCCCAGCGCGGCGAAGACGGCGAGCATCGGGCCGACGGTGGCGGTAAAACGCCCGACGTTCCCGAAGCGCGCCCACCACGCGAAGAGCAGGATGACGAGTATCGTGAGCGCAAGCGTCACGTTCCGCCGCCAGCGGCCGGGGTCGCTCCAGAGGCCGTAGGCCGCCAGTCCGAGCAACAAGGGCGCGGCCAACGACCATGGGGAGAACGGCCCGCCGAAGAGCGCACACAGGTTGTTCCATTGCTGGCCCATCCCGTCGTAAAGGCGCTGCGCGCAATCGGCGAGGCTGTGCGCGCGCAGATAACCCAGGGGCGAGAAGTCCCCCTCCGCCAGGCGCTGGTCGTAGACGTCCATCCACATCACGCTTGCGTTCTTGTTGTGGAAGGGATTCCCGAAACGCAGCGCATGGTTGATGAACACCGGCCAAGCGCCAAGAAATCCGCCGAACGCAAATACGCCGCAGGCGCGGAGCCCGCGCTGCCACCACGCGCGCCAGGGCTCCGCGAGCCCCGGCGCGCCCGGCCGCTGGCGCAGCCGCCAGAGGAACTCCCAGCAGATCGCCAGGGCCATGGTCATCACGAGCAGGTTCGCGGTGCCTTTAAAGAAGTAGGCCACGCCCGCCGCGAGACCCGCCCAGAACCAGCGGCGCTTAGCCTGGCTGAAGCCGGCCAGGAAAAACCAAGCGGCGAAGAATGGTAGATATACGAAAGGCTCGACGCCCAGGATCGCCGAGGCGTCGGTCCATAGGCCGGACGCGGCGAGCACCGCCACCACGAAGAGCCCCGTGCGCGCATTTACGCAGCGCGCCGCCAGAACGTAGATCCCCATCAGCGCCGCGAAACAGAGCACGGCGTTCAGCGCCCGAAAGGGCCGCACGCCGGCCAGCGAACGATCCGTGACGTACGAACCCAGCAAAGGCAGGCCCGGATTGCGGCTGTCGTACGGATAGCCGCCGTGAAGGGTCTCGCCGAGAAAACCCGCGGCCCCGCCGTGTTCGGCGATCCAGTTGGCCTCGTTCAAGTAGTTGCACTCGTCGAGCCAGGGCAGCGTAGCGTAGGAGCGCGAGTACCCGTTGAGGGCCGCAAGAACCGCCACGACCGCCGCCAGCAGCGGCGCGGCGATGCGCAGGCGCCGCAGGCGCACACGCAGTTTCGCGGAGTGGGTTCCAGGCATAGGACAAGCAGGATAGGCAAATCCGCGCGCGCGACCAAGTACACTTCCCGTAAACCCCGTAGCAGAACCGCTTGCAATCCACCGCCCCACATCGAAAACTTGCCTCAAAGAAGCACTAGGCTTGAATAGCCGAACCCACTAGACTGTCCCCATTCATGCAGGGAAACCCAACGGAGGCCCACCATGACCCTTGCTCGCACATCCATTCTGGCCCTCTTCCTCACGGCTTGCGCCTGGCCTGCCCGCGGCTTTACCGCGGACGCGCCCGCTCCGGCGCCTGCGCCGGCGGTCTCCGAATGGCGTGGCGACGGTTCAGGCGTCAAGTTGGATGCCGAACCGCCCCTTGAATGGAGCGACAAAACGAGCATCCTCTGGAAAGCCAAGGTCGGCTCGGGGTACTCCTGCCCGATCGTGGCCGGCGACAAGGTCCTGGTCCTCTCCGAACCCGATCTCCTTACTTGCGTGAACGCGGCCGACGGCAAAGTCGATTGGAGCAAGTCCACGGCGGTCAAGGATCTCCCTGAAGCCGACCAGAAGAAGGTCATCGAAGGCACGTTCCAGAGCGGTTTCGCGGCGGCAACGCCGGTGAGCGACAGAACGAACGTGTACATCGTGCTCGCGAACGGCATCGTCGCGGCCTACGAGATCAAGACCGGCAACAAGGTCTGGGTGCGGGTGATCGACACGGTCCCGGTATCGATGGAGGGCCGGAGCGCTTCGCCAATCATGGTGGACGGCAAGCTGATCGTGCACCTGACCGATCTGTTCGCCCTCGATCCGAAGACCGGCAAAGACATCTGGCGCCAGCCCGACGCGATCTCAAACTACGCGACGCCCTGCGCAGGCAAGATCGGGGACGTGAGCGTGATTGCCACGCCCAACGGGTATCTGGTGCGCGCATCCGACGGCAAAGTCCTGGCCACGGACATCGCCTCGTCGGGCTATACGTCGCCCGTCATCAAGGACGGTCTTATCTACTTCATCGGAACGAACTTCACGATCTCGAAGCTGCCGGAGAAGATCGCCGGCGATAAAGCGGATGTGAAGGAAGTCTGGTCGGACGCGCTGGAAGGCGAAGTGTACACCTCGCCCGTGATCCACGACGGCCTCGTTTACACCTGCACGTCCGCCGGGAAATACTTCGTGCTCGACACCAAGGCGAAGGCCAAAGCCGACAAGCAGCTCGAGATCGCCGCGGGCGAAGGCGGCGGCATGGGCGGCGGCACAATGGTCTATTGCAGCATGAACCTCGCGGGCAAGAACCTCTTCGTGAGCAACACCGAAGGCAAGACCGCGGTGCTCGAACTGGGCATGAAGATCGCCGATCCGAAATACAACACCCTCTCCGACGGCTCGGGTTCGACGCCGGCTTTCGTTGGCAAGAAGATCTATATGCGCGGCGGCGAACTGCTCTATTGCCTGGGCAAGTAACGGCCCCGGTGGCCACCTTCAACCCAGCATCCACGGCCGCGCTCGAGCGGGCGTGACGCCGTACCGGCTGCGGAAGACGCGGCAGAGATAATTCGCGCCCGAGAAGCCGCAGCGTTCGGCCACGCGGCCGAGTTTCTCGCGGCCCGCGCGCAGCTCCCGGACCACCAAGCGCAAACGGTGCTGCGTCAGGTACTCCAGCGGCGTCACGCGCATGCCCGCCTGGAACGAGCGCGCCAGATGCTCGCGGGAACAGTTCAGTTCCCGCGCCAGTTCCGCGACGTTGAACCCCGGGTCACAGGCGCGCGCCTCGATGCGCTCCAGCGCCGCACTTACCAGGGGAACCGTCGCCACGCGCGAGGCGTTCAAGGCGCTGAAGAGCGCCATGAACAACTGGTACAGCCGCGCGCTCACGAGGTAGCGGTCGCCGAGCCGGCCCTGCGCGTGCAAACGCACGAGCGCCAGCATCTGCTCGGCGGCCTCGTGCTCCGGCCCCAGCGTGAGCACGTGGCCGAAGTGCGCCAGCAGGCGCTTGTGCCAGCGCCAGCTCGCGCGCCCGCGCATGGAGACATACACGAGTTCGTAAGGCTCGCGCGCGCCGGGCGGATAGCCGTAGCGGAAGTTGCCGGGGATGGCATCGAGAAACGCCATGCCGCGCGTGAGGAGGGTCTCGCGCCCGCCGCGCTCGTACCAACCCGCACCCGCGAGCGTCCACTGCAAGACCACGTGGGGTTCGTCGCCGCGCGTGCGGCTGTCGAAGAAGTACTCGCGCCGGCTCCGCCGGACCTCGTGCCCGCAGCCGCTCAGCCAGAGCAGCGGCTCGTTGGTGCGGACGCCCGTCCCCAGCAGAAGCGCCGGAGCCGCCGCGTTCGGTTTCCTTCTCTTGGGCATGCGCGCACCTCGTGAGAGAGATCATGTTTATACTATTTTTGTCAACAGAATGCTATTGGAGCTATCAAATGAATCCCTATCCTGAATCACGCTTGTGTTATCCGTGCTTCGGCTTGCCGGTGGCGCGGATTGTGAAACGGTGGCCCATCCAGGAGATGCGAACGTGATTAAGGTCGCGATGATCGGCGCGGGCAGCGTGGTCTTTTCCAAGAACCTGACGGGCGACATCCTCGGCTACCCCGAGTTCAAGAACGCCACGTTCGCATACATGGACGTCGATAAGGAGCGCCTCGAGGTTGGTGCGAACCTCTGCCGTAAAGTCGCGAAGGCCGTCGGCGCGAACCCGAAAATCGAGGCGACCACCGACCGTGCCGAGGCCGTCAAAGGCGCGGACTTCGTGATCAACATGGTCCAGATCGGCGGCTTCGACAGCACGCTGGTGGACTTCGAGATTCCGCGCAAGTATGGCCTGAACTTCACCATCGCCGACACCACTGGGCCGGGCGGGCTCTTCCGCGCCTTGCGCACGTACCCGATGCTCGCGGGCCTCTGCCGCGACATGGAGAAGCACTGCCCGCGCGCGGTGCTGCTCAATTACTCAAATCCGATGTCGATGAACATGCAGACGATCTCGCGCACGAGCGGCATCCAGGCCGTCGGCCTCTGCCACAGCGTCCAGGGCACGCTCAACCAGATCATGGGTTACATCAAGGTGAAGCCCGAGGACGTCGCGTTCGTCTGCGCCGGCATCAACCACATGGCCTTCTACCTCAAGCTTGAGAAAGACGGGAAGGACCTCTACCCGCAGCTCTTCGAAGCACTGCGCAACCCCGAGATTTACCGCACGAACAAGGTCCGCTTCGAGTTGATGAAGCGGCTCGGATACTTCGTCACGGAGTCCAGCGAGCACAACGCCGAGTACAACCCATACTTCATCCCGCACGGCCGCAACCAGGTGGACCTCTACGACGTGCCCATCGACGAGTACCTGCGCCGCTGCGACGGCATCGTGGACGAGTTCGAGCGCATGAAGGTGTTCAGCAAGAGCGCCGAACCCATGACGGTGCACCGCAGCCATGAGTACGGCAGCACGATCATTCACTCGATCGCGACCGGAGCGCCGAGCGTCGTCTATGGCAACATGCCGAATAGAGGCGCGATCGCGAACCTGCCCGCCGACGCCATCGCCGAGGTCCCGACGCTTGTGGACCGTGCGGGCCTGCAGTTCACCACCGTCGGCAATCTGCCGCCGCAGCTCGTCGGCTACATCCAGCCGCATGTGACGCAGCACGAGCTCTTCATCCGCGCCGCGATGGAAGGCCGCCGCGACCACGTCTACCAGGCCGCGATGTTCGACCCGCTCACTGCCGCGACGCTCACGCTCGACCAGACTGTCGAGATGTGCGACGAGCTGATCGCCGCGCACGGCGGCTTGCTTCCCAAACTCGAAGCGAAGACGCTGGTACCCACCAGCGGCAAGACCTACGGCGAGGTGAACCCGAAGGATCTGCGCGCGAGTTGGGACGCGGCGGCCAAGAAGGCCAACGAAGACGCCATCGCGCAGTGGCACGTCGTCGGACCCTTCAAGAGCCCCAAGCCCGGCGCGATCTCACTCGACTTCAAGACGCCGTTAGACGAAGAGCTTGCGAAGAGTTCGACGGGCGCGCTAGATCTTAAGAATAGCTACAAGGACGGCGCGGCGCAGCTTAAATGGAAGGAAGTACACGGCGACAAGAAAGGCCGCGTGAACCTGGAGGCCGAGTTGGGCGCGTGCGAATGGTGCGTCGCGTTCGCCTACGCGGAGATCGAGTCCGTCCATCCGCGCGAGACGGTGCTCACCTGCGGCAGCGACGACGGCATCGCGATCTGGCTCAACGGCAAGCTCGTGCACTCGAACGAAGTCCAGCGCGGCTACTCGGCCAAGTCCGACGCCGTGGCCGTGCGCCTCAACGCGGGCATCAACCGCATCGTGGTGAAGGTGGACAACTACACCGCGGGCTGGGCCTTCGGCGTCTCGGTCCCCAAGGCGAATTTCTAAGGCGTCACGGCGCGAAGTTCAGGACGACGAGTTCGTACGGCGCCAGTTCCTGCGTGAACGTAGCGCCGGCTTTCGCGCTCTTGGGCTTCGGGAGATCGGCCTCGGCGGGCTTCGGGGCCTCCTGGCCGTTGTAGATCGCGGCGCGGTCCGTCACCTTGCCCGTCGCGGGCTTCAGCGAGTAGATTTCCACATCCTTGCCGCTCGGTTTGTACCCAGAGAACGCGATCTCGGCGCTCTGCGTCTCGCCCGTCTTGTTGATCAGCAGCACCTGCATCCCGCCCTTGGCGTCCTTGGTCGCGTACGCGGAGAGCACGTTCTTCTCGTCACTGGGATTCTTCAGTTCGAGGACTTCCGTGCCGAGATGCGCGCACATCGCGAGCGCAAAGTACGCGGGCGCGGGCTCGTTCTCAGGCTTGAGGTCCTGCTTCATGGCCAGCACGCCCCAGTTGCGGCCCAGCTTTTGCAAGCAGAAGTGCGTGTGCCCAGCCACGCCGGTGCGCAGGAACATGCCGACGATATCCGCGGTGCCGAGCGCGTTGCCGAATTCGGCGTTGCGCTCGTTCTTGTCGCCGCCGCTGAAGCTCCACTCGGTAATGTAAAGCGGCAGCGTGCGCGAATCGTATTTCGCGATCGTGTCCTTGATGTATTTCATGCACTCCGTCCAGCCTTGTGCGATGCCGCGCTTCTTTTCCCAGACGTCGCCGCCGCCTTCGGGGTACCAGTGGATCGAGAGCGCGTCGGCCAGGCCCGAGCCTTCCTTGTTGCCATGCGCCTTCAGGAATTTGTCCAGGTTGTGCTGCGCCCACCAGAAGTAGGTGTTCGTCGAAGCCGGGCCCATAACCTGCGCCTTCGGATCCGCTTTTTTGATCGCCTCGGCTTGTTCCTTAAACATCTTGTTGTACCAGGCCATCACGGCGCCTTGGTCGCCTTTGTTCTTCACTTCTTTGCCGGGCGCGTCGCATTCGGGCTCGTTGCCGACTTCCCAAAACGCGACCTTGATGCTCTTTTCCGCGCAAAACTTGACCCACTCCGCGGCGTGCTCGCCCGAGCAGTCGAAATTGCCGCTCGTGCCCGCCTTTTTGTTGTCCCAATGATTGCCGCAGATGTTCGTCTGAAAGACCATCTCCGCCCCACCGGCCTTCGCCAAGCCCCACGCGCGCTCGGGCGTCAGCACGGTCCAACCCGTATTGAGCGAGTCCTTCCAGTCCCACCACTCGCATGGCACGCCGCCGGGGAAGCGCACCAGATTCAGCCCCATCTGTGAGAAGGCCTTGATCGTCCCGGGCGAATCCTGCGTATTGTTCCATAGCGCACAGAAGTTCGTGCCGCTGAAATGTTCTCCGACTTTCTGAATCACCTTCCCGTCGTCCACCTCGATCTTTACCGCGTCGGCTGCCCCGAGCGTTCTCGCCAAGAGGCCCAGCGCAAGCCACGCGCAAGAAAGAAGCGTAGCGGCAAAGCGGTGCTGAAGTTTCACGGTGCTTTCCTCCGGATTATCGGCGAAACCAGCGCAGCCATTTTGCATACACCAATCGTCCATGCTTCCATCAGAACTAAACCTAGTAAAGCAAGGGCCTCTTTCTGCGCGGCTGAAAACATTCGGTGGCGCAGGATATTCCCATCCTTAAGTAAGAGGGGATTTCGACATAGCACCGATTGCCGAAAAATCCGAAATGGGGTTGGGCTTGCCAATTCTTCCATGTTCCCTAGAGTCGAATCTAACTCCTGTTGCGGCTGCCTCCTTATATGAACATCCCGCCCGACGAACTCGCCGCGCTCCAGGACCTCTACGATAAAGGACTCTTCCTTCAGGCGCACGCGCGCGCGGAGAAACTCGGACCGTACAAGGATTGGCGCGGCGCGGCAGCACGCGTCTTTGCCGGGCGCCTGGGAAAAGTGCTTGGCGCGACGCGGCTCTCCAACGCGCATCATTTCTATGCCTGGCGCGAACATCCCGAAGATGCGCCGGCGCTCTACTTTTACACGCTCTCGGTCATCGCGCGCCGCGACCCGTGGCGCATTCTGAAGTTCCTGCGCGCCCACGGCGAACTCGAACGCGCCGATCCCGATATTCATTCATCCTGGCTGGCGCTGCACGCCACGACGCTGGCGCGGGTGCGGGATTTCGAGGCCGCCGAGGCGTGGATGACGCGGGCCGAAAAAGCCAATCCCGAGCATCCCTGGCTCGCCGTCGAGTGGGCGGAGATCTACGAGATCGAAGACCGCCTCGATGACGCGCTCGCGTCCACCCAGCGCGCCCTTGCGATGCAGGCCTGGTACCGGCCGGCCGTTCACGGCTACGCGCACCTGCTCACGCTCAAGGACCGCCTCGACGAGGCCGGCGCGTTTCTCGAAGAAGCGGCGCAGCACAACGAAGCGCCTTCGATCTGGATGGTGCTCGGGGGGCTGTACGCCGAACGCGAGCGGCACCGCGAGGCGCTTAGCTGTTACGACCGCTACGCCGAGTGCGCGGTCCTGCAGGACGATATTGCCGCGCGGCAACTGGCGGCGGTGCGCTGCGACGCCTTCTGCATGCTAGGCGAATTCGAACCCGCCGCCCGGCACGCGCGCCTGGCCAAGATCGAGTATTACACCAAGCTCGCGGAACGGCTCGAACGTCCCGAATCGCCGCGCCGCAAGGTCTCGTTGCCGGTCGGATTCGTACGCCAGCATCATCTTACGTGCGCGCCCGCGACCTTTGCGGCGCTGGCGGACTTCTGGAAGATCCCCATCGATCATCTTGAACTCGCGCAGCAGGTCACGTACGACGGCACGCCGAGCTACGTCGAACGCGCCTGGGCGGAAGACCATGAATGGGCCGTCCGCGAGTTCACCGTCACGTGGGAAAGCGCGCGTGCGCTGCTCGACCGCGGCATTCCTTTCACGCTCCACACCGCCGACGTGACCAGCGGCCACGCCCAAGCCGTTATCGGCTACGACGAGCTGCGCGGCACGTTCCAGATCCGCGACCCGAACATCCGGCACTATCTCGAATTCAACGCCGAGAAACTTCTGGAGAACCAGCGGGCTACCGGGCCGCACGGCATGGTCCTCCTACCCGAGCGCGACGCGGCTAAGATCGACGGCATCGAACTTCCCGACCAGGCGCCGCTCGACCGCGGCTACCGTATCCAGCGCGCGCTGCTCGCCCACGACCGCGAGGCGGCGTGGAGCGAATTGCGCGCGCTGGAACGCGAAGCGCCCGGGCGCCGCCTCACGCATCTGGCGCGTCTTTCGCTGGCTTCCTACGACGAAGACCGCAGCCAGCGCCTGGCCGCTTTCGAAGAATTGCTCAAACTTTTCCCCAACCACGCGCGCTTCCTGCTGGGCAAGCTCGACGGCCTGCGCGACCTCGCCCGCCCGCAGGAACGCCTCGAACTGCTCGCGCGCCTCGCCGCCACGCATGAGGACCCCGTCTTCGCGCAGCAGTACGCAGAGGACCTGATCCAGGACGCCGCGCAGCATTCCCGTGCGCTGGAATTGCTGCGCCGAGCGGTCCGGCGTCGGCCTTACGACGCGCAAACCCATCATATCCATGCCGATCTGCTGTGGAACCGGCGCGAATGCTCCGACGCGCTCGACCTCTACCGCGTCGCCGCCTGTCTCGAAGACAAGAATGAGCATTTCGTCGAAGCGTATTTTCTGGCCGCGCGGCATTTAAAGCAAACCAGAGACGTCTTGCGCTTCCTGCGCGACCGCGTGCAACG
>JACQFI010000139.1 GCA_016200135.1 Planctomycetota bacterium
AAGCAATAAGGCATTTTGGATTTTCGATTTTGGATTTCCGATTTTAACAACCAGATGGAAGTTGGCGCCTACCGGCGAAAGTAGTCTTTATTTGCTGTTAATCCAAAATCGAAAATGCCGTTACGCGTAGCTGTCCCAGAGCACGTCTTTGCCGTGCTTCTTGAGGTTCTCGTAGCGCGACATGACGAAGAGCAGATCGCTGAGGCGGTTGAGGTACATCAGCACGAAAGGCCCGACGGCCTCGTAACGCTGCAGGCTCAGCACGCAGCGTTCGGCGCGGCGGCAGACGGTGCGGGCGACGTGCAGGTGCGACGCGCCCAGGCTGCCGCCGGGCAGGATAAAACTGTCCAGCGGCTTGAGCGACTTCTGCAGTTCGTCGATGAAGGCTTCGAGCTGCTTGATGTGCCGCTCTTCGATCTGCGGGATCTTGAACTTCTTTTTGTCGTCTTCGAGCACGCACAGATCCGAGCCCAGGTGGAAGAGGTCGTTCTGCACCCGCTTGAGCATGAGCGCGAGCTTTTTGGTCAGTCCCGCCGCAACCGCGACGCCGACGACGCTGTTCAGTTCGTCCACGGTGCCATAGGCGACGATGCGCGGGGAGTCCTTGGGCACGCGCTGGCCGCCGCCCAGGCCGGTCTGGCCCTTATCGCCGGTCTTGGTGTAGATCTTCGTCAGCCGCGGCATCGGATCGAGCTCCTTTATTCCGGCGCGGAGCCGCTGGGCGGCGCGTCCTTGGATTTGTTTTCCGGAGCAGGCGGTGCGGGCGGCGCGGCTTCGGGTTCGGGCTTGGGTTCGAGGTCGGCGGCCGTCAGCGGGGCTTCCTCGGCATCCGGAGCAGGCGCGGCGGGCAGCGGAGGATGCGCCTCGCCTTCTTCGGGCACAATCACGCCGCCGCGGCTGTCTTCGAAGCGCTGGCTGATCGCGTCGGCCGCGGCCAGAATCGCGTCGATGCGCCGCGCGATCTCGGCCTCTTCCGCGTCGATCTCTTCCAGGTCCTCCGGCTTGACGATGCCTTCGAACTTGGGGCGCGCCATCGCGGCGCGGCGGCGCTTCCAGGGCAGCTTGTCCACTTCGACGCCCAGCGCTGTGGCCTCGGCCTGAAGCTTGGCCTCGCGCTCGGCGCGTTCGCGGATCGCGCTGTCCACCACGCCGTCGGCCTCCTGCGCTTCCTGCCGGGCCACTTCTTCCGCTTCTTCCTTCGTCTGGACCTTAACCTCGATGTCGCCGAATTCCGCCTGCTGCATGATGCGGATCATGCGCCGCCGCACGAGTTCGAGCAGCGCGACGAAGGTCATCGCGATCTCGTCGCGGGTGCGCGCGGTCCCGACGAGCTCGGCGAAGCGCGTGAACGGCCGCTCGAGCAGCACCTTCTCGATCCGCTCGATCTTCTGTTCGAGCGTCTCGCCCTCGTAGCCGACCTCCTTCGGAACTTGGAGCAGCACTGCGCGCCGCAGTTTTTCGAAGGCAGTGAAGAGTTCGTACAGGTCGAAGTCGATCTCGGACGGGTCGATGCCGGTCTCTTCCACCACGGCTTCGGGAATCTCGTCGAGCAATCCGCGCGGGTGCCGCCGGTTCCAGGCCTCCTGCATCTCTTCGAGCGCGCGCGCCTGGTCCTTGAGCTGGCGGTAGCGCAGGAGTTGGCGCACGAGTTCCGAGCGCGGGTCCTCGATGATCTCCTCGCCTGGCATGGCCTCCTGGCGCGGCAGGAGCTCGCGGCTCTTGATCTCCATCAGCGTCGTGGCCATGACGAGGAACTCGCCGGCCAGATGCAGGTCCCATTCGGCGGCCGCGTCGAGGAAGGTGAGGTACTGCTGCAGAATGCGCGAGATCGGGATCTGCGTGATCTCGACTTCGCTCTCCTTGATCAGGTAGAGCAGCAGGTCGAGCGGGCCCTGGAAGCTCTCGAGCTGGGCGGTGAACTCGATGCGGTTGCCCACGGCCGTGGCCGGCACCGCGGGCGCTGGGGCCGAAGGCGCGGCAGCGTCCGGGAGCGGCTCGGCGGAAGGGTTCGGTTCGGTCAACGGAGACTCCACGGGTCGAAGGCCCGTCCTGCCGGAAACATGAATTCAACCGGATCGCGCAACACGTTACTCCCTCGGCTTGGTTGCGCCACTGACTTCCCGCCCGATCGAGCGCTGCATCTCTTCTTCAGTGGAACGAAGCAATTCATTGGCGCGGAATTCCGCCTCGCGCCGGATGCCCAACCCGTGCGCGATCGCGCCCAAGTACACCGCGCCCAGGCCGAATTCGGCCAGGGTCTCGTTGCTGAAATAGACCAGCAGCAGATTGAAGAGCAGCAGCGCGAGCCCGCCGTAGAGCCACTCCGACTTCTTGGCAATCGTGCCGGCCCACAGGTAGGCCAGCCAGTTCAGGAACGGGATGAAGAGCAGGAAGATCCAGAAACGCGAGGGCCGGTTGACGGGGTAGACGACCACGAGCCGGTCGGTCTCCGGCGCAGGGACGGCGCCCGCGGGCGTAACGGACGCGGGCGCTGTCTGAACCGCGAACGCAGGCTGCGGGGGCGCTGCGGGTGCGGATGCGATGGGCGTTACGGGCGTGCGCGGGTACGAGAGCGGCGTGGCATTGAGCGCGGGCGCAGGCGTGCTGGACGGCGTGGGCGTCGCGCCGGATTCGCGCGCCAACATCAGCGTGCCGGGAATGCCGAGGTCGCGCTCGTTTGCGGGCACGAGGCGGTCCTGCAGCGCGCGCAGCGCGAGGTACAGTTCACCGGCGGTCTGGTAGCGCTCGGCGGGATTCTTGCTCAGCAAGCACCGGATCAGCGCCGCGAGTTCGAGGGAGAGTTCGGCGCGGTACGCGCGCAGTTCGGGCGCGGGCACGTTCAGGTGCATCGTCATGGTGTGGAACGAGCTGGTGCCTTCGAACGGCGGCCGGCCCGTGGCGAGGTGGAAGAGCGTCGCGCCAAGCGAGTACAGGTCGCTGCGGTGGTCGGCCGCGCGGGCGTTGGTGGCCTGCTCCGGCGAGATGTAGAAGGGCGTGCCGAGCGCCTGGTCGCGCAGCGTGAGGTCGCTGCCGGCCTCTCCGCTGACGCGCTTGGCCAGGCCGAGGTCCGCGAGTTTGATCTCGCCGTCCTTGGAGACGAGGATGTTCTCCGGCTTCACGTCGCGGTGGACGATGGAGCGGCGGCGGGCGTATTCCAGAGCGGCGGCGACGTTCATCCCGATCTCGAGCACTTCGCGCTCGCTCAGCATGCGCTTGCGGCGCATGCGCATCCCGACGGTCTCGCCGTCCACGAATTCCATGACCAGGAAGTAGCAGCCGTTCTGGAAGTCGACATCCAGCACCTGCACGATGTTGGGATGGTGGATCTGCGCGGCCGTGCGGGCCTCGCGCAGGAAGCGGTCCACGAAGGCGCGGTCGCGCTGGGCGAGGGCCTGCGGCAGCACCTTGACGGCGACGGGGACATCGAGCGTGAGATGGCGCGCGAGGTAGACCGCACCCATGCCGCCTTCGCCGAGGCGCTTCTGCAGGTGGCACTTGCCGAAGACGGTCTCGAGCAGCGGGTCGTTGGCCTCGGACTCCGCAGCGGGCGGCGGCGCGGAACCGGACGGCGGCGTGGCGGCGGCCTTGGATTCGGCCGGAGGCGGCGTGGACCCGTGCAGGTCCGTGGTGATCTCGTTGGGCGTCACGCTGTCCGCGAGCGAGGGTCGCGGCGTGGCGGCCACGGGGATCGTCTTGCCGCAATGCGTACAATTGGCGGAGCGACCCTGGAAGCCGGGCGGCAGCGTGTGGCTCTGGCCGCACGCGGGGCAGCGGACGAACTTGGGCGGGGCTTCAAGCGCCATAGGGAGCGATTATCCGGCGCGCCCGGAATACCTCAAGCGGGTTCCACGCATGCGTTCAGCCGGGAACCAGCATAAAAAAGAAATGCAGGAGCGGTTTCATGACAAAGCCGAGCAGATGCGGACCCAGCAGAAAGGCGACCAGTAGCGGCAAGAAACGCATGCGGCGGAAGTCGTCGAGCGGCCTGCGTAAACGCAGAGGCAGCAGACCTCGCATCATGTCGTAGCCGTCAAGAGCGGGCAAGGGCAACAGATTGAAGACGCCGAGAACCATGTTCCAGTATGCGGCCGGGAGCAAGATGAGTTGGTTGTAAGTTGGGTGTTCTGGATTGGTGCTGCACGTGCCCGGTATCCAGAGCACGCCGAGGAAAAGGCCCATCATTAGAAAATTAGTGGCCGGTCCAGCAAAGGCCACCAGCGCGCTATCTCTGAGCGGGCGCCTGAACCGGCTTGGGTCGGTAGGGCAGAAGGCAATGCAAAACAGGTTCCCCTGCGTGAGATACAAAAGGATCGGGAAAACGATGGATATAAGCGGGGTGGGCAGGAGCTGTGCGAGCGGGTTGAAAGTCAGGCGGCCGGCGCGGCCGGGCGTGGGATCGCCGAGCAGCGTGGCCGAATAGGCGTGGGCGAGTTCGTGCAGCGAGACGGAGTAAATGACTAAGGCAATGACAAGCAGATCGACGAGAAGCGAATTGTCCATGAGGCTCTTCCGTTAGGCCGGAGCATCGTAGCAAAGGCAGACGCTTCGCGCCAACGCACGTGGCAGCGGCGTCGCGGCGATGGTCTGAACGGGAGAGCTTGCCGGCTTGCGCTTGAGCAGCGGCGGGACGCCGCTGCGACCTCCGCCGAGACGGCGGAGCCACGATTGCAGAGCTACGATTACAGAACTACGATTACAGAACGCGAATACAGAGCCGCGAAGGCAGAGTATTGAAAGCTTCGCGCGTCAGGGCCAGCGGGCGGGCACTTTTTTCAGCAGGGCCAGGCGCGCGTTGGTGTAGCGCGGGTTGGCGGTTACTTCGCGGCCGAGCCACGCGGGGAGCGGGCGGGGGAGGCGCGCGCTACGCGAGGGCAATTCGATCTCGGCGAGCCAGAGTCCGGCGTGGCGGCCGAGGTAGCGATCAATCTCCCACGGCCCGATCCGCGCGCGGACTTTGGCTATCAGGCGCGTGCCGCAGAGCTTCATGAGTTGGCGCGCGTGCGCGGCGGGAATGGGGTACTCGAACTCCTGCCGGACGCGCAGCCCGCGGCTCTTGACGGTCAAAAAGGCGCGCGCCTTTCCAGTGGGCGGGTAGACGATGCGGACGCGCACGAGCGGTTCGAGCGAAAGGTATCCCTGCTCCAGCCGCGCGCCGCGCGGGAGCCGGGGCAGGCGGCGAGGCTTCACGCGAAAGCGATGTTCGATTTCGAGAGGCATGGGCGCGCTATTTCTTGGGAGGAACCGCGGTGGTCGCGGGCTCTGCTTTCGCATCGTGGAAGAGCACGGCGGCCGGAACGACTTCATCGGTGATGGCATCCTTCAGGCTCCACCTAAGGTGGCATTGCGCGCCCGCGCCATTCTCAAAGAAATCGAGCACCAACTCATGCGCGCCTGGCTGCAATTCGATCGTACCGGCGAAGCGCAGCGGCGAGTGATCGACCCACTGGTCGATCACCTTTTTTCCGTCAATGCTTAGTCGCGAGCCGTCGTCGCTGAACGTGGCGAAGGTGTAGACGCCCGCCTTTGCGATGCGGATGACGCCGGTCCAGCGGGCGGAGAAGTTGTCCACCGGAACTTCCTTGGCCGGAGATCCCAGGCCCCAATCGAAATCCACATTGAGGTCAGTGCGGGTAACGAGCAGGTTTTCGGGCGCGAAATCCTTGCCTTTGAAATAGGCACCCACCAATCCTGGGCGGAGCGGGTGCAGGCCGAAGTCGACATCCCGCAACCGTTCTTTCAGCACCGCGGCATGCTCGGCGCCGCTCTTGGTGGCGGCCCAGCGCTTCTCGAACTCCTCGTAGGCCGCCAGCGCTTCTTTCCAATCTTTGGCCTGGAAATGGGCTTCGGCCTTGGCCCAGGTGCGGCGGGCGCCGGCCTCGGACTCGCCGAGTTCGACCTCTTCAACGCGCTTGAAGTAAGGCTCGGCTGCATCGCCCAGGCCTGCTTTGCGCGCGCCGGTGAAGTAGCTCTTGGCCTCCGCGGCATTGCCTTTGTAGAGCATCAAGAGCCCGCGGCGCTTCAGGTCCTCCGCCCGTCCCGCGCCGTCCGTGAGCGGCACCAAGGCGCCGATGTCCACGGGTTCGAGCTGGTCGAAGCCGAACGAGATCTCGGCGCCGCCGGACATGCGCAGCGAGAGGTCGTCGCGTTTAGGATCGGCCTTGACTGTCCCGGTGATCTCCCGTCCGGAGACGGTCAGCGTCGCGGGCTTGCCGGTCATCTTCTTGAGTTCTTCGAAGGCCTGCTTCTTCATAGCGGCCAGCGCGGCGATGTCGGCGTGCTCCTGAGCCGCCTGTTCCTTGATTTCGTCGTACCGCGAGCCCTTGGCTTTGGCGTCGTACAGTTGCAGGGCTTCTTCGAAGCGCCCGAGCTTCATCTGTGCGTCGCTTTCTTTGCGCAGTTCGGCCAGCAGTTCCGCTCTGCGCGCGGCTTCGACCGCAGGGTCGGCCGCGGTGGCAGGCGCGGGCGTCACGACCGCCGGATCCGCGGGTTGGATGGGGTGCGCGTCGGTCGCAGCGGGCGGATCGAAGAAGATGCCCGAACAGACGGGCGGGGCGTCGGAGGTCTTCTGTACGCGGATAATCACGGGCCCGGCGATCTCCCAGATGTAATAGACTCCGGCCTTGAACTTGTCAGCGTCGCAGACCTGCTTGTTGAGCACGGCCCGGGTCGCCAAGTCGAGGACCTCGATGTATTGGGCGCGTCTCATCCCCCCCGTAGCCAAATAGAGCGCAACCTGATGGGGCTTGTTATCGGAAATATCGAGATGGTATCCGAGGGCGAGCGCGCTTTCGGCAATGTCTACCGCCAAGTGCCGGTCGTTGTCTGCAGGGTCCTGGAGCCCGGCCTCCGGCGACACGTCCGCGGCTTTCGTCCGGTAGGCGTGAGAGGAGAAGCGGCCCAAATCCGACAGGTAGGCGGGTTTCTTAAGGATGTCCAGCTTGGGGTCCTTCGCTTTGAGATCGCTATTCTTTTCCAGAAAGTTGGCGAGGTAATAACCGTCCGCTCCGTAGACGCCTTTCCAGGCTCCGTGCGTTGCGGTGTCCTGCTTGAGAAAGACGGCGGTCGCGGCCGGCTTGGCCACGCCCGCAGTTACCGGCGGCGCCGCAGGGTCCGCAGCCGGAGCGGCCGGCGTGCCCGCGGCCCTGACTTTGAGTTCGCCCTGCATCTTGCGGGCGCGCACCGAGACCACGCTGCCGCCGTACTTGGCGATGAATTCGCCCATGCGCGCGGCGCGGCCCTTGTAGTCGTCCTCGGCGAGGCCCTCGAAGCGGGTCACGGCGTCGAAGGCGTCGCTGGCCTCCTTCTCGGCATGCGCTTCCGCCTCCGGATCGGCGACCGGCTGGGGCGCGTGCTCGGCGACCGGTTTTTCGACAGGCTGCTGCTGCGACGGCGGACGCGGCGTCTCGGGCGCCGGATGGGCTATAGGCGGCGTCGGGCCCTGTACTGCGGATCGTTCGGGTCCGGGCGCGGACTTCGGCGAAGAGGAGAACAGGAAGGCGACCAGGAGCAGCGCTGCCGCGAGTCCCATGACGATCCCGATCACGGTGGCGTTGGAATTCGCCTGCGGCTTGGCTGCCGGTATCGCTCGTGCCGGCGCGCTGCTCTCCGAGAACCGGACCGGCATGACGCTTGTCGAGGATTCCCGAGTCACCGAGACTTTTCCGGCGAGCGGGATCGTGGCATTGGACGATTTAGAGGGCTTTTCCGCCGCGGCGGCTGGGCGGCACTTTTCGCACAGCGTTTTGCCGCCGACGGCCGTGGCGCGTCCATCGGCTACGTCCCGCTCGGGAATGCGGTACCCGCAGCTATCGCAATAGAGGATCTGCATGTCGGACGGTGTCCGTTGCTCCCTTTAACCCAGGCGCAGGATACCACGGACGAGCCGATTTTGAATCGGGAATAGCAGGGCTGAAACGCACTACTTCTTCTCGTCGCCGCCCTTGGGGTCGATCCTGATCTCGTGCACGAGCGCATCCGGCGGCACTTATCGGTCGTCGTGATGAAAAACGTGTAGAGCCCGGGCTTCTCAGTTTTGACGCCGCCTTCCCAGCGGACGGCGAAGTCGTTGGGGAGGTTCGGGGCCGGGCCTTTCTTGCCCCAGCGGAAGTCGACCTTGTTGTCCACGCGCGTGAGGAGCGCCTTGTCGCCGCCCTCGCTCTGCGGCTTGAAGCCCTTGAGGTCGAAGATGTAGGCGACCAGGCCGGGCCGGTACGGGTTGAGGATGTCCTCGATGGCCGCGAGACGTTCCTTGATCTGCGCGGCGTTCTGCGCGGCTACCTTGGTCTTGCCATGGCGCGCCTGGAAGTCCTCGTAAGCGAGTTGCGCTTCCTTCCACTGCTTGGCCGCGAAGAGATCTTCCGCCTTCTTGAAGGCCCTTTGCGCGCTCGCTTCGGCCTCGCCCTGGGCAAGGCGTTCGAGGCGGTCCAGGTTCGCGGCGGCCGGGGCGGAACCCGCGTCCTTGGCCTTCTGCAGGCGGTCCTTGGCCCCGGCCAGATCGCCGTCGGCCAGGTAGAGCAGCGCGCGCTGGCGCAGGTCCTCGGCGGCGCCGCCCTTGTCCTTGGGCGCGAAGCGGTCGATGTCGCGGATGTCGAGCTGCTCCGCGCTGAAAGCGATCTCGGGGCCGTCTTCAAGCTTGAGCGTCACGCCGCCGCGAGTGTTGGCGACGACCTGGCCCTCGATCGTATCCTTGCCCTTGGCCAGACCGATCTTCTCGCCGGCGCGAGTGTTGATGTACTCCACGGCGCGTTTGCGGAGATTCAGCACCGTCTCCACGTCGGCCTTCTCGGCCATGAGCCCGTCCTTGGCGTCGGCGTTGGCGCGGTCGGCGATCTTCTGGTCGAGCAGTTCCATGGCCTGGGCGAACTTGTTCTGTTCCAGCAGCGGCGCGAGTTCCTTCCAGGCCGCGTCGGCCTGCTGCTGGCCTTTCACTTCCTTCGCGGCGGCGGCCTGCTCTTCGGCCTTCTTCAGTGCCGCAATTTCGCCCTCCCACTTGCGGATCTCCTTGGGGGCTTCCTTGGCCGAAGGCGCGAGCGCGGCGGGAACGTCCTGCGCCTTCTTGGCGAGCTCAATCGCGTCGAGGAAGCCCTGCTCGGTCTTCGCGCCGGCCTTGGCGCGGGCGTCCGTCAGGAACTTCGCCGCGGCGGCTTCGGCGCCATCCTTGACGGGCTTGCGCGCCTCGTCGAGGACCTTCTTCCAGTCGAAGGCGCGCAGGTTGGGGGCGACGGTTTCATCCTTGAGCGCGTCGGCCGCGGCGGTGAAGTCGCCTTTCGCGAGGGCTTCTTGCGCCTTGGCCTGCGGTTCCTTCAGCGCCGCTTCCAGCGCGTCCTTCCAGTTCTTCTCCAGCGCGGTCCAGGCATCCGCGGCGGGGTCGGCGCTGGGCGTGCCGCGGGAGAGCTGCACGGCCTGCTGCAAGTTTCGCTGGTGGTCGCCGAACTCGGTGGGCTTGTCCTTTATTTGTGCGAGCACGGCATCGAGCGCGGACTTGGCGCGCTCTTCGCGGACCGAAGGGCCGGGCGCCTTCACGTCCACCTTTTTGACCGTGTCGGGCTGCTCGACGGCGGCCACGCTCTTCTCGGGCGAGTGCGCCGGGGCCGGGTCGCTCTTGTGGGCGGTCTTGGCCGGATCGGGTCCGCCGCCCGAGGCGGCCAGGGCGATGCCGATGATCAGGATCGCGGCGCCCGCGCCGGTGAGAATCCAGATGGTCGCATTGCTCTTCTCGGCCTGTGCCGCTTTTGCTCCGGGCGAGAGCGGAACCGTGGGCGAGAGACTGCCGGTGCGGTCGCCAACGATCACCGGACTGGCCGGGCCGGTGGTGCTGCGCGGCTGCACGGGCGTCCGCGGCCCGGTGGTCCCGCGTGCGCCGATGGGCGCGCGCGGCCCCGTGGTCGTGGCGCTGCGCAGCTTGCCGCTTTTTGTGGGCAGGCCGCCGCCGGCATGCTTGAGCGGCTTGCCGGCCAGAAGCGCCTGAAGGTCCTCGACGAGTTCCGTAGGCGTTTCATAGCGCTGAGTGCGGTCGCGCGCGGACATCTTCATCAGGATGCGCGCGGCGTTGGCGGAGACTTCCGGCTGCTTGACGCGCGGGTCGGGCACGTCGTTGGTGATGTGCAGGGCCATGATCGTCCGCGCGTCGGTACCTTCGAACGGCGTGGCGTTGGTGAGCAACTGGTAGAACGAGCAGCCCAGCGAGTAGATGTCCGAGCGGGTGTCCAGATCGTCGGCGCCGCGCGCGGCCTCGGGCGAGATGTAGTGCGGCGTGCCCGCGGCTTTCTTCTGCGTGACCGAGCTCGAGGCGCCGTGCTTGCTTTCCTCCGCGCCTTCCTCGTCCTCTTCGTCCGCTTCGGCCCCCACGGCGCAGGCGAGGCCCATGTCGAGAAGCTTGGCGAGGCCCTGAGGGGTTACGATGATGTTCTCAGGCTTCACGTCGCGGTGGATGATCTTCTTGGCCAGCGCGTGTTCGAGCGCCTTGGCGATGTGGAGCGTGTACTTGACCGCCTCGTCCTCGGGCAGCGCGCCGCGTTCGGCCAGCATCTTGCGCAGCGTCTTGCCCTCGACGTACTCCATGGCGAAGTAGTGGTAGGGTTCGACGTAGCCGACATCCACCGCCGTGACGATGTTCTCGTGGCTGAACTGGCCTGCCGCGCGCGCCTCTTTGACGAAGCGCTCGATGAACTGGGGATCGTTGGCGTACTTGCGGGCCAGGATTTTCAGAGCCACGACGCGGTCCATCGAGACCTGCCGCGCCTTGTAGACGACGCCCATCGCGCCTTGGCCGACCTTCTCGAGGATCTCGAAGTTGCCCAGCCGCCGCACGCCGCCGGACTGTTCGCGCAGCAGTTCCTGGAGCGTGTCCTTGCTGATGACCTTCTTCTTAAGCAGGATCGTGCCGATGCGTTCGGTTAGGCCCAGCTTCGTCATCTCGGTCTGGGTGTTCAAGGCGTCGCTGAGCTGGTTCTTGGAGACGAGGCCGCGCTCGACGGCGATCTCGCCGAGCTTCTTGCGCCGGGCGGACTCGGAAGACGCGGGCGAGGGTTGAATTGCAGACCCCAAAGAGCTACCTCCCGGCACACAGTTGAGACTCTCAGGATAGACGCATGAGGGTCGGCCAAAGCTGCCGTATCCTTATGTTTCAACGGGCTTTGCCGCGCGTGCAAAGCACTTATTTGCAATACCTTACGGAAGTCTGGTAGCCGAAGGACCAGCTTTCATAACTCTCAGCCAAAGAACTCCTTATGGAGCCCCTTAATGACCGTTGGAATCTGGGAGTTGTCGATCAGGAAGGTGATGTTGATCTCGCTGGCGCCCTGGCTGATCATCTGCAAGCTCACCTGTGATGCCGCCACGGACTTGAAGGCCCGCGCGGCCAAGCCGACGGTGTGCTTCATGCCTTCGCCCACCAGCGCCACGATGCACTTGTCCTTCTGGATATCGACCTTGGCGATCTCTTCCAGGTCGCGGCGCAGCGTGTCGAGCTTGTGGCCTTCGGTGACGTCGGTGGTCATCGAGACACTGACCTCGCTGGTCGAGATCATGTCGATGACGATGTGGTTGCGCTCGAAGATGTTGAACATGCGGGCCATGAAGCCCTCGGTGCCGAGCATGCGCTCGCTGCGGACGTTGATCAGCACCTGGTCTTCCTTGTAGACGATGGACTTCACCGGGTGTTTGGAGTCGGTCTCGCCGTGGGGCGTGATGACCGTGCCGGGCGCTTCGGGGTCGAAGGTGTGGAGCACGCGCACGGGGATGCCGCGCTTCATGGCCGGGACCATGGTGGCCGGATGGAGCACTTCCGCGCCGTAGTAGGCGAGTTCGCTGGCCTCCTCGAAGCTGAGCTTGGGAAGCGGGTGCGCGTCCTTGATGACGGTGGGGTCGGAGGTCATCACGCCGGGGACGTCCTTCCAGACCTGGATCTCGTCGACGCCCAGGGCCGCGCCGAAGATGGCGGCGGTGTAGTCGCTGCCCGAGCGGCCGATGGTGGTGATGTCGCCGTTCTTGTCCTTGCCGATGAAGCCGGTGATCACGACGAGCTTGTGCGCGTGCGGCTTGAAGGCCTCGGCGATCTTCTCGTAGGTGTCCGGCAGCGGGCGCGCGTTCATGAAGCGCGAGTCGGTGGTGAAGCCCAGGTCGTAGGCGTTGATGGCCTCGCTGTCGCCGTGGCCGCGCGCGCGCAGCAGGGCCGCGAAGGTCTTGGACGAGAGCCGTTCGCCGAAGCTGGAGACGTAGTCGTACAGGCGCGGGGTGACTTCCTTGACCATGTGGATGCCGCGGAGCAGGTCGTGGAGTTCGCTGAGGTTCTTCTCGCCGATCTCCTTGGGCAGGTCGAGGCCCTTCAAGATCTCGTGGTGGCGCTTGGCGATCTCGTGGACGGGGCCGTCGATGTCGCCCTTCACGGCGCGCTTGGCCGCGTCGAGCAACTTGTCGGTGATCTTGGAGTAGGCCGAGACGACGACGACGGGCTTCTTGCCCCGCTGCTTGATGTCGCGTTCCACCAGCTCCGCGCAACGCCGGATGGCGTCGGGGTTGCCCATCGAGGTGCCGCCGAACTTCATCACGACCATGATGCGCGCCCGCCTTTCCCTGCGTATCTCACGAAAAAAGCCCGGCCGTGAGGCCGGGCGGAAGAGCCATCAATGTAGGCAAGGCACCGTAGGCGTCAAGAACAGAGCCGCGACCACCAGAGAGCGGGACCGAGGGCTGTCCATCTGGCAAAACCTGTGGTATAAGGAAGAGTCATGAGCACGCAGGAAACCTCCCTCGAAGAGCGCGTCTATCAGCGAACGGCTGAGCTTGTTGCCGTCGCGCAGGCGGTGAACGAAGTATGTGGAGGCACAAAGAAAACGTTTATGAACCCAAGAGACCTGAGCGATTGTGTAAGAATTGTCACACGCAGCGCCGCTTCGATTCCTGGATGCTACATCGTTATCATTGGAGGAATTGCCGTCCAGGAATTGGGCTGGGAACGGTATACCAAGGATGTCGATGTGGTCGTCGATAGCGATCATTTTGGCGAATTACTCCAGAAGCTCCGCGATTCCGAGTTCGAATTGACCACGCTTCCCGTCCTTAAGCACAAACAGTCGGGAGTTGAAATCGATCTGTTGCGAGAAGGAACGACGCTTAAAGACTCGAAATACCCTCTGCCTCATCCCAAAGAACTTGGAACAAACCGTGGATTCGCTTCTCTTGCTGGATTGATTCGTCTCAAGTTGGATGCGCGCAGGCATAGGGATATTACGGACATTATTGAAGTGATGAAACGGCATCTCGACAAGGTGGACTCCGTTTGCGCAGCCTTGCCGGAGCCATTCCGTAAGGAATTCCTTGAGCTGGCGGAACAAGCGCGGCGAGAGGGTACGTGAGCCTGACCGCACCCAGATGGGCGCGGCTCTGTTGAATCTGCGTGGCTTACGCGTAGTTCTAGTGATGGTCTTCCCCTGGCGGGCAGGGACGTTCGCCCCACCGTCCTATTCGCGCTCTTCGCCCCTCGCCTTATTCGCTCTTCGCCGCCACGCTCTTCGCTCCACGCTCTACGGTCTTTACGCCAGCGTCTTCCACGTCCAGCTCATCAGGCGCGCGTGGCGGCTGAGGTTTTCCAGCGGCATGTTGATGTCGTGGATGGGCCAGTTGAGCCAGCGCTTGCGCGCGGTGGCTTCGATCTCGTCGGCGTTCTGCGGATAGCGGTTGCAGATGTGGGTCACGCGCACGCGGATGTCCTTCTCGCGGCGGTGATGCTGCAGCCAGCCGTCCACGAGCGTGTGGAACGCGGGGGCCAGGCCCATGCGCCCCGCGCCGTTGGGCACGGGCAGGCCGCTGGGCAGCATGCCGGTCTTGCGGACGTGGTCGAGCAGGCTCTTGGCGAGCACGCGGAGTTCGTTCTGGCCGATCCTCGCCAGCGCGTTGTCGGGCATGCGGCCGCTCTCGCCCAGCGGGCCGAGGACCCCGTTGATGGGCGATGACGCAGGCGGGCTCGCCGCGAGCAGGCCCTGGCAGACCGCGACCAGCGCGTCGGCGGGGCTGAAGGTGTAGCCCGTGCGGATCGACTGGTGGCGGTGGGCCTCCTGCGCGTAGCCGGCCAGTTCGGCGCGGCTGATCTTCGTCTTGCGCTTGCCGTAGCGGAGCTGCGTCTGGCGCAGGGTGCGGACGTTGAGCTTGGGGTGCTTGGCGATCCAGTGGACGACGCGGCGGAACTGCTGCTTGGCGACCTCCATCTCTTCGAGCGTGCGCATCTCGGGCGTGCGCCACGGCCAGCGGTTCTTGCCGTCGGCGTAGTTCAGCGCGTCGTTGAACTGCTTGCAGCGGACCATTAGCGGGTGCGCCAGGAAGATGTAGCACCACTTGGTCCCTTCGGCGGCGAGCCGGTCCACGTCTTTGGCCCAGCGCTTGAGCGTCTCGTCCACTTCCTTCGGCTTGCTGTATGAGGACTCGCTGATGCCGATGCCCTTGTAGCCGAACTGCAGGCAGTTGGCGTACCAGCAGAGGTTCTCCTTGCCGCAGGGCACGAACGAGTAGAGCCAGCCGCGGTCCCACTTGGTCCCGCAGACGTAGTGCATCGCCGCGGCCTGCGAAGCCCCGTGCGTGGAGCCCGTGCCGATCTCGGTGTCGAAGATCTCGCCGAGTTCCTTAAAGCCGGGGGACTCGCGCTCGTCGGCGAGCTTGACGGCCTCGTGCCAGTCCAGCGGCGCGAGGGCCTCGGAGAGCGTGGGGTGGTCGGAGCCGAAGTTGGTGTGCAGGCCGATCTCGTGCTTGCGCATGGCCGCGATAACGTCGCGGCGCTTGCGGTCGCGGATGGCGCGGGCCTTGTGGCCGATGACGAGGAACGTGCCGGTGACGCCCTCGCTGGTCATGATCTCGCTCATCCACTTGGGGATGTCGTCCATGCCCCACTCGGGCGGGGAAGTGTAGTCTTCGGTGTCGAAGCAGAGGGAGACGTCCATGCGCGGGACTCCTTAATGAGGTTCTCGGCTGGGCATTGGGGAACGGGAACAGGGTAGGGAGGTGCGGGGGCGTTGTAAAGCGGAGTAGAG
This sequence comes from Planctomycetota bacterium, assembly GCA_016200135.1. Taxonomy (GTDB): domain Bacteria; phylum Planctomycetota; class SZUA-567; order H5-PLA8; family H5-PLA8; genus JACQFI01. The sequence continues at coordinate 15,021 of JACQFI010000139.1, forward strand.
CGACTGGCCTCCGTAGCTCCGCCGTCCCGGCGGAGATCGCGGCGGCGTCGCGCCGCCGCATTTCGGCTCACGGGCGAGGACGCCGGTGTGACCAGCGGCGGGACGCCGATGCTACGAGAACCCGTGCCGCGCGCCTTCTCTCCATGCAACCCGCCCAGCCCGCGCTAGACTGCCCTCCATCGTCGAATCCAAAGCGGGGGCCGCGCCATGCCGACGGACATCGAGGTCGCCAAGCAGATCAAGCTCAAGCCGATTACCGAGATCGCGGCGAAGTACGGCATCGAGCGCGACGAGATCGAACTGTACGGCGACCACAAGGCCAAGCTCAAGCTCTCCATCATCGACCGGCTGAAGAACAAGGCCCCCGGCAAGTACGTGGACATTACGGCCATCACGCCGACGCCGCTGGGCGAGGGCAAGACGACCAGCAGCATCAGCCTCTGCCTGGGCTTGAACCGCATCGGCAAGTCGGTGCTCGGTTGCCTGCGCCAGCCTTCCATGGGCCCGGTCTTCGGCGTCAAAGGCGGCGCGCACGGCGGCGGGCATGCGCTGATCCTGCCGCTCGATGACATCAACCTCGGGTTGACGGGCGATATCGACGCGGTGGCCCTCGCGAACAATCTCCTCGCCGCCTTCATCGACACCTCGATCCTGCTCAAGAACCCGCTCAAGCTTGACCCGACCAGCGTGACGCTGAAGCGCGTCGTGGACATCAACGACCGGGCCATGCGCGAGATCGTCATCGGCATCGGCGGCAAAGAGAACGGCGTGCCGCGCCAGACGGGCTTCGATATCGCCGTGGCGAGCGAAGTGATGGCCATTCTCGCGCTCGCGACCGACCTCAAGGACCTGCGCAAGCGGCTCGGGCGCGTCATCGTCGGCTATACCTATGAAGGCGCGCCGGTGACCGCGGAACAACTCCGCTGCGCGGGCTCGATGGCCGTGATCCTGCGCCACGCGATCAAGCCGACGCTGGTGCAGACGAGCGAAGGCAGCGGCTGCCTGCTGCATGCGGGTCCCTTCGGCAACATCGCGCACGGCAACAGTTCGATCGTGGCCGACCGCATGGCCCTGAAGCTGGCCGAGTACACCGTCACCGAGTCCGGCTTCGGCGCGGACCTGGGCATGGAGAAGTTCTTCAACATCAAGTGCCGCGTCTCGGGCCTGGTGCCCAACGCCGTTGGCGTGGTGGCGACGGTGCGCGCGCTGAAGATGCACTCGGGCCGCTTCAAGGTCGTCGCCGGCAAGCCGCTCCCCGACGATCTATTAAAGGAGGACCTCGAGAGCCTCCGCGCCGGCGCGGGGAACCTCGCCAAACACATCGAGAACGTGGCGCTCTACGGCATCCCCGCCGTGGTCGCGATCAACCGCTTCCCCACCGATACCGACAACGAGATGACCGAACTCACCGCCATTGCGACGAAGGCCGGCGCGACGAAGGTCGTCGTCAACGAGGCCTGGGCCAAGGGCGGCGCGGGCGCGGAGACCTTTGCGAACGCGATCGTCGAAGCGTGCGAGAAGCCGAGCAAGTTCCGCTTCCTGTACGATCCGAGCGCGCCGATCAAAGAGAAGATCCACGCCATCGGCACCAAGATGTACGGCGCGAAGGGCGTGCGCTATTCGCCCGCGGCCGAAGCGGCCATCAACCGGCTTACGGCGCTCGGCTTCGCCTCGCTCCCCGTCTGCATGGCCAAGACGCACCTCTCGCTCTCGCACGACCCGAAGCTGCTCGGCCGGCCCGAAGGCTTCACCGTGCCCGTCGAAGATGTGCGCGTCTCCGCGGGCGCGGGCTTCCTATACGCGCTCTGCGGCACGATGAAGACCATGCCGGGCCTCGGCAGCGATCCCGCCGGCGCCCACATCGACCTTGACGACGACGGCAACGTGATCGGCCTGTTCTGAGTGCTTGGGTTATGTCACTTCCGCGTTGGGTTCTGGGTCGTTCCTCTCCTTTCTTAGTGCTGAGTCCTGAGTGCTACGTGCCGAGGAACCGCACGGCAGCGCTCGACATTTTCGAAAAAAGTCTGCACATTATGTGCACGACGCACGGTAGCTCCTGTGCCCCGGGTCCAAGTCCGGGGCCGCTGGAGGGACTGCAAGCGCGGGCGCTCGCCAAGCGTCCGCGAATTTCGATGCGAATCTACGCTGCGAAAGATGCACGAGTTGAACAGAAAATGTGGAATAACGGCAACGGATCTTCCACGAATTTGCACGAAGCGGCACCAAGAGCGGCAATTCGGCTTTGATTTCTTGAAAAAAGATGCACATTCTGAACTGCAAATTCGAAATTCGAAGCTCGAAATCCGAAACAAACGGCAAGGAAGGGCGAAAATCGAAAAAAAGATGCACGGGGTGAACTGCAAATTGAAATCCGAAGCACGGAATTCGAAAGAAAGGGAAGAAGCACGGCCATTATCGAAAAAAGTCTGCACCAGTTGAATTGAGTTCTTGTTGTCAGCCCCGTGAAATGGGGCTTCGTCGAGGCCCGGCAGGCCGTGCCGAGTATAGCCCCCGGCTTTCAGCCGGGGGTGGGCGAGACAACCACTCGGATTTATACCGCCGTTTACGACGGTTATTGCAGGAGCCAAGGAGTTCACTCCATTCTATTAACCCTCGTAAACGAGGGTAAAATGCATACGACAAAGCGCCTTCAATCCCCCGCCTGAAGGCGGTGGCTATACTTGGTCTGGCGTCGCCAGATCTCGGTGAAGTCCCGACCTTGTCGGGACTGAGCTGCATCCGTTCGAGGCGCAGCCTCGAACGGGAAGAGACAGCGGGGCCTCTACGGAAAGGCGGAGCCTTTCCGCACAGCAGGCGGCAGAGCCGCTTCTGTGGGCCGGAAATTTTTGGCGCAGCGGTGCGTGGTATTGCAGGCGAATGCGCGGGGCAAGCACCGGCCCCTCACCCCCTGCCCCCTCTCCCTCAATGGGGAGAGGGGAACGCACGACGCGGCTGCGCCGGGTTCATTTATTCTGGTTTTGGGCTGGGAATTACCTCGGGTTGCGAGCCGCGTGGTTAGGATCGCCCATAGGGAATCACGCGGTCGCTGGAGGGAACAGTAACATATAAGGAGACGGAGTCAAGGGGGAAGGACGGCATTTCCGATTTTGGATTTTCGATTTTAACGGCGAACAGCAATCTCAAGGTTGGCCAGGTGGTCGGTAACCCGGGTCGTGGCGGCCGATAATCGATAATCGATAATCGATAATCGATAATCGAAAATCCAAAATCCAAAATGCCGTCACAGTCCCCCGACGTGGGTGAAGTCGGCGGCTTTCATGCCGAACGGGCCTTCGCCGTCCTGGAGCAGATCGTAGTTGCAGCAGACGGCGGCTAAGGGCAGGCCGAGGAGTTCCACCAGATGCTTGTGGCGCACGCTGGCGGCCTCGTAGCCGTCGGCTTCCTGGTGCGGCTTGCGCAGGAGTTTCTCGATGCGCTTGATCGTGGTCTGCGCGCCGAAGGTCTGCCAGAGCATGCGCGCGTCGCCGCCGCGCGGCGCGGGCTCGATGAACTGGTTCTCGTCCATGATCTGCGGGTTCGAGACGTACGTGTCGACCGTGAGGCCGCCCTGGTAGAGCTCGTAATAAAGGTAGGCGTCTTCGCAGCAGACCGCGGCCAGGCCGGCGCAGTTGAAGTGCCCGGTCAGGTCGCGCGCGGCGCTCTGGTAGTACTCGTACGCGCCCTGGTAGACGACGACGTACTTATCGAGGTTGGGCGAGATGAACGCGGTCCAATCGGACTCCTTAAGGTAGCGGACGACGTCCGCCTGGTTGGGGCCCTTCAAGGTTACGTTCGAGTAGGTTCCAGCCATGCGATCACGCGCCTCTGAGCAAGCCGGCTGAAGCCGGCTGTGAACTACTATTGGCTTCTCTCCCAGCAGCTAAAGCTGGTGGCAAGCAACGGATTTTGCGCGGCAATCTGCTCTTAACGGCGACTGGCGGGAGTGTAGGATGCGTATTGCTTTTCGTCCAACGAAGACCTTGGGTACATGGATCCGCCGGATTCCGCAGCCTTGGCGTCTCGCCGATGGGTGGACCGGCGTCCGCGATGGCGAACGTTTGAGCGGCGGCGGGACGCCGCCGGGACCTCCGCCGAGACGGCGGAGCCACATTCAGCTCGGGAGGCGCGACATGCCGAAGTGGAAGATCGTTTTTCTCGACGCGATGACCTTCGACCGCGAGGACGTCTCCTTTAAGGCGTTCACGGAGAGCTGGGAATGCGTCTTCCATCGGTTCACCAAGCCCGACGAGACCGCCGCGAGGCTGCTCGGCTGCGACGTGGCGGTGACGAACAAGGTTCTGATCGACGAGAAGGTGCTCGCGCGCCCAGAAGCAAAAACGCTGAAGCTGATCGCGGTGGCGGCGACGGGGTTCAACAACGTGGAGGTCGAGGCGGCCAAGCGGCGCGGAATTCCGGTCTGCAACGTGCGCGGCTATTCGAGCGCGTCCGTTGCGCAGCATACCTTCGGATTAATTCTGGAACTGGCGAGCCACTGCGGGCGCTACGCGGTGGATGTCGCGGGCGGCGCGTGGGCCAAGAGCCCAATCTTCACGCTGCTCACGCATCCGTGCACCGAGTTGCACGGCAAGACGCTCGGCATCATCGGCCACGGCGACATCGGCAAGAGCGTCGCAAAAATTGCCGTGGGCTTCGGCATGAAAGTTCTGGCCGCGGCGCGCAAGGGCGCGAAAGAGTTTCCGGCGGGGCGCGTGCCGCTGGAATTCCTGCTGCAAAGCTCCGATGTGGTTACGCTGCACTGCCCGCTCACGCCGGAGACCAAGAACCTCATCGGCGCGCAGGAACTCGGCATGATGCGCAAGAGCGCCTTCCTGATCAACGCGTCGCGCGGCGGGCTGGTGGACGAGGCCGCGCTGATCGAGGCGCTCAAGAAGAAGTGGATCGCCGGCGCGGCGTTCGACGTGCTCGTTAAGGAGCCGCCGCCGCCCGACCAGCCGATGCTGCTCGCCGCGAAGGAACTCGACAATCTGCTTATCACGCCGCACAGCGCCTGGTCCACGCTCGAGTCGCGCCAGCGTTTGCTGGACGAGGTCTGCGAGAACGTGAAGGCGTACGAGGCCGGCAAGGAACGCAATCGGGTGGGGTGAATCGTAAAACGTGACTCGTAAAACGTAATGAACGGCAATAGGAACCGCTGTTATCCGCTTACGTTTTACGTTTTACGTTTTACGTTTTACGTTTTACGTTTTACGTTTTACGTTTTACGTTTTACGTTTTACGTTTTACACAACTTGTCTCCCTGCCATCGCAAGGTGAACCCGCGCGGCGGGCTGGCCTTGCAGCAGCTTGTCAGCGTGCAGGATGGACAATCCCGGCGAATTGATGGAAAAAAGGCGCGGCAGGGCTTTCCTTTCGCGGCGGGTTCATTACCTTTTTAGCATGCCGGCCGAGGGGCGCGCGGGCGCTTCTTGCGCTTGGCCGGCGGCGCTTCCTGGAGAACAAAAAGATGGGCACACGCACGGGCAACTTTCCGATCGGCTTCCGGCGCGGCTGGAGCGACTGGCAGAAGAAGGACCTGAAGGAACTCGCCAGTTGGGCCAAGACCACCGGTTTCGACGTGGTGGACCTAGGCAAGGCCTCGCCCGAGGACCTCGCCACGATGAAGGCGCAGGGCATCAAGATCGGCACTGCCGATCTGCTCGACTGGCCGCAGATCAATTCCGCGGACGCCGCGAAGCGCAAGGACGCGGTCGCGCGCAACGCGGAATACATCAAGAACCTGGCGGCGGCGGGCTGCAAGCGCTACTTCACCGTCGTAATTCCCGAGGACGGCGCCAAGTCGCGCCTCGAGAATTACAAACTGGCCGTCGAAGGCTACGGGGAACTCGCGCGCGCGGCCGAGAAGCACGGCGCGATGATCGTGCTCGAAGGCTGGCCCGGCGGCGGCAACCTGCCGAACCTGTGCTGCAATCCCGAGACCTACCGCGCGATCTTTAAAGACACCGGCACCAAGCCGCACGGCGGCCTGGGCGTGAACTACGATCCGTCGCACCTGATCCGCATGGGCATCGATCATGTGCGCTTCATCGACGAGTTCGCCGGCTATGTCGGTCACGTGCACGCAAAGGACACGGAAGTTTTCGCGGATGTCGTGTACGAGTGCGGGCTGTACCAGCCGAGCATTTTCAACAAGGGGCACGGCTTCGGCGAGCACGTCTGGCGCTACACGATTCCGGGCCAGGGCTGCACGCGCTGGACGCGCGTCTTCCAGACGCTCGCCGCGGCGAAGTTCGACGGCGCGGTCTGCGTGGAGCTCGAGGACGAGAACTTCAACGTCAACGAGGCCGGCGAGAAGACGGCGCTGGTGGCTTCGCTGGCGTACCTGCGCACGGCGTAACCCCGAAACTGCGTAACCACGAAGACACGAAGAA
>JACQFI010000140.1 GCA_016200135.1 Planctomycetota bacterium
CCCGCCGCCGACGCCCACGCCGACGCCCACGCCCGCCGCGCCCGCGCCACTGTGTCCGCCGGTGGCCGTGCCGCGCGCGTCGCCGCCGCTCTTGCCACTCTGATTCACGCTGTTACCCGTGTTCTTGATGTTTCCGCTTCCGAATCCCGAAGCCATGTTTGCCTCCCATCCATATCTCACTAAACGACCTGGCGAGGGTTCCGACTCGCCCAGGTTACCGCGTAATCTTGTAGACTGCGCAGTACCTACATGGCAAAGTACATGCCACTGGTAAGGGGATGGGAATTTGAATTCTTGATGGACTTTTATTGGCCCGATTTCTTATAACCCGCGTGAGATTCTCCGCTTCAAGGTGTTCAACAGGACAACACATAAAATTAAGGATAAGCGCACGAAGTGCATGTCTAGTAAGTCCAAAATCACCGGACTTGGTTTCCTGGAATACCGAATTCCTATCGTTATAGTAGAATTAAGAATGCAACACAATCAAGTTTAATGGGTTATGGATTCAATTTGAAGCCAATTTGACACCTCCCACCTTCTAATTGTCCTGCTTATTTGGCTGCACTCAGCATTTCAGCCAACTTCAATCTTGCTTTATCCCAGGCTTCTGGATCATCGTTCCACTTACCCGCTTCAGGACAGACCGAGTCCACGACGGCTTTGGCGTCACCGTCCTTCCCCTTCTGTTTGAGCAGCCAGAGGTACTCGTAGTCCTGCGCTCCGCGGCGCAGGGATTTAAGCGCAAAGCTGGCGATAGGCCCCTCGATGCCGATGTCGTGGCCGGGATAATAAAGGAGGCCGTCGCCGTTGATACGGATCGCGTCGTTCATTGGGTAGCCTTTTTTCCGCGATTCGTCGAAGTTGAGCGGGTCGTTCCATAGGTCGGTGAGATACTTCTCCGGCTCGGCGTTGATTTGGGCGTAGGTCATGTCGGGCCGCCAGCGGCGTCCTTCCTTGTGCTTGCGGTTCTGTTTATCGACCCAATAGCAGCAGTCCCAGAACTGCCAGCCAACCAGGTTCATTTTCCAGCTCATCCATACGATGCTGCGTCCACCGTAGCCGGGGGCATCGACGTAAGGCCCCGCGCCGTAACCGCCGTTGACGGCCCAGACCGAGTCGCCGCGCTCGATAATCTTGGGGATGTCGGCGATGCTCGGCTCACTGTAGACGTCCACGTCGCCGGCCTCGTACTTCTGCCACTGCGGCGTGGCGATGAACGTCCGGAGCTTCTTGCCTACGGCCTCGTGCACCCACTTGCAGCGCTGCTTGCTGGTGTCGAAGTCTTCCTGGCTGTGCGGCTCGTCCCAGATGTACCCGAAGGTGAAGGCGGGGAATTTCTTCTCTTCGAGCATGGCGACGATGGCCTTGGCGTTGGTTTGGATCGCCTCTTTGGTGTCGCCCTCGGGCGAGGCGCAGATCACGTTCTGGCCGACGCCCTTGCCCACGCGCTCGGTAAAGGCCGAGCCGTCGTAGTACTTCGCGTAGCGCTTGCCGATCTCGTCCACGATGCCGCCGCCCGACGGATTGAAGTTCGTGCGGTGCTGGTGCGCCATCTGAAAGTAACGGTCTTCGAGCGCCTTGAAGGTGTCCGAGGTCCAGTCGCTGCCCATGTGGTGCCCCCAGCGCAGGTTCTCAGGGCCCGTGTAGAGGAAGCTGTGAAAGTGCGTCTCGTGGGGCAGCGTGAAGGACCAGACCTCGAGTTCCACGTTCACGGTGCCCAGCGCCGCTTCGCCGGCCTTGACCTTGAACGCGCCCTTGTAGACGCCGGGCGCCGCGCCTTCGGGCACGTAGATATCCACCCAGACCGCATTGCTGCGCTCACCTTTAATCTCGAACGGCGCGCCATACTTCTTGGCGTTGAACGGCACCATCTGCGTGGGATGTTCGCCGGCCTTGCACTGTTTTATCAAGCCGTTGGCGTCGCTGCGCGAAGAGACCGTAACATTGAGGTAGTGCTCGACGAAGAGGTCGATGTTCGCGGCAGGGATCTCGGCGTTTCCCGAGCCCTTCAGTGCGGCGGGTTCCACCGTGACGCCGCTGAGCGGATCCTTGCCGGTACGCACCGCGATCTGGAACGCGACGTACTCGTTGCGCGCGCTGCCAAGTTTGACGGTCTTGCTCGCGCCGTCCCAGACGACGGTCTTGTCCTGCGGCGGATCGCTGGGCATAACCTTGGTGGACTCGCCCACGCACCAGATCGACGCAGCAGACTCTGCGCCGAACGAACCGGAACACGACACGAGAAGCGTCAGGAGACCAATTGCGGCGAGTCGCATAAGTCTTACCCTTTATTATCGGTGATGGTTAGAACCTGTACCAATGAGGTATACACTGCCCGCTGCATAGCGGTAACTTAAATTTCTTGATGTGAACACGTTAGCACTTCCGCTTTATGGACGACTAGACTCCTGCTTCGTAGAGCGTGAAGCGTGGAGAGTAGAGCGGAAAACAAAAATAGGATGGCATGCAATCCGACGTGTCACTACACGCTCTGTGTTTTACTGGTGATCGCCCAACCCGGCGGGCAGGGACGCCCGCCAAACTGGCGCGTCCTACACGTTCTTCACTACACGCTCTACGCGAACGCGGTTGCCTGCGGCGCTGCTTTGACGTATCAATCTCCCTTCACTTCAAGCGTTAAGCGGAGGATGCGCATGAGCCTGCTTGTGGTAGGCACCGTCGGCATCGATACCATCGAGACGCCCAGCACCCGGCGCGAGCACCAACTTGGCGGCTCGGCCTCCTACTTTTCTTACGCGGCGAGTTTCTACAGCAAGGTCCACCTCGTGAGCGTGGTCGGGCAGGACTTCCCGAGCGTGCACCGGACGCTGCTGCAGAGCCGGGACGTGGACTTGAGCGGCCTGCAGGTGGCCCTCGGCGACACCTTTAAGTGGTCGGGCCGCTATCACGAGGACATGATCAACCGCGACACGCTGAAAGTGGAGCTGAACGTCTTCGGGACGTTCGATCCGGTGGTGCCGGAGAACGCGCGCACCTTGCCCTTCGTCTTTCTGGCGAACGGCGCGCCCGCGGTGCAGCGGAAGGTGCTGCATCAGATGACCAAGCGCCCGGCCTTTGTCGCGGCGGACACCATGGACCTATGGATCGAGACTACGCGGCCGGAGCTCGACAAACTGTTCAAGGAAGTAGACGCGATCATCCTCAACGACAGCGAAGCGCGCTTGCTGACCGACCGCCGCGAGCTGCTGCGCGCCGGGCTGGACATTCTCGAGATGGGCCCGCGGATCGTGATCATCAAGAAGGGCGAGCATGGCGCGCTGGTGATCTCGCAGGACGGGCACTTTGCAGTGCCGGGCTTCCCGCTCGAAGACGTAGTCGATCCCACGGGCGCGGGCGACACGTTCGCCGGCGGCATCATGGGCTACCTGGCCGAATGCGGTGAAGTGAACCAGGCTGCGCTGCGCCGAGCCATCGCACACGGGACGGTCGTGGCGAGCTATACCGTACAGGATTTCTCGCTCGACGCGCTGAAGCGGATCTCGCGCAAGGATATCGAGAACCGCTACGAGATGCTGACGGAACTCGTGCGCATCCCCGATGCGGCGAGCCACAAGCGTCCCGCGGCCAAAGCCAAGCCCGCCGTGCGAAGGGCGGTTTCACGCAGTGCCGCCAAGCCGAAGCCAAAGGCGAAGAAGCGCAAGAAGTGACGCGGCGGAAGCCTCGATTTGCCCGCCAATTCCCGCCGCTGCGCGGGTAGAATGCGTTTGAACCGCGAGGCGCACACGGGCACGTGCTCACGATCAAGAACCAGACCCCGGAACGGCTTGTGCTGGGCTCCAGCCGCCCTATGGAGCTTGGCGGAATCTTCATGGTCGGCGCGGGGCTGATGCTGCAAGGCGTCTGGGTGCAGATGTCGGGCGACAGCTTTCAGTTTCTCGAACTGCCCATCTTTGGGGTGATGCTGATCTTCGGCGGGTTCTTCACGCTCTCGGTGGACGGCGTGTGGGAGTTCGAGAAGCCCACGCTCCAGATCACGCGCAAGCGGCTCTTCCGGCCCAGCTTCACGCGGAGCTGGCTGGACGTGGAGGGCGTCGAGTATCTTGCGCTGCCCGACCGCGGTTATTTCGAGATCTCGCTCTGCTTTCGCGGCGGCCAGCGCGAACACCTGGCCACCGGGGACGGCCGCGCGCTGGAACCGCTCGCCCATGCCACGGCGGATTTCCTGGGCGTGCCGCTCGAAGCCCGGCCCATCACCGAGGCGGAACTGGCGCAGCCGCTGGTGCTGACGAAGCCCATCGACGAGGACGCCCCGCTGGCTGAGGACGACCTGCCGCCCGATCCGCAACTCGTGCGCTCGCGCATAAATCCCCAGGTGCGGGGAAAGCTGCCGGAGCCGCCGGCGTAAACCGCATGGCGCTTCATCCGGCGGACTCCGATCCGGACAAGCTGATCCGCGCGTTCATCGCCGTGGATGTGGGCGAGGCGGTCCGCAAGGCGCTCGTGCCGGCGCTGGAACGGCTGCGCCGCATCGACAGCCAGGTCCGCTGGGTGGACCCGAAGAACTGGCATCTGACCGTGAAATTCTTGGGCGACGTGGAGTGGCGCGCGGTGGACGGGATGGCGAAGGCGCTGCAAGAGGAAACGGCCACGCTGCCGGCGTTCGAGTTCCGCGTGCGCGGGCTCTTTCCCTTTCCGCCGGGCCGCTCGCCGCGCATCGTGGCCGCGGGCATCGAAGATTCGACGCGGGGCCTGGAGTCGCTCAACCGCGCGCTCGAAGCACGCATGCAGGCCTTCGGTATCCCGCCCGAACGCCGCGGCTTCAAAGCGCACCTGACGCTCGGCCGCGTGCAGAACCCGCGCGGGCAGGACCGGCTCTGGTCCGTGCTCAAGAAATTCGAGGCAGAGGATTTCGGTACGGCCCACGTGAAGGAGGCGGTGCTCTATCGGAGCGAACTCGATCCCAAGGGCGCGCAGTACACGCTGCTGGCGACGGCGAAGTTGACTAAGTAAAGGAGTAGGCTTGTATCCACGAGCAACGCTCAAATACGCAAAGAAAATTCAAGGCAAGACAATTAAGGGTGCGTGGCATCCATGTAATATATTATTATAAATAAGGTTATAAGTTTACAAAAGGCAGCGGCAGCCTCCCTGATACAAACCTAATTTTTACCATTGCGTTTTCCCGAATTCCTATAGCCTTGTGCGGTCGCTACACAACTTCCAACGCTTCCGAAACAAGGACGGTACACGCACATGGCCAAGGCACCCAAGTCGGAAACCAAAGAGAAAGAGAAGAAGGCCTCCGAAGGCGAGGCGTTGAAAGCGCGCAAAGGCGAGGCGCTCAAGCGCGCGCTCGATCAGATCGAAAAGCAATTTGGCGTCGGCGCGATCCAGAAGCTCGACAGCACCACCGTCCGGCAGGTCCCGTCCATCAGCACGGGCGCGCTTTCGCTGGACCTGGCACTCGGCGTCGGCGGGCTGCCGAAGGGCCGCGTGGTCGAGATCTTCGGGCCGGAATCGTCCGGCAAGACGACGCTCGCGACCACCGCCGTGGGCAACGCGCAGCGCGACGGCGGCATCGCGGCCTTCATCGACGCGGAACACGCCTTCGATCCCGTGTACGCGCGCAAGCTCGGCGTGAACCTGGACGAACTGCTCGTCAGCCAGCCCGACACCGGCGAACAGGCGCTCGAGATCTGCGAGCAACTCGTGCGCAGCAACGCGGTGGACATCATCGTGGTGGACTCGGTGGCCGCGCTGGTGCCCAAGGCGGAAATCGAAGGCGAGATGGGCGCCTCGCACGTCGGCCTGCAGGCGCGTTTGATGTCGCAGGCGCTGCGCAAGCTCACCGCGGCGATCGCGCGCGCGAACACCGTGGTCGTCTTCATCAACCAGATCCGCGAGAAGATCGGCGTGATGTACGGTTCGCCCGAGACCACGCCCGGCGGCCGCGCGCTGAAGTTCTACAGCAGCGTGCGCATCGACATCCGGCGGATCGGGGTGCTGAAGGACGGCGAGACGCCCATCGGAACCGTGGTGCGCGCGAAGGTGGTCAAGAACAAGGTCGCGCCGCCGTTCCGGCAGGCGGAATTCGACATCCTCTTCGGCACCGGCATCTCGTTCGAAGGCACGCTGATCGACATGGGGATTCTCGCGGGGACGATCGAGAAGTCCGGCTCGTGGCTCTCGTACAAGGGCAACCGCCTGGGCCAGGGCCGCGAAAGCGCGCGGAAATTCCTCATGGAGAACAAGGATGTCGCCAAGGAGATCCGCGACTTCGTCATGCTGACCCAGCCGTCGCTGGATGGCATAACGGCCGCCGTGGGCGGGCCCGCGGAATCCCCCGTCGCCGCCGGCAAGGAAGCGGAAGCGTAAGGTACATAAGCCCTTACATTCGGGAAACCCGGAATAGAATGCTAGGCGTTTGTAACTGCGCAGGTTATACTGACGGTGTTCGCCGGGTGAGTTCCTTCCGGCCTTTATGGGGATGGCTCGATGCACAGCGTACGCCACGCACGTAGGCTTTACGCGCTGCTCTTGTTGAGCCTCCTGCCTTTTGTTCGTCCGCTCTGCGCCGCCGAGGGGCAATACCCGAAGCCCGTCGCCGACGAACCGCTCGATCCCGAGAACGATCCCGATTTAATGTTGGCGGAGCGTCTGCAGAGGGCATTCCAGAAGATTGCGCGCAGCGTCGGGCCGTCGGTGGTGAGTCTGACGGTCTCGACGAAGGGCGACGACTGGCGCGACGAGATCTGGCGGCTGCACGAGCAGTCCAATCCGCCGTCGCTGGAGCACAAATTCACCGGCTCGGGCGTGGCGCTCGACGAGGACGGCACGATCCTCACCAACGAGCACGTCGTTCGCGGCGCCGACAATATCAAGGTTACCTTGAGCGACGGGACCGTCTTCAAGGCCCGCTTGGCGGGCTCCGATGCGCGCTCGGATCTGGCCGTGATCGTGCCGTCCGACGGTAAACTCGCGAAAAAGCTCAGGCCGGTCCGCTTCGCCGACAGCGACAAGGTCCAGGTCGGCCAATGGGCCATTGCGGTGGGCAATCCGTTCGAACTCTCCAACACGCTGACCGTGGGCGTGGTCAGCGCGTGCGGGCGCTCGCTGCCGGCGCGAAGCTTCTCCGCGACGGACGTCTTCTACGGGAACCTGATCCAGACCGATGCCGCGATCAACCCGGGCAATTCCGGTGGGCCGCTCTTCAACGTCCGCGGCGAACTGATCGGCATCAACACGATGATCTTCTCGAAGTCGGGCAAGTTCGAGGGTTTCGGCTTCGCGATTCCGTCGAACCACGTCAAGCCGCGCCTCGCGGCCCTGAAGGCCGGCCAGCCCGTCCAATACGGTTGGCTGGGCGTGGTGCTGAGCGACCTGGAACCGGGACAGGACGCTTTCCAGGTGCCGAACAATAAAGGCGTGCTGGTGGAGCGCGTGCTGCCCGATTCGCCGGCGGACCGGGCGGGCATCGAGCAGGGCGCGGTGATCCTCGCCGTGGACGGCACGCAGGTCGCCAGCATGAACGACCTGATCATGGCCGTGGGCATCTCCCCCGTGGGCAAGGTGGCCAACGTGCGCGTCCTGCAAAAGGGCAAGGTTGCCGAAGTGCCGGTGCTCGTGGGTTTGCGCACGCCCGAACTGGTCTCGCAGAACCGCACCGACCTCGTCAATCCACCCAGCGAGAACCTGCCCGAACGCGCCGGCGAGTTCGCCTGGCGCGGCATGCGCGTGCGCGAGCTGGAAGCGGACGAAGCGCGCAAGCTCGGCGGCGTGCTGATGGTCGTGCGCATCAAAAAGGGTTCGCCCGCCGACCGCGCGGGACTCTTCGAGGGGGCCATTCTGGACGAGATCAAATACGCCGAGAACACGCAAATCCTGCCGCTGAAGAGCCTGGCGCACCTCAAGCGCGCGGCGCTCGAGACGCGCGGCTCGGTCTACGTTCATAGCCCCATCGCGGGCTACCTGCCGCTCGAATCCGACGAGAAGAAGTAGCGGGTCTTTAAGAGTATGAGTATAATACTTTACAAGTCAATACGTTGCGTTAATGAGGCGGCATGTCTTGAGCTGCTGAAGGGCGCGGCAAGCCGAAGGGCCTGCAACGCAGGATATGCTCACTTGCATCGCGCATAGGCTGGCACTAATCTATCTTTCGCGCTGTTGAGCAGATAGGCCTTTCCGAATCGCCTCCTTTACGGAGAGTTTCAGCAAGGGACTGGACCAGCGCGGGAGCGGATGTTCTGCTCCAGGGCTGGCCGGATGTGTTTTTTAGCGCAACGTGGTAACAAGTAAATACGGACAACTGAAGAGTCGCAAAACAACAAAAAGGAGTGGTACGAAGCATGCAAGGAACGGAAATACTGCGGTTGGTGGACTCGATCCACCGCGACAAAGGCATCAATAAAGAAATCCTGTTCGAGGCCATCGAACAGGCGCTGTTGACGGCCGCGCGCAAGCGCTGGGGGCCGCACGGCGAGTTGACCGTCAAGATCAACCGCTTCTCGGGCGACCTGGAAGCGTACGAAGACGGACGGCGCGCCGACCCGGCGCAGTTCGGCCGCATCTCCGCGCAGACCGCCAAGCAGATCATGATCCAGAAGATCCGCGAGGCCGAGCGCGATGTGATCTTCGGCGAGTACGAAGCCAAGATCGACACGCTGGTGACGGGCACGGTGCAGCGCTTCGACAAGGGCTCGATCGTCGTCAACCTGGGCCGCACGGAAGGCATCATTCCGCGCCAGGAACAGATCTTCAACGAGCAGTATCGGCCGGGCGACCGCATCCGCGCCTACGTGGTGAAGGTGCAGAAGAAGGGGCAGAAGGTGATGATCATCCTGTCCCGCACGCACCCGAACCTGGTGAAGGAACTCTTCAGCCTGGAAGTACCGGAGATCGGCGATCGCATCGTGGAGATCAAGGGCATCGTGCGCGAGCCGGGCCACCGCACCAAGATCGCGGTGTTCTCGAGCGACCTCAAGGTGGACGCCATCGGCGCGTGCGTGGGTGTGCGCGGCACGCGCATCCGCAACATCGTCGAGGAACTTGGCGGCGAGAAGATCGATATCGTGCGCTGGAGCGAGTCGCCGGACATCTTCATCCGCAACGCGCTCAGCCCCGCCGAGATCACCGCGGTGGAACTGGACCGCGAGTCGCAGCACGCGCGGGTGATTGTGCCGGAAGACCAGCTCTCGCTGGCCATCGGCAAGAAGGGCCAGAACGTGCGCCTGACCGCGAAGCTCACGCACTGGCACATCGACATCATGACCGAGGAGCAGGCGCGCAAGCTGCGCGAGCTCGACCGCGCCGAGATCTACAAGCTGCCCGACGTGCCGGAAGGCATTCCGGAAAAGCTGCTGCTCGGCGGCATCACCTCGCTCAAGATCCTGGTCGCCAAGGGCGCGGGACATCTGGAAACGATGTACGGCCTTAGCATAGAGCAGTCTGAAGCGTTGATCGAGTATTCGAAAAAGCGCGAGACGGAGATGATGGCGGAACGGCAGGCGGCTGCGGAAGCGGCGGCGGCAGGCAAGGCCGCGGCGGCGGCTGCGGCGGCCGCATCGGCTTCGGCCTCCCCTGAACCGGCCGCACCCGCCGAAGTCGCACCAACGGCGCCTTCCCAGGAGGGGGGCGCGCAGTGAGCCGGTTCGCGCACCGGTAGAGCCTTCCGGCACGGTTGCCGGGGGGCCACCCTCGGCAGACCCAGCAGTACGAAGCCGGAAGGAAGAGCATGGCCAAGACCGAAACGAAGACCGTACCCTCGGGCATTAAGGTCAGCGACCTTGCCAAGGAATTTGGCATCACCAGCAAGGTCCTGATCGTAAAGGCCGCGGAACTCAATATCGTCGTCAAGAGCCCCTCCAGCTTTTTCACGCGCGGCCAGGCGGACCGCTTGCGCGCCAAGTTTGGCGGCGGCGCCGCGCTGCGCGAAGAACTCGAGAAGAAAAAGACCACGATCGTCAAGAAGCCCACCGGCAAAAAAGGCACGGTGGCGCACATCGAACACGAGCCCGAGGCGCATGAAGCGCCCGCGGCGGCGGTGGAAGAACCCGCCGCGCCGGAAGTGTTCGTGGAGGCGGAGGAAGAACCCGCGCCGCCCGCCGAGGAGCCGGCGCCCGAACCGGAAGAACCCGCGCCCGAACCTGTCGCCGAGCCCGTCGTCGCCGAACCCATTCAGGAAGTTGCGGCGCCCCAAGTCCAGGAACCCGCGGCCGAAGCGCCGGCCGAGCCACAAGCCCCGCCGCGATTCATCGCCGCGGGTCCCGAGATCGCGCCCCCGGTCCGGCGTTCCGCCGGTCCGGCAGGGCCCGCCGGGGCGCACGATACCCGCTTTGGCGTGGTCATCTCCGCCGACGAGGCCAAGAAGATTCACGGCGATCTGCCTACGCGCGGCGGCAAGAAGCCCGCGGCCGCCGCCGCGCCCAAAGGCCCGGTGCAGGTGGAAGCCAAGGCCGTCGACGATTTCAAAGCGCAGGTCTCGTATCCCACGCTGCCTCCGATGGCGTTCGAGTCGGAGGAAGACAGGGGGGGCAGGGGCGGCGCGGGAGGCGGGACGTCTGTCCGCCGCGGCCCGGCCCGAGGTCCCGCCGCGCGCAAGGGCATGTCCAGCGGACCGCGCCGCGGCCGCGCGCTCATGTCCGAGAACGAGCGCTACCGGAAATCGCACCGCGGCAAGCAGCGCCACCTGCAGCAGCAGACCATCGCGCGCACCGGGCCGGCCGAAGTGACCTCGCCGGTCACCGTCAAGAACCTCTGCGAGTCCCTCGGCATCAAGGCGGCCGATCTGATCAAGAAATTCTTCACCGAAGGCAAGGTCGTGAAAATCAACGATATCCTGACCGATGACGACGCGTCGCTGTACGCTTCGGAGTTCGACCCGCTCAAATTCGGCATCGTGATCAAGAAGGCGCGCGACGTCGAAGAGGAGCTGCTCACCAAGGCCGAGAAGCCGGACAAGCCCGAGGATCTGGTGGAGCGCGCGCCGGTCGTCACGATCATGGGCCACGTCGACCACGGCAAGACCTCGCTGCTCGACTACATCCGCAAGACCAACGTGGCCGCGGGCGAGGCCGGCGGCATCACGCAGCACATCCGCGCCTACAAGGTCCACCGGCCATCGGGCGACGTGGTCTTCCTCGATACGCCCGGCCACAAAGCCTTCACCGAGATGCGCGCGCGCGGCGCCAACGTCACCGACATCGTGGTGCTGGTGGTTTCCGCCGTGGACGGCGTGATGCCGCAGACCGAAGAGGCCATCAGCCACGCGCGCGCCGCCAACCGGCGCCTGGTCGTGGCGATCAACAAGGTGGACCTGCCCGAAGCCAACATCGAACGCATCAAGGGCCAGCTTGCCGCCAAAGAAGTGGCGGTGACCGGCTACGGCGGCGACGTGGAATGGGAAGCCGTTTCGGCCAAGACAGGCAAGGGCGTCGACCAGTTGCTTGAAAAACTGGTACTCGAAGCCGAAGTCATGTCGCTGAAGGCCAATCCCGAGAAGCCGGCCATCGGCACGGTGGTGGAAGCGCATAAAGACCCGGGCCGCGGCATCGAGGCCACGCTGCTGGTGCAGGAAGGCACGCTCCGCTCCGGCGACGTGATCGTCTGCGGCCATGCGTACGGCACCGTGCGCCAGATCCTCAACGACCGCGGCGAGACGATCGAAGATGCGGGCCCCGCGACGCCGGTGCTGCTGACCGGCCTCAACGAAGTGCCGCTCTCGGGCGAGCGTTTCCACGTGCTCGACAATATCAAGCAGGCGGCGGAGATCGCCGAGAAGCGCGCGATGCTCATGCGCCAGGAAGGCCTGAGCCACCGCCACCACGTCACGCTCGAAAACCTGCACGACATGCTGGCCGCGGGCGCGGCCGTCTCGCTCAAGATCATCCTCAAGGTGGACGTGATGGGCTCGCTCGCGCCGCTGGAGAACGCGATCGTGGAACTCTCCACGGCCGAGGCGAAGATCGAGATCCTGCACTCCGGCGTCGGCGCGATCAACGAGACCGACGTCACGCTGGCCGACGCCTCGGACGCCATCGTCATCGGCTTCGGCGTCACCGCCGACCCGACCGCGCGGCGCCTGGCCGAGGAACGCGGAGTGGACCTGCGCACGTACGAGATCATCTACGAGGTCGTGGACGAGATGCGCAAGGCGCTCGAGGGCCGGCTCAAGCCCATCGAGCAGGAGAGCGTCCAGGGCCACCTGCAGGTCCGGCAGACGTTCAAGATCAGCAAGGTGGGCACGGTCGCGGGCTGCTTCGTCATCGACGGGCTCGTGACGCGCAACAGCGCGGTGCGCCTGGTCCGCGAGGGCAAGCCGGTCTGGACTGGCAAGCTCGACAGCCTCAAGCGCGTGAAGGACGACGTCCGCGAAGTGCGCGAAGGCTTCGAATGCGGCGCGAAGCTCGACGGTTACGACGACATCAAGGTCGGCGACATCATCGAGTCGTTCACGGTGACGCAGGTCGCGCGGACGCTGGATGGGGCGGAGAAGAAGTAGTGAGAGAAGGGCGGAAAAGACTTAAGATTGGCCGAGACGGCTGGAGTTTTCTCTTCTCTTTGAAGAATTGCTATCTTGCGTCCGTCTCGGAAAGAAATAATGCTCCTTGACTAAGGGTTTCTTCTATCAATCGTCCTCTTTTTGTTGGGTTTAGTGAGCAGATAGTTTCACCAATGAAGAAATTGCCATTACTGTTGACCTCTTCCAATACGTGCTTCACGTTCTCAGAACTGCATCCCTCCAAGAACCGACATACCGATGAGGTAAGATAATCTCGATTTATTTCAAAAGTTATCCACTTCCGCCTTAAAGCCTCCGCAGTAAATCCGGTAGTGTTAGACCCGCCAAAAATATCTATAACTACATCATCTTCATCGGTCAGCATTTTGATAAAGAACGCGGGAAGTTCCGAAGGAAATCGCGCCGGGTGACGTTCTAGCCCGAGTTCCTTACAGAGTCGAAGATAGCTTGAATTACTGTCGGTGTTCGGAATTGAAAGCAGATTGGAAGGAATTGCTCCCCCATTATCTTTGGCAAATCCAGCGCTTATGTCGTGACCTGAAGGGCGTTTTTTGGGAGTATAGAAACTCTCAGGATCCTCGATCAATTTCTTCATTCGGTCTGAATAGGGCGCCAGGACTTTCCGGACATCTGCTTTTGGAAAACCGGACTTGCTAAACCACCACACAGTGTTGACGGAATCTTTTGCTCGAATTTTTCGTTTATTTACCCATTCAATAGGCGATGGCAACTTTGCCGGATTGAACCAGTAGAAATCCTCTGCAAGATGAAATCCTATTTCATCACAAAAAGTCAAAAGTACACGAAAGTTGTAAAGAGAGCGGGAGGGGATGCCAGAGCGGTATGCCCCTCCCAAATCGAGAACAAAACTCCCACTTTCCTTGAGAACTCGAAAAACCTCTTGGCCGAATGGCTTAATCCACCGAACGTATTCGGTTTCCTCAACATTGCCGTATGTTTTTTGACGCCTTAGGGCGAATGGCGGCGACGTCATAACCAAATCAATGCTAGAGTTAGGTAGCTCTGCGAGAAGCTCAAGCGAATCCCCAACATATGCTTGACCCCTTGCTGTGCGGTAAAGAGGTTTGCTTTGCATATCAGTATTCCCTCAGGTCATTGACCCAACTTGCTACAATCTGCCACAATACACTTGCGGCGAAATAGACTTCTGGGTCCGCCTTACAAATGGCTTCCAAATCGCCCTGAACGAACTTTTCCTTGCCATAGCCGACGATGTAGCTCATCCATCTTCTAAGGTTCTCGTCGGCTCCGGCCACCATATCTGATGGATTGAATTTGCCAGTTCGAGCAAGAACCCATGATAGGCCGTCCC
>JACQFI010000135.1 GCA_016200135.1 Planctomycetota bacterium
AATCCGAAACAAATCCAAAAACGACAAAACCAAAGCTCAAAGCGCGAGCGCTTTTGAGCCTTGGTTTTTAAACGATTGTTTCGGATTTCGATATTCGAATTTCGAGCTTGCCGTTACGCGGCTACTTTCATCACGTCCATGAGCGTCGCAAAGAGCATCAGCCCGATCAGGAAGACCCAGCTCGCCACGGCGAGCGGCAGATGCAGCCGGCGGCTGCCGGGCCAGACCTTCTCGGCGCCGGCGAGCAGGATCTTGCCGCCGTCGAGCGCAGGGATCGGCAGCATGTTGAAGACCGCGAGGTTTACGTTCAGCAGAATCGCGAAGTGGACTGCGCGCACCGGATCGAAACCGACGTACGCGCGGCCTTCAGTCACGATTCCGACGATGCCCGAGAGATGCTGCGGGTTCGCGAAGAGCTTGGGGATGACCGCAAAGATTGCGGCGATCATCTCCACGGTCTGCCGCCAGGGATCGATCAGCAGGTTCATCGCGGAGGTGTGTCCGGTCAGCGCATTCAACACGGAAAAGAGGAACACGGCCAGCAGCACATTGGCCACCGGGCCGCCCAGCGAGAAGAGGATGCGCCGGCCCGCTGGAATGTTGAGGAACTCGCGCTCGTCCTTCACGTCCGGCAGCACGTACCCGCCAAAGGGGAACCACGCGAGCCCAAACTGCGTGCCGCCGCGCCGGAACGAGCAGAGCAGCGGCCCGAAGCCGACCGAAAACCGGGCGATGGGTATCCCCACCCAGCGCGCCGCGAGGAAATGCCCGAGCTCGTGAATCAGGATAAGAAAGCCAACCAGACCCACAATGAAGAGATAGCTCATGCGGAGCCCTCAAGGCACACAAGATAAAATACCACACTCCGCCCGGTTCATTTCAGGATTTGTGCAAGCTTTGGGGTCGATTTCACTTGCCCAGAGGCTCGGGCGACCAGAGCGCGCCAGGAGTTCCGTGGCCGAGCAGCGAGGGCGTGGCGTCCTTCAGGTCGGCGGCTTTATCGATGGGCATGAACGCCCGGGTCTTCTCGTCCCACGCGTGCCACTTGCCGTCGCGGTCCTGTGCGACCAAGCGCCCGTCCGCGTCGTCGCCCGCGGCCACGAATAAAGTTCCCTGCGGCGGCTGGCACGGCGCGAGGCCCGCCTGCGCGGCGCCCTTGGGCCTGAGATAGATCTTCCCGTCTTTGCTGACGAGCACCAGCAGCGGGTTCTTCTTCTCGTCGCTTGCGGCGGAGAGGAAAACGAACCGCCGCGCGGCGTCGGCGCTGAGTTCCGCCGGTTTCGCCGCGCCGTTCGTGCCCAGGCCCGCCTTCATCACCGTGCCGTCTTCGTACAGGGCAAAGAGCCCGTCGGGCTGGCTTGCGATCTGCACGACCTCGCCGGGCTTGTTCTGCGGGAAGAGCTCGGTGGAGTCGTACAGCTTGCCGTCGCTCCCGGTTCCTTCGACCAGGTTGAACTTGTCGTTGTGGTACTCCTCGAACTTCTCGATCTTCGCGCCCTTGGGCACAATAAATGTGAAGCGCGGCTGCAGGATCCCGCGGAAGATCATGTTCGGGGTCCGCGGATCCGGGCGGATGCCGTCCAGCCGCGCCGCGATATCGCGCGTGCCCTTCTCCTGCAGGAGCATCTCGATCAACGCCCCGTAGCGCGGCGCGAAATCGACGAAGTAACAGTACGCCGCGTTGCCCATGAACCCCGCGTTGCCCGGCTCTTTCGCCAGGTCTTTCTCGTAATACCAGCGCACCGGCCGGCAGTACTTCTCGTAGCTGGTGCAGCTTTGAAAGGCGATGAGCTGGTATGGCTTCTGCTTCAGACCGTAGCACTTCGCGCCCAAGTCCGTCTGATCGTCGAGCCCGATGTGAAAGCGCGAGAAGTCCATGATCGACTCGGAGACGTAGTACGTCCCGCTCAGCAGGTTCGAGTGGCCGTGGTAAATGAAGACGTCCGCGTGCGCTAGGCCCTCGACGAAGTTCGTCACGCCGCGGACGATGCGGTTGTAGAGCGTGCTTCCGCCCGTGTGCCGGATGCGCAGCGTCACGTTCTGACCCAGCAACTTGATCGCCTTCATCGAGACCGACCGGTCTTCCGCGCCCCGGCAGGCGTAGTGCTTCAGGCCCAGCGTGTCGAGCTTCTTGCGCAGTTCTTCGACGAAGGCCCACGAGTTGAACGTGCCGCGCTCGTCGTCGTACATGTTCCCGCCGACGATGCAGATATCGAGATACCCGTCCTCGATCATGCGGCGGTAGTACTCGCGCGGGCCCTGCGCCAGCGGCACGGGCGCGGCGAGCGCCGGCAGCGCAGTGCCCGGCTTCGCAACGTTCTTCAGCGCCGCGGCGTGCTCTGCCGCCTGCGCCTTGGCCCACGCCACATCTTCCTTCGTGAGGAACTTCTCGATCGAGGCCGTGTGCTCGCGCAGATAGTAGGGCGGATCGCCGCCGCGAAGCTGCATGTAAAGCGCGAGCATGCGCGCCGCGGCCCGGCGTTGCTCGTTCGTCTCCGCGCCCAGCACCTCGTTGAGCGCCTCCGCCGGACCCCACAGGTTCGCGAACGCGCCGGTCTCGGGGTTGAAGCGGCTCTCGAGCTCACCTGTCCAGTAGACTTTGCCCGCCTTCGGACCGGCCGCGTCGCGCGTCTCGGTGAAGACCTCGAAGACTCCGTCGAGGTGCGGATAGAGCCAGCGGTCCGCGCCGTCGGCCGTCGCGCCCAGATACTGGAACCACGACCCCCCAATGAAGTACGACTTGCCCGCCTCATACTTAACCGCCTCCGCCTTGTGCTTTGGCGCCTCGGCGGCGTGCGGCGCTTCGACGCGGCAAAGGCCGGCGAGTAGAACGAATCCCAGGATCCAAATCAGGCGGGATGGCATGTGCGTTCCCAGGGACAGGTTAATCCGTATCCCTTAGACGCAGCAAAGTTGGAGGAGTGACGGGAATTTCGTTACCGGCAGCGCCCGTGATGATGA
>JACQFI010000133.1 GCA_016200135.1 Planctomycetota bacterium
GTAAGGTGCCACAAAGGCCCATTCGTCGTCGCTTGCATCGGAAGGGTAGGGTTTCCTTTTCATTTACCCTGCATCGGCTATTTTCGCTCAAAAGTGCATAACACGCTCTAGACGCGCGCGCTTTCGCCGCAACCGTCGCCCTCGGCGAACGTATCCGCGGGCGCGCAGCCACATCTTTTTGACGCCGGGGCACCGTGAGGCTACGTTACGCGCCTCGTCGGCTTCCCATCTCACGGTCTTCAGAACGCCGGAGGCGCGCGTTTGAATCCGATCGATCAGGCTTCGGGCACGGTGGCCGCCATCGGCGCGGCCGGCGGCGGCGCGCTCGGCTGGTGGCGAGCCGCTCCGAACTCCGCGAACCCGCTCGCCGGCGTGCTCACCGACGCAGCGTCCCAGCGCGAGGCGCTCGGGCGCATCCACGCACCGCTCTTCCTCGTCCGCACCGAGCGCGGCATCGGGCTCGCGTCGGGCGGCGAAGCCCACATCGGCGGAGCCGGAAGCGCAGGCGCGCTGACGCTCGCGGGGATCGTGCCCGCCGTAGCGGTCGAACACCTCGGCAACCCCGAGTTCTGCCGCGACCACGGCCTGCGCTACGCTTATTGCACCGGCGCGATGGCCAACGGCATCGCCTCGGCGGAGATCGTCGAGGCGATGAGCCGCGCGGGCATGCTCGGCTTCTTCGGCGCGGCGGGCCTGCCGCTGCCGGCCATCGAAGCGGCGCTCGACCGCATTCAGGCGGCACTGCCGAACCGGCCCTACGGCTTCAACCTCATTCATAGTCCCGCCGAGCCGGACCTCGAGGCCGCGGTCGTGGACCTGTACCTGCGCCGCAAGGTCCGGCTCGTAGAGGCCTCCGCGTTCCTGGACCTCACGCTGCCGGCCGTGCGCTACCGCGTGCACGGCATCCACCGCGGCAACGACGGCCGCGCGGTGGCGCCGAACCGCATCGTCGCGAAGATCTCGCGCGTCGAGGTCGCCGCGAAGTTCTTCGCGCCGCCGCCCGAAAAGTTCCTGCGCGAGCTCGTTGCCAAGGGCGAGATCACCGAAGAACAGGCGCGACTGGCGCAAGAGATCCCGATGGCGCAGGACCTTACCGCCGAGGCCGACAGCGGCGGACACACCGACAACCGCCCCGCGATCTCGCTCATCCCGACCATGCTCGCGCTGCGCGACCAGATGCAGGCGAAGTTCGGCTACGCGAACCGGCTGCGCGTCGGGGCGGCGGGCGGCGTCTCGACCCCGGCCTCGGCCGCCGCCGCGTTCGCCATGGGCGCGGACTACCTCGTCACCGGCAGCGTGAACCAGGCGTGCGTCGAGTCCGGCACGTCGGTGGCGGTGAAGACGATGCTCGCGCAGGCCCAACAGGCCGACACCGCGATGGCCGCGGCGGCGGACATGTTCGAGATGGGCGTGAAGGTGCAGGTGCTCAAGCGCGGCACCATGTTCGCCATGCGCGCGGCCAAGCTCTACGAGCTTTACCGCGCCTGCGAGAGCCTCGAGACGCTCCCCGCCACCGAGCGCGCGCAGCTCGAAAAGAACGTCTTCCGCCAGAGCCTCGACGAAGTCTGGGCGCAGACGCGCGCGTTCTTCGAGCAGCGCGACCCGAGCCAGAACGCGAAGGCCGAGCGCGACCCGAAGCACAAGATGGCGCTCGTCTTCCGCTGGTACCTCGGGCAGTCCTCGCGCTGGGCCAAGAGCGGCGAAGCGTCGCGCCAGATGGACTACCAGATCTGGTGCGGGCCCGCGATGGGCGCGTTCAACGAGTGGACCAAGGGCACGTTCCTCGAAAAGGCCGAGGAACGCCGCGTGGTCCCGGTCGCGCTGAACCTGCTCTACGGCGCGGCGGTGCTCGCGCGCGTCAACACCGCTCGCGCGCAAGGCGCGGCGCTCGTCTCCGAAGCCGCGCGCGTCGAACCGCTGCCGCTCGCGGCACTGCAAGAGCGCATCGCGCCTACGCCGCACCCGACGTAACGCCTTTCTCACCGCAGAGACGCGGAGGCACGGAGAACGGCACGTCTTTAATCACGGCTTGTTCGCCACTATTCAGTTGGGGATTTGACGGTTAATTAGCTGGGTGGGTGCTCTCCTTTATAGTGCTGAGTCCTGAGTGTTGAGGGACGGCACGCAGCGGCTCGAAAACCGAAAAAAAATGCACGAGATGTGCACGACGCACGGTAGCTCCTGGCTTCGGGTCCAAGTCCGGAGCCGCAAGAGGGACTGCAAGCGCGGGCGCTCGCCAAGCGTCCGCGGATTTCGATGGTGATCTTCGCGTAAAAATGAGCACGACGTGATGAGAGTTGGCTGGTTTTCTGGTTCGCTGGTTGGATGGTTCTTCGCTGCGAAAGATGCACGGGGTGAACTGCAAATCCGAAATTCGAAATCCGAAACAAACGGATGAATGACGGCAATTTTCGAAAACAGTCTGCACGTGATGAACTGGGGTTGGGCTGGTTTTCTCGTTCGATGATTGGTTCTTCGCTGCGGAACATGCACCAGTTGGACTGCAAATCCGAAATCCAAATCGCGAAATCCGAAACGAACGGCAAGGGAACGGCGAATATTGAAAAAAAGATGCACATGATGCGCACGGGTCCTGGATGTTAGCTCCGTGAAACGGGCTTCAGCGAGGCCGGCTGGCCGGGCCGAGTATAGCCCCCGGCTTTCAGCCGGGGGTGGGCGGGTGCACCACAAGGTATTTGACCGCCGTTTATGGCGGTTAATTCGGAAGCCAAGGAATTCACTCCAAGCCGATTTAACCCTCGTAAACGAGGGTAAAAAACTATAGACAAAGCGCCTTCACACCCCCGCCTGAAGGCGGGGGCTATACTCGTCCCGATTACAATCGGGACTCGGTAAAGTCCCGACGTTGTCGGGACTAACTGCTCAGTGGAGCGGCTTCGCCGAGCGCGGGGCAAGCACCCAC
>JACQFI010000136.1 GCA_016200135.1 Planctomycetota bacterium
CTCTGTCGTCCCGATAAAATCGGGACTCATCGCCGCGTTCGCCGTTGACGCCGCCCTCCGCGCCTCTGCGGTGAGCCCACCCTTTCGGACCGGCCGTTCTTGGCGTCCTCCGCGCCTTGGCGGCAAATGTTCTTTCGGATTTCGTGCTTCGGATTTCGGATTTGCCGTCCCGTTACTTCTTGCCCTGTCACGAATAGTGGACATTTCGACGCGCCATGAAAGATTCCTGTTGACAGCCCAAATTCCGCGGGGTAAAGAAATCCTCAGTGGGCGCATGATCCCCTATGGTTGATCCTAACCATGCGCGCACAGCCCGTATCGCAAGGATCGCCCCCATGTCCACGTTCGCCGCCCCCGCGGCCTCTTCCGAGGCCCGCCCCGCTGTTTCCGTTGAGCGTGACGTAACCGCCTCGTCCCCCGTCCCTCGCCCCACGTCCCCCGGCGAAGCCGTCCGCCCCGTCGCTCCCATTCGCCACACCCAACACGCCCCGCGCCCCAACGCCCTGTGCCCCTGCGGCAGCGGTAAGAAGGTGAAGCGCTGCTGCGGCGAGGCCGCATTCCCCTCTCCCTCGAAGGGAGAGGGGGCAGGGGGTGAGGGTGCCCCGTGCTTGCCCGAATCGTCCAAGCTCGACGCGCCGTTCAGCGGCTCTGCCGCTCGCTCTACGCTTCACGCTCCTCGCTCTACGACCGTCCCGTGTCCCCCCGTCGGCGCCGCCGCCGCCGTCCCAATCCAAAATCGTCAATCGAAAATGCCGTCTCCGTCCCTTTCCCTCCCGGCGATCCCGCCATCCCGCCCTGGCAGCGCCTCACCGGCCAGCGCCCCGGCCAGACCCTCACGCGCGAAGAACGCCGCGCCGGCCTCGCCCGCCTCGCCGCCTGGCTCGACGCCGAACTCGCAGCCACCCTCCAGCGCCAGCGCGCCCATTTCCCCTCTCCCTCGAAGGGAGAGGGGGCAGGGGGTGAGGGTGCCCGGTGCTTGCCCGAGACCCGCGGCGTCCCTGCCCGCCGGGGAGAAACCGCCACTAGCACATCCGGCGCGCCTGCGGCGCTGGCGGGCACGGCCCGCGGCGAGCTCGGCCAAGCCGAGGCCCGCCCCACCAAAATCCCCGCCGTCTCCGCGTCCCCCATCGGCCCCGCCGCCGTTCGCTCTACGCTCCACGCTCAACACTCCACGGCCGTTCCAATCGTCAATCGTAAAGCGTCAATCGAAAATGCCGTCCCCGCGTCCCCCGTCGGCGCAGCCGCCGCCGTTCCAATCGAAAGTCCAAAATCGTCAATCGAAAATGAAAGCGTCCCCACCGACCCCTGTTGGGAGCCCTCCCTCGAACTCGCCGAAGTCCTCGGCCTGCCCGAAACCCGCCTCAACCGGCTGATGCGCGAACTCGACGGCGTCTCCGCGCGCGAGCGCTGGGACCGCATCCGCGCCCAATCATTTGTGGAGCAATTCGGCGCAGAAATTCAGCGCATGCTCGAAGGCGTGCGCCTGGACCTGGGCTGCCGCGAAGTCAACGCGGGCAACCTCTTCGACGCGCTGCTCACCGCGCTGCGCAGCGCCCGCCGCAGGGAAGGCTGGACGCGCACGGAGCTGGCCTGGAAGCACGGCTTCCGCCACCACGGCCGCCTGAACCTGGCGGTCTTCCGCCGCTTCGGCGTCACCGTGCAACAATTAGAGACCGAAATGCTCAAGGAAATTCTGAAGAACCGGAAGACTCAAAGCGCCATGTGCATGTTCCGCAGCGAGTTCGACGCGCCCGAGCACGCGCCGCCCAGCTTCGAATCACCCGGCCCCGAATCGCACTCGCCGGAACCCGAATCGCTGCCGCTACTCCCGCCAAGAATCGCCGCCGACCCCGTCTGGGCCGAACGCTTCCGGACGTCCGGCCACCCACTGCTGCAACCGCGCGCCTTCCAAAGCGCCGCCGCCGCCCTCAAAGCGTTCAAGAAGGAGGGCTTCACCGAGCGCGACCTGGATTACCTCATCCGCCGCGGCCACATCCCCCCGCTGGAAGCGTACGTCGCGTAACGGCAAATCCGAAATCCGAAAGGACAACGGCGGAACCACGAAGACACGAAGAAGTGAAGACGCACGAAGAACGGAACGGCAAATCCGAAGCACGAAATTCGAAATCCGAAAGACCAACGGGTACCCGTCAGCCTTTCGGAGTGCGAGATTCGGATTTCGAATTTGCCGTGCTTGTTTCGGATTTCGAGATTTGAATTTCGTGCTTGCCGTCGAGGGTTTGTGACAGTTTTCAGTTGCCCCCGGCGCCCGCCCCCGCTATCATCGTTACTGATGTTTTAAATACTCAATAATGATGATATGAGACTCGACGACCTGAAGCTCCTGGAATGCCTGGCGGAGGCCGATGCGCCCCTGGGCTTCGCCGCGTTGGCCGCGCAGACGCGCGTGGCCCCGGCGACGCTCACGCGCATGCTGAACCGCTTGGCCGCGTGGGGCTACGCCGCGAAGGTCGCGCACGGCAGCTACGAGGCCGGGCCGGGGCTGCTCGCGCTCGGGGCGCGGGTGCAGGAGCACTCGGCGGCGCTCCCGTTCCGCGCGCTGCTCGGCGAACTGGCCGACGAGACGGGGCAGAACGCGGAGGTCTACGCGCTGACGCCCAACGGCCCGGTCTTTCTGCAATCCGCGCCGGGGCGTTCGGAGATCCGGATCACGCTCCGGCCGGGCCATCTCGTTAAGAGCGTGGCCGTGCATCCGGGCGGGCTCTTCTCGTTCGCGCGCTATCCCGACGGCGTGCCCGCGGTGGCGGAGGACCTCAAGCGCCGCGGCCTCTCGCGGGCGGCCTTCCGCACCCGCGTACGCAAAGCGGAAGAGGCCCGGTTCTACGCCGACCGCGGGCAGATCCGCCCGGAACTCGCGCGGGCCGGCGTGTCAACGCGCGACGGCCGCTTCTGCGTCTGCGTCTCGGGCGGCGTCAGCGAGTTCCCCGCGGCAAAGGACGAGGCGCTGCGCAAGAAGCTGCTCGCCGCGCTGCAGCGCATGGAAGGACCGCACGGTCTTAAGAAGGCTAAAGAGACTTAAGGGGGCTTAAGGGGTTAAGGCGCTTACGGCTCTGCTGAAATCCCCTCCTTATGTAAGGAGGGGTAAGGGGAGGTTAAGCCGTTGGCGTTACCCCTTTACTTAAGAGGGGAATTTCCGCGCGGCCGCGGGTATTCGGCAGAGCCTTGGGAATTACTACGGGAAGACGAAGACAAGGGGGCATGAACATGGCCACGAACGCAAGCCGTCCGAACGTCCTATTGGTCTGCTGCGACCACCTGCGCGCGGACAACCTGGGCTGCAACGGGCACCCGGCGATCCTGACGCCGCAGATCGACAAGCTCGCCGCGGCGGGCGTGAACTTTCGCGGCGCGATGAGCGAGAGCCCCGTCTGCGTGCCCGCGCGGCGCATCCTGATGACGGGCATGAGCTCCTACGGCGTCAACATGCACGACTACCACGATACGCAGGAGTTCCCCGAGGGTCCCAAGCTGGCCGAAGTGCTGACGCGCGCCGGCTACCAGACGTTTGCTTCGGGCAAGCTGCACGTCTATCCGCAGCGGAACCGCATCGGCTTCGAGGACGTGCAGCTTAACGAGGAAGGCCGCCGGCTGAGCGGCTTGAAGACGGACGACTACGAAGCCTACCTGAGCGATCACGGCTACGGCCACCTGGCGTTTACGCACGGCCTGGGCAACAACCAGTACGGCGTGCGGGTGAGCCCCGTGCCGGAGCCGTTCACGTCCACGCACTGGACGGCGGAGAAGGCGATGGAGTTCCTCGAGCGGCGCGACCCGACGCGCCCGTTCTTCCTCTACGCCTCCTTCGACAAGCCGCACCCGCCAATCACGCCGCCGGCCGAATACTGGGACATGTACCGGGATGTCCCGATGCCCGCGCCCGTCTACGGCGCATGGGCCGACAAGAAGCTGCCCGCGCAGATGCGCGCGCTTCGTGACTGCAACAACTGGGAGGCGATCCGCAACCACCCGCTCGGCTTCCAGCCCAGCCTGCGCGGCTTTGCGGCCATGATCACGCATATCGACAGCATGCTCGGTTGCCTGCTGGGGCAGATTCGCGAGCAGGGCGAACTGGACAACACATGGGTGCTGCTGACCTCGGACCACGGCGACATGCTCTTCGACCATGGCGGCTTCGCGAAGTCCAACTTCTTCCGCGGCTCGTCAAACGTCCCGTTCCTCGTCTGCCCGCCGAAGCGCTGGCGGCAGGAGCACGGCCGGCCGGCTGGGCGCGTGGACGAGACCACGCCGGTGGGCCTGATGGACATCATGCCCACGATCCTCGATGCGGCGGGCCTCGAGATGCCCAAGAGTGTGGAAGGGCAGAGCCTGGTGCCGCTGCTCAAGCAGGAGGGCGCGCCGTTCCGGCCGTACTCGTGCGGGCGCTGCGGTCCGGCCTGCGCCGTCACCGACGGTCGGACGATGTACCACTGGTTCGCGGACGACGGGATCGAGCTCCTGTTCGATCTCCAGCGCGACCCGCGCGAGCTCCACGACCTCAGTGAAGACCCCGCCTCGCGCGGCCGGCTGGAAGAGAACCGCGCCCGGCTGGTGGAATGGATGGCGCGCCACGGCGATCCGCTGGTCCAAGGCGGCCGGATGCCGCGCATGGAGAAGGACTGGCATTTTGAAGTCGGGTCGTCGCGGAACAACTGGAACAACCGCGGGAGGCACTAAGCTCTAGCGCTTCTCGTCGCCGGGCAGGTCGACGCCGGCGAAGAGGCCCATGCCCGCCCACTCGTTAAACCACGGGCCGGCCTTCTGGGCGAGCAGTTCCCATTTCACGCCGGGCAGAGAGGCGACCTTCTCGAGCGCGTCACCGACGCTCGCGCCCTGTTGCAGCGCAGAGAGGATGGTGTAACGGGGCAGGTCGAGGTTCTCGCGGTAGACCTTGAAGTTCTTGCGGTAGACGAAGACCCAGCTCGCGCGCGGGCGCGGGAGACGGACCTTGCGTTCGTCGCGCACGGCTTGCAGGTACGCATTTGCGGGATAGGTGCATGCCAGCAGCCGGAAGGCCGGCACGAAGCGGATGCGCATCTCCGGCCACTGCGCCTGGGGGACCGCCATCAACTGCACGCGCGAGAGCGGTTCCACGCGCGCCGCGTCGAAGAC
>JACQFI010000013.1 GCA_016200135.1 Planctomycetota bacterium
CTCCCCCCTGGTGGGGGAGGGTAGGGTGGGGGGTAGACAAACCCGCGGCTTCCCCTCTCCCTACCCTCCCCCGCAAGAGGGGAGGGAAAAACTTCGCGAAGCGTGGGGCACTACACCAGAATGGAAAATAATCAGTGCGGACGCGCGCCGCAAGCTGTTGGGAGCGCCGGCCTCCAGGCCGGCAGGGCCGCCGGCATTCTGCCGGCCCTATCCGCAGGCCGCCGAGCCTGCCGGCGCTCGAGTGCCTGGCCTCCCGGAGCGCCTCCCTTTTAAGGAATCTGGTGCGCTAGACCACGAACTCCGCCGCATCCATGCGTGAATGGTTCCAGCACTGCGCTTCGCTCTTCACCTTTTACTCCACCCCTCCGGAATTCGGTTCTTGAAGGCGCGCCGAAGATCGTGAGACTGGGCGTTCCACAAGGCGGCCGCGCTCGCGGCCCGGCCCCAGCCCTTCGGAACGTTCGCACATGGCGGTTCTGCTCAGTGTTCAGGCGTTGGGAAAATCCTTCGGCGCGCGCCGCCTTTTCGCAGACCTCTCCTTCGGCGTGGAAGAAGGCGAGCGCCTCGGCCTGATCGGCCCCAACGGTTCCGGCAAATCGACGCTGCTGCGCCTGCTCGCCCAGATCGATCCGCCCGACAGCGGCGCGCTGGTGGTGAAGCGCCAGTTGCGCCGCGGCTACGTTCCGCAGGAAGAGATCTTCCCGCCCGGCGCGACCGCCGAAGAGATCCTCCACGCCGCGCTCCAGGACGAACCGCTCGACGAAGCCCGCCGCGCGAACCGCGTCGCCGTGGTGCTCGGGCGCATTGGCTTCGCCGATGACCGCCGCCGCGCCGCGGTCGAGACGCTCTCCGGCGGCTGGCGCAAGCGCGTCGCCATCGCCCGCGAACTCGTCCGCGAGCCCGATCTTCTGCTCATGGACGAACCCACCAACCACCTGGACCTCGAAGGCATCCTCTGGCTCGAAAAACTGCTCGCGCAGGCGTCGTTCGCGTGCGTCGTGGTAAGCCATGACCGCCTGTTCCTCGAACACACCGCCACGCGCATCGTCGAACTGAACCGCCGCTACCCCGGCGGCTGCTACAGCGCGCCCGGGACCTACAGCGATTTTCTGCTCAAGCGCGAAGAGTTCCTGCAGGGCCAGTTCAAGACGCAGCAGGCGCTCGAGAGCAAAGTCCGGCGCGAGACCGAATGGCTCAAGCGCGGCCCGCCCGCGCGCACCACCAAGGCCCGCGCGCGCATCGACGAAGCCGGCCGCCTGATCGACGAACTCGCCGAGACCCGCCAGCGCAACACGCAGGGCGCCGTGAAGATGGACTTCGCCGCGACCGGACGCCAGGCCAATAAGCTGCTGGTCTTAAAGAAGGTTTCGAAAAGCCTGGGCGAACGCAAGCTCATCGGCGGGCTCGACCTCGTGCTCTCTCCGGGCATGAAGCTCGGCCTGCTCGGCGGCAATGGCAGCGGCAAGACGACCTTCCTGCGCCTGCTCGCGGGGGAACTCGAGCTCGACGCGGGGAGCATCGAACGCGCCGAACGCTTGCGCGTGGTCTACTTCGATCAGACCCGCGAGTCCCTCGACAAGGAAGCCACCCTCCGGCGCGCGCTCGCGCCTTCGGGCGAGACCGTCACCTTCCGCGACCAGCCCATGCACGTCTCCGCGTGGGCGCGGCGCTTCCTCTTTCTGCCCGAACAGTTGGACATGCCCGTGAAGGACCTCTCCGGCGGCGAACAGGCCCGCATCCTCCTGGCGCGCATGATGCTGCGCCCCGCGGACCTGCTCCTGCTCGACGAACCGACCAACGACCTCGATATCCCCTCGCTCGAAGTGCTCGAAGAGAGCCTCGACGACTTCCCCGGCGCGGTCGTGCTCGTCAGCCACGACCGCTTCATGCTCCAGAAACTCTCCACCGACATCCTGGGCCTGGATGGCCGCGGCGGCGCGCGCCTCTTCAGCGATTACACGCAGTGGGAGCGCGCGCAGGAAGAACTGCGTCTCGCCGCAGCCAAAGCCCAAAAGGCCGCCGCTTCAAAGTCCGCCTCGAACCTGCAGGCGCAGCCTCCGAAGGATGCGCAAAAAGATTCCCAGGCCGAGCCACCCAGGAAGGCCAAGCGGCTCTCCTACAACGAGCAGCGCGAATGGAACGGCATGGAGGACGCGATCCTGGAAAGCGAGGCCGCCGTGCAGGCGCTCCAGCAGGAGCTCGCACGCCCCGAGATCGCCGCCGACATCAAGAAGCTGCAGGATCGCTGCCACGCCCTCTCTGAAGCCCAGGCCCGCGTCGAAACTCTCTACGCGCGTTGGAAGGAACTCGAAGAGAAACAGCGCTGAACCCCGCGCGCGCCGTCGAACGCGCCTGCGCCGAAGGCTTGCAACAGGCCTCAAGGTCGTGTACCTAATGCCCAGAGGCATCCTGGAACCTTACGAGGAGGCTCGCATGGACGCTGCCGGTGAAGAAGCGCGCGTGCTGCGCGAACGGTTCGCAAGCTTCCACAAAAATTTTCTGACCTTCGTTCAGTACAAGCGCGAAGACGAGGCCATCTTCACCTTCGGCGTATTGACCGGCATGTACACGAACCGGTGCCTGGCGGGTGAACCGATCGCGGGCGACCCCTTCACCCTCGCGCTCAAGGTCAAGACCTTCGCCGAACACGAGGGCCTCGCGCGCCTCGCCGCCGTCGCCACGCTCTTCTCCGGCGAATCCGCGCCGCCGGATCCGGGAACCCGGACCGCACAGCTCTCCTAACCGGCGCTTCCCGCTGCCTTAACCTCCCCTTACCCCTCCTTACATAAGGAGGGGATTTCATTAGAGCACGGCCACGTATTCCCTATTCAAAACAGAAGTTCGAATTCCACGAGATTCCTTTGGTCAAACCCTTGGTCGCGTCGTTGGCAGGATATAGATTGGGAGGCAGTACATGGGGCTCGCGAATGTGGAAGTCCAACCATTGAGCGCAACGGATCAAAGCCTGACGGCCCAGCAACGGCTGCTCGATCTGAGCGGGCCGGCGTACCAGTTGGCCGTGCGCGTGCTCCGTTCGACGAACGGCGCCGAAGACGCGGTCCAGCAGGCATACGTCAAGGCCATCCGTAATCTTCCCGGCAACTTGCCTCCCGATGAACTTCGCGCCTGGTTCCTCCGAGTGGTGGCCAACACGGCCAAGGACCACCTGAAGGAAGAAGCCCGGCGCCACAGGAGGGAAGCCGGCATGGTTCGTGAACCCCAGGTTCCGCTCGATAGCGAACTGCTAACCGCGCTCCGCCGCGGCGTCGACGAACTCGAAGACAAGTACCGCCTCCCGATCAGCCTCTGTTACGAGCAGTGCCTGTCGCATGCCGAGGCCGCGGCGGTCCTCGAGTTGCCCAAGAGCACGCTCACGAAACACGTGAGCGACGGCCTGGAACTCCTCCGCACGGTCTTGGCAAAAGGCGGATGGGCCGCCGCGCCGGCCTTGATCACCGGCGGGCTAGCCAACACCGCGCCTATCGTTCCCGCGGGGATGGCCGCGGCCATCCAGCATGCGCTCGCAACGGCCGCGACGTCGGCCGTGGCCGGCGGAACCGGCGCCGCCGTCTCCGCGGCCGCGAAGGCGCAGCCGCTCGTGGGCAAAGCGTTGGCCGCCAAAGCGCAGGCCGCCGGAGTCGTGACGGCGTCCAAGCTGAAGATCGCGGGCGTCGTGATCGGCCTGACGGTGCTCGCCGGCGCCGGCGCGCACGTCTCGATGAAGCTCTTCGGGTCCGGCCGCGAAGACCCGCAGCCGCTCGCGGCCCCCGTGCAGGGCGATCCGAAGGAGGACGAGAGCAAACCGACGCCGCCCGTGTATCCGGTCACGACGATCAACGGCACCGTCACCGAAGCCAAGACCGGCAAGCCGATCCCCGGTGTGACCGTGGCGGTGCACGCCGACGACGGCACGGGCATCCTGCCCGAACCCGGCGGGAAGACCTGCGCGGACTTCAACAAGCTCTGGAACTGGAAATGGCCCGCCGTTGAGACCGACGCCCAGGGCCGCTACACGCTGCGCTTCATGACCGGTAACCGCTGCCGCTTCTCCGCGGAAGTCTGCACGCTCTCGACCAGGCACCAGGGTACCGGGTACACCTCCATTCCCATTTACCAGGGCGAGACCGTCGCGGCCAAGGCGCTGACCGTCACGCCCTATTTGAAGGCGCGGGCGCGCGTCGTGGATGCCGACGGCAAGCCTGTGGCCGGCGCCACGGTGCGGAGTTTCGGGTATGGCGAATCCGTGACGGATAAGGACGGCTATTTCACCGACGAGTCCATCCCGGAAAACCGGATCAGTTGGGACGTTCAGGCGCACGGCTTCGAACTGCTCCGCTTCCCGTTCTGGAGCGGCGACAAGGATGCCGGCGAGCCCGTGATCCGGCTCAAGCCGTGCAAGCCCATCACCGGCGTCGTGCTGGATGCCGACGGCAAGCCCGCCAAGAACATCCTGGTGTACGGCGGCCAGGGCCCTTCGACGGGCTTCTTCCCGAACTGGTCCGTCCCGGTGGACGACCAGGGCCGCTTCACGCTTGGCACGGTCCTGCCCGGCGGCGGGAAGACGACGGTCTTTATCGTGCGCGGATACACGAACGTCGCGGAACCGCAGCAAGCCGCTCCCGGCCAGGCGGGCCTCGAATTCCGCCTGTTCCCGTTTGGGCGCATCGAAGTCGAGATCAAGGACGAACAAGGCAAGCCGCTGCCGAACGCGCGGGTCCGCGGCATGCAAAAGGATGAGAACGGCAGGGAACTGAACCAGCGCGTCCGCTGGAGCACCGCGAACGAGCAGGGCCTCGCCATCATCGAAGACGCGCCCGCGGGACCAACCAAGCTGAACCTCTTTGAGCGACTCAACGAGGCCGGTGACGAGATCCTCGTCGAGAAAGGCAAGACCGCGAAAGCCGCGCTGACGTACCGGCCACTCCCGAACCAAAAAGAAGTCGTCGGCTTCCTGGTCGACGGCGCCGGCAAGCCGCTCCTCCATGCGCATGTCGGCGCATGCCTGCGCTTGGGCCTGCAAGGGCCCCAGTCTTTTCAGGGCGAATGCTGGACCCAGGTGGACGGGCGGTATGAACTCCTCCTGAACTTAGATCTGGGCATGAATGAACAGATGCGGGCCTTCCAGATTCCTGCGCCTGAGAAGGCCGGCCAGGTGCGCATCGTCGCCGAGTTGCAGGGCTACCAAGGCCGCGTCATCGACAGCACGCGCGACTGGCCCAAGGCGGGCAATCGCGAAGATGCCGGGAAGATCGCGGTAACCCTGGCGCCGGAACGCACGCTCACGATCGCGTGCGCACGGTCCGACGGGAAACCCATGGACGTGTGGATGCGCGCCTGCATCGACGAGGCGGGCAAGAACGTCCTCTTCAGCCGCCTGGACGCCATGGATAAGCCCGGCACGCTCAAGCTCGGCGTGCGCGGCGAAGGCAAGCTCAAGATCCGCCTGGCCGATCCCGCTTCGAACGCCGAGATCGAGATCGTCGCGCCGGCCGACGCGAAGGCAGAGACGCCGCTTCAGGCCGTCTTCCCCGGGCTGCGGCGCTTCGAATGGACGGTGCTGGACGAAGCCGGGAAGCCGGTCGAAGGCGCGCGGTTCACGGGCTACCCGGACAATCGCGAACTCATGCTGCCCAATCCGTCGAGTGACAAGGCGGGCAAGATCGCCTTCGACGCGTCGCCCGCGTTCGCAGGACAGTTCCTCGTCTTCGCCGACGCGGCGCACGCGCCGCATCTGGGCAAGATCGCCACGGGCGCGGACCCGTTCCGCGAGACCATCCGCCTGAAGCCCGCCGACGCGACGCTCTCCGGCCGTGCCGTCGACGAAGACGGCAAGGGAATCCCCGGCGCGCGCATCGACGTGCTGCTCTGGATTACTCCAAACATCGCGACCTCGTTCAACGTCACCGCCGACAAGGACGGCGCCTACTCGACCCCGGTCGCTTCGGGCTACGAAGTCTCCCTGCAGGCCGTGCGCGCCGAGATCATGGCCGTGGGCCAGAGCCCCAAGCTCCGCGTCTCCCCCGGCCAGAAAGCCAAACTCGACGTCACCGTCATCGACCGCACCAAGCCCCGCAAACCAGCCCCCCCAAAACCCCCGCCCCCACCCGCGGAAGATTTTTGAGCGAAGCACTTCGAATATCCGCCCCGCAAAGCACGAATTGGGGCGAGCTACCAGACATATTCGCGCGCGCTGTCACCGAATTTTTCAAGCCACCCGCCAAGTTGAGGTGCGCTCTCGCCGATTTTCGGATGTTGTCGTGCGCCGCGGAGCGGCGCTTGATGGTAGCCGTGGGTTTCAACCCACGGAAAAGGGCGCGATAACCGCGGCCCGTCGCTGAGCGACGGTTGAAGGCGGCGGCGGAAAATTTCGTAGCCAACACCTACGCTACACGTCTTTGCATGGCCACAGCGTATTCAGCGCCAAGAACCGAATACGTGGCGTTGTTGAATCGGCACGAGATCGATTTTCACGAATAGTCTGCTCTCGATGGATGCTTCATGGCGTCGCTCCGCGACGCCCGGTGCTTGGGGGCGAGCGCCGACCGTGGGTTGAAACCCACGGCAACCCTCACGGCGTCGCTCTGCGACACACGGGATGTGCGATAGCGCGCCGCGAGTTGAAACCTACGGTTGCCATCACGATGTCACTCTACGGCACGCTAGTGTAGTGCCTCACGAATGTTGACGTTTTCCCCCCTCCCCTTTGAGGGGGAGGGTAGGGTGGGGGGTAGACAAACCCGCGGCTGCCCCCCTCCCTAACCCTCCCCCGCAAAGGGGGGAGGGGAAAACTTCACGAAGCATGGGGCACTACACTAGGGCGTGGCAACTTCGCGCGCCCGTTCCGCCCCTGCTTCTCAAAACCCAGCTCGTCTCCCGGCACGATACGCGTCCCTTTCTCTCCAAACCCCGCCCGCCTCCGACACTTCACGCGTCCCCTTCTCTCCACGCCCCCTCCCGCGCCCCGACCTTTTAAAACATTCTTAAAAGGTAGGGGCGCGGGAGGGGGTGTCGAAGTGGGAACGCTCCCGCCTGCCCGCGAGCATCCCACGCAATGCGCGGAATTGTGCGTGCCACACGACAAGTTTGGGTGCCCTGTCACCTTAACTGTTATTCAGCCAGTAACTTTCTTCGCAGGGATTAAGCTAAGGATTCTTCGAATCTCGTGCCGTGGGTTCAACCACCAGTTTCGACTCCATATGCGGGCAATCTTCCAGCCCCGGCTTTCCAGGAAGCGCTGGCGAGCTAGATCGCGCTCGCGGACGCTCTTCCCGCTGTGGAACGCCTCTCCATCGCATTCAATACCAAGGCAGAATTTAGCGGGAACTTCTGGGTCTACGATCGCCAAGTCAATCCGATAGTTACCTACACCCCACTGTGTCTCAACCTGATACCCGGCCCTTATTATTGCTTCGTAAACTTGCTCTTCAAAAGGAGAATCGAAGGACTGCTCCCTCTTTGCAAGAGGCGTCTGGATCGCCGGATTCAGATCAGAAATAACCTTTTTCCTCTTCGGCTCTTCCTTCTGTCCAACGGCCTTGGCGTAACAGAGAAACTGCTTAAAGCGGCGCGGCCCCAAGTTCTTCAGAGTCTCGACCGCTAACGTATCAGGATCAAAGGAACAGATTACGTGCATGGCCTTCCTGGCACGAGTGACCGCAACATTGAGCCGGTTCTCGCCGCCTTCAACGCTAAGAGGCCCAAATTGCTTTCGCATGACGCCAGAAGGGTCGTCGGCGTAACCGATACTGAAGATAATTACGTCACGCTCATCGCCCTGTACATTTTCAATGTTCTTGATGAAAGGCTTGTCGTCCACTCTACCACTTGGCGGGTTGTTGGCTAAAGCCCACAATTCAGCAAATTCAGCCGATAAACCCATTTGGCGCTCGATCTCGTCCTTTATTTCTTCCTGCTGCCGCTCGTTGAACGTGATAACCCCCGTACTTCTAAATGAGAAATCTCGGCTGAACTCCAACTGCCTACGCAGGATCTCTACGGTTTTTTGAGCTTCGACCTGGTTCCTGCGGTTTTCCCAAATTCCTTTAACCGGGACCCAAGTAATCGGCGGGTCTGCCGTTCGTGATATGTTCGCTGCGATAATCAGTTTGCCGTCGTAGTATCCATGGTTGCTAAAGTCGATCAGTTCCTGAAATTCACTACGATAGTGCCAGCTCAAGTAATCGAAGCCGTAGATTCGTTTTGCGAGCATGAGCAAGCTGTCAATCTGCTTTGCTTCCGCAAGGGCATCGTCCTCCCCATCAACATCAGCGTCCTCGCCATCTGCGGATGCAGATTGGAAAAAATGGCTCGGGGGCATCTGCTGTTCGTCGCCAGCGATCACTGTCCGCTTCCCTCGGTAGATGACGGGAAGGGCGCGCTCGACCGCCAATTGGGATGCTTCGTCAAAGATAATCAGATCAAACAAGCCCCGCTCCAACGGGAAGATTTCGCTCACCGCTTCAGGTGTCGCAAGCCAACATGGGCAGACGTTTCGCATGGGCCAGGGATATTCTTTAAGCAGGCCTCGAAGGGGCCTGATGGATCGCTTTTTCCCAGCTTCAGAGGTCAACCTGTTCCAATCGGTTTGCGCCTTTCGGTTTCCTCTGGCCAGGAGGTCTGGAGGGAAGGTGGGCAGTGTTTGCCTATTCCTAATTGAGGCCGCTAAATCCTTGGCAACCGCCTTCTGCTTCGCATCGAGCTTCTGTTGAAGTGTCTGGCGCAACTGTTCATAGCGTTGAAACGGCTGCCCTTTAAGCGCTGTATGCTTGGATTCGGCCTCGTCAATCCATCGGAGATTGATTTCGTGGAATAATGTTTCTCCCCAGTCCACAGAGGGATCTAGGGCCTCAGCACAGTGGAGCAGGACATTGATATGCGCTTCCGACAGCTTTGAGCGGATTTGATCGTGCTGCTGTATGTCTGCGAAATCGCGCTCTACGGTAGCAAGAATGTCCCCCGTTAGTTCGTGGAGTTGTTCCGGGGAATCCACGAGTGCGGAGATTTCCTGGAACCACGTTTTACTCATGACGCCATCTAATCCGAAGAGCGAATCCCGAATCTCTTGAGCATAAGTAAGGGCTTCAGGCCACTGGCTAACAGGAAGGTTCTTCATTCGCATTTGGTTCGCACCAACCACGCTCCGCGCCGAATACCAAGAGGGGAGGATATGGCGATACCAGCGATCCTTCATCTGTTCGTATACAGCGGACGCTTCCAATAGTAAGGCGCGAAGGCGTGCGTCCGAGATTAGCCGACTTGGACCACCCTTATGCGAAACCCCGGCAAGCTTCTTGAAGGTTTCCGCGATACGAATTTGATCAAAGTGGCCCAAAGTGGACCAGTTCCCTCGGCCAGCCAA
This sequence comes from Planctomycetota bacterium, assembly GCA_016200135.1. Lineage (GTDB taxonomy): Bacteria > Planctomycetota > SZUA-567 > H5-PLA8 > H5-PLA8 > JACQFI01. Next base: position 9,359 of record JACQFI010000013.1, read on the forward strand.
GGGCCGCGTTGGCAAGTCAAACCGAAGCGTGCCCTGCTTTGCCTCATTCACGGTGCGAGTGAGATCAGTGAGGCTCTTGTCGTTCAATTTCGCCAATTCGGCTGGAACATTGAGGGATGGCTTGAAGCCATGTTTTGCGCGGCCATAAATTCTGGAGAGGCGAATCCCGTGAAATTCGCGGCCCAAGGGCTCAACAATCTTCCGTATCTCGGCTATGAGCAGGTCGATCTCTTCGCTGAGGGCGCTAACTCCCTGTGGAATGGAATCCGCGGGCGAATTAGTTACGTCTGAAAGGATAGTAGAAATCTTTTTGTATATGTCCGGCCTATCGGCCGTCGGATCGTGCACGACAAAAGCGCCATGTCCAAGACCCACTTGGCTCAGACGATCATAAACCACATCAAGCGCGGCTCTCTTTTGGCAGACGACCAGGACGCGATCGCCTCGGCTGAGAGCATCAGCAACTAGGTTTACTATGACCTGCGATTTCCCTGTCCCAGGCGGGCCACGTACAACAAGACATTCAGCAGATTGAGCCTTAACGACTACTGCGTCCTGGCTCGGATCGCTCGGCAGCACCAAGTTCAGTTGCTTGTCCGAGACGGCATCCAGAGCCACGTCTCCGATCTGCGGGTTGCCCCCTTGATCATCAGCGGGCGCTTCGACCAGATTATCGACGATACCCTGTTGAACCTCCCCGTCTTCGGCGCGCTCGATCATGTTCTCAAAATCCAAGAACAAGGACGTGCTCGTCTGCGGAAACAGGCCCGCGACCAGGTAGTTGGTTAGCTTGAGAGGGACGGGTGGTTGGTCGGCAAGGTCTTTGTTCGTGAGCGGGCGAATTTTGGCGCCGGCATCGTACTGCACAGACTGTATCGGGATGCCTACTTCCTTGACCACGCTGGCGAGATTTGTGAAAAAGGTCTGTGCGGAACACGCAGGATCTTTGCTGCTGCTTTCAAGTACGTGGCCGATCCGCTCCATCAAGTCTTCCGGCGTCTCGAAGTCCTTGAATTTCTTTAGGGCCGCAAGCATGGCCTCGTTGCTTTGCACTTCACGGGCTTCGTCAAAGGCAAGGTGCCAGCCTGCGCGACGGCCCTCGCGCTCGAACTTTAGCGAAATGGGAACCAACAGGAGCGGACCTCGCAGGTATGTGTGGGGATCAACATGGCCTTCAAGCCAACACAGGCCTAGAAACAGTTCCTGTAGGCCGGTTTCTTCAGTGAGCGCGTCCGAGAAGCGCGACAACTGTAGGAGATCGGCGCGCTGTTGTAGAGACTCATCGGATTCTTCCCGGTTGGGCACGAGAAGAACCTCTCCGGAAAGTTTCGCCGCCTTTACCCATGCTTGCTCACGCGTTTGGGCGGAAAGGTTCGCGAGATCAAAGCTGCGCTTCTTGACAATCCGGCGCAGGAAGAGGCTTGGGTTTCTCAAGTCAATGTTGAGCAGGCGATCCTTAAACGCAGACAACTGCCGCATTAAGTTCGCTTGTTGGCGCGGATCTACTGTGGGCTGCCTGGTTGGTTGCTGCTGAAACGCGATTTGTGCTTTGTTGGGAACGGTCATGTTTTTCTCTCACTGCTGTTTATACCTTAACATTTAGACTTGCATACGCCCGGTATTTCCAATTTCGGAAATCGCGTCATGAAAATCAGTGTTAGAGCTCTCCAAAATTCCAGCTATCACCTCCAGGCTTTTGACTCTGCTCTGGGCAAAAAATTTCACCGGACTTGCCCTGCCTTACCGACCCCCGCAGCCCCAAAACCGCCGCTTTTGCCGCCCCAAACTCGGCCGAAAAAATCTTTTTTGGGCCTCTTCCCACCCCCTCAAAAGTGGTGAAAGTGCTATAGAGCTCTATAGCACTTAGACGACTCCCTTTTGGGTTATTGCACCACGTTACTTGACGCTATATCCGGTCCATCCGGCCGATCCTGCTTATCCTGTTCCCGGCGGTTCACCCTTCTACCTTGCCGAGCGCGAACGAGGCCAGGAGCAGGATCAGAACCACCGTCGTGATCACCACATACGCGCGGTCGTGCTGGTACATGAAGGCGAAGATCGAGATCGCGACGCGCAGCACCGGCGTGGCGATGAGGAACACAAGCCCAACGATCACAATAGCTTGCCCGTGGCCGGCGCGCGCGTCGGTGAACACCTCCATGATCGAATGCGGGAACGTTGCGCCGGGCTGCGTCAGAAGCGCGAGTTCTTCCTTGGAGGTCGTATAATCCGGGTGATGGATGAAGCTTAGAACGGTTCCGAGCAGCACCGTCAGCATGCTCAGCACCACGCCGCCGCGCAGCAGGTTGCTGATGAGGATCTCGACGGTGCGGACCTTATTCTCAACGTCATCCCCAACTTCTGCTCCAACTGCGTTCCCAACTTCTTTGGGATGATCAGGTTCTGGGGTGGGCGCGGGAACTTCCGGGTTCATCCGTGGGCTCCTTTCAGCAGCATCTGCAGCGAGATGTAGAGCAAGACCACGACGAAAATGGTGCGGATCCAGACGCTGTTGATCTTGCCCAGCAGCTTCGACCCGGCCGTGGCGCCGACCAGCACGCCCACCATAACCGGAGCCGCCACAAAGGGATCGATCTCTCCGCGCGCGAAGTACACCCCGGCGCTCGCCGCGGCCGTCACGCCGATCATGAAGTTGCTCGTCGCCGAAGAGACTTTGATCGGCAGGCGCATGGCGATATCCATCGCGGGAACCTTTAGCGCGCCGGAACCGATCCCCAAAAGCCCGCTCACGATCCCCGCGATGTACATCAGGACGAGTCCTAACTTAGTTCCTGTCACGCGGTAAGCGATGGTCTTGCCGGTCGCTTCGTCGAAGTACGAGTCGTGCAGGCGCAGCCAGTCGGCTAAAGCGTCCGGCGCGACGTCCTCGCCTTCCTTCTGATGCCGCTTGCGGTACATGATCAACGCGGAATAACCTAGTACGACTCCAAAGGTTATATAAAGCCAGCGGACGGGGATCACGCCGGCCAGGTACGCGCCCGTCAGCGCGCCGGTGGTCGTCGCGAGTTCCAACACCATGGCCACGCGCATGTTAGTCATGCGTTCGCGCACGTACGCCGCCGCCGCGCCGCTGGACGTCGCGATCACCGAGACGATCGACGCGCCGACTGCGTAATGGATGTCGATGCCCATCAGTAAAGTGAGGAACGGTATGATGATAATGCCGCCGCCCAGCCCCAGCAGCGACCCGAGCACGCCGGCTCCAATGGAAACGCAGAAGGTGATTCCCGAGAACTCGAGCGGCGTCATGGTGAACGACATATAGAATAGAAGTACATCAGCCGCAAGGATGTTGGCGAAGTTGTGTGGAACTTCTTATTTGCCAAAGCAATACAGGTAGCACTGTGCGTCCACTGCGCGCCAGCGTGTGGACTACAAGTGTTTCTTCAAGAATTGTCCCGTGAAGGAACGTTTGCATTGCGCGATCGTTTCCGGTGTGCCGCACGCGATGACTTCGCCGCCGCTATGCCCACCTTCGGGGCCCAAGTCGATCACATGGTCCGCGGTCTTGATAACATCGAGGTGATGTTCGATCACGAGTACCGTATGTCCTGCATCCACCAGCCGGTGAACGCATTGCAGCAGGCGGTCGATGTCCGCGAGATGCAGTCCGGTGGTGGGTTCATCCAGAATATAGAGGATGTGTTTGCCGCGCTGGAGCTTGCTGAGTTCGCCCGAGAGCTTGATGCGCTGGGCTTCGCCGCCGGAAAGCGTGGTGGAGGACTGGCCGAGCGTGAGATAGCCGAGGCCCAATTCGTCGAGCACCGCGATCTTTTTCGCGATGGTCGGCCGGTCTTCGAAGAAGCCCACGCCTTCCTCAATCGGCATGTTCAGGACGTCGGCAATCGTCTTGCCCTTGTAGGTCACTTCAAGCGTGCCGGGGTTGTAGCGCGCGCCCTTGCAGCTCTCGCAGCGCACTTCCACGTCCGGCATGAAGTAAAGCTGAGTGGCGATGGTGCCTTCACCGGAACACTCGGGACAGCGCCCGGTCTTAACGTTGAAGCTGAAGCGGCCGGCGTTGTAGCCGCGCGCCTGGGCCTCGGGCGTCTTCGCAAAGAGATCGCGGATATCGTCGTAGAAGCCGATGTACGTCGAGGGATTCGAGCGCGAGTTCCGGCCGATGGGCGATTGGTCGATGTTGATCACGTGATCGACATGCTCGGCGCCTTCGAGGCGGTCATGGGCCCCGAACAGCACGCGAGTGTCGTAGAGCCGGTTGAAGAGCGCTTTGAACAGGATGTCATTGACCAGGGTGCTCTTGCCGGAGCCCGATGCGCCCGTAATGCAGACCAACTGGCCGAGCGGGATTTCAACGCGGATGTTCTTGAGGTTGTTCTCCCGGGCTCCGTGCACGATCAGTTTCTTGCCGTTGCCTTTGCGGCGCGTGGTGGGCGTGGCAATTTTCTTCCGCCCCGAGAAGTACTGTCCGGTCGCGGATTCCTTGCACGCCAGCACCTGGCTCAGCGCGCCTTCCACGACGATCTTGCCGCCATGGACGCCCGGACCGGGGCCCAGCTCCACCAGATGGTCGGCCGCGCGAATGGTGTCCTCGTCGTGCTCGACGACGATGACGGTGTTGCCCAGGTCGCGCAAGCGCCGCAGCGTGCGGATCATTTTCGCATTGTCTTTGGGATGCAGGCCGATGCTGGGCTCGTCGAGCACGTACAGCATGCCCATCAGGCCGGAGCCGATCTGCGTGGAGAGCCGGATGCGCTGGGACTCGCCGCCTGAAAGCGTGCCCGAACGCCGGTTGAAATTCAGATAATCCAGCCCAATGCCGAGCAGCAGGTCGAGGCGGCCGGCGATCTCACGGAGGATCTGCTGGCCGGCCTGCTTCTGGCGGCCGTGGGCGGGAATCTTGTCGAGGAAGACGCGCAGTTCTGAGAAGTTGATCGCGCCCAGCTCGTGAATGTTCTTCCCGTTCACGCTGAAGGAGAGCCGCGTCTGACGGAGGCGCGAGCCTTTGCAGTCCGGGCAGACGTGCTCGACCATGACCTTCTCCAGCCAAGCCTCCATGCCCGAATGAGCGACCTGCTTCTGGCGGTAGCGCTTGTAGTGCCGCTCGATCCGGCGCGCGATGCCGTCGAACCCCCACGGCTTGCCGAGGTGTTTGTTGTCCTGAACCTTGGCATCGGGAGGCTGCAGCAGCGGAAATTTCCCGCCGCCGGTGCCCTGAAAAAGCACGTTCACGATCTTCTTCGGAAGGTCTTTAAAGGGCGTATCCAGATCGAATTTGTAATGCTTGGAGAGGCTGTACATGATCCGGCCGTCCCAGTTATCCGGCTGATAGTTGAAGGCTTCCTTCACGAAACATCCGCCGCGGATGCTGCGCGTCTTGTCCGGCACGAGCAGATCGGGATGGACTTGCAGGTACGTTCCCAGCCCCAGGCAGGTCCGGCAGGCGCTGACGGGAGCGTTGAACATGAAATACTCGGGCAGCAGGTCGCCCACCGCCAGGCGATGCTTGGGGCAGCCGAAGCCCTGATAGAACTTCTCGGCGGCGCTCTTCGACGCGGTCTTTAGAATCTGTACCTTGATGAACTGTTCGCCCAGAGAAAAAGCGTTCTGGATGCCGGTGAGGATCTGCTTTTCGATGCCGCGCTTGAGAATAAATTTGTCCACCACCACTTCCATCTCGTACTCGCGCGACTCGCTGACCTTGACCTCCTCGCTGATATCGGTCTCCTTGCCGTCCAGGTACATCTTCCGGTAGCCCTTTTTGCGGACTTCGGCGAACAGGAAGTTGAGGTCCTCGCCGTAAATCCTGAACACGGGCGCGCGCAGCTCGACTACGGAATCTTCCGGCAGCGCCAGGAGCTGTTCGAGGACCTGGTTCTTGGAGCGCACCGGGACTTCCGCGCGGCAATAGGGGCAATGCGCGGTGCCTATGGTTGAGTAGAGCAGATTAAGGTAGCTGCCGATGTCGGTCATCGTGCCCACCGTCGAGCGCGGGTTGCGGCCGACGGTCTTCTGCTCGATGGAGATCACCGGCGAGAGCCCGAACATGAAGTCGACATCGGGCTTGGCCACCTGCGCGATAAAGCGTTTCGCAAACGTGGAAAGCGACTCCATGTAACGCCGCTGCCCTTCGGCGTAGATCGTGTCGAAGGCGAGCGAAGACTTGCCGGAACCCGAGAGCCCCGTCACCACCACCAGCCGGTCGCGGGGAATCTTCAGCGAGACGTTCTTGAGGTTGTGCTCGCGCGCGCCGTGGATGTCGATGGTCGTGCGGATGCCGGGCGGCGCGGAGTTCCCGGCAGCGTTGCCCTTGGCCGTGCGGGGTTGGACGCTAACGCTTGGCACTCGCGTTCTCCTCGTAGTAGAAGGCCATTTCTTCAAACCCGACCCGGCCCTTCTCGAAGAGCCGGACGGGCGCGGAGACTTTGGAGATGACCTCCTTGTCCGCCAGCCATTCGCAGGCAGTGGTGACGCCTTCAAGATTCATCTGGTTCCGAAAGTACGTCTCGATCTCGGTGGCCGAGCGCACGGCGCCCTGATCGGACAGGTAGTCCAGGATAGGCTGGAAGAGGACCCGGGTCTTTTTCGTCAGGTATTGATCGATCGATTCCAGCGCCTGCGCCACCGACTTCGCGGTTTTCTTCTGGTCCATCGGCTGCGTGTACAGGGCGTTGAAGAACTTTGGATTCAACTCCAGGGCCTGTTGGATCACTTCGCGGCCGGTGATCCGATTATCGAGCAAGACCTCGAGCTTGGCCAACTCGGTCACGCAATGCAGGATCCACACGTAGCTGTATTGCGGGTCTTTCTTTACCAGCAGCCATTTCTGTGCCTTGTACAGGATCGGCAGCACGCCCGTGCCCACGCGCAGGAGCTGGATCTCGCGGTCCTTCGTTCCAAGCCGCTGAATGTTGTCGTACCACTCGCGAATGGTCTCGTCGCGCGTGAACACCAGCCGGCTCTTCGCGAAGAACGAATGCATGAACGAACTCTGCAGCGACCGTTCGAGCATCTGCTTGAAGCGGCTGCGCGTCTGCAAGCTGGCATGGATGTTGATCCCGTTTTCGACCAGATAGAACCCGCGGCCCTCGGACTTCTTCAGATCCTTCTCGTCCTTGCCCACCAGGAAGAGATCGATATCCGATTTCTCCCAGACCCGGTCATGCGACATGCTTCCGCCGAGAATGACCGCCAGGATGTTCGGCTCCTGCTTGGCGCGTGCGACGAAGGTGTCGAGCGCGGCGGCGAACTGCTGCTCGGAAACCTGCAAAGAACCCAAGGCGGCCACCTCTCTTTCGCTGACGTTACAAGAACCGTGCGTTGCAGGAAGTTGGCTCATCAGGACGCTAAGGCACGGCAACAACATAAGCGGCACACATGGTGGAAGCGCCTTAGCGCCGATCAGCGTACTATGAACTAACGAACGGTTGCCTGAAGGTCAAATCATTCGAATGCCGGCTCAGCGGAGTTTCCAAGGTCGCGGAAAATGGTGCGACGTTTGGAGAGGCCGCAGGAACTTGGCACCCAGGGGCTTGGCCCGTACAAAGGAGCTTCCTGGCGCCCATCATCGGCGCGGCAGATGCGAGGGTACCTCACTATGCGCCACTGGATTCTGTTGGTCTGGCTGCTGGCCTGCGCGGACGCGCGCGCGGCGGAAGAGAAGTCCGCCGAGGCCAAAACGACGGAACCAAAATTCTCGGCCGATAAAACGGGCGAGAAGGGCCCTGTCATTATCCTGAAACTGGATGACGTGAACGTTAAGACCAAGACCGCAGCGATCAACGGCGCCTGGACGCGCGTCGTCGATTACATCGAAGGCAAGAAGCTGAAGGCAAGCTTGGGGATCATCTGCAACTCGCTGGAACTCGACAACGAAGGTTACGCAAAGTGGATCAAAGACGTGCAGAAACGCGGTGCGATCGAGTTCTGGTTCCACGGCTACGACCATGCCGTGCACACCGACGACGGCAAGCCGTACAACGAGTTCAATCATCGCAGCTACGAAGAACAGAAGGATCGCTTCGTGAAGTCGCAAAAGCTCGCGCAAGAGAAGTTGGGCTTTGCGCTTCCCGGGTTCGGCCCGCCGGGCGGCGTGTACTCGGCGTCCTTTGACGAGAACACCGTGAAGGCGATGAGCGACGTCCCGGAAATGAAGATCTGGCTGTACCCAACGCCGCTCGATGAGGCGGGAAAGAAGTTGAACGAGCAGGGCAAGGTCGTCGTGCTGGAGCGCGTCTGGGACGTGAACCTGGAGAGCAAAGTCGGAATGCCCGACCTGAAAAAGCTCATGGAAGGTTTCGCCAAGCATCCAGGACGGGAGTACTTCGTGCTACAGGGGCATGCCGCGCAATGGGACAAGGACCGCTGGGAAGAGTTTACGAAAATCGTGGAGTTCCTGGAGTCCAAACACTGCCTCTTTATGACGCCCTCGGAGTACGTGGCGAGTATGGCGAAGAAATAGACGCTCACGGCTTGTTAGAGACCCGCACCTCTTCAATATAGATGGCGCTGGGCGCAGCGCTCTTCCTGTTGAGCCCTGACGGGTTCCGAATAAGGTTAGCGTCAGCGGCAGAGGGGACGGGCACCGGTGCTATGGCGACGTTTCACAGAAAGAAACCCTCCGAGGGAGCTCCCGGCGAGCAGCCTGGGAAAGACCCCGACTCGCGCACGCCGCTGCCGCCCACCCCGCTCCCGCAGAAAACCCTCGCGCCCACGCCAGTGCGGGCGCACCAGCCGCAACTGCCGCGCGGGAGACTGCGCGTCGGATTCCTGAATTGGTCCCATATAGAGTACATCGAGCAGTCCTATTGCGCCGACTTGTACCTGTATTTCAAGAACCTTGCGGAGCGCGGGGAATTCGAATTGGTCTCGATCGGGCGGGCCTTGAAGAATAACTCGAAGCCGTTTCCGGATCTGGAGGCCGTCAGGGCCGCCAAGCTCGACGCGCTCGTCTCCAACGGCATCTGGAGCCACGATTACCTCGCGCAAGTGGCGGCGCTGAGCATACCGGTCGTCTCCGTCGATCACGATCCCACCGGCCAGCCGTTCGACTCCGTGATCTTCGACGGGATCTCCGCGGGCGTGGTGCTGGGAAAACTGCTGTTGGAGAAGAAGCACACGGATGTGCTCTTTTTCACGCGGCTGCGGTTCGACCCCGCGGCGCCGCGGGGCTCGGACCCATTCATCGAAGATCCGACGTACATGGAGCGGAAGATGGGCGTGCAACGCGCGCTCGTGGGCTCGGACGCCGAATTCTGGCCCGTCATGCCCTTAATGCCCGGACCGGATGAAGAGGTGGGTCCGAAGGTCCGCGAGATGTTCAAACGCATAACGGCCGAAATGGGCCATTGGCCGACGATCATCATCGCGCCGGATGTCGGCATCGCCGGCGGGGCGCAGAAAGTAATCGCCGAACATGGGCTGGAAGTGCCGCGGCACATCTCCATGGCCACGTTTCATGCGCAAGGGCCCTCGTCCGATACCAAAGAGATCACGCCGTTCAGCCACGTGACCTACGATTGGGTCGAGATGGCCGAGAACGCCTGGAAGATGCTGCGCGCGCGGCTCGCCGGCGTGCAGGCGCCGCCCAAATGCGTACGAATCCAGGCGCGCTACGTCGACCGCGGCTCACTGGCCGAACGCCGCCCGGAACCGTGATTGAGCAAACCCGCCCTCCGAATAGGCTGACCGTCCGGTTAGGCGGCCTCGAGGGACGGCATGGCGGGCTCTTCCGGAAAACTTCCCACGCGCAGGAGGGCGCCCCAAAAGGGTGTCGATACGCGCACGCCGCTGGCGCCCACGGCCGTCCGCGCGCCGCTGCCGCGCCTGCCCCACGACAAGCCGCGCGTCGGATTCCTGCATTGGGCTACGGCCAAGGACCTGGACACGGGTTACTGCTCCGATCTGTACCTGTATTTTGTGCGCTTGGGAGAACGCGGCGAGATCGAGCTGGTCACCCTGGGTGAAATTCCCTCCGCCACCTCTCCGCCGTACCCGCTGCTCGACCGGGTGAAAGCCGCACGGTTCGACGCCATCGTCTCCAACGGCATCTGGAGCGCGGATTACCTCACGGAGCTCTCCAAACTGAACGTGCCGGTCGTCTCCTGCGACCACGATGCCGCCGGCGTGCCCATTGACTCGGTGCTCTTCGACGGCATGAAAGGCGGCGAACTGGCCGGGAAACTGATCCTCGATTACGGGCACTCGGACGTGCTCTTCGTCAATAAGCTCCGGCGCGATCTCTCGGTGCCCCGCGGCGCCGATCCCTGGACCGAGGATTCCACGTGCGCCGAGCGCCGGGCGGGCATCCAGCATGCGCTGGTGGGTACGAACGCCGAGTTCTGGCCGCTGGTCCCCTGGGTCTCGCAGTCGGGCGTCAACCTGAATATCAAGTTGAAGGAAACCTTCGAGAAGATCCTGGCGGAGATGGGCCACTGGCCGACGGTCATCGTCGCGCCGGACCTGGGCATCGCACGCGCCATGCGCGGGGTCCTGCAGGAATTCGGGCTCTCCGTGCCCCAGCACGTCTCGCTGCTGACGTACAACGCCCGGCCGAACGAGGACCGCGTCGTCCCGCCCGAGGAACGCGACATCAGCAACCTGCAATACAGTTGGCGCGAGATGGCCGACCAGGCTTGGCGCATGCTGCGCGCGCGCTTGGCCGGCGTGCAGGCCCCGCCAAAGCGCGTGGCTCTGCGGCCTCACTTCGTGGACTACGGCTCCCTCGGCCCGCGCCGCGAAGGACCGTAAAAGGTGTCCGCTTTTTTCTCTTTACTTGAATCACCCTACGCCGGAACATGCTGTTCTGACAACTGAAGAGTGTGGGCACTAGGGGTGGTCGCGCGTCGCGGTGGGTGCGAGGCGGCGCGGGCCTGAGACAAAACCCTAGAACCTGATCCAGGTAATGCTGGCGGAGGAAAGTGCCCGAACGAACGTGCGAGATGCCGTTTAAAGTTCCCTCGCCCGCTTCCGTTCTTTCTCTTTCCTCCTCTCCCAAAATCCAGCATCTCCGCCCGGCGCTCTTGCGCGTGCATAGCCGTTTGAACGGTGCTGCTCTAAAAGGAGAACGATCATGGCCCCCCCATCCGCCGTTCTGGCCGAACGCGAAGCCGTCGAACGGCAGAAGAAACGCGCCGACGGCGCGCCCAGCGAGGAAGTGCTCAAGCGTTCGATGGGACCGCTGCCGGCCTCGCGCAAGATCTTCGCCCACGGAGCGATCCATAAGGATATCCGCGTGCCGATGCGCGAGATCGCGCTGACGCCGACGAAGGCGCACTTTCCGGGACAGCCCGATACGCCCAACGCGCCCATCGCGGTCTACGACACGAGCGGGCCCTTCACCGATCCGGACGCGCAGATCGACGTCTACAAGGGCCTCGAACCGGTCCGCGCGAAGTGGATCGAGGCGCGCGGCGACAGCGCGCCGCTGGCGCAGCTCACCAGCCGCTACGGCCGCGAGCGCCTGAGCGACAAGGGCCTGGACCTGCTGCGCTTCCAACATCTGCGCAACCCGCGCAAGGCCAAGCCCGGCGCGAACGTGAGCCAGATGCATTACGCGCGCAAGGGCGTCGTCACGCCCGAGATGGAATACATCGCCATCCGCGAGAACCTGCACCGCGCCCAGCGCGCGGAACTGTTGGAACAGCTCGGCTACAACCGCCGCAAGCAGCACCCGGGCTTCAGTTGGGGTGCGAAGATTCCTGCGGACGTCACGCCCGAGTTCGTGCGGCAGGAAGTGGCCGCGGGCCGCGCGATCATCCCGGCGAATATCAACCACCCGGAACTCGAGCCGATGATCATTGGCCGGAATTTTCTGGTCAAAATCAACGCGAATATAGGCAACAGCGCCATCGCCAGCAGTATCGAGGAAGAAGTCGAGAAAATGGTCTGGGGCATCCGCTGGGGCGCGGACACCGTGATGGACCTCTCGACGGGCAAGAACATCCACGAGACGCGCGAGTGGATCATCCGCAACAGCCCCGTGCCCATCGGCACGGTCCCGATCTACCAGGCGCTCGAAAAGGTGGGCGGAAAGGCCGAAGAATTGACCTGGGAGATTTACCGCGACACGCTCATCGAACAGGCCGAACAGGGCGTCGATTACTTTACCGTCCACGCGGGCGTGCGGTTGCCGTTCGTGCCGCTCACCGCCGGGCGCATGTGCGGCATCGTGAGCCGCGGCGGGAGCATCATGGCCAAGTGGTGCCTCGCGCATCATAAGGAGAGCTTCCTCTACACGAACTTCGAAGAGATCTGCGCGATCATGAAGGCGTACGACGTGAGCTTCTCGCTCGGCGACGGCCTGCGCCCCGGCGCGATCGCCGACGCGAACGACGAGGCTCAGTTCGCGGAGCTCAAGACGCTGGGCGAACTGACCAAGGTCGCGTGGACGCATGACGTACAGGTGATGATCGAGGGCCCCGGGCACGTTCCGATCCAGCTCATCAAGGAGAACATGGACAAGGAACTGGCCGAGTGCTACGACGCGCCGTTCTACACGCTCGGGCCGCTGACGACGGACATCGCGCCGGGCTACGACCATATTACGAGCGCCATCGGCGCCGCGAACATCGGCTGGTACGGCTGCGCGATGCTCTGCTACGTGACGCCCAAGGAACACCTCGGCCTGCCCAACCGCGAGGACGTGAAATCCGGCGTGATCGCGTACAAGATCGCCGCCCACGCGGCCGACTTGGGCAAGGGCTTCCCCGGCGCGCAGGTGCGCGACGACGCGCTCAGCAAGGCGCGCTTCGAGTTCCGCTGGGAAGACCAATTCAACCTCGCGCTCGACCCCGAAACCGCGCGGGCCTACCACGACGAGACGCTCCCGCAGGACGGCGCGAAGACCGCGCACTTCTGTTCGATGTGCGGCCCGCACTTCTGCAGCATGAAGATCACCGAAGACGTGCGCGCCTACGCCGCGCAGCAGGGCATCAACGAGCAGGCAGCGCTCACGAAGGGAATGGAGGAGAAGAGCAAGGAATTCCGCGAGAAGGGCGGGCAGATATATCACGCGGGGGCGGCTGGCGGGGAATAGGATTTCGCACTACGGTCATGGCGGATTGAAAAATGTTCGAACTACTGTTCTCGGAAGAAGCTGTTCGGCATTTGGACCAGCTTCGCGCCGCAGACCGGGTTACCATTATTCGCGGCATCGAAGTGCAACTTAGGCACGAACCGCTTCGGGCTACACGCAATCGTAAGCCGATGCGCCCCAATAAATTTGCGTCTTGGGAACTGCGGCTAGGCGAATTCCGGGTATACTACTCGGTATCCGAGGTGCCCAAGCATTTGGTCACCATTCACGCCATCGGTCGAAAAGTACATAATCGTGTCTTCATTGCCGGCCAGGAGATTCAGTTATGAAAGCGATGAAGGAGTCCAGCCTAAAAGGTATTTCCGCCAACAAACTCCTTGCCCTGGCGTCCCGCAATACGGTTCTGGTCACGCATAATGGCAAGCCGGGTTGGGCCTTGGTCCCGCTCAATGGCCGCGATTGGGAATCTTACGTCGTTTCGCGCAGCCCCGTTTTTAAACGCGCCATGGGACGCTCCCGAAATAGCATCAAAACGGGTCGCGGCCTAAGCCTGGCGGAAGTAAAAAAACGATACGGCATCAAATAAATATTCCGACCTAGCCTCGATCAACCAGGACGTAGAAAAGAAAAACAAGGAGTTCCGCGAGAACAGCGGGCTAACATATCCTAAGTGAATTTTGGATGTGAAAATGAAAAAGGAAATCGAAGTGCATGCCTTTAATCCGGCTCTTTGGGTCAAACAGTGGCAAAACGCGCTTTCAGCATGCAAACGACTAGGAGGAAAAGTTCGTCAGTTGGAGGTTAAGAAACCTGCTGCCTTATCAGAAGTACAAGCTGTTGAGCATGCACTTGGATTTCGTCTCCCAGCGTCCTTTCGTCAAGTTCTTCTTGAGTTTTCTTCAGGAGTTGAATTCGATTGGTATCTACCCAATAAGTTCAAACTTCCTACTGCGCTTAAAGGGATTTTCAGTGGAGGGTTTTCTTGGGATTTGGACCAAATGCTAGGCTTGGAAGAGGGGAGAGCAGGTTGGGTTGAGAGCTGCTTTTCGGACTCTTCCAATTCATATGATATCCTTTGGCAGAATAGCCAATCCGTAATTCATGTTCCCAATGGGGATGTCATTGCTTTTTATTCTCGGGGTACGGAAGACCCTCAAATGATTTACCTCAGTCACGATGGATGCACGTCTCACGGTTACAAATTGGGTGAAAATTTTATAGACCTGATGTCACGCTGGTCAAAAATTGGTTGTCCAGGTCCTGAAGACTGGCAGTTACTTAAATTCATGTCCGGCAAGAACACCTTTTTGGATCCGACATGCCCAAATGCCTTTTTATGGCGTGAGGCTTTTGGATTTCAGGAAAACGAATAGTTCTTTCGGCAATGCGCGATCTTTTGGGCCTCCGCCATGGGTAAAAGGCCCTCCCCCTCGGTCCCCCTCCCAAGCGCCAACACGAAATTCGTGTTGGCGTTTGGGAGGGGGGAAGACCTTTTTTGCGGCCTTTACCCAGGGTAACGTCCCAAAAAGCCGGGACTCAACCCTGGGCTATCTCATGTTGGCCATTCAGGCCAAACCTTAAAGGCTGCGAAGCAGCCGACGAGATAGGTCCGAGCTGTCTGCAGTATCTATGAATGTTCCGCCCGCTCGCGCGTCGGCTCTTGAAGGGAGGGGCGCAGCGGGTACAAGAGAGCCTCACCTTTCACCCCGCAGTTCCCGGCTTTCGGAGACCGAAGATGATGCCCAAGACGATGGCGTTTGCGGCATTGGCGTGCGTGCTGGCGCTGGGCGTGCGCGCCGAAGAGAAGAAGACCGATGCGCTGCCCGCGGCGCCCAGCGGCCCCAAGACAACCATTCCCGTGCAGAAAGATCCTCCGCGGCACGAGGGCTTCCTGAAGGTCGCGAAGGCGGGCGGCATCGACCTGCTCTTTTTGGGCGACTCGATCACCGACGGTTGGCGCGGCGGCGGGGGCAAGGCGATCTGGGATAAGGCCTTCGCGCCGCTCAAAGCGGCCAACTTCGGCATCAGCGGCGACCGCACCGAGCACGTCCTGTGGCGCTGCCAGAACGGGGAACTTGAAGGCTACCAGGCCAAACTAACCGTGATCATGATCGGCACCAACAACGGCGGCGACAAGGCTCCGGACGTGGCGGCGGGGATCGAAGCGATCGTCAAGGAAGTCGAAAAGCGCCAGCCGGCCTCGAAGATCCTGCTGCTCGCGATCTTTCCGCGCGGTCCCGACAGCAAGTTCCCCCCGCGCGTGAAGAACGAGGAGGTGAACAAGCTGATCTCGAAGCTCGACGATGGGAAGAAGATCAAGTACCTGGACATCAACCCCAAGTTCCTGACCGACGACGGCACCCTGGGCAAGGACATCATGCCCGACCTGCTGCACCCCAACGCGAAGGGCTACCAGATCTGGGCAGACGCGATTTTGCCGGTAGTAAAAGAAATGTTGGGCGCCAAGTAGGAGTGGTCTATACAACGGCTGGCTGAATGAACAACGCACACGTGGGCATTCATAAGGAGTTGCTTTATGATTTAACAACAAGTACGGGCGAAGTTTCCTTTGCCTTTTTTGAGCGCAAACGGATAAAATGGCACGTCTGAAAAGCGACGAGTACAGCAACTACTGCGTCGGGACTGGGATCAAAATCAAAGCCAACCGGGGGGCTTGCTTCATGCGCGCTTGGATTGCCATCGCGGTCGTCGGCATCTGCATCGCGGCACAGGGGTCGGCATGGGCGGTGGCCTCGTTTGTGGCCGGCGCGGACGAGACGTTCGGATGGGAGCGCGCCGACATCAATATGGTGCGCTCGCGCAAGAAGCCCACGCTGGTCTACGTCTACGACTCCACGCTGAAGCAGGTGAACCACACGGGGCAGTACTTTGAGGTCACGCTGCTGGGCGTGGGGCAGACCACGCCGAACGCGAAGGTCCGCGAGGCGATCAGCGGGTTTTACAAGGTCCGGATTCGCGCCGACGAGAAGGGCTGGCCCGACGAGATCGTGAACAAGGGCAAGGACGGCGCGGCGCTGTATGTGATGACGGGCGACGGCACAGTGGTGGGCGCGTGGTGGAAAGGCAACCAGGGTTCGGCGAACGATTTCATCAACGCCTGCAAGACCGCGACCGCGGCCAACGATACGGCGGTGGCCAGGATGGAAAAGAACCCGCCGCCGAAGTTCGAACATCGCAAAGAACCCGAGAAGACCGAGGACAAGGCCCCGGTGGAAGAGAAGAAGCCGGTCACCACCACGATTCCCGGCCTGGGCAACGACGGCGAGAAGAAGACGGACGCGCCCAAGAAGACCGAAGAGAAGAAGACCACGGGCAAGGTCGAAGACGAGTAACCTTTCCAACGTTTCCCGAGCATTCAAAAGCCCCGGCTCCGGCCGGGGCTTTTTGTTTGCGTGCGTTGCGTCATTCCTCCGAGCGCTTAGATTGCGGTCATGGACGATCCCGAGGTTCTTGAATTCGGCCGGACCGAAGGCTGCCTGAGACTTTTTGGCCTGCCGTTTCTTTTTGCCGGCCTGGCCACCATGTTCGGCCCGTTGCTGGCGTTGATCGCGACCCCCGGCGCGGCGCTGGGCGCCTTGGTCGCCATTCCCTTCGGATTCATCTTCTTCGCCCTGGGTGCGTGGATGACGCTGGGCCGGAGCTGTGTGCGCGTGGACCGGCGCGCCGGGATCATCGCGGACTGGTGGGGCATCGTCGTCCCGTGGAGCACCAAGGAGTACCCGCTCGCGCATGCCAAAGAGGTGGCGATCCGCGCGGAGACGCGGCGTTCGAAGAACTCCACTTATACGGTCTACGTCGTTTACTTCGAAGGCCAGGACCTCAAGGTCAAGCTGCATGAAGACCGCGAGTTCGAGAGCGCCCGGACGCTCTCCGAGCGCGCCGCGAAGTTCGCCGGGCTGGGCATCCGCGACCATTCCGGCCAGGGGCCGAGTTTCCGCGATGCGGAACACCTCGACGAGTCGCTGCGCGAGCGCGCGCGGCGCACCGGCAAGCTTCCCGAGCCGCCGCCGATGCCGCAGGCCACGCGGATCGCGCACCGCGTCGAGAACGACGAGGCCGTGTTCGAGCTGCCGCAGGGCGGGATGGGTTGCGCGGCGGCAGCGCTTGGCGCCAGCACCGTCGTGGCGGCGGTGGCGATCTTCACGGTCTTCCCGCTCGCGATCTTCTTCGCCATCGTCCTGTTCGTGATCTTCTGCGGCGCGCTGAAGGCGGCGGTAACGCGCGAGCGCGTGGTGGCCTCGGCGGCGCGGCTGCGGCTGGAGCGCATCACGCCGCTCTGGATCGGCGCGACGGAGATCCCTACGGGCGAACTGGAGGAACTCCTGATCCGCGGAGACGCGATTGTTGCACGCAGCGACCGGCGGACGCTGACCTTCGGGAGCAGCCTCGATGGAAACGACCGCGCGTGGCTCCTGGGCGTGCTGACGACGATCCTCTCGTCGCCGGGCGGCGGCTGAGCGCGCGACGGCCTGGAGAATGGCCGCGCTCGCGATAGGGTGGCGGAAACGACAAAACTGCGGAGGCGGGTCATGCGGCTCACGGGCAAGACGGCGCTGGTGACGGGCGGCGGGTCGGGCATCGGCGAGGCCACCGCGGCAGCGCTGGCGCAGGAAGGCTGCCGCGTGGCGATCTGCGGGCGGCGCAAGGACGTGCTCGACGAGACCGTCAAGCGCCACGCCGTCAAACCGCCGCTGCGGGCATTTGCGGCGGACGTCTCCGAGCGCAAGGACGTGGAGGCGCTCTTCGCCTGGGCCGCGAAGGAACTCGGGCGCATCGACATCCTGGTGAACGCCGCGGGCATCAACATTCCCAAGCGCATGATCTCGGAGCTCTCGCCCGAGAACTGGGACCTGCTGCTGAAGGTCAACGCGACCGGCGCGTTCCATTGCGTTCAAGCGGTGCTGCCGCAGATGAAGGAGCGGCAGGACGGCGTGATCGTGAACATCGGGTCGATCAGCGGCAAGCGCGCGACGCCGCTGGGCGGCGTGGGCTACAACGCGTCGAAGTTCGCGATGACCGCGTTGGGCATCAGCGTGGGCGAAGAGATGAAGGACCTGGGCATCCGCGTGACGAACATCTATCCGGGCGAAGTGGACACGCCGATCCTGCGCCACCGCCCCGCGCCAACTTCGCCCGAGCACCGCGCGCGCATGCTGAAAGCGGAAGACGTCGCCGCAGCCGTGCTGATGGTCGCGTGCCTCTCGCCGCGCGCATGCGTGCGCGAGTTGGTGATCACACCGACGAAGCAGGGATACGTGTGAACGGCATTTCTGATTTTGGATTTTCGATTAAAGGCAGTGCATTCCGCATGGCTCTATGTGTTGCCGGCAGTGAATCGAAAATCCAAAAATCGAAAATGCCGTTCACTTGCCCCACTTATAGCCGCTACCCCCTGCGCGTTCCTCTACCTTGAGGCCGTTGTCCTTCGCCCACTGCTTTGCGGCCTCGGCCAGTTCGGGGTTACCGCAGTTGAGGAAAGTTTCGGCCATGCGCTTGTCGCCGAGCGCGTCGAGCGTGTTGATGAGCTTGGGAAGGGCCATGTACTGGGCGTGGCGGATGTAATAGACGTACGCGCCCGCGATGAACTCCATGTTGTTGCGCAGCAGGCCCTGGTCCACTTCCTTGAGCGCCTTCTCGATCGCAGCGCGTTCGGCGGCTTGAGCGGAATCGCTCAGCGCGATCTCGCCGAGGGCTTCCGCGGCGCCGCGGCGCACGGGAAAGGCGTCGTTGCGCAGCGCGGCGATGAGCGGATCGACGGCCTCGCGCGGAAAGTAGGAGAGCACCCGCGCCATTATTTCCGCCGACTTGGGATCCGGATCGGCCAGCGCGGCGATTAAGGGTTCGACCGCGCGCGGGTCGTGCAGACTGCCCAGCGCGTCGGCGGCGCGTTGCCGGACGAGCGCCTCCGGATCTTGCAGCAGCGCGCAGACGGGTTCGACGGCGGCCGCCGTGGCCGCGCGCGCCTTCTCTTCGGACTGCCCGCGCATCTGGAATACGATGCCACCCAAGCCGCCCGCGGCATAAGCGCGCACGCGCGCGTCTTTGTCCTTAAGCGCCACTATAAGTCCATCGACGGCTCCGGAGCCAAGCTTGCCGAGCGCGACGACGAGGTCGCTCTCGCCCGCGTCCTTCTCCTGAGCGCGGACGGCGTCGAGAATGGCGGGGACGGCTTTGGGATCGCCGAGTTCCCCCAGCGCTTTGGCCAGATCGATCTGACCCGAAGGCGCCTGTGCGCTCATGACGGCGGCGATGGAGTCGGCCGCGCGCGCTACGCGCTTCTGCGCCAACGCCGCGGCGGCGGCGCGCGGGATAGATGAGTCTTTATCCGAGAGCGCGACGATGAGCGCGTCCGCGCCCTGCTCGCCGGGCAGCTTTGTTAGTTCCTCCAGCGCCTGCATGCGCTTAGCAGGATCGGGGTCGTGGGCGAGCACTTCGGCGAGGTGCGTGGGCGAATGCTCGATCCAGCGCATGACCGCGAAGGCCACCGCAAGGCCCGCTGCGAGCCCCAGCATCAGGATCACGAGCCGTCTCGATTTCATGCCGGGTGACCTCTTGTTGCGGACCAAAGGCCCTTCGAATCTCCGCCGAACGCGGCGCGAATCCAGCGCAAGAACGGGTTGCAAGGCTGCACCTTCCGATTCATGATCGGGTGTGCCCAAGAATTCCCCCTTTAGAAAAGGGGGATTAAAAGAAGGAGAGCGCGATGCGCATTTCGTGGCTGGTTTGCGGTTGGCTTGCGGCGGTAGCGGGTTGGCAGGGCGCGCTTTGCGCTGAAGAGCCCGCGGCCACCGAAGCGTCGGTCGGTTCGGACGGCGTGCTGCGGCTCTCGGCCAAGGGCAAGGAGATCTGCGCGTTTCATCCGGGCGTCTTTACCCCCAAGTGGCAGCAGGCCAGCGCGAGCGCGGACTACAAGAACCCGCCCGCGGACAAGACCAAGCGCGTCTTTCGCATTCAAGCGCCCGGCGGGCCGCTGATCGATGGCGAAGCCGCGTTCAGCGCGAAGGAGAACGGCGCGGTGCAGGCCGCGTACAGCTTTACACCGCAGGCCGACGCGACGCTGAACACGATGCATGTGAGCGCCGAGTTCGCCATCGCAACGGTGGCCGGCAGCAAGTGGACGGCGGGCGATCAGAGCGGCGAAGTTCCCGGGGACTTCAAGGACGTGCATCTCTTCAGCGGCGCGGTGAAGACGCTCAAGCTGGAGCTGTCCGGCGGCGGCGCGCTGGAGTTCGCCTTCGACGCCGAGACGCAGGTGCTGCTGCAGGACAACCGCAAGTGGGGGCCGACGTTCTCGGTCCGCATCGGGCCGCAGGGCGACTCGAAGAAATTCGTCAAGGGCGAACGCGTGGCCTTCGGGTTCATGCTGGCGGCGAAGGGCGGCTTGGCGCTCAGCTACGACGGCCCGACTACGATCACGGCCGGGCCCGAGTGGATTCCGCTGAATCTGGAACTCGACATCGAGCCGGGCTCGGCACTCGATTTCTCCAAGATGGGCCTGACGGAAGCTCCGGCCGGCAAACTCGGGCGCGTGATTGCAACGCCGGACGGACAGTTCGCGTTCGAGAAGGACCCGGCCACCCCGCGGCGCTTCTACGGCGGGAACTTCTGCTTCAGCGCGCAGTACCTCACGCACGAACAGGCCGATCTGGTGGCCGACCGGCTGATGCGCCTGGGCTACAACGCCGTGCGCATCCACCATTACGAGGGCGAGCTCGTCTCCGGCCAGGCGAATTCGACGACATTCAACCCGGAAAAGATCGACCAGCTCGACTACCTGCTCGCGGCATTCGTACAGCGCGGCATCTACATCACCACCGACCTGTTCGTCTCGCGGCCAATCCCGTGGAAGGAGATCGGCGTCGATAAGCCCGGTAACGTCCCGATGGACACGTTCAAGATCTTGGTGCCGGTGCACGCCGGCGCGAAAGAGAACTGGAAGCGCTTCGCGCGTGCGCTGCTCGACCACGTCAACCCGTTCACGAAGCGGCGCTACGCCGAAGAGCCTGCGCTCGCGTGGCTATCGATGATCAACGAGGGCAACTTCGGCAATTACTTCGGCGCCGTGCGCGAGACCCCCGAGTGGAAGACAGCCTGGAACGCGTGGCTCGCGAAGCAGTATCCGGCGCGGGAGAGGCTCGCCGAGGCCTGGGGCAAGGAGCTTAAGGACGCGGAAGATGCCGCGAAGGGCACGGTCGATCTGCCAGATAATTTAAACGCCGACGGCGCGCGCGTGCGCGACTGCGATGTCTTCTTCGCCGCGACGGAGAAAGAGATGGTGGAGGAGATGAAGAAGTTTCTGCGCGAGGATCTCGGCTGCAAGGCGCTCGTGACAAACATGAACGCCTGGACGAACCCGACCACCAACGCCGTCGCGCGCACGGCCTACGATTACGTGGACGACCACTTCTACGTCGATCACCCGCAGTTCATCGAGAAGCCCTGGCGCTTGCCGAGCCGCTGCCCGAACACGAGTCCCATTGCAGGCGGCGCGAGCGGCGGACGCGGCTGCGCGTTCACGCGCATCTTCGGGAAGCCGTTCACCATCACCGAGTACAACTACGCATGCCCCGGGCGCTTCCGCGGCGTCGGCGGGATTCTCACCGGCGCGCTCGGCGCGCTGCAAGGGTGGAGCGGCATCTGGCGCTTCGCCTACAGCCACGACCGCAATCTGCTCCTCAAGCCAAGCAAGATCGATTACTTCGATATGTCCGCCGATCCGCTGGGCCAAGCGAGTGAGCGCGCCTCGATCTGCCTCTTCCTGCGCGGCGACATGAAGGCCGCGCCGGGGAGCCTCTCGATCCGCATGACGCCCGACGAGGCCGCACCCAAAGGCAAAGTTCCGGGCATCGCTCCGCGCTGGAATTGGGCCGCGTGGGTGACGCGCGTCGGCCTCGAACTGCCCGGCTCGGGCGAGGCGCTCAAACATACCGCCGTGCTGCCGGCGGGCGAGGCTTCGCGCGAGGCCGCGAAGGAAGCGGCGGCCAAGGACCTGAGCGCCTATTCCGCCGACAGCGATAAGGTGCTCGCGCTGCTGAAAGAGCGCGGGCTGATCGCGCAAGAGAACGGCACCGATCCGGCAAAGCAGGTCTGGCAGAGCGAGACGGGCGAGATCGGCATCGACGCGCCCAACGATACCCTGACGCTGGATACGCCGCGCACCGCCGGTGGCTATGCGCCCGCGGGCAAGACGATCGCGGCCGGCGCCGGCGTGGTGAAGATCGCGATCGTCGATACCGACGCGACGGTCTTCATCTGCGCACTCGACGGCAAGGCCATCGCCGAGAGCAAGCGCCTGCTCGTCACGCACCTGACCGACTTGCAGAATACGGAGATCAAGTACGCCGAGAAGGCGCGCCAGACGCTGCTCGACTGGGGCAAACTGCCGCATCTGGTTCACAGCGGCAAGGCGACGGTCGCCATCGCGCTGAAAGACGCGAAGGACCTTAAGGTCTGGGCGCTCTCGACCGGCGGCAAACGGCTGGGCGAGGTGAAGACCGAGGTGAAGGATGGCGTGCTCAAATTCACCGCGGATGTCGCGGGTGGCGGCGAGGAGGGCGCGCGCATGCTGTACGAGATCGCGGCGCCGTAGTTTTTCTCCATTAAAAAGAGTGGATTAAGGGAGGGTCGGTCATCAAGGGGAGAAGCACCACCCCACCCCCTTTTTAAGTGGGGGATTACAGATTACTCCGGCTTGCGTTTGGTTACCCGCTCGACCGCGTCGCGGAGTTCGGCGGGCTTAATGACCGGCAGCGAGCAGCGGCCCTTGCCGCACACGAACGCCGCGGGCTTGGGCAACTCGGGGTAATCCACGTCGCTGTCCGGTAACTTGCCTTCCTTGGGGTCGTACCAATCCACGCGCTTGTACGCGCCGGGAAAGCGGATCGCGGCCTTGAAGAGTTCCACGGCCTTCGCGTCCGCTTTCGTGCCCACCACGGTGATGTGCACGGGCGGCAGCGCGAGTTCCTCCTCGGCGAGGAGCGCCGACGCGGTGGGAAAACGCCGTGCGACCTCGGGCGCGGTGAGATACCGGAAGGCGTGCGCAGCGAGGGCGCGGTGTTCGGGCTTGCCCGTGTACTGATGGAGCAGATTCGCGAAGCGCGCCAGCGCCACGTTCTCGTCGCGCTGCGGATGCGGCGCGAGGCCGGCGGGCTCGCCCGGCTGCGCCTGCGCGGTCGCGAAGCCTGCGGTGGACTTGAAGTTCTTCGCGATGAAGGCCGCCGCGTCCTCGGCGCGGGTCAGCCAGCGGCGTTCGCCCGTGATTCCGTACAGGCTCAAGAACGCGCGGCCCATGGCGAGCGTGTCGCCGAGGTACGGGCCGGCGGCGTCTTTCTCATCGTGGCGGAAGCCGCCGTCCGGCAGCGCACGGTGCGCGGCGATCCATTCGGCGGCGCGGACGGCCTCTTCGAGCGCTGCCGTCTCGCCTGTCGCGGCGTAGAACGCGGTCAGGCCCTGAATCGCCCAGCCGTTCTCGCGCGCGTAGACGTGCGTGTCCACGCGCGGCACACCGAGCTTGCGGCGGCCGGCGTCGTCGAGCTTGAAGTAACCACCGCTGTGCTCGCCGGGCACGAGGTCGGCATCCTGGCTGACGTAGAACGCGCCCTCGGGGCTCGTGAGGAAGTCTTTCAGGTAACGGCGAATCGCGCGCGCGGCCTTTACGTACGCTTCGTCGCCGAATTGTTCATAGGCAAGCGCATAGACGCGCAGGTCGTCGGCCTGGAACGACATGATCTTCTCGAAGTGCGGCTCGTCCCAGCGCCCGCCGGTTGAATACTGATACACGCCGCCCCAGACCGGATCGACGAGCGCGAGCTGCGCGGCCAGCGTCTCGCGCGCCATCTTCTCGGCTCCGGCGTCGCCGCGCGCGGCTTGGACGAGCGAGAACTCCACGCTGTCCGGATCGAGGTACTTGTGGCTGGAGCCCCAGCCTTTCTGGTCTCGGTCGTAGCGTTCAAGGTGGAGCGTGCGGAGTTCCTTGCGCAGCGCGTCGGGAAGCGCTGCATCCTTGGCGAATGCGAGCTCAGGCTCGGGCTGCACGGAGGGCCCCGGCGTCGGGTCGTCTACGCAAGCCTGAAGGAGCTTGGCCATAGGCTTGGGCGGGATATATGCCGAGCGCTTCACAATCTCTTTGCCGTCGGCATCGAAGATAATCGTTGCAGGCCAGCCGTAGTCTTCGTAGCGGTTGGAGAGATCGGGGCGTGAGTCCTGATCGACGCGAAGGGCCACGTAATGATCGCGGATCAGTGCGGCGACCTTGTGGTCGGCGTAGGTGACCTCGTTCATCACGTGGCACCAATGGCACCAGACAGCCTCGAGATCAAGTATGACGAGGC
This sequence comes from Planctomycetota bacterium, assembly GCA_016200135.1. Taxonomy (GTDB): domain Bacteria; phylum Planctomycetota; class SZUA-567; order H5-PLA8; family H5-PLA8; genus JACQFI01. The sequence continues at coordinate 33,725 of JACQFI010000013.1, forward strand.
GCTTCTCTTTTTTGGCGCGCGCGAAGGCCTCGTCGGACCATTTCTCCCACGTGATGCCTTCGGCCTTCAG
>JACQFI010000137.1 GCA_016200135.1 Planctomycetota bacterium
CCCCTCCCCCCTTGTGGGGGAGGGTTAGGGAGGGGGGTCGTTCCTCGAACGGGCTTCCCCCCTCCCCTGCCCTCCCCCGCAAGGGGGGAGGGAGTAGTAGCTACCGGATGCTCATCCGCTCGAAGCGGCGGCCGAGCCGCACGCGGCCTTTTCGAATGCTTTTTTCGCAAAGCGTAAACTCCGGCCCGCGCACTCACCGGGCTTGGAACCCGGCGTCGGCGCGTTCTGCTCCAGCGTGATCCAGCCCGGATAATGCTTGCGCAGGATCAGCCCGGCCAGGGCCTCGAAGTCCGTCTGGCCATGCCCCAGCTCCGTGCTCAAGCCCAGCTCCGCACTCCACTCCTTGAACTCAATGTACCGCACGCGCGCCCAGTTCCGCTCAAGAAACAGGAGCGCGCGCCGCGCGCGCGGATGGCCCTCGAAGTCCTGCGCCGCGTGGCCCGTATCGCAAAAGAGGCCCACGTGCCGCGGGTCCGTGCGCTGAAGGAACGCCTCCGTCTGCTCCAGCGTCTCGAAATAGTTGCCGCTGTGATGGTGGTACGTCGTCACAATGCCATGAGCCGCCCCCTGCGCTCCCAAGGCATCGATCTGCTGCGCCGCCGCCGCGCGTTCCGCCTCGGTCGCCGCCGTGCCGCCGTAGAGAATCAGATCGGCGCAGCCGTTCTGCTTCAGGAACGCGCAGAGGCCCTCAAGCTGCGCGGGCGCCTCGTCGATGCGCAGGTACACGCCTGCCAGCGCCAGCCTTCTCTTCTTCAACAGCTCCGCAAACGCGCGGGGCTCGGCGAGGAACGGCTGTACGTACAGCGAGCGCACCGCGACGCCCTCGAAGCCCAGCGCGCGGACCTCGTCGAGCCACGCCTCGAAGCACGCGCCCGCGACGTCGCCCCACATCAGCTCCATGCATGCGAATCGTGGCATCGGCAGCATCCTTCCATTCAAACCCTACAAAACCAGACCATCATCACACGAGCTTTCGATTCCCGTCCCCTCCCCCCTTGAGGGGGAGGGTTAGGGAGGGGGAGCCTTGGGTGCATCCACCCTGACCCTCCCCCTCAAGGGGAGAGGGAAAAACTTTACGCCCGCTTGCCCGCGGCTTCGCGCTGCGGCAGCTTGAGGTTCACGAAGTCGGCGACCTGCTGGGTCATCGCGATCTCCGTGGGCAGGCGCTCCATCGAGCTCGCCCCGTAGAAACCGTCCACGCCCTCGCAGCGGTCCATCACGTACTGCGCGTCGGCGGGGCTCGCGATCGGCCCGCCGTGGCAGATCACGAACACATCGTCGCGCACCGCCTTGCACGCCTCGACGATCTTCTGGATCTCGCGCACACTCTGGTCGAGCGACTTGTAGGTCTTCGCGCCGATGGTCCCGGAGACCGTCAGGCCCATGTGCGCCACCACCAGGTCCGCGCCGGCCTTCGTCATCTCCTTCGCTTCCTCGATGTTGAAGACGTACGGCGAGGTCAGCAGGTCCATCTCGTGCGCCCGCGCGACCATCTCGATCTCGGTCTTGTAGTTGATGCCGACCTCCTCGAGGTTCTGGCGGAAGGTCCCGTCGATCAGGCCGACCGTCGGGAAGTTCTGCACGCCGGCGAAACCCATCGTCTTGAGCTCCTGCAGGAACAGGTCGCGCAGCATGAAGGGGTCGGTCGCGCAGACGCCCGCGAGGATCGGCGTGTGCTTCACCGCCGTCAGGACCTCGTAGGCCATCTCCTTCATCACCTGGTTCGCGTTGCCGTACGGCATCAGGCCGCACATCGAGCCGCGGCCCGCCATGCGGTAGCGCCCCGAGTTGTAGATCACGATCAGGTCGATGCCGCCGGCCTCTTCGCACTTGGCGGAGATGCCCGTGCCCGCCCCGCCGCCCACGATCGGCCGGCCCTCGGCTACTTTTCCGCGCAACCTCTTGAGAATCTCTTTTCGGCTCTGGCTCACGTACGGCTCCTTTCTAAAAATGGAACTCCGTTTTCGGTCCGAGGGCCGCCAGACTGCTTGGCGGACGCCTGGTTATTCAACGGCCGGCGATACGCTTGACGGCCGCAGCAAAATTCCCCCCTTACGTAAGGGGGGATACAGGGGGGTTAACTCCTCCGCTCCCGAGTACCTCCCCCTATCCCCTCCTTACTTAAGGAGGGGATGACACCAGCACTCTTTGTAGAGGTGATCTCCAGAAAGTGTTCCACGGCCGCCGCCGCGAACTCAGGTTCGTTGATGTGCCGCGGCACCCGGATCACGCGCCGCGACTTCGTTTCCTTTACCGTCCGTTCGATGGCCTCGAAGAGCGCCGCGTCGGCCTCGGGATCGAAGAACGGCTGCCCCGCGGCGTCGATCATCGAGACGCCGCGTTCGGGCAGCAGAAAGCGCATGGGGCCTTCGAAGCGGTTGAGCTTCTCGCCGAGCCAGCGGCCGATCGCGGCGCATTCGTCCCGGTTCGTGCGCATCAGCGTTGCGTAGGCGTTATGGAGGTAGAAGAGCCGGTGTTTGAACGGCTGCGGAATCGTCTCGGGCGGCCCGAAGTTGACCATGTCCTGAGCGCCCAGCGAGCCGACGAACGGCAGGCGCGACTTGATCACCGCGTCGAAGCAGGTCTCGTTCGAGCGCGCGATGCCTTCGCCGTAGACGACGACCTGCGTGGTGGTGATGTCGAGCACGCCCGCGAGCAGGTTCGACTCGACCAGTTTCTCCAGCGACTGCCGGCCCGTCGGCGTCGCGTGGAAGACCAGGCAGTCGAAGTCCGCTTCGAGCCGCTTGCGGACGTTGGTGACGCAGGGGGTGGTCACGCCGTACATCGTCAGACCCGCGGCGCGCTTCGACTGCGCGGGACGCGGCACCGGGCGGCCGATCATCCCCGCCATGGCGTGCGCCGCGTTGCCCAGCACCACTCGCGAGATGCTGTTCAGCCCCGCGACATCGGTGACCGCGTACAGCATGCAAATGTCGCTGCCGCCGATGTACGGCCCGATGTTGCCCGCGGCCACCGTCGAGACCATCAACTTGGGGAGGCCGACCGGCAGCGCCTGCATGCCGTGCGTGACGAGCGTGGTATTGCCGCTCCCGCCCGCGCCGATGATGCCCGCGATGTCCTCGCGCGAACGCAGAAAGTTCGCGAACGCCTCGGACATCAGCGTCACCGCCGCGCCGCGGTCGTCGATGCTCAGGATCGCCGCGCCGCCGCGTCCGTGCGCAGCCACTTCGGCGTTGGTGACATCCACGTCCTTCGCGTCGCTCTTGATCCCCACATCCACCAGGCACGTGCGGATGCCGGCGGCCTCGAGCAGGTCGCGGACGTAGTGCAGTTCCTCGCTTTTGGTATCGCAGGTGCCAACGACGTAGGCGCGCTTAGACATGCCGGGCCTCCTTCTGTGCCCGCAGGTCCTTCCACGGTGCGCGCTCGAAGACATCCACACACTCGTAGCCTTCAGGACCGGCACAGGGACCCAGGATCGCCAGCACGCGCGCGGGTTCGGCGAAGACGTTAAAGCTCGCGTGCACGGTCTCGCGCGGAATAAAGAGCGCGTCCCCCGCCCCGAGGATCTTCGACTCCTGCTCCAGCCACTGCTCGATGCGCCCTTCGACGACGAAGATCAGTTCTTCCTGATGCGGGTGAAAGTGGAAGCTGTGCCCGCCACCCTTGTCCAGCCGGGCTTCCAGCACGGTCAGGTGCTCCGCTCCGGTCAGCTTCGGCCCGCTGAGCCAAGCCATCTTGCCCCACGCCTGGACCTGCGCCTCGCGGTCTTTCTCTAAAAGGTAGCGGGCGAACATGGGCGAGCTCCTCGATTCCTGAGGCTCTACTAGGCAATAGATGGGCCAAGTACTCACGAACATTTGTTTCTATAACTATCATATATTTAATAGTTTACAATAACACTATGTGCAATCTTGGGCTCTATATTGAATAGTTGTTTACTTTTGATATCCACTTAAAGTATACACACGTTTTCAAAATATGGGCCCCCGCGACCTCCTCCTTAAGCTGGCCAAGCGCCAGGGCCGAGCCATCGGCGTCGTCGCCGGGTCGGGCGAGTGCGCCCGCGCCGCCGTCCAGGCCGGGGCCGACCTCCTGATCGGCCTGAGCGCCGGCGTCTACCGGAACCTCGGCCACGCCAGTATCGCCGCGTACCTGCCCTTCGGGAACGCCAACGCGCAGACCGAGGGCCTGCTCCGCGAGCACCTGCTGCCCCACGCCGGAACCTGCCCCATCATCGCGGGCCTGTTTGGCCCGGCGGAAGACCCCGAACTGGCCGCATATCTGGACCGCCTCAAGGCGCTCGGCGTCCAGGCCGTCACGCACTGGCCCTCCGTGGGACAGATCGACGGGACCCTGCGCGCGGGGCTCGAGGCCGAAGGCCGCGGCCTCGCGGCCGAGATCGAGACCCTGCGCTGGGCCCGCGCGCAGGGCTTCGAGACCTTCCCGTTTTCTTTCACGCCCGACGAGGCCGCGCGCTGGGCTGAGAGCGGCGCGGACGGGATCGTGCTGGTGATGGGCGTCACGCAGGGCATCGAGGACCTCCAAGAAAAGCGCGACCGGCTACAGCAGGCCTTCAAGGACCTCAACTTGATGCAAGAGGCGGTGCGGAAATCCGGCCGCGAGGTCCCCTGTCTTGCGTACGGCGGCCCGGTCACCACGCCCGAGGACCTCGAGCTGCTCTTCCGCTTCACCAATGTCGAAGGCTTCGCGGGCGGGTCGGTCTTCGAGCGCCTGCCGCTGCGGGACATCACGGGCACGACCGTGCGGCGCTTCAAGAGCATCGCGGCCGCGGCGGCGAGCGCCCAAGCCGAGACGGGCTTGGGCCAGATGGTCGGCCGCAGCCCGGCCATGGCCGAGCTCTTTGGCCTGATCCGCCGCGTCGCGCCGTACGACGTAAGCGTGCTCGTCGAGGGCGAGACGGGCTCGGGCAAGGAACTCGTGGCCGGCCAGATCCACCGCCTGAGCAGCCGCGCGCACCAGTCCTTCGTGACCCTCAACTGCGGCGCGCTGCCCGAGACGCTGCTCGAGAGCGAGCTCTTCGGCCACGAGAAAGGCGCGTTCACCGGCGCCGAACGGCGGCGGCAGGGCAAGTTCGAGCTCGCCCACCGCGGCTCGCTCTTCTTAGACGAGGTCGCCTCGCTGAGCGCCCACGGTCAGGTGGCCCTGTTGCGGGCGCTCCAGCAACGCGAGATCACCCGCGTCGGCGGCGACCAGGTGATCCCCGTGGACGTGCGCGTGATCGCGGCCTCGAACGTGAGCCTCTCCGAGATGGTCGCGCAGGGCCGCTTCCGCGCGGACCTCTACCATCGCCTGAACCAGATCAGCTTGAACGTTCCGCCGCTGCGCGAACGCGGCCACGACCTGCGCCTGCTCGTGGACGACAGCGTGAACCGGCTCCGCATCCAGCTCAACAAGCGCCTCGTGGGCCTCTCGCCGCGCTTCATGGAAAAGCTGGAGGTCCACGCGTGGCCGGGCAACGTGCGCGAACTCCAGCACGCAATCCTGCACGCGGCTTTGCGCGAAGACGGCCCGCTACTCGAAGGCGTCCACTTCCAGCCGCAGCGCGTGATCCTGCAAGGCTTCGGCGCCGGGGAATCGGCGCCGCGCGGCGATCCATGGAAGCAGACGGTGCTCAAGGCCCTGCGGGATGCGCGCGGCAACAAGTCCCGCGCGGCGACCGCGCTTGGCGTCACCCGCAAGACGCTCTACGCTTGGCTGCGCGAATGCGGCTTGCCTTGAGCAAGCGCATGAACCGGCAAAGGAGTCCGCGTCCTTGAGCGCTTCCTCTCTAAAGCTGCTGGTGGTGGGCGACCTGCATCACATGGAGCGGAACCGCGACTCGTTGTACTGCGCGCGGGCGCTCGAACTCTGGTCGCTCTTGGTCGCTCAAGTAAAGGAGCGCCCGCCCGCCGCGATCCTGCAGCTCGGCGATCTGATCGATGGTTACCATCTGCCCATCGAGGTCTGCCGTCGCGACCTGCTGGACGTCCATAAAGTTCTGATGCAATCCCCTTACCCTGTTCATCCGCTCATCGGGAACCACGAGACCATCTACCTGCCGGACCGCCCGTTCATCCTGGAGACGCTGGGCCTCAGCGCCATCTCGCGCGTGGCCGCTTTCGGCGCGGTGCGCGCGGTCTTCTTCGATCTCACGGTGGACGGCGAGAGCTACGGCCTCCTGACGCCGGAACGCGCGGCGTGGCTCGAAGCGGAGCTCGACCGCGCGCCGGAACGCCCAGCCATCATCCTGCAACATCCTTTGATCCATCCCGACGAAGAGACCTGCGGTCACCGTCACTACGTTCAAAACTCGGGCGCGTACCTGCGCCTGCTCGCCCGGCATCCGCAGGTCCAGATGGTCCTCACCGGGCACCGGCACATTCCCACCAGGCTCGAATTTCGCGGCACTGACAAGCCCGCGCGCAGGCCGGGCGCGCGACGCGGCCCACTGGTTCAGCTCACGCTCCCGGCCTTCTGCAGTTGGCCGTTCACCTATGGAGCTTTGACGGTCGACGAACCTGCCGGCGCGCTGACGTTCCGCGAAGAACCGTTGGAACCCGTGGAAGGCGTGTTCAGTAAGCGCGCGTTGGAAGAGCTTTTAGCGGAAGGCCGGCGGATACGCATCGAAGAGAACCCGGACGTCTGGTCCGCTCGCGTGCGCCTCTCGCCGGAACTCAAAGAGGTGACGGCCGTGTGGCAAACTCAATAATCTGCGAGAGAGCCGGGGACTTGGCTACTCGAACCCGCGCCCCGGCGGCTTCTTCTGCCCTGCGCCCGCGCCGCCGCCTGGAGCCATGGGCTTCACGCTCGTGGTCGTGAGCGCCTTGCCGCCGGTGCCTGCGCCGCCGGGCCGCGCCGGAACCGTCGCCGCGCCCGCCGACTGCTGCGCGAACTCGTCCGCCGACGATCCGCGCCGGATGCCGCGCATCATCAGCATCAGGTCTTCCGGCGCCGAGCTGTTGCTGAGCGCCTCTTCCTCGGTGATCTGGCCCGCCTTGAAGGCCGAGTGCAGCGCCATGTTGAACGTCTGCATGTGGTAGTGGCCGCCTTCGGAGATCGCCTTTTCCAAGTCGCGCGTCGAGCCGCCTTCGATCAGTTCGCGGATGTGCGGCGTGTTGATCAGGATCTCGATCGCTGCGACGCGCCCTTGCCCGTCGGCGCGCTTCAAGAGCCGCTGGCTCAGCACGCCGCGCAGCACCAGCGCGAGCTTCAAGCGGATCTGGTTCGCTTCCGAGCCTTCGAACGTGCCGAGAATACGGTCGAGGGACTGCTTGGCGTCGTTGGTGTGCAGCGTCGAGAAGACCAAGTGCCCGGTCTCGGCGGCCGTGATGCCAAAGTGAATCGTGTCCGGGTCGCGCATTTCGCCCATCAGAATCACGTCCGGGTCCTGGCGCAACGCGGCGCGCAGGGCGCGGTGGAGTTCGTGGGTGTCGAGGCCCAGTTCGCGCTGGTTGATCGTGGCCAGCTCGTCCGTGTACACGAACTCGACCGGGTCCTCGATCGTAACGATGTGGCGGTGGTACTGGTGGTTGATGTAATTAATCATCGCCGCGAGCGAGGTCGATTTGCCCGAGCCCGTCGGCCCGGTGACCAGCACCAGCCCGTTGGGGCAGTCGGCCAGTTCCTTCATCACGGCCGGCAGGCCCAGCTCTTCCATCGTCGGGATGTTCAGCGGGACCAGGCGCATCACCGAACCGATCTGTCCGCGCTGGATGAACGCGTTGACGCGGAAGCGCGCGAACCCGGGGATCTCGTACGAGAAGTCCGCCTCCAGTTCCTGTTCGAAGATGCGCGCGCGGTCCTGGCCCATCAGCCGGAACATCGTCTCGCGCATCTCCTCGGCGGTGATCTCAGGGTACGTCGTCTGCGGCATCAGTTCGCCGTGCACGCGGAAGAGCGGCGGGCGCCCCGTCTTGAGGTGCAAGTCCGAACCGCCGCGCTGGCCGAGTTCGATAAGCAGTTGGTCGAGGTCCATGCGGGCGACCCTCTCATCTGGCTGCGTTTAAAAATCCCAATGGGGCGGTCTGTAACGGTCTTCGAGGATAGCTTCAAGCACGGACCGAATCAAGAACACAAGGTGCAATTATTTTCGCGAGCGTTTCTCCCCTATGAAGATCGGCCCCGCCGCGCTGTAAGAAGCGGAGCGAAATCACGAATGGCAACCCGCCTCGCGCGTCTTACCATACGTTGAACGTGAGGGATTGCGCATGCGCCTGAAGGCTTCTCTGCTCTTGCTGCTCGTCTCCTCCGTCGCGTTCGCGGCGGAAAAGCCGGAGCCCGCGCCGATGCCGGCTAATGCCTTGGCGATGATCGCCATTCGGCAGCAGGGCGGCAGCTTCGACCGCCTCGTGAACTGGTGCGGCAAAGTCGTCTCGAACTCGGGCGCGCTCGCGCGGCAGACCTTAAGCACGGCGCTCTTTCCCATCCCGGCGCAGGACGGCGTCGATCCGGAAGCGCCCGCCGTCGTCTTCTACCTCGATACGCAAGCGAACCTGGCCGATGGACTCGGCGACCAGGCGGTGATCCTGGGCGTGAAAGATGCCAAGGCGCTCAAGGACGCGATCAAAGCCGTCTTCGGCGGCGAAGAGCAGGACGGGATGCTGCACGCCTCGATTCCACAGGGCTTCGACAAGCCCGAACGCAAGCTCGTGATCCGCGTCGACTCCAAATGGGCCTGGGTCGCGCCGGACGAGACCGCGCTCAAGGCGCTCACCGAGGCCGCGGGCGCGAAGGGCGCGGGCGCCTTTCTTGCGCCAGACGCGCCGGACGCCGCGATCCGCCTGAACCTGGACCTGCTGCGCCGTCAGCACAAGCCCGAGCTCGAGAAAGTCCTGGGCCTCGCCGGCGTGCTCGGCGGAAAGCTCGCGCCGCAGTTTGAAGGCGACCTGAATTCCGCACGAGCCAAAGTCCTGGATCGCACGCGCGAGCTCGAGACGCTGGAACTCAGATTCAGCTTCAACGAGGACGCTCTGATCTTTGCGGCCCAGGTAAAGGCGCTGGCGGGCACGGACCTGTTCATGGCCTGGTCGCGCAAGCCGGGCGGCACGCCGTCGAGCCTGCCGCTGGCGCTTCCGGGTGAAGCCGCGCTCGCTCTTCATACGTGTCCGCGCGAGGTCGTGCACCGCGAGCCGCGCGCGGGCCCGCCCGATGAACCCGCGAAGCAGGACTGCGCGCTTTGCGCCGCGCTCGTCAAACTGCAGGCGCTAGCCGATGGCGGAGCCGGCGTCGCGGCCGTGAGCACTGAGACCGGCGCGGCGCGGCTCGTGGTCGCGCTCGGGGCTTCCGATCCCGCACAGGCCGAAGCGGCGCTCAAGGAAGCGCTGGACGCCGTGGTGAAGTTCAGTTGCGACTGCGCACGACCTATGATGAAACTCAAGGACGGCGATCCGGCTCCTTTCGAACTTCAGCCGCTGCCGGAGCAGGAAGTGGCCGGCACGAAGGTGCGCGGCTTCCAGATCGGCATGCCCGACAAGTACAAGCTGCTCCCGGCCCTCGAAAAGATCTACACGCGCACCGTCGGCTGGCCGGTGCCGGTGCGCTACGCCGTTACCAAGCAGGGCATGCTGGTCGCCTCCGGAAAAGATTGCGACGCGGCGCTCAAGGCCGCGCTGGAGAAAGCGGCGTCCGAAAAGGAAGGCGCGGCGGCCAAGCTACCGGCGGGAATCTCCGTTTCCGTCGAACTCATGCCGGTCGCGGTGCTGCGCGCGCTCTTGAACGCCGCGCTCGACCCCGACGCCGTCGATGCCGCGCAGTTCACCGAGAAACTCGAAGACGCGCCCATCAAGCTCGGCGCGGGCGCGGCGGACGGCTGCGGCAGCGTGCGCCTCAACCTGCCCGCCAAAGCCGTAAAGGCCGTGACCGATCTCTACTTCAAGCTCGAACGCGCGAACATCGACCCCTTCAACATCACCCTCCCCGACGCTGCGATGCCAGCTCAAGCCGTACCCGCACCGCCACCCGGACCGTAAGACCGTGGCACAAGCGTCCCGCCTGTCGGTTGCCGCTGCGCTTTCAAGCCGGCGCGCGCCGACATGGGAGCTTCAGGCAAGTTAAACAGGCGCGACGCCTGTGCCACGGACTGTGGTCCTCTTTTTTCGCATTACGTTTTGCGCGTTACGATCTACGATGGCTTCCTCACCCTGAGGAAGCCTCGATGCCCAAGAAAGCGCGCGCGGTTCGCAAGAACGCCGGCGATTACTCGATTCACAGCCTGCTGATCCACGGCCGGGCGCGCGACGAACACTGGGATTACCGCCACCACGTCGTTCCCCCGCTCTCCTCTTCGTCCACCTACCGGCTGGAAGGCGCCTCGCGCGGCGCACGGGGTTTCGCGGAGTTCGCCAAAGAGGAGCACGACCCGCGCAAGCGCCGCAAGGCGCCGATCTACATTTACGACCGCCTGGCCGAACCGACCCGCGACATGCTCGAAGAATCCCTGGCCATCGCCGAGCAAGGCGAGGCCGCAGTTACCTTCGCGACAGGCATGGCCGCGATCGCGGCGGCGCTGGGCATCTGCGTCTTCTCCGGACAGCACGTCGTCGCGCACCGGGTCATCTACGGTTCGACCTACAGCCTGATGACGCAGTGGTTCCCGAAGTACAAGATCGGCACGAGCTTCGTCGATTTTACGCATGCGGGCGCGCTCGAACGCGCTATCCATTCGAACACGCGCGCCGTGTATCTGGAGACGCCCGCCAATCCCAACTTGCAGCTCGTGGACCTGGCCGAAGTGAAGCGCGTCGTGGACGCGGCCAACGCGAAGCGCAAGGAACGCCAGCGCATCCGCATCATCGTGGACAACACCTTCGCGACGCCGTTCTGCCAGCGCCCGCTCACGTTCGGCGCAGACCTGGTCGTCCACAGCCTCACCAAGAACATCTGCGGCTTCGGCACCGACATGGGCGGCGCGGTGATCGGGTCGTACCACGACCAGAGCGCGCTGCTCTCGTACCGCAAGGACTTCGGCGGCGTGCTCTCCCCCAAGGGCGCGTGGCCAATCCTGGTCCACGGCGTCCCGACGCTCAGCCTGCGCGTGCGCCATCAGGAACGCACGGCCCAGGAAGTCGCGCTCTTTCTCGAACAGCACCCGAAGGTGGAGCAGGTCCTGTACCCCGGCCTGCCCAGTTTTCAGCAGTACGAACTCGCGCGGCGGCAGATGGTGGACTTCGACGGCAACTTCGCGCCCGGCAACATGCTCTACTTCATCGTGAAGGGCTCGCTCGCCCAGGCGCGCCATCGTGCGGAGAAACTCATCGACCGCCTCGCCCGCGGCGCTTACACGATCACGCTCGCGGTCTCGCTGGGGCAGATTCGCACGCTGGTCGAGCATCCGTCGAGCATGACGCATTCGGCGGTGCCCCTGAACCGGCAGATTAAGGAAGGCATCGACCCCGGCGGCGTGCGCATGTCCATCGGCCTCGAAGACCCGCGCGACATCATCCAGGATTTAAGGAAGGCGCTGGCGAAGGTCTAGCAACCACAGCCCCACGCCGATTAACACGGATACAAATCGTTTCGTATCTGAGTTCATCGGCGTTTATCTGTGGTTGCTACTCTTGCGGTTCGGGGCCGGCTTTCGGCCTGATCGTCCTACGCTTCTTCTGCATGCTGAAGCCGCCGTAGTTCTTCTTCAGGCTCCCGCTTTTGCTCATGTTTTCCGGGACGATAGTGATCTCGTAATCGCCGCCTACTTCTTTGCTGCACTTGGTACATAAGAAAGTATCGGGAAGGGCTTCAACGCGTTCGAGGGGGATCTCAGCCTTGCATCGTTCGCACAACCGCTTCTCTTCGCTCATATTTACGCCTCCGGCCAGATGAAATTGCGCGCGCAGGACCGCCTGTGCGTCGCATCGGGAAGGTTCGGCGCCCCGCCAGCAAGAAACTACATGAATGCCAAGATGTCAAATTTTGGTGACGAGAATCTGGATTGCCCGCACACGTGCGAGCGTTTCCTATCCGAGTTCATCCGTGTTCATCTGTGGTTTCAGAACGATACTGGAACTACGCGCGCACGATCTGGTCGGCGCTTTGCAGGTCGCTCTTGATCAGCGTGTTGGGCTTGAACTCGAGAATCTCCGGCGGCACGTTCGACGCGTTCAGCACCAGCGTGTCGAGCGCGGCCTGGTGTTCGTGCGGCGGCGGGGCCGGGCGGGTCGCGGCGTCGATCGGCGAGGGCATCACGCTCGATGAGCCCGGCGCCTTCGGTTCCGGCACCCAGGACTTCTCCACAACCGCGGTGAGCGCCGGCAGGCTGGGCTTCTCGGGCAAGCGCCACTGCAGTTTCACGGCCGTGGTCCGGGGCAGCGGGCGATCGGTGAGCAGTTGGAAGACGCCGGACTTTTTGGCCGCGTCGAAGCTGGCCCGCACCACCATGCCGGTCACGTCCGGCTGTCCGTCGACGGTCAGCACGCAGGGCAGGCTGAAGATCATCTGCTCCGCGGAAGGCTCCACGCGCGCGGTCATGCCCACCAAGTCGGCGCTTTCCTTACCCATGGGCGGGATGATGCCGCGAATGGAGAAGATCGAGATGGCCTCGTCCACGTTCTTGACGGAGGTCTCGGGCATGCGGAAGACCAGCGCGCGCCCGGCGATGGCGTCGTACGTGCCCTGGCCCACGAACACCTGCCCGCGGCCCGCGGTGGCTTCGAGCCGCTGCGCCAGGTTCACCGAGTTCCCGATGACGGTGAACTCGATCTTGCGTTCGCTGCCGATGTTCCCCGCGACGAACTCGCCCGTGTTCAGGCCGATGCCGTGGCCGAGCGGCGCCGGCGGCTTGACGATGCTCTCGTCCCGCGCCAGCTCGCGGTTGAAGACCAGCATCGCGTTCTGCATTTCCACCGCCGCCGTGCACGCGGCCGCGGCGGCTTGCGGGGTTTCCACCAGCACGCCCCAGAAGGCCATGATCTGGTCGCCGCCGAACTTGTCCACCGTGCCGCCGCGCGAGAAGATGATCTCCTGCATCACGCGGAAATAGCGGTTCAGCAGCGTGACGACGTCCGCGGGGCGCATCTTGCCGGCCATGCGCGTGAAGCCGACGATATCCGAGAAGAAGACCGTGCCCTTCTTGATCGAGCCGCCCAGATCGACGGTCATCTCTTTCTTAATGATCAAGTCCACGAGATGCGGCGAGAGGAAGCGTTGCAAGTTTTCGCGCGTCGCGGCCTCCGCGGCGGCGTGGCGCGCCAGCTCCGCGTTCTTGATGACCACCGCGAGCGTGCCGGCGACGGCGTTGAGCAGGTTCAGGTCGTCCGGCGCGAAGCGGCGCGTGTTGTCCTTGGTGTCGATGTAAATGATGCCCAGGTCCTCGGAGCCGATCACCAGCGGCGCGCACATCACCGAGCGGATCTCGAGGCGCGCCATGGACATGGCCGGGTTGTAGGCCGCGTCGCTGGCCGCGTCGCTGACCAGCACCGCCTGCCGCTGCGTGCGCACGCGGTTGACGATCGTGCTCGAGACCTTCACCTGGCCCTCTTCGCCCGCCGCGGCGTTGCGCACGCGGCTGACGCTCAGCGGGCCCTTGCGGCCTTCCAAGGCGTCGTTGCCCGGGTTTTCGGTAAGGATGCTGGAGGGCAGTTCCCCGTTGGGACCGTAGAGCAGGATGAACCCGCGCTCGGCCTGGGGGAAGACTTCAAAGAAGAGTTTGTCGAGGCCGGTCTGGAGGACCTTGCGCGGGACGAGCGTCGAGCCCAGCGATTGGCCGAGGTCGAGCAGGATCTTGAGGCGCTGCGTGACGCGCTTGAGCTGCGTGAGGTCGCTGGTGGCCTCTTCGTCGGCGCTGACCGCCCCGCCGCCCGCGGCCATGGTGAAATCGAAGTTCGGCGCGGCCTCGTTGAGGTCCTCGCGCAGACTGACTACGGAGAGCGTCGGGTCGAACGCGCCGGCTTTCACGCCCGGACGTTCGGAGTCGGAATAGAGGAGCTTGGTGAGGCCAATCTGGATCGTATCGCCGGGGTTGTACTGGCGGCGGGACTTGAGCGGCTCGCCGTTCAAGATCGTACCGTTGGCGGAGTTGTTGTCTTCGACGAAGAACTGCGCGCCGACCTTCTCGATCTTGCAGTGCCGGCGCGAAGACATCGGATCGGTAAGCACCACCTCGCATTCGGGGTGGCGTCCGATGCTCATCATATTACCAAGGTTATAGCGCGCCACCGTTCCGTCGGGTGCGCTGACGACCAGTTCGGCCATCGAGGGATTCGCTCCGGTTCTTCATTCTGGTGTAACCCCAAGCCGGAGATAGGTCAAGAAACCCCCGCTTTGCCTCATTGAAACAAAACGGGGTGGACCAAGCGGTCCACCCCGTTCCTTTTACCGATCGCAGCGGTCCGTCGCAGTGCGCTTAGCCTTCGATCTTCTGGATCTTGACCATGCTGTACTTGATCCGGTGGCCATGGCGGACGACGTGCTTGTTCGTCCAGATACGGCGGCGGGAGATGGTCTTCTCGCCTTTCACGTTGTCTTCTAGCACGCCCGTGACCTTCGCGCCGGCCACACGCGGACTTCCGACCTTCACCGCGCCGTCATGGCCGACGAGGAGCACCTCCTCGAAGGTTACTTTTGCGCCCTTCTCGAGCGGGAGCAGGTCCACGCGAACCACTTCGCCCTCGCGAACCTTGTACTGATGCCCGCGGTCGTTAACTATTGCGTACATAGTCGTCCACCTCACTCATGCGCTTCACCACGAAATCACCGCCGGCTCGGGCGGTCGAGATCTGGAACTGGCTGGGTTGAATACGGTCGTCCGCCACCACCTCGATGCCCGTGCCTCGGACATCTTCCAGCTTCAACAGTTCCCGGCGGAACTTATTTAGAATCGCACAAGCGGACGCGGAATGCAAGGACACCCGCACGCGCGCGATGGTCGAATCGTGTAGGAATGCACGAAGTTCTCTGAGCACCTCTAACCCCAATGTCTCAGGCGACTTAACCTGGCCAACTCCGTTGCAGTGCGGGCAGCGTTCAAAGAGCGCGCGGCGCAGGCTGTGCCGCACACGCTGCCGTGTCATCTCCACGATGCCCAGCGGAGAGATCGGCATCACGTTGATGCGCGCCTTGTCGCGGGCAAGATGCGCCTTGAACTCGCGTTCGACGCGCCGCCGGTGCTCGAGGTGGTCCATGTCGATGAAGTCGACCATCACCAGCCCGCCGATGTCGCGCAGGCGCAACTGGCGCGCGATCTCCCGCGCGGCCTCCAGGTTCGTCGCGAGAATGGTCTCGTCCTGCGAGTGCTTCTCGCGGAAGCGGCCGGTGTTGACGTCGATCGCGACCATCGCTTCGGTCTGCTCGATGACGATCGACCCGCCGCCTTTCAGCGCCACCTTGCGGTTGAAGAGCTGCTGGAGCTGCCGTTCCACGCCGTGCTTGTGGAACATCGGCTCGGCATCGGAGTAGAGCTTGATCTTCGATTCCGCGCCGGGCGACATCTCGCGCACGAACTCCTTCGCGCGCTCCATCACCATCGGATCGTCCACGATGATCTCGGAGACGTCGTCGGCCAGCACGTCGCGGAAGACGCGGGTGATCACGTCGCCTTCCTGGAAGAGCTGCGCGGGCGCCTTGGCGATCTGCGCCTTCTTCTTAAGCGCGTCCCACTTCTGCATGAGGAAATCGAGGTCCCGCTGGAGTTCTTCGCGCGAACGGCCCATCCCCGCGGTGCGTACGATCACGCCCATGCCTTCGGGCGTCTTGAGATTGGCAAGAATCTCTTTGAGCGCGCGGCGCTGCTCTTCGCTCTCGATGCGCTTGCTGACGCCCAGCCGCTGCACCGCCGGCATCAGCACCAGGTAGCGGCCGGGCAGGCTCAGGTAGGTGGTCAGCGCGGGGCCTTTCTGGCCCATGCCTTCCTTGGCCACCTGCACCAGCACTTCGCTGCCGCGCTTGAGCATCTCCTGAACCATGAAGCGCTTTTCGAATCCGTTGCCCCGGCCGCCACGGCCATCGCGTCCGCGGCGCTCGTCCGGCCGGCGCGGCGCTCCGGTGTCGGGTTGGAGCGTGCCTGGGGCGGTGGCTGCGCTCGCCGCGGCACCCAGCGCGGCGGCTTCGGATGGAGCCATCTCCGGTTGTGCGGGATCGACGGGGAAGGTCTCGTGCTCCTCACCCCGTTCTTTCTCTGCATCTTCGGAGCCTTCGTCGCCCTCGGTGCTCTCTTCTTCGTCGCCGTTCTGTTCCTCGTCGCCGTCTTTCCCACTGTCGCTTCCGGAATCCTCTTCGTCCCCGGCCGTGGAGTCCGCCGTAAACGTATCGGCCGCCGGAGCGGCAGGCGCCGCGGGTTCCTCGTGCGTCTCAGGCGCGGGTGTCGCGGGCGCGGGTTCCGAAGATGCGGAAGGTTCGTTTGAGACCGGCTGCGGCTCCGGGCTTGGGTCCGGCGGAGCGGCAGGAGCCTCACCTGAAGCGCTGCTCTGGGGCTCGAAGCTATCCGGCGTCGGGGCGATCATCGGGGCCGCTCCGGTGCTCGGGCGGCTCCGGCCTGAACGTCCGCGCCCGCCGCGCCGCCTGCGCCGCCGCTTTCCGTTGCCTGGAACCTTCCCTTCCCCTGGAACGCCTGCGGAGGGTACCGTGGCGGGCGCAGCTTCGGGCTGGCCTTCGGCCGCCGGCGCCGCAGGTATTTCGCTTACTGGTGCTTCGACGATTTCCGCAGGCGCATCCTTGGCGCTTTGCTTGGCGCCGGGCTTGAGCAGGTCGGAGTAGCCGCCGTCGGGAGGAATGCAGTCGCTGGCGTGCAGGAACCCGTTGCGCTCGAGCCCCAAGTCCACGAACGCCGCCTGCAGGGAAGGCTCCACGTTCACAACGCGGCCTTTGTAGATGTTGCCGGTCTGCTGCACGTGGCTCTTGCGTTCGATGAAGATCTCGGCCAGGTCACCGTTCTCGAGAATAGCCACCCGGATCTCGCCCGTGTCGGTCGCGTTCATCAGCAGGACTTTATGAACGCCGCTCGGCGGCAAGGATGGCAGCACGGCTTCGAGATGCTGAACGGGTCCCGGGCCGCGCTCCCGGTCGCGCCCACGGCCCCGCCCACGATCGCGGTCCCGATCTCTGCCGCGGCCGCGCCGATCTTTGCGGCCGAGCGATTTTTCTGCGGGCTTGGGAATCTCTTCGGGCCGCGCCCCAGGAAAGGGCTGGCCGGCCACAATGGGCTGCGGCTCTTCTTCGGGCGTCTCGACGCCGGATCTTACAGGTTCGGCTCGGTTTCCGGGTTCGGTTCCTGTTCCAGAATCGGATTCGGCGTTATCGTCGCCTCCGACTCCTTCAAGGTCATCTTCAGCTTCGTCACCCGCACCCCCTTCAGGGCTTCCAGGGGCGTTTGGGTCAGCGAGCTGAGGAACTCCAGGGGCCGCGCCGTGCCCCTCGGGCCGGCCGCGATTTCGACCTCGAGATCGCCGGCGCCGGCGGCCTCGGCGGCGATCAGGAACGCCTTCAGATCCGCCTGAATTTGGCGCGGCTTCCCGTCCTTCCCCCGGCGCGTCCGCGTGAAGGGAATCGCCGGAGCTTCCCGCAGCGTCCGGAGCGCCTCCGGAGCCACCTGCATCCCCGCCTCCGCCAGATGCAGGCGGTAGCGGATCGCTTCCGGCTGGCGAACTTTCCGCGTGATGGGAAGATCCTTCAGGCTGGTCAGCGTGATTCCCGGCGGGAGGCTCCGCGCCAGGCGTTCCTGCAACTGAATCAGAGGGATGCATGCGGTTAATTCGAGTTCGGCGACTTCGTCGAGAGAGGCAATCCCTACTTCGAGTGCTGCGGGAAAGACGATACGCGGCCTGGGATTGAAGCCTTCCGTCAGCCGTACCGGCAGCGCCGCCCGGCGCACCGCCCGCTGAAACGCACGCATTAAATCGTGATGGGAGATGAAGCGAACCGCTTCACCTTTCTCGAACCGAATCTCGACCTTTTGTTGGATCATCGCGGCGTCCCGACCGTCCCTGGCGGAAACTACGCCGGGCATCGCACGCGCGACCGGATCCTGAATCCTTTGTTCACGGCCGGGGAACGCCCCTGGCCCACGTGTACCCGGGGCCCGCCTGACATCCGGCGAGCCTTACTTGGCCGGGCTGATCTCTTCTCCGCCAATCGGCGCAAACGAATGGGACACTTCGTTGCGGATGCTTTCAAGCTGGGACTTGAAGTCGTCGCGCACGTCGATGTCCACAATGGTCGGCGTTACGAATACCATCAAACTCTCGCTCGTCGGCTGCCCGGTGCCCAGCGCCACGCCGCCGTCGTGAATGCGGTGCTTGAAGAGCCGCCCGAGGATCGGGATCTCGCTAAAGATGGGCACCGCCGAGTCCACCCGGCGATCGCGGTTGATGCGCAGGCCGGCGATCACGCCCGTCTCGTTGCTCCGCAGCAGCATGCGCGTAACCACGATGCGTTGCGTCGTCTGCGGAAGCTGCAGGATCAGGCCGTTGCCACCGTTGAACGAGTCGACGCGGTCCAGGTCTTCCGTTTTCGGAATCACCGTCATCAGCACGTTGTTTTCGGGTCCGGTCACGTGCGGGATGATCAGGAGCTGCAGGCCCAGCTTTACCGGCGAGCCCGCCGCTTCGCGGAAGCCGGCCACGTTGCCGCCACCTTCCGTATTGGCTACGAACGATTCGGCGTAGCGGAAGAGTTGGCCGACCTGGATTGTCGCTTCCTCGTTATCCAGCGTCATGAGCTGCGGCGACTGGACTACTTTGGAGTTCGTCTTCGTCCGGATCGCATCGAAAAGCGCGGTGGTGGATGAATTGACGCCGCCGGCGTTGCTGTTGTAGCCCGCGGTCCCGATTAGATTGCCTTGGCTCGCGGTCGCGGTTGTATTGAAGTTCGGGGCGGCCGCGATGCCTCGGAACGTCGATAAGGCTCCGGTCCAGTTCCCCAACATGCCGCGAATCAGGCCGGCGCCTACGTCGAAGGGGAACGAAGTCGCCTGCGGTCCGGTTATGGCGGGCGTAAGGTTGAACTGCAAGCCGTTGCCCCAGTCGACGCCCAAGCGCTCCAGGTCCGTATCGGTGATGACAATGATCTTAACGCTCACGAAGATCTGCTTTGGCGCCACGTCGAGCTTCTTCACCACCATTTCCATCGTGTCCAGCTTGGTTGCCGTGTCGGTGACGATCAGCGCCGTGCCGCGCTTGAGGAACGAGAGCTTGCCTTCCGGTCCCTTCATGTTCGTGAGCACGTCGAAGAGCGTCTGGCCGGCCTTGGCGGATTCCTGCGATTCCTCGCGGCGCGCGAATTCGCTGGTCAGTGTGGCCACGTACTTGGCGCTGTCGGGCGTCAGGTAGGCGAGGCGGAAGATGCGGGTCTGGAGCTGCGAGGCCAGCCGGTTCGGCGTGGTGATGCGCAGCGTCTCGTTCGCCTCGGGCACCGCCACGAAATCAAGCGTCTTGACCACGATGTTGAGCGCGTCGCGCCAAGGCACGTCTTCCAGGCGCATGGAGATCTCGCCCGTCACTTCGGGTCCGATGACGATGTTCGCGCCGGCCTGCATCGCGATCGTATTGATCACGTCGCGGATGTCGGCGCGCGTAAAGATCATCGAGACCTTCGGCGGGGAACTCACGAAGATCAGCTTCTGGTCGATCTTCGAGTCGTCGATCAGGAGGCCGTACTTCTTGGAGAGGTAATCGAGCACGCCGCGGTACGTGACGCTCTCGAGGTCCATCGAGACCAGCATCTTCTCTTCCTTCTCGCGCAGCGCCCGGATGTTCAGGCGGCTGATCTGCGATAGGAAGTCGAGCACCTGCTTCAACGGCTTCTCAGTGACTTTGATCGGGAAGACCTGCCCCGTACCGGCCGCGGCTTTGATCGCGTTCGGGTCGTCAAGGATGATGACTTTTGGGGGCGCGGTCGCGGGCTCTTCCGCGCGCGCTCGAACGCCCGCCAGCGCTACGGACAGGACGGCGGCAAGCGCCAGGGCGCGGCCCAGCCGGCTTGGCGTATCTGCGCCCGCGCAGCGCTTCGTGGGAATGTTGTCTTGGAGAATCAAAAACCCCTCCTCCCTACTGCATCAGCCTGGGTTGAGCCCGCCGCTCGACAGCAGCCGCGCCGACTCGTCCAACAAAACCATCACAACTCCAGCCGATCCTTTCAGTTCCAGGATCGACCGCAATCAAGCTCAAATCCACACAATCGGCGTTGCAGCCACTCTACCACCGCGTTCGCTTTTGTCACCTCTCGAACCGGATCGCCGCGCCGATTCTATTGCGAGACATCCAGAACCATCTTGTAACCGCGGAAACGCACAATCACGCGGCCCGGCACGATGTCGTCCACGATCGCGCCTTCCGAGTTGTCTGAAGCCAGGATCAGGTCGCCCTTGCCGACCACCTTATTGTTCACGATGGCGCGCGAGTCGCGTTCCCGGGCCACTACTCCGGAGACGCGCAGGTTCATGTTCTTGAACGCCAGTTCGGCGTCCGCCCGGTTGCGCAGGCGTTCGGCGGCCTTGCGCAGGCGGAAGAGGCGTTCGCGCAAGTCCTGCAGCGCCGGCACGTCCTCCACGTTCTTGACCTCGCGGAAGGCGTCCAGGCCCTTATCGCACTGCGTTACCGCGTCGCGCGGATTGCCGGCCATCATCAGTTGCTCGGCCTGGGCGTAATTGCGTTCGGCGGTCGCCTTGATCTCTTCGATGACGCTTTGGACCATTGGGCCCGTATCGCCAGGCGTTCCGGGCGCGCCGGGGGTGGGGGTCACAACCTTTAAGAATGTGAACGGATCGCGCCGGCCGCCATCCTCATACAGGAAAGCGGGTTCATCCGCGAATGCCGGAGCGGGAGGCGCCTCCGGCGGCTTTTCCGGTGGTTTCTCGGGCGGCTTATCCGCCGCGCCGGCCCGCCACAGGCCCAGCACGCAGATGCCGGTGAGCGCCAACAGCGCCGCGCGCGGAATCCGTTCGCCGGCGTGGTAACTCGTGTGCGTCATCATGCCTCTCCTGCCGCCCTGCCCTTCACTTTTCGCCGACGTAGCGGTACGTCATGATCGAAAAACTCACCTCATGCTTCGTGCCGGTCACGTTCATGCCGCTGTTGCTGGTCGTGATGGACAAGCCTTCCAGGCTCACGAAACGGGGGTAATGTTCTTCCAACACGTTCATGTACTCGCAGATGCCTTTAAAGTCGGCGGTGCCGGAAAACCCCCAGATATCCCGGCGGAAATTCTGCGGGTCCTGGATGCCCAGAATGCCTTCCACCGGCCGGTCGTAGTTCGGGGGCGTGCCCTTGATGGTTAGATTCTTCTTCTGCGCCAGATCCGCGAGGAACTCGATGAACTTGTCCCGTTCGGTGATCTCCGGGAGCATCTTCTCCTTCTTTTCGTACGTGCGCTTGTTCTGGTTCAAGGTTGCGGTCAGTTCTTCCTTGCGGTCCACCGCCTGCTGCAGCACGTGGACTTCGTTGCTCAGCTTCTTGAGCTTGGCCTCTTCCAGGACCCAGGTATCGCGAGCCGTGTACGCCAAGCCCCACACGCCGACGTTGACCAGCACCACCGCGCCGACGGTGATCAGGAGCCTGGTACGTTCGGACCATTCCGTTGAGGCCATGACTCACATCCTCTCGCCTGCAAACTGCCGTTACTGGCCCGCCACCGGCGGCGGCTGATAGAAGGCCATCGTGATCGTGAAATCGAGGCCCGAGGCCGGCTGCCGGAACTTGCGCGCTTCATCCGGCTTCGGGAAGTTCACCAGCGGCAGTTGCGTGGGCCTGAAATCCTGCATCACCGGCTCTTCGAATTTGAGCCCCAACTGTTTGTTGAATCCGAGCGGAAGCTCAGTGCCGCCTTCGGCCGGAGCCGCGGCGGGCGCTACGGCCGGAGCGGGCGCGGGCGCCGTCTGGCCCTCGGTCTGGAAGTCGCGCTTCAAGTTATTCCAGGTTTCGGTGAGCTTGCGCGTGCAGTCCACGTACGTATCGCCGGTCGTCAGGCCCGAAAGCGAAATCTTGAATTTTTTGCCCATCTCCTGGCCGGCGCCGGCGGCAGCCTCGGGATCGACACGGAAACTGCGCACGACCACGCCGTCGGGGATGGACTTGGAAAACGTGTCCAGGACGCGCACCCAGCGCACACGGCTGCGTTCGAGGTTCTTCAGCGCGTTCACCTTGGTCTTGATCTTGTTGATCTCGGCTTCCAGCTTGTCGACCTCTTCCTTCTCCGCCAGCTTCTTCTTTTTAGTCTCTTCCATGTTGCGGATGTTCTGGCGGGTGCGGGGAATGTCCACGACGTAGTAGTTCGCGACCAGCACGACGCCCAGCGTCGCCGCCAGGGCGCCGCCCAGGACGGACATCAGGCGCGGGAGCGGCGTGCCTTCGGACTGCCGCATCTCCACGGGGAGCAGGTTGATTTCAATCATGTATCACGCGGCCTCGTTCCCCTTCGTACGGCGTTAGAAATTGCGCAGCCGGCTGGCCAGCCCCAGGGCGATCGCCATGTCCGAGTTCGCTCCGCCCAGGCCCGAGGCGTGCCCGCCCCGGATCTCCAGGCCTTCCGTCGGGTCCCACACCTTCGTCGGCAGGTTGAAGATCTGCGTGAACATCGTGTCCACGCCTGGGAAGTAGCCCGTCCCGCCGGACAGGTAGACTTCCTTCACCTGCTGGTCGTACTGGTTCTCGAAGTAATCAAACGACAGGCGGATCTCGTTCCCGATGTCTTCCAGGATGGGCAGCATCGCGTCCTGCATCGACTCCAGCGCGCCGCCCGGATCCTTCTTCATGCGCTCGACGTCCTTGGGATCCTCGCCAAAGCGCTTGGCGATCGCGTCGGTGACGTCGTTGCCCGCGACGTAGATCTCGCGCTGAAAGTAACTGTGGTTCCCGCGCATGATGTTGATGTTGGTCTTGCTCGCGCCGATGTCCACGAGCGTGCGGACCTCGGCGTCGTTAATGCCGAGCGAAAGGTTGCGCAGCTCGAAGGCGTTACCCAGCGCGAAGACGTCCACGTCCACGATCGCGGGGCTCAAACCCACCGATTGCAGCAGCGCGATATGCTCTTCGATCAGCGTCCGCTTGACCGCCACCAGCAGGACCTTGATCTGGCCCGCGGTCGCCGTGGCCTGGCCGCTCTCGCCGGCGGGCCCAAAATCCATGCGCTGCGCGTCGAGCTGAACTTCGTTGACGTCGAAAGGAATGTATTTGTCGGCTTCGTATTCGATGGCTTGGCGGAGGTCGGCGTCGGGCACCTGCGCCATCGGAACCTGGCGGATGATGACCGAGCGCCCCGAGACCGAAGAGACGCAACGCCGCGTTTTAATGCCGCTGTCCTTCAAAACCTTCTGGACGGTATCTCCAATGGTCTCGGCCGACTCAATCGGCCCGGAGCCCATGCCCGAAATAAAGAGCCCTTGGCCCGAGCGGGTCAGTTCCACGACCTTGACGGCCGCGGAGCCCACGTCGA
This sequence comes from Planctomycetota bacterium, assembly GCA_016200135.1. Classification (GTDB taxonomy): domain Bacteria; phylum Planctomycetota; class SZUA-567; order H5-PLA8; family H5-PLA8; genus JACQFI01. The sequence continues at coordinate 23,317 of JACQFI010000137.1, forward strand.
GCCCCAACAAGGTTTTACGCCGACCAAATAATGCCACGTCTGGAAATCCCTCTAACTATTGGTCTAAGGTATAGATAAACATGGAGGTTCCTAATGGCGAGCACCTCTTTCGTCAAGCCCGAATTGCGGCGCTGACAGAGCGGTGTTTCGCGCACATGGAACAGGAACAGGCCCCCCTGTTTACCTATGTCCCGCTAGCTGCACGTTGTGGCAAACCCACTCTACTCGATCAGCCCTCGCTTAGCAATCCTCTCGCTCAAAAAAAGAACCCCAGCCCTGCTGGGGCTGGGGGTAGGGCTAACTTCGGTATCGACTGGCTTTGAAGACGGACACAGCCCTTTATTCGGCGACCACGTATCCCAATGCCTTGGGGTTTTCGTTCATGATCAACAGCGTGGGACTGGTGATGCCTTCGCCCGTATCGCACTGCCATACGACGCCTTTGTCGTCGCAGTAGTACGAGTTGAGGCCCGTGAGATTGTAGTCCGCGGGCGCCGCCGAGATGCCGTAACGCATCTTGGGGTTCAAAGGTATAGGCGCGCCACCACCGTTGGGAATCGCCGCGATGAGGTCGCAATAGTAGTAGCCTTCCTTAGAGATGGGATTCGCGTTTGAGAGATCCGCGTTGGCCAGGGCCTGATCGATGCCCTGAATCACGTTGCCACTGGCATCCTGGTAGAGCTGATAAAAGGGGGTTGCAAACTGCGGAGCGCTGCGACGCAACGTTACCTGCGCCGTCGCGATGGCACGAAGCGAACCAATGGCGCCCGCTTCGTTCGCCGACATGCGCGCGCGAAGCATGCTGGGAACTGCGATGGATGCCACGATCGCAATGATCGTGCATACAATCATCAGCTCAATGATGGTGAAGCCGCGAGTCTTTCGATGCATGGTCACACCCCCACTTCAATGGTTAGACCTACCCAAATTCTGATATCGGCAGCTTAACCCCAAGGATGAGGAAAACAAGGACACAACATGCATTTCTATCCCAATTTAATAATTATATTCTTTTATTAACTATAGTTTAGGGTAAAGATTGGAGACTATCCACCTGCTGAAGTTGGCTTGATCCAACCCTGTCGGGACTCTCTGCGCGAAGCAGCGACGAACTGCGTCCACACAATGATCATGCCGATGGCGGCACTACCCAGCCAATGCGTGAGCAACTGGACATAAGCGGTAATGTCGTCCGCGTCGAATTTCTGATCTCTCTCGGCTCGCGCCTTCTCCAACTTCTGCGCCAGAGCCTCCGGAACCTTGGGCATCTTGCTAGTGTCGATGCCCAAGTTGGGCTTCTCGACCTTATGTTGAGCCTTAAAGGGCTGTCCCATGCCCATGCGTATGCCGAACAGCACGCCACAGGCAACGGTCGCGGCCAGCAGTGCGTTCATCACCACGGACATGCGGCCGGGAATGGGGCGGATGGCCTTGGAGCCAAAAAACATCCCGAAGCCAAGCGCCAAGCCAATGGGAATGGCCTCGAAGATCACGTACCAGGGCGTGTATCCAAGGGTTTGCACAAAGGCCATCGCCAGCGCCATAGCTGTGGCGCCGCCAATTCCAATGCCCAGCCCCTTGATCCAATGCTTGCGCGCCTCGGCCGACGCCATCGCTTGCGCGGCGCCGATCGTGGTGGGGCGTGCAACGGCGGTGGGCGCCGAGACACCCGTTTCCACCGGTGCGGCGGAAGACGCCGTGGAAATCATGCTGCTGTGAGCGGTCCAGCCGAGCGAACCCAGGATGCGCGAGGCCAGGCCGAGCGCAACGGTCATGTCCGAGTTCGCGCCGCCCATGCCCGCGGGATTGACGCCGGTGATCTCGAGGCCTTCCGTCGGGTCCCAGACCTTCGTCGGCAGGTTGAAGATCTGCGTGAACATCGTATCCATGCCTGGGAAGTACGCCGAGCCGCCGGAGATGAAGACTTCCTTCACCTGCTTGTCGTACTGGTTCTCGAAGTAATCGAAGGAGAGCCGGATCTCGTTCCCGATGTCTTCGAGCACCGGCAGCATGGCGTCCTGCATGGACTCCAGCGCGCCGCCGGGCTCCTTCTTCATCTTCTCGACGTCTTTGGGATCTTCGCCGAAGCGCTTGGCGATGGCCTCGGTGAGGTCGTTGCCGGCCACGTAGATCTCGCGCTGAAAGAAGCTGTTGTTCCCGCGCATGATGTTGATGTTGGTCTTGCTCGCGCCGATGTCGATCAGCGCGCGGACTTCGTCGTCGGCCACGCCCAGCGAGAGGTTGCGCAGTTCGAAGGCGTTGCCCAGCGCGAAGCAATCCACGTCGATGATCGCCGGTTGCAAGCCGACGGATTGCAGCAGCGCGATGTGTTCGTCGATCAGGCTGCGCTTCACCGCCACCAACAGGACCTTCATCTGGCCCTGGGCTGTCTCGCCGTCGATCGCCGAGAGGCGTTGGACGTCGAGCTGGACTTCGTTGACGTCGAAGGGAATGTATTTGTCGGCTTCGTACTCGATGGCCTGGCGCAGATCCGCGTCGGGCACCTGGGCCATCGGAACCTGGCGGATGATCACCGAGCGGCCCGAGACCGACGTGGCGCAGCGTTTGGTGCGGATGCCGGAGTCTTTGAGCAGCGTCTGGATCGTCTCGGCGAGCGTATCGGGCGATTCGATCGGCGCCGAGCCGTAACCGCTGATCACCAATCCGCTGCCGGAACGGCTGAGCTCGATCGCCTTGACCGACGAAGTGCCGATATCAAGTCCGAGGAGACTCTTGCCGCGTCCGAACAGGGCCACCGGTTAGTCCTCAGTTGCGATCACGCCGCCTTACACAACGTGCAGCAAGACTCTTTAATCCAGAGTAAGTTGTTTTTCCACCAACAATTCTATAGAGGTCTGCGTGTAAGTATAGCCATAAAATTTTGGCTCCTGTTCAACTCTCTGCGCAGCCATAGCGGTTCGCCGCCTTAACCTAAGCCGAAAACGTCTCCTGGCGCTCCAGAAAACCAAGCCCCGACCGCCGAAAGGTCCGCTTGTTTCATCGTCCGATTCCAGAACCCGCTCGATAGATATACGAAAGCGCTATTCCCGGTACTCTTTTATGACAAAGTTTCCGTGCCGGTCCGGGAAGACGTAGTAGAGCTCGTCGTAGCCCTCGTCCCAGTTGGGCCGCTCGAACTTCTTGATCGTGGCCTTTAGCGCGATCTCGGGCACTCGTTCCGCGGCCGGCCGGCCGGCGTTGCGGGCGATGCAGTCCTTCAGGTCGCTGCGCAGGTAGTACCCGACCACGCGGTAGCCGGCCTGTTTGGCAGCTTCGATGTACCTTGCGCGCTCTTCCCGGGTAGGATTGGTGTTGTCGATCACGACGTCGCGCCGCGCGGCGAGGGCCTCGCCCAGGAGCTTGGCCTCGCGCTCGCGAGCGTTCTTGACGTTGCCCTTGGGGTCGATCTGGTCCAGGCTTATGACGGTGTGAGGGGCCAGGAAGCGGTGGGTCCGGAAGCTGGTCTTCCCCGAGGCCTGCAGGCCCATCAAGAGTGCGAGGTCCATGCGCGCGTGGATGCTCCGGTGACGCCCAATCCGTCGGACCCTCCGGCAAACCCATCAACGCCGGGCCCGAAAACGCCGATCCCGGAAGGTAACGGCTTTCCCCCCGTTGGGAAGGGCACGATGGACGATCTCTGGCGCAAGATCGAACCGCCCCTGGACCCCGAGGCCGGCGTTTACCGGCATGAGATCCTCGAACGCGGCAAGTGGGTCTTTGCCTGCGCCGGCGCATGGGCGCTCCTGATCACCTTTATCTGGCGTCCGCTGAATGTCTTAGACCAGTCCTGGCATCTGCTCCCGTTCGCATTCTTAAGCGGAGCGGTCTTCGCCGCTCCGGAGTTCTGGCTGCGCAAGTCGCGGCCCTACGGCTTGGCCGCCGCCGCCGGGTGCGGTCTGGTACGGTTGACCGTTCAGGTGCTCTGGGTGGCTCTCGGACTTCAAACGCTCTACGGAATGGACCAAGTGCTGCTGGGCGCGGCGCTGGGTTTCGCGGCGGGCTTGGGCACACGCTACCCCATGGCCGCGCTGTGGGGCCTGGGCGCAGGCGCCGTGGGCGGACTGATCGGGAGCATCCCTGACGTCTGGCTCAACACGGGCTTCTCGAAGATGGGCTCGTTTATCAGCGACTCGGGGATTCCCTTCTGGCTTCTCTTCTTCCAGACCTTCTTCGTCGCCGTGGCGCGCTTCCTGCCCATCGCCGCGCTCTCCGGCTACGCAATCCACTGGGCCTACGAGTACCGGAATGTGATGGAAGAATCCCCCCGGCCCGCCACGTCGCCATCCAACGGCGAGGCCGAAAAGAAGGCGTCCGTGCGGTCCCAAGGATAGCCCCCTTCCCGTTCCTTAAATAAGGATCGATATCGGAAGAACCGAAAAAGCAAACTGAACAAGGAGCGTCTCTCATGAACATGGAGCGGCCGAAGGAAATTACTCTATTCTTGCTGCGCGTCGTGGCCGGGCTGCTGTTCCTGCAGGCGGGCGGGATGAAGCTATTCGATTGGTTTGGCGGCGTGCCCGCCGAGTACGGCGGCCACCCGCCCATGCTGTCGCAGACGTGGATCGGTGGCGCGCTGGAGTTCTACGGCGGCGCGGCGATTCTGCTCGGGCTCTTCACGCAGCCCGTGGCCTTCATCCTGTCGGGAGAGATGGCGGTGGCCTATTTCCAGTTCCACCAGCCGGGCGGCTTCTGGCCCATCCAGAACCACGGCGAGCCCGCCGTGCTGCTCTGCTTCATCTTCCTGTTCTTCGCCGCGCACGGTGCGGGAAACTGGAGCATCGACGGATTCCTACGGAAACGGAAACAGGTGAAATGAAGGGTCGGGAGCAGCCCTAACTAACTGATTGACCATCCAAGAATAGGAATCTACTTTGTTCTCAGGGAAAGACTGCATGAATGCGGTCGCGTACATGTTAGGTACGAAAAATGAATGCTGAGCGTGAGCGAGTTGCGAAGTTAATTAAGGACACATTCTCGGGGGTGACATTAGGTTCAGGTGTTGGACTTTGGCAAGGGCAGGCGCTGGATGATTACGCAGACGAACGGACCATTTCGACGTCCAGATCACGTGATGAGAAAATGAATTGGATGGCGATCTCTGCTGACGATTTAAACCGATGTCAAAGTAGCCTGAGCTTCTTCGATGCGGAAGGAATGCGTTTTCATCTTCCAGCGTTCCTTCTCGCTGAGCTCGAAGAAAAACTATGGAATGGAGTTACGTTCCACCTGACGTATTTGGACGACTACGGCAAGAGCAAGTTCACCGCCCTATCGGATGCTCAACGCAGCACCATCCGGGAGTTCCTCTTACTTTTCAAAGATCATCCGGATTTTACGTTCGATCGACCGCAGATTGAAAGAGCTCTTGCAGAGTTTTGGATCGAAGGAGTAACCTAACAAGGCGGTGCAGGCGACGGCGCGCTGCGCCGTCAGCTCACCTTATCCCGGTCCACTTCCGGCCAGATTTCCATAATGTGCTTGGCGAGCTTCTCGTTCGTGGGGCCGTAGCCCTTCGAGTACATCTGCTTCTCCAGCGCGTCGCCGAACTCGAAGGCCGACTGCCAGCGCTTGGCGGTGTCGCGCTGCAGCGCGGTCATGGTGATCTCGACGAGGTCGTCCGGCAGGTTGGGCACGATCTTGCGCGGGTCCTTGATGCGGTATTTGTTCATCATCTCGAGCAGTTCCGCGCGCGACTTGGCGTTGTAGACGTGCGTGCCGGTGAGCAGCTCGTAGAGGATCAGCCCCAGCGAGAAGATGTCGCTGCGGGGATCCGTGGCCTGCGCGCCCACCTGTTCCGGCGACATGTACGGGAACTTGCCCATGATGACCTTCGTCTCGTCGGGCATGTTCATCGTCAGCGCTTTGGCGATGCCAAAATCGGTCAGCTTCACCGCGCCGCGGAAGTCGATCATGATGTTCGAGGGCGTCACGTCGCGGTGCACGATGCCCAGCAGGCGGCCGTCGCGGTCCTTCTTGGTGTGCGCGTAGTCGAGCCCGCGGCAGACGCGGCTGACGATGAAGGCGCTCATGTCGGTGGGCGGAAGCTGGCGGATCGAGAGGAACTTTTTGGAGTACTCGCCCAGCGTCTTGGCGTGCATGTACTCCATGACGATGAAGTAGCGGTTCTGGAAGACGCCCAGGTTATACACCTGCGCGATGTTGGTGTGGACCAAGTCCGCCGTGAGCTTGGCCTCGTCCACGAACATGCGGTTGGCTTTGGTGTCCTGCAGCCGGTCGGCCTTGATCAGCTTGACCACCACCGTCTTCGAAAAATCGGCCTCGCCGAGCTGTTCGGCCAGGTACACGCTGCCCATGCCGCCGTCGGCGATCTTGCGCATGATGCGGCAGCGCGTGGCCCATTCGAACTCGGGCTTGGGGCGCTCGCGTTCCTTCTGCTGCGCATCCATCGCGGCCTTCGCCTGCGCGGCGGAAGGCAGCTTCTGGAACGTGCCGAGGAACTCCTGCTCGTTCTTTGAAAGATCCGGCTGGCTCATGGACGAGAATCCTGCGTGCTGGCTATCTGCTGCTATCCAACGCGCAGTCAGATTACCGGAGGCCAAGCGCCAGCGAAAGCCCAATCTTGAAACAGGTTATCCTTGGCTCGGCCTAGAGTTGGGTATCGTTTTCTGGCGGGAAATTGCGCTCCCTTGAACCTCCAGGCACACGTGCGTTCGCGCCGGGCATTTTCATTTAATCGCAGTTGCGAGCCCCGTAGCTGCGCCTTTATAAATGAGGACAATATGGATACGAATAGAACAGAGCCCGAAATCTCGGGAAGAGACGCGAGCAACTCCACGATCGCCGGATTCACCGCTCCGGCCGCGGCCAAGGAGGCCAACGCTTCGGACGTCAACGCCGACCGGCTGCTCAACGGCGCGCCGCGCGTAACCCACGACGGCCGGGAAGTGCCCGCGCTCGGCGGCATTCCGCTGCTCAAAAAGATCGGCCAGGGCGGCATGGGCGCCGTGTACTACGGCTATCATCCGCGGCTGGCGCAGGAAGTCGCGGTGAAGGTCCTTCCTTTTCCGCTCATCGCCCAGGACCCCATCGCGGTGCAGCGCTTCTATCGCGAAGCGCAGATCGCCGCGAAAGTGAAGTCCCCGCATCTGGTCGGCGTGCTGGACGTGAACGAGGAGGCCGGGCTTTTCTATCTGGTGATGGAGTACGTCAACGGCGTCACGGCGGGCTCGTACCTCAGCAACAAGAAGTCCACCTCTGGCAAACCGCTGGATGAGACCGAGGCGCTGGATATCTGCATCGCTGCGGCGCAAGGTTTGGCCGCCGCGCACGCCGAAGGCATCATCCACCGCGACCTGAAGCCGGACAACATCCTCATCCCGAGTTCCAAGCAGGAGGCCGCGCTGCTCTTCGAGAACGCGAAGCTGGCCGACCTGGGCCTGGCGCGCACGGACGAGAGCGGCCAGTCGCTCACGAGTTCGTTCGCGGCGATGGGTTCGGTGGGCTACATGCCGCCCGAACAGGCGCTGGATGCGAAGAAAGTCCGCAAGCAAGGCGACGTCTTCAGCCTTGGCGCAACGCTCTACGCGCTGCTCTCCGGACGCGCGCCTTTCCAGGGTTCGTCCACGACCGCGGTGCTGCTGGATACGCTCCAGAACAAGCACACGCCCATCCGGGACCTGCGCCCCGAGATCAGCGAGAATACCTCGCGCCTGCTCGACAAGTGCCTCAGCAAGGAACCCGAGAAGCGCTTCGAAGACGGCGACGCACTTCTGGAAGCACTGCGCGCCTGCCGCGCGCTGGTGGGCGTCGCGCCGAAACTTGCCGCGCCCCAGGCCGTCACGGTGGTGAAGTCGACACCCCCGACTCCCACCTTCCCGAACATGCCCGCGCCCCAGGCCGAGGCCTCGCTTGAGCTCGCCAAGTCCGAGCTCGCGCTGACGCCGCTGGGCGCGCAGGCGGAGGACTCGCTGGCGCTCGAACCGATCGTCGCGCATCCGGCGGGAGCGGCTCCCGCCGGATCTGTACCAGCGGCTGGCCTGAAGAAGCCTGCCGCCAAACCTGCCGCTCGGGCGGGCGCAGCGACCGCCGCCCCGCGCAAAGCCGCCTCCGCCGAGAACGCTCCACCTGAAACCGCGGAAGCCACGGCAGCCAAGAACCCGCTCAAGCTGTATGCCCTCGCAGGCGGCGGCGCGGCGGTGCTGCTGCTGCTCGTGCTTGCGGCGCTCTACATGAAGCGGCTCTCGAACGAGCATGACTTCATCGCCAAGCGCGACCGGCTGCTGGAGGACTCCAAAGGCGCGATAAAAGGTGGCAGCCCCGAAGTAGTGGCCGCCAGGAAGAGCCTGGAAGAATTCCTGCGCGACAACGCCGGGCAGAACGCGAACGCGCTGACGCTCGTGCGCGATCTTTCCAGCCAATTAGGGCAGCGCAAAGAAGAGTTGGACAAGCGCGCGCAAGCTTTCAGCGACTTACTTCAGAAGGCCGACCACGCCCAGCAGGCCAAGGTGCTCGATTGGCTGCGCCAAGCCCAGGAGGCCGGCAAGGCCGATGCTTCCAAGGGCTATCCGGATCTGAACGAGACCGTCGCGCCGACGGTGGCCGACCGCATCGAGAAGGCCGAGCACGCCGCCAAGGCGGCGGCGGCGGCGGCCGAGGAAGCCAAGCAGGCCTACGACAAGCAGATGGCCGAGGCCAAGACCGCCCTCGCGGCCAACGAATTCGACAAGGCCGAGGCGAACTACAAGCAAGCACTCGTCTATCACCCTGCCGACGCCGAGGCGCAGGCCGGTCTCGATAACCTGGGCGCCGCCCGGCGCAAGGCCGACGACGAAGCCAAGATGGCCGCCGGCAGCGAGAAGCGCAAGGTCGTCATGGCCGCCCTCGAGAAGGCGCTCGAGGCGCAGCGCATCGAAGATTGGCCGGGCATCGAGAAGGCGCTCGCGCCCATCGAGAAAGAGTCCATCCCCGACGCGGCGCTGAACGAGAAGCGGAAGCAGCTCCTCGAGATCGCGCGCACGCAGCTCAAGGGCAACACCGAGGCCGACAAGCTGATCGAGGAAGGCGAGCAGTTGGTGCAAGCGAAGAAGTTCGACGAGGCGCTAAAAAGTTTTAAGGATGCCATCGCGCTGAAGCCCGAGGCGCGCCTCGACGAGCGCGTGAAGAAAGGCATGGCCGACGCGCAGGCCGGAACCACTGGGAAGACCGTCGCGCAGGCGAACCCGAAGGAGAATGCAGGTCCCGGCGGCAACGAGAAACCGCCGGCGCAAGGCGAGCGGCCGCCGCAAGGCCAGGGCGAACGTCCGCCGCAAGGTCAAGCCGGAGGCCAGGGCGAGAAACCGCCGGGCGGCAACGAGGGCGGGCCGCCGAACGTCAGCGATAAATTCAAGAAGGCGATGGCCGACGGCGACCGGCTGATGAAGGCCAAGAAGTACCAGGAGGCGATTACTCAGTACAACGTCTGCCTGAAGGAACGGCCCGGCGACCCGCGCGCAACCGAGTGCATCCGCATGGCCAACGAGGCCATCAAGACGGGCGATGCAAGCGCGGTCAATCTGCCGCCAGGCGGTCCTCCTGATGGCGGAGGCGGCGGAGAAGGCGGCGGTCCGCCCCAAGGCGGGCCCGGCGGTGGTCAAGGCGGACCCGGCGGGCGGCCTCCGCCTCCCGGCGGCAAGCGGCCTCCCGGACGTTAACACGCACATTCACGCCTTTACGGAGGATGCTCCGGCGTGCAGGAAGCTCTTCAGGTCCGCTTCGTTCGCGTGCGGTTCGCCGGGGCTGACGTTGTTCAGCTTCCCGTCTTTCATCCACGCTTCCAGGCGGTCCACCTCCTCAAAGAGGTGATCGAAGGAATCGACCACGAAGAGCAGCGGCTGGTAATGATGGATCTCGAAGTACTGGTTGATCACCCATTCAAGCTGGAACGGGAAGCGCTGAACCTCGGGCGATTCCATGCAGTGCTCGATCTCGCCGCAGGAACTTAAGAGTCCGCTGCCGTACACGCATAGCCCGCCGCCGGAGCGCTTCATCAGCCCGAACTCGATGGTGAACCAGAAGAACCGCGCCATGGCCTTCAAGATGCTCTCGACGCGCCGCACGCGCTCGTGCTCGTCCGGGATATCCGCGACCATCTCCGCGGCGGTGTGCGCGACTTCGCCGAAGCGCACGAGCACATCCGCAAAAAGCTTGTCGGTGTGCATCGGCACGTGGCCGGCCACGTCGTGGAAGATGTCGGGCTCGGGGAGGTAATCGAGGTTTTTGCCGTCGCGGATCGTGATCGTGGTGGGGAACGCGCGATTGCGCAGGCAATCGAAGAAGAGGAACGCCGGCACGTAGCCGCTCACGGCCTTGGCCGAGAACCCGCTCAGCGGACAGAGGAACTTGTTGATGTCGTCGAGCTTGGGGACGGCGTTGGGGTCCATGGCCAGGTTGTTCACTCCTTCCATAAACTTGGGATTGGCGTACTTCTGCCACTTGGGCTTGATGCGCGCGAACAGGCGCCGCCAGGTGTCCTGGTTCTCTTCGCTGTAGAGCTCGTACGGCTGGCCGATGTAGATCTCGCCCTTGCCGCGGACTTCCTCGATAAACGGCGCTCGGTTGGTGGTGAGGCCCGGAGCGGTCATGGTTCGCCTCCTTACTTCATTTAACCACAGAGGGCACAGAGCACACAGAGAAAACAATTCCTATTACCGCTTCGGTCCGCTCTCCGTGGTCTCTGTGCCCTCTGTGGTTCATATTCATCTCTTCCCGCCCGGCCGCGGCAACTCAAACAGCTCCGTCGTGCGCGAGTAGAACTCGCCGCCCATGCGGCCGATGGTGTCGAGCTTGCGCGGATCGGGCAGGCCGTCTTCGCCGAGGATGCTCTCGTCCACGTGCATCAGGACGATCCGTCCGATGACGAGGTTCGCGGCCAGCGGTCCTTCACCGATGTGGACGATCTGGTGCAGAACACATTCGATCTGGACTTTGGCTTCCTTCACGCGCGGCGGCTTTACTTTTTCCGAAGGCAGCGGCGTGAGCCCGCACTTCTCGAACTCGCTGACCTCGTAGGGCAGCTCTTCCGAGCACGCGTTCATCGGCGCGGCCTGGTCGAACGAGACCACGTTGACGACGAACTCGGGGGTCTGCTCGATGTTGAGCACCGTGTCCTTCTTGCTGCCGTCGCGCCGGTTGACGGGGCTGAAGACGACGGTCGGCGGATTGGCCGCGACGCCGTTGAAGAAGCTGAACGGGGCGAGGTTCGTCACGCCGCGCGGGCTGACGGTGCTCACCCACGCGATCGGCCGCGGCGTGATCACGGAGATCATGAAGCGGTAGGTGTCGCGGATGGGGAGTTTGGACGGATCGACGATCAAGCGTTGGTCCTCTCTTCCGGCAGATTCATTTCTGCCACATCACCGGCTGCAGCATCAGCAACATGACCGCGCCCAGCATCACTTCGGAGATCGCTCCGAACCACGCGAACGCGAACGTGTGCGCGATCCGCGTCCACCAGCCGCCGCTTGACTCCGTCGAGTTAAGCTGCGTCAGCATTCCGAAAAGCATGCCAAAGATTTGGCCCAGCCCCATCAGCACCGCAAGCTCGATCGTGGTCTCGGTGTCCAGCGTCTTCGAGGCCTTCACGCAGACCGCGCTGCCAATCGAGAGGGCCAGCACCGCGCCGTAAAGGTCGCCCATCTGGAAGCTGAAGCTGCGCCCGTTCTCGAGCAGCCGGCTCCACTTGTGCGCGATCACCCCGATGGGCGCGATCACCAGGAAGACAAACCCAAGGATCGGAGCAAACGGCAGCACGCGTCCTTCCCCCTTTAACCAACCGATCGCATCTATTCCCTCCCCCTTTGTGGGGGAGGGTTAGGGAGAGGGGTAAGCTCCGGGTCATCCACCCCCCACCCTGACCCTCCCCCGCAAGGGGGGAGGGGAAACAAAATCGCGCGTTTGCCTCCAGGCATCAAATCACTCCAGCCACGACAGCGGATACTTCTGATCGTCGATCTTCAGCGCCTGCGGAGTAACGGCCAGCGGCTTTTCGGTGTCGAACATCACCGCGAGTTCCTCCGTGCGCGCCTCCTTCATGCTTTTCACGATCGTACCCGGGTGCGGGCCGTGCGGGATGCCGCGCGGGTGCAGCGAGAACGAACCGGACTCGATGCCTTTGCGTGAGCCGAAGTTTCCGCGCACGTAGAAGAGGACCTCGTCGGCCTCGACGTTGCTGTGCACGTACGGGACCTTGATGGCCTCGGGATGATGATCCAGATAGCGCGGGGCGAACGTGCAGATCACGAAGCCGCGGCACTCAAAGGTCTGATGGACCGGCGGCGGCTGGTGCACCGTGCCGGTGATGGGCTCGAAGTCTTCCACGTTGAACGTGAACGGATAGATGAAGCCGTCCCAGCCCGCGACATCGAAGGGATGCTGCGCGAGCGTCACGCGCGTGATGCGCGCGCCGTCCTTTACCAAGATCGGCGTGTCTTCTTCCTTGTCGATGAGGATGGGCTCGGCGGGCCCGTGGAAGTCGCGGTGGTAGTACGGCGCGCCGAGCATGATCTGCCCGTCGGGGTTGAGGTAGCGCTTGGGGATGCGAACCGCGCCGTGCGCTTCAAGAATCAGATAATCTTCCATCTGCGCGTCTTTCGGCTTCAAGATGTACGTCGTGCCGCGCGGAATCACGACGTAATCGCCTTCGCGGTACGGCTGCCGGCCGTAGGGCGTCTCGAGTGTGCCACCTCCGGCGTAGATGTAGACCACTTCGTCCGCGCCCGCGTTGCGGTAGAGCGTCGCCATCGCGTCCGCCGGTTTGCAGCGGTAGCACGCCATATCCTCATTAAAGAAGAGCGGCACGCGGCCCGAGAGCGCATCGCCCGCGCGCGGCAACTGTGCGGATTTAAGGTGATGCACGCGCAGCGGCAGCTCGGCGGTCCGTTCCAGCGGCATGTGCCCGGCGATCTTGACGTCCTTCACGCGCGTCGGCGGGCGCAGGTGGTAGCGGATCGAGTACGCGCGGTCGAAGCCTTCGGTGGTGATGACGTGTTCGTAGCAGATGCCCTCGCCCTTGAAGCTGCTGGCGGTGTCGCGCTTGAGCATGATGTGGCGCTTCTTGGGCACATCGCCGAGTCGCATGTAAGAATTCATGGGCACCTCCAGCATCGAACTGCAGAAACTATGCAGGCCGTTCCACGATCGGCGTCCGCAGCACGCCCAGCCGCTCGATCTCCAATTCAACCACATCCCCGGGCTTTAGCCAGCCGCCGGTGTTCTCGGGGCCGAGTTCCAGGATGCAGCCGGTGCCGACGGTTCCGCTGCCGATCAGGTCGCCGGGAAAAAGCTCCGCGTCGCGGCTGGCCTGCGCAATCAGCTTCGGCCACGCGTGGTACATGCTCGACGCGTTGCCCTGCGAGAGGACCTTACCATTTACACGCGCTTTCATTTCAAGCGTGACGCGGCCTTTCTCGTCGATGCGGTCCTGGAACTCGTCGAGCGTGACCAGATACGGGCCGACGGCGGTGGCGAAATCCTTGCCCTTGGCGGGTCCCAGGCCCACGGACATCTCTTTGCGCTGCAGGTCGCGGGCGCTGAGGTCGTTCACGATGGTGAAGCCGGCGATGTGTTCGAGCGCCTGGCCTTCCGGGATATCGCGCCCGCCTTTGCCGACGATGGCGCCGAGCTCGAGTTCGTAGTCGAGTTCCTGGCTGCCCGCGGGCGCGCAGATGGGCTGTTCGTGGCCGATCAGCGAGCCCGCGTTCGAGAAATAAAAGACGGGCACCTCATACCAGGCGGGCGGCATCTCGAGCCCGCGCTTGGCGCGGCAGGTTTTCACATGTTCTTCAAACGCGTAAAAGTCGCGGAAGCTGCGCGGGTGCTGCACCGGCGGGAGGAAGTTGGGGCTCTGCAGGCCCAGTTTGCCGTCGCGGCGGGCCGTGGCCGCGTATTCCTCGCCGAACTTCTTAAGCCATTCCTGAATGCGCTTCTGAATGAGTTCCAGGCGCGCCAGCGCGAGTTCCATGTTGAGGAAGCAGTCGTACTCGTCGGTGCCGACGAGGTCGAGCTGCACGGCGATCCGTTCAAGGCTGACGTGTGCGCCGTTCCCGAGCGCGATTACCGGCCAGCCTATGCCCGTCTCGAACTCTTCGACCGTAGCGAGGCGCATGGAGGGATCATTTCTCCTTATGGTCATCCGGAGCTTCGGCGGGCAGCGTCGGTCCGCTGGCATTGGCGAGCAGATCGATGGTCTGGCCGTTGGCGGTGAAGGTGAGGCTCTTGAACGTCCACTTGTTGTTCAGGTCCTTGTACGCGTCCGCCGAGACCGAGCCGGTTCCCTTGGGACCCGTGACGGCGTAGACGACGCTCGCGGTCTCGCTGGCGTTCGTGGTGTTGAAGTTGAACTGCGTGGGCGTGGCGCCTTCGATGGGCGTGCCCAGCGCGGCGGCGGCTCTGGGATCGGCCTGGACCTTTTGAAGCGATTGGACGTAGACCGGCTGCTTCTTGGCCTGCGCAAAGCCCCAGAAGAGCGCGCCGACGCAGCCGCCCGCGAGCAGGAAGAGAATCAGCGCGCAGCCCGCGCCGCCGATGAGAATCCACTTCAGCGCGCCCGATTTCTTCGGCTGCGGCGGTTGCGCACCGGGCGCCGGCTCGACGTTGGCGGTCAAGGTATTGGCCTCTTTCCTTGTCTTACAGCGAAATCAGGTTCAAGTTTGGAATGTGCTCAAAATCTTTGCGATTATGCGAGATGAGCGTAATACCGTGGCGCAGTGCCGTCGCTCCAATCCATGCGTCGTGATAGTCGATGGGATGTCCTTTGAGCGTGGCCACGGTTGCCCACAAGCGGCATGTTTCTTCGTCCGGAAATAGCACTTCAAACAACTTAAGGCCTTCTTCGAGTTTATTAATTTTTGCCGCGCCCCAATTCCGCTCGATGGGCCAGCGATGAAGTTCGGCGACCGTAACAAAACTTATAGAAGGGACAACGCCCTTCAAATGCGGCCGGTACAATTCGGCCCGCGTGTCGCTCTTAAAAAGAAACGACACGATATTCGTGTCGACAATCACCTTATTCATCGGGCAATGCCCGAACGGTTTGAGCCTTCTTCCAGATCTGAAACGCCTGCTCGAATCCGTCGCCACGCTCGTCTTCGGGCCAGTGGCCCAGTAACGCATCGAATTCGGGCGGGGTGCGCTCCGAAGTATCGGCGGACACGGTGACCGTAGCGCGTTGGTGTTCAGACAGCCATGGGATCGGCTTCAGCGGCCGCAAGACTCCGTTCTCGTAAACAGCTTCAAGCGTTTCTTTCATGGGTGGCCTCCAGACATCGAACCCATCCTAAGTGGTGCTTGGTCGCGTGGCTACAGCGTACCGCGTTTCGCCTGTTCGCGCTCGATTGCTTCGAAGAGCGCGCGGAAGTTGCCTTCGCCGAAGCCGTCGGAGTTGCCGCGGCGCTGGATCACTTCGTGGAAGAGCGTCGGGCGCCCGAAGACCGGGTGCGTGAAGAGCTGCAGCAGGTAGCCGTCGGCACGATCGCGGTCCACGAGGATGCGCAGGCTCTTGAGCTCCTCGATGTTCTCCTTGATCTCGCCCACGCGCTTGCGGAACTCTTCATCGTAGTACGTATCCGGCACGTCCATGAAACGGACGCCCTGCGCGCGCATCTCGCGCACGGTCGAGACGATGTTCGGCGTCAGGAGCGCGATGTGCTGGACGCCGGGGCCTTTGAACTCGTCGAGGAACTCCTGGATCTGCGAGTTCTTGCTCGAGGGCTCGTTGATGGGCAGCTTGATGTAGCCGTCCTCATCGCCCACGACCTTGCTCATGAGCGCGCTGCGGCCGGTCTTGATGTCGAAATGCTGGCGCTGGTCGAAGCCGAAGACACGATGGTAGAAGTCCACCCACTCGTCCATGTGCTCCACGTTCGCGACGATGTGGTCGACCATGGCAAACTGAATCTCGCCGTCCTCGATGCCGCCCGCGACGTTCTCATAGCCGGGCGCGAAGATGCCGTGCTGCTTGCGCTGGATAAAGGTGTGCGTCGTGTCGCCGTAGGCCTGGATCGTGCCGCCCAGGAAGATCTCGTGCTCGTCCAGCGGGCGGACGACCGCGGCTCCGGCGGCCTGCGCATGCTTGAGCGCCGCCGCGGTGTCCTTCACGCGGAAGGCGACGTCCTTCACGCCGCCGCCGTGCTTCGCGACGAACGCCCGGATCGCCTCAGCTTCGGGACCCTTTCCGGCGGCCTCGGCAAAGAGAAAGTTGATGCGGCCTTGCCCGACCACGAACGCGCGGCGGCCTTTCAGGCCCGTCTTGGGGTCGCCGTAGCCGCGCCGGTACATGCCGTAGCCGTTTAAATAGTTGTTGGCCCACTTCTCCGCATCGTCCACGTAGAATTCGATGTGGTCGACGCCCTTCACGCCCAAGGGATTGTGGCCCTTGGGGTGGACCTTCTGGGCGACCGCGACGCCGCCGGATTCGCGATGTTCATGCATGGCCTTCTTCCTTTCGCTTTATTTCGGTGCGCCGGTTTCGGCCGCGGCGGGTTCCCGCAGCGGCACGTCCAGGATCTGTTTGACGGTGGAGAGAATGAGCATCGTATGGATGCGCCCGACGCCGGGCAGCACGCTCAGGCGTTCCACCAGCATCTTGCGCAGTTCGTCCACGCTACGGGTGAGGACCTTGAGCAGGAAGTCGTAATCGCCCGCGACGTGATGGCACTCGATCACATCGGGATGCCGGGCGATCGCGTCTTCAAAACGCGCGAGCGTCGCTTGGTCGTGGTCGCGCATCGTCACCTGCACGAATACGATGACCTCGTGGCCGAGCGCCTTCGGGTCGATGCGCGCCGTGTATCCCTTAATCACGCCCGAGCGCTCCAGCCGGCGCACGCGCTCGAGGGTCGTCGAGGGCGAGAGCCCCGCCCGTTCGGCAAGATCGACGTTGGAGATCCGCCCATCCGCCTGCAAGGCGTGCATGATCGTCAAGTCGGTCTCGTCGAGGTCGTATTTTCGTCCGTTTGTTTCGTTAATTGGCATGTAATAGTCCCTATCGTTCTGCAATTAACTAATATCATAGTGCTTAATTCGTAACAAGTAGCTAAATATAGTATTTTGTTCTGAATTCATTGTCCCTTTTCGTATCACATTTTAGTACCACTGAACACTCTTTGGTGGTAAGCATTTATAGGGTTTGTGGGGGCTGGGGACCTTCCGAACCCGTTTCATGCCCTCGAGAGCATCACGAGTGCGTTAACCTTAACGGCCAAAAAGAGTAAGAATAGCCATGGACTCCAGGCGACGCTCCATATTTAAGCATTGTGGGCCTTCTTTCGCCTGCGTGCTCCTCTTTAGTAGTCTTCCCGCGCCTTGTCTGGCCGCTTCGGTGCCTGTGCCGTCGGCGCTACAAAAGCCGGAATCCGCGCATATCGACATCTACAAAAAGCTCGGGCCTGCGGTCGTCGGCATCGTCTGCAAGGGCAAGATGTCCAACGGCATGCCGAGCGACTTTTACGGCACGGGCGCGGTGATCTCCCCCGACGGCCTGGTTCTGACCGACATCACGGTGATCCCCGAGGGCGCGTCGGACGTGAAGGTCTTCTTCACGAGCGGCAAGGTGCTGCCCGCCGAAGTGCGCAAGATCGACGCGGCCTCCGAAGGCGCGCTGATTAAAGTGGACGGCAAGGATCTGCCGCACATGAAGCTCGCCGACAGCATCAAATACAAGGTCGGCGATCCCACGTACTCGTGGGGCAATCCGCACTTCACGATCCAGCGCGACGGCGTGGTCTCCTTGAGCACCGGCACGCTCAGCGGGATGTACAACTCCACCAGCGCGGACGACCAGAGCCGCTACAGCGGGCCGGTGATCGAGACCGACGCGGCCGTGAATCCCGGTTCCGACGGCGGGCCGCTCACGGACAGCCAGGGCAACCTGCTGGGCATCATGAGCCTCGCGTTCCAGCGCACGCGCTGGCTGGGCCTCGCGATCCCAACGCATCGGCTCATCGAAGCGCTGCCCGAATTGAAAGCCCTCAAGCTCGCCACGAGGCCCGAGATCACGCCTTCAGTCGTGGCGACATGGGGTCCGGCGGCGGCGTTCGGAGAAGTCAGCGCGAAGGTGGCCCAGAGCACGGTGGGAATCTGGATCGTGCGCGAGGGCGACAAGGTCCAGCCGCCCGAGGAACGTTCGAAAGAAGCGCTGCCGGCCTACGATCCCATTCCTCCGGGGCAGGCGCGCGGGCAATTCGAGGCGCGGCGTCCGGATCCTTCCATCACGTCCGGGTTCCTGGTGGGCAACGACGGAACGATTCTGACTTCGGCCTTTCATTTTGAAGACCAAGCCAAGGTGAAGCAGATCTTCGTCTATCTGCCGGACGGCTCGCGCCTTGAAGCCAAGTTCGTCAACAAGGACACCTGGTACGATTTGGCGCTGCTCAAGATCGAGTCCACCGCCGGCAAGACGCTCACCGGCGTGGAACTTGCCAAGGGCGATTCCCTGACCCAGGGCCGCGCCGTCTCGGTGCTGGGCCGCAGCGAGGCGCCCGGAGGGCTGACGCTCAACTCGGGAAGTGTTAGCGGGCTCGGGCGGCACGAAGGCATGTGCGTGCAGGTGAGCGCGCTGATCAACTACGGCAACCTGGGCGGTCCCATGATCGACCTCGATGGCCGCGTGATCGGCATGGCCGCGAGCATGAACGAGAAGACGCCGTGGCGTCAGAACTGCGGAGTAGGCTTTCTATTGCCGTCGGACCGCATCAACGAAGTCTTCGCCGATCTGAAAGCGGGCAAGAAAATCGAACGGCCCAAGCGGCCCTTCCTGGGCGTGCAGGCCGCGAACGGCGCGCTGGACACCAAAGGCGCGAAGGTGGCCGCGGTCGTGGCCACCGGCCCCGCCGCCGCGGCGGGCATCCTGGCCAACGACACGATCATTGAATTGGGTGGAAAGCCCGTGGACGACTGGCCGGGCCTCGTGCAAGCCATCCGCCAATGCAAGATCGACGAAGTGGTAAAGGTCAAGATCCGGCGCGGCCAGGAAGAGAAGGTTTTAGACGTGAAGGTCGGCAGCCAGTAAGATTCGCCGGCGATTCAAGCGTGCGGTAAGGAGCGTTGAGTATGAACGTTCTGCGGATTCGACTCTGTATCGCGGCGCTCGCAGGCGCCTGCCTGGCGGCCGGAGCGGCCAGGGCGGCGGCGCCTTCAGCGCCCTCGGGCGCGGTGGCCGAGGCCCGCAAGATCGAACAAGCCTGGTCGGAGACGATTCAGAAGATCGAACCCGCCTACGTCTTTATCGGCGGCGGCTCGGGCGTGCTGATCAGCGCCGACGGCTTGATGCTTACCAATCACCACGTGGCCGGTTCGGGTAAGCGCTGGCCGGTGCGCGTGGGCACCAAGACCTACACCGCGAACGTGCTCGGCACCGACCCGCGCGGCGACATCACGCTGCTCCAGCTCCAGAACGTCAAGGACATGCCCTTCGTCGAGTTCGCCGAGTCCGATAAGCTCGTGATCGGCCAGTCGGTCATCGCCATTGGCAATCCGTTCATGACCGCCGAACTCGTCAACGAACCGACCGTGACCGTGGGCATCATCTCGGCGCTGAACCGCTTCCAGGGCAACTACTCCGACGCGATCCAGACCGATGCCGCGATCAATCCGGGCAACTCGGGCGGCCCGCTGCTGACCTTGGATGGAAAGCTCGCCGGCATCAACGGGCAGATCGCGACGCGCTTCGGCCAGCGCGCCAACACGGGCATCGGCATGGCGATACCGGCGAAGCAGATCCAGCGCTTTCTGCCGCTGTTGAAGGCCGCGAACGGCGGCACCGTCTACCACGGCTTTATCCGCGGAATCGTAGGCGATGGCGAAGAGACCGACGGGATGCAGAACGGCGCGCAGATCAAGGACGTCAAGGCCGGGAGCATGGCGGAGAAGCTCGGCTTCCAAAAGGGCGACCGCATCACGCTCTTCGATGGCTACAAGCTCCTGAACTACACGCGTTTCTTGGGCATCATGGGCACGTTTCCGGGCGAGAGCGAAGTCAAGATCACCGTCTCGCGGGCCGGCCAGGAAAAGGTCATCGCGGCCAAGCTGGAGACGCTCAATCCGGGCCAGCTCGAGATCACTCCGCGCCGCGGGCCCATCAACGCGCCGCTGGTCGTCAACGAAGCCAAGCGCGCCGCCGCGAAGGCGGGCGTCAAGCCCGGCGATCAGATCATGGAGTTCAACGGCCAGAAGATCATCACCGTGCTCGACTGGATCCGCATCATGCGCGAGCAGGAACTCTTTGCCGGCGAGACCGTGACGCTGAAGGTCAAGCGCGGCACCAAGGAAGCGCCCGAGGAAGTCGAGATCAAGGTCGTCTTGGACTCGGCCTTCCAGTAATTCGCCGCCCTGTTCCGAACCCCTTGAGTTTTTTACGTGAGCGTGGCCTGGACGCGTGCACGATAGAGAGGATCGCTCATGCGCTGGCGCGAAGCTCGTATTTTTGCGCCGGCTCTATAAACAAAGAAACCCGTCGAAAAGATAAAGAGCGCTATTCTGCACCCCATTAAAAGGGACTTGTTTGAGCCCTCCTCGTCGTAAAACACTTGCCGCATCAGAAGATCGAACAGCCCGCCGCCAAGGAAAAACGTGGCGATGTAAACGACCACGAGGCATTCAATCAAATACAGCGCTTTAACCACGATGCCCATGGTCTCCCATTCGAGGTAGTTGGAGCGCAGGATCTCTTTCTTGCATCCGTCGCACGTATAAAACGGACTGCCGATATCTGGCACAAATCCATAGGGCTTGGGAAGCGAGGCTCCGCAATTGCGGCAGCGATGGAAGATAAGTATCAAGGCAGTTTCTCCAACGCCGTCTTCCCCATACATTCAATCGTGAACCGCTTTACATGAATTCTTTGAGTCCTTGCGTTTTGCGGTTCATTTCAGCAATCGCCCCACGATCCGCAGCACCTCGTCGATCTGCGCCCGCGTGACGTCGCGGTGCGTGACCATGCGCACGCGGGTTCCCAGCGCCAGGCAGCGCGCGCCCTCGGCGCTGAGCGCCCCCGCCAGCCAGGCCGCGTCGCCTTTGGGTCCGCGGTACTCGAAGAAGAGGATGTTCGTCTGCACCGTCTCGAGGTCCACCGCGATGCCGGGCAGTTCCGCGAGGCCCTCCGCGAGGCGGCGGCAGTTCGCGTGGTCTTCGGCAAGGCGGGCGGTCATCGGCTCGGAGATCGAGAGCAACCCGCACGCGGCCAGCACGCCAACCTGGCGCATGCCGCCGCCGAGCATTTTTCGCAGCGCATGCGCCTGCACGATCGCATCTTTCTTGCCGCAGATTACAGACCCCGCCGGCGCACAGAGGCCCTTCGAGAGGCAGAAGCTGACGCTGTCCGCGACCGCGGCCAGTTCGCGCGCCGGGACTTTAAGCGCCACGGCGGCGTTAAAGAGGCGCGCGCCATCCAGATGCACCTTGATCCACGGCGCTTTGGCGCGCGCGGCATCCGCGACCGCGCGCATCTCTGCGGCGGTCTGAACCGTGCCGCCGCAGAAGTTGTTGGTGTTCTCCAGGCAGAGCAGGCTGGTGGTCGCGTGGTGCGAGTTCCCGCCCGGCAGGCCGTGGCCCTTGTGAATGCTGCGCACGATCTCCGCCGCGTCCAGCCGCCCGAAACGGTCCACCTTGAGGGGCCACTTGTTTACCTGCGCGCAGCGCGCATACGCCGCGGCCTCGGCGGTGTGGATGTGGCTGTTCTCCGCGACGAGGATCTCGCTGCCCGCCGGCGCCTGCATCATCACGGAGATCAGGTTGCCCATGCAGCCGGTGGGCACAAAGATCGCGGCTTCCTTGCCGAGCAGTTCAGCGGCGCGCTCCTGCAGCCGGTTTACGGTGGGATCGTCGCCGAAGACGTCGTCGCCGACCTCGGCCTCGGCCATGGCGCGGCGCATCTCCGGCGTAGGCGCGGTGACGGTGTCGGAGCGGAGATCGATGGGTCTCTTGTTGGGCATGGAAGAAAATGTAAGCCCACCACGCGGTATTTGCCAGGCATTGGAGCCGTGCTGGCGTGTTAGCTTGGACGTTCGTTAAGTATTTTTTGACATGAACTGCGCTTGCACGGTCTTGAGGTCAGAAATCCGCCCCAGCAAAACCACGGTGCAGCCGGGTTCGAGCAGAAAATCGGCTTTGGGATTGTAATGGAACTTCTCGCCCTTGGGCGCGCGCGCGGCCAGCACGAGGACATCGGCCATGTTTCGCAGGTCCGCCCCCGCCAGCGTCTTGCCTTGGACCGCGGACCCTGGCACCACCGTCACTTCCTCAAAGCGAAAGCTCTCCGTCGTATCCCGCAGCATCGAATCCAGAAACGTCACGACCGTGGGCCGGACCAGTTCGCTGACGAGCCGTAAGCCGCCGATGGCCGTGGGGTTCACGGTCGAGTTCGCGCCGGCGGAGAGCAGTTTGACCGCGGCGCGCGGGTCTACGACTTTGCTGACAATGCGGAGTTTGGGGTTCAGCCGCCGCGCGGTGAGCGTGATGTAAAGATTATCCTTGTCGTCGGTGAGGCACGCGATGAGCCCTTCGGCGCGCTCGATGCCGGCCGCGGTGAGCACGTCGTCGTCGTCGGCGTGGCCCACGATATAGGGAAAAGCGCCCAGGTGCTCGCACGCGAGTTCCAGGCGCTCGTGCTCGCGATCCACCGCCACGAAGGGGCGCAGCGTCCGCGAAAGTTCCTCGACGATGTGGAACCCCGTCGTGCCGACACCGCAGACGATGATGTGCCCCTGCATTCCCGCGATCTGCTTCTGCATGCGCCGCCTCCGGAACGTTCGGCCAAACATACCGTCCACGATCATGCCGGTCACGTTCGAGATTACGAACGCCGGCACGCCCACGCCCGCAATCGCGAGCAGCATGGTAAAGATCTCGGCCAGCGGTGCGCTCTTGAGATTCAGCACGTCGCCGTAGCCGATCGTCGAGAGCGTAATGACGACCATGAAGAGGCAGTTGATAAAGGTCCAGTCGTCCCGGCCGTAATACCGGCCCAGCCCCATATAAACAAAAGTGCTGAGGATCGTGAGGCCCAGCAGGATGAGGAGGCCCCAGGCCAGCCAGCGAAAGGGATCGTAACGGCCGGGCTTTTTCGAGGGCTTGCGTTCGTTCAAGAACCGTCTCCGCGCGCTAAGGCGGCGTGATCTGGCCGAGAATGCGCGGGCCCTGCGCGCCGGTGACCGTGGGCAGGTTGCCCGGGTTGCCGAGGATCGTCTCGCGTGCCAGGATCGCAAAGGCGATCGCTTCTTTGGCTTTAATCGGCATCCCATAATCGTCGGAAAGCGCGATCGGTGCCCCGCCGAATTCTTTCTTCATGCGCGTCATTAGCGTCGCGTTCAGCGCGCCGCCGCCCGAGAGGATGATCTCGTCCACCGACCCCTTGAGCAGCAGGTACTTTTTATACGCGTCGGCCAGCGTGATGGCGGTAAAGTCCGTGGCCGTGCGCAGGATGTCGGTCGGCTTGACGCTGCGCCCGATGCCCCAGTCGAAGATCTGGTTCGCGTACAACGCGCCGAATTCCTCGCGCCCCGTCGACTTCGGCGGCGCCATCTGCAAATACGGGTGCTTGAGCAGTTCGCCCAGGATGTAACCGTCCACCTGTCCCTTCGCGCCGGTCTCGCCGTTCTTGTCGTAGCGCATCTTGCCCTGCGTCATGCGCTGGATCAGCGCGTCGATGATCATGTTTCCGGGCCCGCTGTCGAAGGCGAGGACATCTTCCGGCTTGCATTTCTTGGGCAGGTACGTCATGTTCGAGATGCCGCCGATATTGATCACGGCGCGCGTGCGCTCGGGATGCGAGAAGCACAGGTAATCGACGTACGGCACCAGTGGCGCACCCTGGCCGCCCGCGGCCATGTCGCGCGCACGGAAGTTCGAGATCACCGGGACATTCAGGCGCTCGGCGATCATCGCGGGCTCGCCGATCTGGAGCGTCGATCCGTGGCGCTGCATGCGGCCGGTGGTGTTGATGCCAGTCTCCAGCCGCGGCGGAAGGTGCGCCACCGTCTGCCCGTGCGTGCCGACGAGATCGACATCCGTGGGCTTGAGCCCGGCGCGCTCAATGATGTTCTCCGCCGCGCGGCCGAAGGTGTCCCCTACCCGGAAATTCAGCCGGCAGAGTTCGTCCGTGTGCCCGATTTTCGGGTTGCTGATATCGAGCACCTTCTTCTGCAGATCTTCCGAGTAAGGCTCCGAATGGTATGCGAGCAGTTTCACCTTGAGCTCGCCCTGCCCATGCCCGGAGAGTTCGCAGAGCGCCGCGTCCACGCCATCGCAACTCGTCCCCGAGATCAGCCCGATGACCTTCATCGTATCTTTTTCGAGGAGTTTCTTCAGGGGTTCCAACATCGCTTAAGACCCTCCGCGCCGCGCGCCGTCACTTGGAACGGGCGCCGCCGCCAAGCCTACGCGCTGCATGCGCTGGCCCTATACTACAGGAGTTGCGCGGTCGCTCCAGTTGTTTGAGCCCAGTGCCGGATTCCGGCTTCCGAAACCGCGCCGGCAGCCTGCCGTGGCGAATACAAAGTTCGACTTGAGGTGGAAGGACCATCCCGTATGATACGCAGCCCCGAAAGGGAGTCCGCACTCCATGCCCAGGTGGCGGAACTGGCAGACGCGCTAGCTTCAGGAGCTAGTGCCCGCAAGGGCTTGGAGGTTCAAATCCTCTCCTGGGCACCATGATAGAGCGTTGATCGAGAATGATTGGTCGGCGCTTGAGTAGCTGAAGCGGCTACGGCTGTTCTTCCTTCACGGCCTTCTTGCGCAAATCGTCCAGTTCGGCCTGGGCTTTGTCCACATCGAGTTTCGCGGCGTATTCGCGGCGCAGGGCGTCCGCGAGTTGCTTGCGCAGTTCGGCCTCGATGGGATCCGCTTCCTTCACCTCGCCCTTCTTCTTGCCGTTATCGTCCAATTGCCGTTCGAGCGCGTTGCTGAAAAGCATGGCCTCAGCGTGGCGCTGCCGGGCGGCGCGCAGGCGTTCGGACGCCTGGCGCAGGCCCTTAAGTTCGTCCTTGAGTTTTCGGATCCATTCGTCGGGATCGGGCTTGTCTTCCTCTTCCGGCTTGGTCTTCGCGTTGGGACTGGTGCCGATCTTGACCGCCGGATCGTCCGTATTGGCCGCGTTCGGCGCTGCAGGGGGCATCTTGGGCGCGTCCGGAGCAGGTCCTTGCGCGACCTTCACTTCCGGAGGTGCGGGCGGTTTGTCGGCCGGCGGCTTGGCCGGATCGTTCTTGGGCGCGGCGGCCACTTTGTCCTGGATGCTCGCCCACCAATCGCGCCAAGGCTTCAGTTCCTTGCCGAGGTTCTTTCCCGCGAAGGCCGCGAGCAGCGTCATGATCTCTTCGTTAGGCGTCCTCTCGTACGCTTCGATCAGCCGCGGGACTGCCTGGAGCCCGGCGCGCCGGATCAACCCGCCTGCACGCGCCTTCACTACCGGATTCTGTCCATAGAGAACGGGGATGAGCGTGTCGAGCGAGGTCGCGCCGTACCCGGCGATCAGGTCCTCGGCCAGGGTGATGAACTTGCCGTTGCGGTTGTTGACGCCCGGGGAGGCGATCATGCGATCAAAGGCGATCTGGTCGAGCTTGCGGTTCAGTTCGTCTTCTTCTTTTTCCAAATTGGTCTTCTCGGGCTCGGCGGGCTTCTGGTTCAGGCGGCCGCGGATCTCGGCGCTGCGGGCCTTGTGCTTCTCCTTTTCCGCGTCGAGTTGCGCGACGCGGGCTTCCGCCGCCGAGCCGCTGTAGCGGATCTGTTCTTCCAGCTTCTGCCACATGTACGGAAGCACTTCCTTGGCGGGCAGGTCCTTGAGGATATCGAGGAACTCCGTGCGCATCTGTTCGATGCCGCAGCGGAAGACCGAGCGCAGATCTTTAGTCTGGTTCACGACCGAGATCGCGAGCAGCCCGTCCACCACGTCGGCGATGAACGACTTGCGCCGCAGCACGAAGTCGTTGACGTTCTCCTCGTGCTTGCGCGCCTCGCGGTCGAGCTCCGCGTCCTTGATGAGCTTCTTCAATTCCTGTTTGCGCTTAGCGTCCTGGCTCTTGCGATACTCGTCGAGCAGCGCATCGACTTTTTTCTTGAGCAGATCGTCGTCGGGCAGAGCGTCCGGCTTGTTGCTTGGGTCGCCGGTCGATCCGAGTTCCTTGCGAATGTGCTCGTACAGTTCCTTGGGGCTCGCGAAGGGCGCGGGCGGCGCAGTCGTGGTGGTGGAGATGGGTGTGCCCGGCGGTGGCGGTCCGGGCGGCCGGACGTATGGGCCATCGGCCAGAGCAGGAATGCTAAAAATACCCACTAGCACTAGCGCAACCGTTCCCGCGGCTACCCATAAGCTGCCAAAATGCTTGAGGTTACGAATCGACATCCGCAGACCCCCTGGTCCAGCGCATCTAAGACCAGTCTATCCAAGGGGTTCTTAGAAGAAAAGGACCTGTATGCCTAGGTTATGAAACCACACGGGCAGAGCGCCATGAATACGCACTGCCCGTGAGCAAAACCTTGGGAACTTCCCGGCATTCCTACTTCGTTTCTTTTTCCACCGCAGCGGGTTCGATCTGGTAGGTCACGCCATCCGCCACGACCAGGATGCGTCCGCCCAGCGCCAGCACGGAGCCCATCTCCGGATGCTTCTTCATCAATTCGAAGTACTCCTTCGAGAACGCCTGAACTTCGGTCGGCTTCACCTTCTCGTCGGCTTTAAAGGCCGAGTCGATCCACATGCCGGAGCGGAAGTAAAAGGTGCGCTCGCCGATCCGCTTCATGGCCTGTTCCTGCGCGGCGGCCAGCGTTTCCATATGGTCGGAGAGCTCGGCGTCGGTGGCGCGGCCATCGCCCTTCTTGCCGGCGGACCAGGCGCGGTTCTGCAACTTGCGGGCCTCGTCGGCGTTGCGGTTGCCGCTCGGTTCGGACTTGGCGTCGGGCTTGGCGGCCACGGCGTTGGAGGCTTCCTTGAGATCCCGCTCCGTTTCGGCCAGCGCCACCGCCAACTCGCCGCTGTTCTGCTGTTGCGCCTGCTTCGCGACCTGGCCGGCCTGTTCCAGGGCTTTGTCTTTTGCCTCGCTCAAACGCTTCGTGGCCGCGCCGGGCGCCTCACCGGCTTCTGCGCGCTCCTCTTCGACCGGCCGCGCGAAGCCGCCGCCCATGCCAGCCTGGGGAGCCGGGCCGCCGCGAAAGCGGCCGTCGCGGACTTCCATGCCGGGCTCCACCACGAGCTGGCTCGTGTACGGCGTGACGATGCCGTGGAGCTGCGAGAGCTTGACGATCTCGTCGATGGTCTCCTGGTTCTGGCCGTTCAGGCGCACGTCTTCGATCAAGTGCCCGATCTTGCGCATCGCCCAGACGCGGGGCAGAAAGCTGCTGTCGCGCTCTTGCGAAGGCCATTCCACGTTGATCTTGATCTCTTTCGTCTCGCCGCCGACATTGCCGCGCAGGGTGATCGTGCCGGGGCCCGTGCCCTTGTAGCGGCCGAAGAGCAGAATCTCGGAGCCCTTGAACAGGGCCGGAATCTTCTTCGGATAGAGGCTGTTCACTTTGGCGTCCGAGCCGAAGTCGAAGGTCACGTTGGTCATCACAGGATTCTTGATCTTGGCGTAGAAGTCGCTCATCTTGAGTTCGAGGTCTTCCTTGGGGGCGACGTACGCGCTGGCGCCTTCGTGATCGACGGCGATGCGGTCGAGCAGGTGCGTGTTCACGTCCGTGCCGACGCCG
This sequence comes from Planctomycetota bacterium, assembly GCA_016200135.1. GTDB lineage: Bacteria > Planctomycetota > SZUA-567 > H5-PLA8 > H5-PLA8 > JACQFI01. Next base: position 50,983 of record JACQFI010000137.1, read on the forward strand.
AAGTTGAAGATACGCGCCTTGGCTTTGTTGCACTGCTCGACGTCCTTCAGGATCGAGCCCGCGTCGGTGACGCCCACGCTCGGCAGGCCGTCGGTCATGAAGATCACCAGCTTGGCCTTGGCCGGCCCGTCGGTGAAGTCGTTGGCCAGCGCGGCGCGCAGGGCGTCGTCGATGGCCGTGCCGCCGGTGGCCTCGATCGTTTCCACCGCCGCGAGCGCCTTCTTGACGTTGTCCTTATTGGCTTCGAGCATCTTGCCGTCGCTGAGCGCGTTGACGGACGTGGAGAACGTAATCAGGTTGAAGCGGTCCTGCGGGTTGAGCTGGCTGAGGCAGAACGTAAGCGCCTTCTTGGCCTGCTCGATCTTCTCGCCGGCCATCGAGCCCGACGTATCGAGCACGAAGACGATCTCCTTCGAGACGATCTTCGTCTTTTCGAGCTGGTCGTCGGGCCGGCCGATGAGCATGAAGTAGCCGTCGTCGCCGCCCGCCGAACTCGGCATGCGGTGCGCGACCATGCGCAGCGCCACGTCTTCCGTGCTGGGCGCATAGTAGAGGCGGAAATCCTGGTCGGTCGAGAGGTTCGTGTCGCTGAGCTTGACCACGGCGGTATGCGAATCGGGGCGCTCGACGTTGACCTTGTGGCTGGGGCTGTACACGGGTCCGATGGCGCTCTTGCTGCGGATCACGCACTCGAACTGGAACTTCTCCACGCCGCGCTGATAAAGCTGCGAGCCGGCGAGGATGTGGCGGAAGTCGTAGAGTCCGTTCACCGGCGCGAGGACCTGGTCGTAGCTGAACTTCAGGCGCCGCTCTTGATTCGGCGGAATGGGGAAGACGCGCGCTTCGTACAGGTTCTCGCCCGCGAAGCGCAGCAGGGCCGGGTCGCGGCGTTGCGTCACGATGGACTCGTAAATCTGCTGGGCTTCGGTGGCGTTGTAGAGCTTGCCTTCGACCATCTCGTCGTTCATCGAGAGCGCCGACTTGTTGATGCTGGAGCCCTTGGGCAGCGGGATCATCACGCGGACTTCAAGGTTCTGGCCGGAGAGGTTCAGGAAGCTCTGCTCGATGGTGGTGGTGGCAATGTTCTCTTCGATGCGCACGTCCACGCGCGAGTTTGTCACGCGGAACGGCAGGTCGCTGGGCAGTGGCGGACGCCAGACCGTGGGCCGGGTCGCGACCTTGTCCACCTCCGGCGGTGATGGCGGCGTCTCGACCACGGTGGCCTTCCGGTCCGTGGGAACGAAGAGCACCTCCGCGCTGGCGTGCCGCGCGACCGAGAGCGCCGCGACCGCAACCAGGACCAGCATCGTGAATTCAAGCTTGCCTACACGCATGTTCATAACCCCCTCAAGGCCCAGCGACGCTCTGTTAGACCCACGCGTACCGGGAAGGTTTCTTAAAAAGGAGCGCTGAACTCCTTGAGACCGCCCCACTTGTATACCCATGACTGAAGATGCACGACGCGAGCAAACTGTTTGAGATTGATCATCTTGTCCTAATGATCGTAGGTAATTTTAACTATTATCCTAATAACAGTAGAATCGACGCCCATTTTCTACTAACATGCGCTGCCTTTACTTTTCAAGCGTTGTTAGCCCGAGGGAGGATCGCATGCCCGAAGTTTCTGTGGATGCCTTGCATGGCCTGGTGCTGCCGCCCGACGTTCAAGCGGTCCTGCGCATGGCTCCGGCGGTGGTGGTGCCCGAGAGCCGCGAGGAGTTGCTGCGGCTCGCGCTCGGCGGCAACAGCGAACGCTTCGAGGTCCAGTTCGTGGTGCCGAAGCGCGGGACGGAAGTCGAAGCGGTGGTGGTGCAGTGCCGCAACGGGCTGGCGGTGAGTTACCCCGATCCCTACATGCGCCGCCGCGACCCCGACTGCATGCTCGTCGCCGGCGACACGCCCACGGACAAGCTCCAGTTCCAGGAGAAGTTCGGGCAGCCGTTCGGCGACATGCGCTCGGATATCCTCAAGTGGCTCGCCGACCACAAGCTGCTCGTGATGCCGTTCTACGCCGGCGGGCAGGAGTACCACTACGGCGGGCTGCTGCTCTGTCCCATCAACACCGCCTTCTTCGCGACGGCGCTCGGCGATCTGCAGGAGATGGTCCCGCTGAGCGAGCTCCCGCCGAACTTCGCGCCGCGCGCGGTGGTCTTCGTCGCGCCGCCCTTCCGCCATACGCATTGCGACGGACGGCAGATGGTCGTGCATCATCGCGCGAAGAACATGCACGAGGTCTTTTCGCTGAACCTCTATCCGGGACCCAGCGCCAAGAAGGGCATCTACGGCGTGCTGCTCGCCATCGGCGAAGAGGAAGGCTGGGTCACCGCGCACGGTTCGACGGTGCAGGTCGTCACGCCCTACGACAACATCGTCACCATCATGCACGAAGGCGCGAGCGGCGGCGGCAAGAGCGAGATGCTCGAGTATCCGCATCGCGAGCAAGACGGCCGGATTCTGCTCGGGCGCAACACCGTCAGCGGCGAACGCCGCAAGGTCTCGCTCCAGATCGGCTGCACGCTGCACCCGGTCACCGACGACATGGCGCTCTGCCATCCCAACGTTCAGCACGGGAACAAGCTGGTCGTCAGCGACGCCGAGGACGCCTGGTTCGTGCGCATCAACCACATCACCGGTTACGGCACCGACCCGAACCTCGAACGGCTGACCGTGCGCCCGCCGGAACCGCTCATCTTTCTGAACCTGCATGCCGTCCCCGGCGCGACGTGCCTGATCTGGGAGCACGAAGAAGACAAGCCCGGCAAGCCCTGCCCGAACCCGCGCGTGATCGTCCCGCGCCGGATCGTGCCCGGCGTGGTGAACGAGCCCGTCGCCGTGGATGTGCGCAGCTTCGGCGTCCGGACGCCGCCGTGCACGCGCGAGAACCCGAGCTACGGCATCGTGGGGCTGCTGCATTTCCTTCCGCCTTCGCTGGCGTGGCTCTGGCGCTTGGTGGCTCCGCGCGGCCACGGCAACCCGAGCATCACCGATTCGGAGGGCCTCGTGAGCGAAGGCGTCGGGAGCTACTGGCCCTTCGCCACCGGCCGCCGGGTGGACCAGGCGAACCTTTTGCTGCGGCAGATCGCGGCCACGCCCGGCACGCGGTACGTGCTCACGCCCAACCAGCACATCGGCGCATGGGAAGTGGGCTTCACGCCGCAATGGATCGCGCGCGAGTACCTTGCGCGGCGCGGCGGCGCCAAGTTCCGCCCGGACCAGCTCGCGCCGGCGCGCAGCGCGATGCTCGGTTACGCGCTCAACAGCATCGTGGTCGAGGGCACACAGATCCCGCAGTGGTTCCTGCAGGTGGAGACGCAGCCGGAGGTCGGCGCGGACGGCTACGACGCGGGCGCGAAGCTGCTCGGCGCGTTCTTCCGCCAGGAGCTCGAACCGTACCTGTCCGAGAAGGACCTCGATCCGGGCGGCCGCCGCATCATCGAGTGCTTTATGCAGAACGGCGACGTGAAGGCGTTCGAGCAACTGATGCCGCAGGCCTAACGCTTGCGCGCAGGCCGTTTGGCGGCGCCGGTCAGGATGCCGCGCGCTTGGGGAAAAGCCTCCGCGACCGTCCGGCCTTTCTTATCTTTCAATAGCGGAGCGGCGCCGGCGCGCAGCAGCGCCGCGACGACCGGCTTGGGGTCGATGCTCTTGCCGGCCTTGAAAGCGTGGAAGAGCGGCGTCTCGCCGTTCTCGTCGCGCAGGTTGGGATCGGCCGTGTGTTCGAGCAGCAGCTCGACCGACTTCAGGAAGCCGGCCTTCGCGGCGAAGTGCAGCGCGCCCTTGCCCCAATGTTTGGTGGAGTTCACATCCGGCTTGAGCGCAAGAATGGCCGCGGTGAGTTCCGGGCGGTCCTTCTTCCCGTTGTTGCCGGTGCACGCCTGCCAGATCCACGTCTGGAAGGGGCTGGACGCGTAGTCCACGTCCGCGCCATGCGCGACCAAAAGCGCGGCGACCTCGGGATACAGCACCCATTCGCCCGAACCTACTCTCGTGGCATCGGCGCCGTGCTCGAGCAGCACGCGCAGCAGTTCCGCGTCGCGCAGCTCCGCGGACCATTTCGCCAGCAGCGTGCTGTGCCGGCCGATCTTCGCGCCGTGTTCGAGCAGGAACCGCGCAGCCTCGCGCCGGCCCGCCGCGACGGCATGGTGCAGCGGCGTGAGGCGGTAGATATCGTGCGCGAGATCTGCGGCGTGCGCCAGCGCCGGGTCTGCGGCGAGCTCGCGGCGCAGGCCCTCGAGATCGCCCAGCGCGGCGAACATGAAGATGTCCTCGCGCGCGCCGTGCTTGCGCAACAGGCCGGCGGCTTCCTCGCGCTTATGCAGCAACGCATGGGTGAGCGGCGTATGCATGGGGCCGCGCCAGCCGGTGCTTGAAGCCTGGTTCGGATCGGCGCCGCCCTTCAAAAGGGACTCAACCGCATCCGCCTTGCCGGCTCCCGCCGCGTGGTAGAGCAGCGTCTTTGCGTCCTTGTCCCATTCGCGATGGATGCCCGAAGCCGCTTTCAGTGCCTGCGCAATAACCTTCCCGCTGCCACGCGCGGCGAACTTTCCGAGCGCGTTGACCTCCAGGTTCTGTACGCAGTGCAGCCGGCGTTTGCCGGGGGGAACGTCCTTGTTCACGAGCGCCAGAGCCAGCGGCTGAAGGGCTTTCGAGATCTCCTGCTGCAGCTTGGGCGAAAAACCCGCGGCCTTCATGGCCTCGCGAAAATGCCCCAACCAGCGGCCGGCGAACGATTTCGTGATGTAAATCTCATGGTGGATCTGGCGCAGCCCGCGGTTGGCGTAGTGCCGCGAATACAGGTCTTCGCCGCCGAACCATTCTTCGAAGAAGGCCTTTTGGCGCACGCGTTCGCCGGCGGCATCGCGGGAGAACATCGGCCGGAGCTCGGGGTCCGCAAGGAGGCGGTCGTAAAGTTCGTCGATGAGCCGCGCGACGGCCGCGCGCCCGCCCAGCGCTATAAAGACCTCCGGCGCAGGCGTCAGCGCTGGGACTTGGGTCTCAAGTCCGCCTCGATGCGCGAGGCGCGGATGCACGGGCATAAGGCGCGGCCCTCTTCACTTCATGAGGCGAATATTCTCTTTAAGCGCAGGGCAATATCAAATGCTTCGAAGATGTCGGTTATTTTAGCGAAAGGTTTACGCGGAAAATCCTCTTTATATCGGTGCATTGCGACCTCAAAATGGGTCTCTATAAGCACCACGTTAGGTTCGAGGCCATTCGGCGTGATCAAAACCAAGGGACTCACCCGCAAGTTCGCCAAGCTCAACGCGGTCACCAACGTGGACTTGTACGTTCCGCGGGGGACCATCTTCGGCTTTATCGGGCCCAACGGCGCGGGCAAGACCACCACCATGCGCATGCTGGCCACCTTGCTGCGGCCGACCTCGGGCAGCATCGAGATCGACGGGGTCAATCTGCTCGAGAATCCCGTCGAGGTCCGCGGGCGCATCGGGTACCTCTCGGATACGTTCGGCCTCTACGACGAGCTGAAAGCCTGGGAGTACCTGCAGTACTTCTGCGGCGCGTACAACGTGGACGCCTCGCGCGACCGCATCCATGCGATCCTCGACCTGGTTCAACTCACGCATAAGAGCGAGGACTTTGTCGGCAAGCTCTCGCGCGGCATGCGCCAGCGCCTAGGCATCGCGCGCATGCTGGTCTACGACCCCAAGCTGATCCTGCTCGACGAACCCGCCAACGGGCTCGACCCCATGGCGCGCATCGCGTTGCGGGACCTGCTCAAGCAGTTGCGCGCGCGCGGCGTCACCGTGCTGGTCAGTTCGCACATCCTGACGGAGCTTTCGGACTTCTGCGACACCGTCGGCATCATGGAACTCGGGCGCATGATCACCCACGGCAGCGTGGAAGAGATCCTCGCGCGCACCCGCACGCATCTGCGCCTGATCCTGGAAGTGCTCGGTCCCGCCGAGAAGGCCAAGGAAGTCCTCCAAGGCGAAGCGCAGGTGATCAATCTCGAAGTTGCCGCGCCGGGCGTACCGGCGGCCGCGTCCGACACCGCGCCAGTCTTCGCCAAGCTCGAGATGGGCTTTACCGGCAATCGCCAAGACCTGCCTGTATTGCACAAGAAGCTCGTGGAAGCCGGCGTGCCGGTGGTCGCGTTCTTCCCAAAAGCGGAGAACTTGGAAGACCTCTTTATGCGCCTCTCGACCGGAGCCACCAACTGATGCGCGCGCTGTTCGCCAACCCCGAACTCGTGCGGATCCTGCGCACGAAGCTGCGCCCGCGGCAGATGCTCCTCTTCGGCGGCGGCACGGCGCTCGTGTTGGGGCTCATGCTGGCCGGGATGTATTGGGCGCAGCAAGCCACCCTGTCCTTCAGCCTTACCAAGATGCTGTCCACATTCTATTTCACGGTGGCCTGGCTACAGATGGCGGTGCTGCTGCTGTACGGCCTGATCCAGTCGGCGCAGGCGATCAGCCACGAACGCGAGCGCTGGACGTTCGATTTCCAGCGCCTGGTGGCGATGGGTCCGCGCAAGCTCGTCCTCGGAAAACTCCTGGGCGCGCCCAGCGACGCGTTCTTCATCGTCGCCGTCGGACTGCTGTTTCAGCTTGTGCCGGTGTTCAAAAATATCGTTCCGCCCATGGTCTTCGTCCGCACCCTCGTGCTCCTGCTGATGGCCGGTTTGAGCGCCTCTGCGATCGGGCTCTTTCTCTCCAGCATCGTCCAGAAGACCCAGCGCGCGACGGGACTCGCAACCGCGATCCCAATTTTTCTCTTCTTTACCCACGTCGCGCATTCAGTGGCTTCGCCCGGGTCCAGCACGGTCTGGCATGCGCTGAGTCCGTTCACACTGCTGACGTTCATGAGCGAGGAGGTCATCAACCAGGGCGCGAATCCGGGCTTTATGTTCTACGGTTTTCAAATTCCGCTGATCTACGGCTACGTGGCTTGGCATGCGGCCATCGCGCTGTTCTTCTACCTCATGACCGTGCGGCGGATGGAAGACGAGGAGTTCTCGTTTGTCGCGCCCAGGCACGCGCTGGCCGCGTTTGTTTTCCTGCAAGCGGTCCTGCTGGGTTCTTATCTGAACCCGCCGCCACCTCCACCGCCCGGGCCTCCGGTGGGCGTGCCGGTCGCCACTGCGCCGCCTCTTCCGGCGAAGGGTCTGACACCCGCCCAGAAGCGCGCGCTCAAGAATGGCATGACGCCCGTGCAGCCTCCGCCCGCTAAGACCGATCCGGCCGAGGAAAAATCCGGCGCAGCGGCTGAAGCGAAGACCGACTCGGATCCCGCGCAACAGCCGGATCCGGCGGATGCGGGCACGACCATCTCGCTTAATCCAAGCGGCGTGACGGTGACCACCGTGACGCCGGTCGCGCCGAGTGCCGTCCCGAGCAGCGGCGCGCCGGTTCCTTCCAGCAAGCAGCCCGAACTCTTCCACTTCATGAACTTCTTCGCGCTGTTGACGCTCGCATTCGCACTGACACCGTCGGCGGAGCTCCTGCGCGGCCGGCTGCACCGGGCCAACCGCGACGAGCACTGGCGCGTGCTCTTCGAGCGTCCCAACCGCCTGCAGGATTCGACGGCTATCTGGCCCATGCTGGTAAGCGCCGGGATCTACGCCGCCGCGTCGGTCTTCCTTTCGTCGCAGGCAGGCGTGCTGAACACCCGGGCCGCCGCCGTGACGCTCATGGTTGGAACGATGGGCGTAGCCGTGGCGGGCATGTTGCTCTATATCCAGGCGTATCTCGAACGCTCGGGGCTGAAAGGCGGCGTGGCGCTGGTGGCGATCTTCCTGATTGTGCCGTCCACGGCCATCGGCATGCTGACCGCGAAGTGGGACATGACGGTCTACGTCAGCCCGCTCTCCTACTTGGGCATGCTGAACGGAACGGAATTCGACACTTCAGACCTCCTGAACACGCAAGGCCTCGGCGCGACGTGGACGCTGCCGCTGATCGCGCTCTCGACCGCCATCCTGCTGCCGGCGCTGGCCGCGATGCGCATGCGCTTTCTGCTCGATCTCTACCACGCCGAACTGGAACGCGAGCGGACGCTCGCCGAGAAGACCGCGAAGGAACAGGGACAGCCGCGCACGCCGGCCGTCGCCACGAAGGCGCTCGACAAACTCGCCGCGCGTTGGGAGCCTGTCGCGCCGCATGTGCCCAAAGCGGATGAACCGCCGCCGCTCGTGCAGGAGCCGCCGCCGATTAAAAAAGCGCCCGAGCCCTATGTGGTTCCACCGCTGGTGCCGGAGATCAAACTAAACGCGCAGCCTGCGCCCGCCGCCGCCGATACGCCGGCGTCAGACGGCCGCACGACCTCCGCCACATAGAACGCCTAACGGCGTGGCTAGTGGCTGTTGTAATCCCCTCCTTATGTAAGGAGGGGATAGGGGAGGTTTCAGGAGCGAAGGCGCTCTCACGCCGGGGCTGCTCACCAGTCGTGGACGCTGCCGTCGGCGCGGCGCGTAGTCGGCAGATAGCCGCGCTTGTACGGATACTTCTTCGCGGCCTTCTCGTTCAAGTCCGTGCCCAACCCCGGGCGGTCGCTCACGAACAGGTAGCCGTCCTTATAGACCGGCGCGCCCGGCATGACCTCGTGGACCTCCTCGGGGAAGGCCACCATCTCCTGCACGCCGAAGTTCGGGATGCTCACGTCCACGTGCACGTTCGCCGCGTGTGCGTGCGGCGAGATATCCCCCGGCCCGTGCCAGGCGGTCTGAATATGAAACGCCTCGGCAATTGCCGCGATCTTCTTCGCTTCCGTGATGCCGCCGATGTGCGAGAGGTCGCAGCGGATAAAGTCGATGAGCTGTTCGGTAAGCAGCGGCAGGCAGTCCCACTTGCTGTGGAAGAGTTCGCCCATGGCCAGCGGCGTGGTGCTCGCGCGGCGGACGACGCGGAAGCTCTCCTTGTGTTCCGGCCGCAGCGGGTCTTCGAGGAAGAAGAGGTGGTACGGTTCGAGCTCCTTCGCGAGCCGCGCGGCCTGGATCGGCGTGAGGCGCTCGTGGACGTCGTGGAAGAGCTCGAGTTCCTCGCCCAGCGCGCCGCGCAGGTGCTCGAAGAGCTGCGGGATCGTGCGCAGGTACGGCCCGGGCTCCCAGACTTCCTCCTGCGGCAGCGCGTCCTGTTCGAGGAACTTCATGCCCGCGTTCTTGTTCTTCTTCATCTTGCCGGAGCCGACGCCGTAGGTGCCTTTGGTGCCGGGGATCGCCACCTGCGCGCGCAGGACTTTAAAGCCTTCCGCCAGCTTCGCGCGGACGGAATCCTCGACCTCCTTGAAGTCGCGGCCGCCGCAATGCGTATAGCAGAGCGCGCCGGCGCGGGTCTTGCCGCCCAGCAGCGAGTACAGCGGCATGCCCGCGGCCTTGCCCTTGATATCCCAGAGCGCCATATCGACGCCCGCGAGCGCGGTCATCTGCACCGGACCGCCGCGCCAGTAACTGCCGCGGAAGAGGTACTGCCAGATGTCCTCGATGCAGCCGGGGTCGCGGCCAAGCAGCAGCGGCGCGATGTGCTCTTTCAAGGCCGCGGCGACGGCGAGTTCGCGGCCGTTGAGCGTCGCGTCGCCGACGCCGTAAAGCCCTTCGTCGGTGACGATCTTGACGAGCACGTAGTTGCGCGTCGGACAGGTGACGACGACGCGAACTTCCTTGATCTTCATCGCAGCGGCTCCCGGTTTCGGTTCGAGCATTATGCTGCTCGGGCGCTAAAACCCCCTCCTCCCCCCTTGAGGGGGAGGGCTGGGGAGGGGGAAATTCTTTGGCGCCGCGACCCCCCACCCTAACCCTCCCCCGCAAGGGGGGAGGGGATCCATGCTCGAGCACCGTTAAAGCTGGCACGGCTGGTCCCAGCGGACCTTGTACAGCTTCCGCCCTTTGAGCGTGCGCATCTGCAGGTTGCCTTCGGGCGTGAGCACGTAGACGTGCTCGGACCACCAGTTGCCGCCTTCGCCTTTGGTGAATGCGATCCAGCCGCTGCGCGCCTCGACGCTCACCGACTTCACGTCGGCGATGCGTTCCAGCGGGGCGAACGGCGCGAGCGAGTGCGACTGCGGGTCGAGCCGCCAGACGCGCGAGGCCGTGGTGATGATCAGGCCGCCGCGGTGCGGATCGGGCAGCATGTCGTGCGCGTGGTTCTCGGGCAGCTCGATCTCGAACGCGCGCTCCCAGCTCTTGCCCGCGCGGCTCGTCTCCCAGCGGAAGGCCACGACGTGTTCCGCGCCCGCGGCCCACAGCAGCCCGCGCCGCGCGTCGAAGACCACGCCGTGCCAGTGCGGCAGCGGCGTCTCCGTGCGCGCCGCCGCGGCCTCGGGGCCGTCTTCCACATGATAAAGGAGCAGCTTGTCGGTGCCGCTGGAGCCCGCGACGGCGATCCAGCCGCCGGGCAGCATCTCGGCCGAGTGCGCGTTCTGCACCTGCGCCGAGAAGAGCAGCTTGTGGTCCTCGAGCCGCAGCAGCGCGACGCCGCCTGCGGATGAGGACGTAACCAGCACGCAGTCCTCGCGCGAGATCGCGGCGGGCTTCACTTCGTCCAGCGCCTGGAACCACGCGCGGCGGTTCTCGGGGATGCCCGGTGCGGTGGCGGCATCCCACGCCCAGAGCGGCTCGCCCATCTTGGGATGCTGCTCGGGCGAGTAGAGTTCCGCGCGGCCGTCGCCGCAGATCCAGAGCGAATGGAGCAGATGCATGCCGAATCTCGCTCCGGTCTTTTAAAGGCTCGCCAGCATCTTCTTGAACTCGGCGAAGGCGCGCGGGCTGTTTTCGAGCGGGTCGCCGTCCACGTGCTCCATCGTTACCGTGCCGCGGTAGCCGGTCTTCTTGAGCGCGCTCAGCACTTTCACGACTTCGGCGTCGTGGTGCTTGCCGTTCAAGTCGGCGTAGGTCGGCTTGACGTGGACGTGCGCGGTGTACTGGATCAACTGCAGGTTGCCCTCGGCGCCCTCGTACATGTTGCCCGTATCGAGGTTGATGCGCAGGTACTCGCTCGGGCATGCCGCGAAGAACTCGTGGAACTCCTTCGCGTTGTCCGTCAGCGGCCCGTGGGCTTCCACGGCCAGGATCACGCCCTTGGTCTCGGCGTAGGCGACGACGTCCTTCAGGCATTCGAGCATCTCGGCCTTCAGGCGGCGGCCCTGTTCGCGGTCGCCCCAGCCGGCGTGGAAAATGTTGAGCACATTCACGCCGAGGTACTGGCCGATGTCGATGTAGTCCTTGGTGAGCTGGACCTCGCGGCGGCGTTCGGCGTGGGAGGTGCAGTTGAAGTGGTTCTGTGCGGCCACGCTGGCGCAGAAGAGGCCGTGCTTGTGGAGCAGGCGCTTGAGTTCGCGCACGCCGGCCGGAGACCAGTCGCTGTACGTGGTGCGCGGGATCTCGATGGAGACCGCGTCGAGCTTCTGCGCGATGAACTCGAGCGCCTCGGCGAACTTGATCTTTTTCTCGCCAAGTTCCTTATGCAGCAGCCAGGTGGAGTAGGTCGGGATCATGGGCGGCTCCTTTTTTGAATCCCAAAGCGGAACCTGTAATCTTTCCCTTCCCGTGCTCGAAAGCAAGCGCGCAACCTATGGGATTTCAGCCGCGCTTGTCCCCGGCGTGTAACTTACAGGTGCTCGCGCCAAGGGAGTTGACGCGGCGCGGCGGTCGGCGAAGATATGCGGCGGTAACCATCACGGGATTGGACAGCTCTTTGGAGGGCCGCTCATGGCCGAAGCACCCAAAACGACTCGCGCGCCCGCACCCGCCGCCAAATCAGCCGCTGCCGGAGGCAAGGCCGGCGCATCGGCCAAAGGCGGACCCAATCCGATGCTTCCGGTCATCGCCATCGCTCTGATCCTGGGCGGCGCGATCTGGATGACCTACTCCATTATTACCGAGCCGCCCCCCAAGAAGAAGCCGGGCGGCCACTAAGCCGGGCTGCACCCCAGCGAATCTCGAAACGTGAATGTAGAAGCGCAAACCGCGCTCGGATCGCCGTTGCGTTTTTAGCGCGCCTCGTCCGAACCTTGCACGCGATACGACGCCCTGAATATCCGCCCGATAAATACGGCATTCGCGACCATCAGCGCGATGACCATCGCGAGCACCGGGCCGGCCTTGAACCGGAACAGGCCTTCGACGATCAGCACGCCCAGCGCGGAAACCACCAGGGCCAGCGCGCCCGCGAGCGCGGCCAGGAACAGCGAGCCGAAGCCCGTCCAGACCGCGTCCATGATGCCGCTCATGTTCCAATGCAGCGCCAGCGTCGCCATCATTACCAGCGTGATGAAGGGCGGGCCGAGGACCAGGCCCACGCCGTCGTAGAGCGGCAGCAGGAGCAGCGCCGCGAGCGCGCCCATGACCATCGCCAGGATGCTGCGCCCGAAATCGCCGATGGCCGCGCCGAGCAGGAAGCCGTTGCCCGCGCCGTAGACGGTGAACGACGTGAGCGCCACGAGCTGCGCCCGGGAGAGGTCCGGGACCTGCGACTCCGTCGCGACCACCGCGTAGCCCGAGAGCGCCGCGGCCACCGGCACGGCCAGCGCCACCGCGCGCCACGGCCACCAGGCGTAGACGGGCTGGACGGATGGAGCGGGTTCCTTCATGGTTTTTCGGACCCCGCCTCTTCGGAATCCTGCGGCCCGCGATCCGTCGCATGGCGCTTCACGTTCAGCAACTCGGCCATGGTCTCCGGCTTTTCCGGATTCGCTTCCGCAGGAGGCCCTGCCTGCGGATTTCCTTCGGCGCGCTGCACAAATAGAAAAGCTTTTCGAATGAAGACCTCGTTGGCGCCCATTAAAGCGCAGGTCGCTACGATCAAAATGGGAAAATAGGGCGTTCCCGAATTATTCGAGGCGCGAAGCATAATCCACAGGGCCAGAGCGAGAATCACGCCCATTGAAAGGCCGCGGCCAAAACAGGAGATCCCAACGATCACGGTGGAAAGGATGGACTTGACCGTGTAATCGCGGTCGAGGCATGCAAAAATAACCATGAGCGCCACAAGCGGGCTTAAGGCTTCGCCGTACTCGCCCGTGCCTTTGAAGGCCGCCGCGGAGACCGCCATCCCCGCAATCATCGCCAGGAGCGTTTTCCCCAAGTGGCCAGTTGCCATGCCAAGTATAAGCGCGTCGCCGGCCGCGAAGATGGATAGGAAAGCCAGTTTGGCGAATTCGAACGGCCCGCCGCTCGGAGCGAGGTCTAGCTCCACGATGACATACGCCGTCGCCCCCGCCACGAAGGGAACGCCCAGCGTCAAAAAACGCCACGGCCACCAGGCGTAGACGGGCTGGATGGATGGAGCGGGTTCCTTCATGGCCTCATTCTAGCCCGGCGTCGTCGCCTTGCAGCTTCCAAGCGTTGGCCGTACAAATCGCGGTTCAACCGCCGTGTGCTCTGGGCTGACGAGTAGCTATTACGGAAAGCGGGGCGGATCCATTCGCACCGGACCGTCAAAATACGAGAGCGCTTCGGGAGAATCCATGGCTTCCAAGAACCGTAAGCTCGGCGTGCTGGTGCGCGGCGCGGGGTGGGTCGCGGGCGAGCACATCAAGGCCTTCCTCAAGAACCCGCACACCGAGATCCGCCACATCGACGCGCGCTCGGAGCACCGTATCGAGGACTACTTCCGCAAGTTCGGCTTCCGCTGCGACGCTTCGTGCGAAGAGTACGAACACGCGCTCGAGCGCGACGACATCGACATCGTGAGCGTCTGCACGATCAACTACCAGCACGCCCAAGAGGCCGCGCTCGCGGCGCAGGCCGGCAAGCACGTCTTCATCGAGAAGCCCATCGCGATCAACCCCAGGGAAATGTACGCGCTCGAAGCCGCGCTCAAGAAGCACAAGGTCAAGTCGGCGGTCGGCTTCGTCTGCCACTGGTACCCGCGCATCGTCTCGATGAAGGCGCAGGTGGACAAGGGCGCGCTGGGTAAGATTTTCTACGCCAACGCCGCGTACTTGCACGAACTGAAAGGCGCGTGGAAGACCCGCCCCGAGACCGCGGGCTCGAGCCTGCTCATGGGCGGCTGCCACGCGCTCGATCTCGTGCGCTGGTTCCTCGGCAACGAGAAGCGCATCGTGGAAGTGCACGCGTACGCCAACGGCCCGTGGCGGCGCAAGGACTTCGCGTACCCGCCCAACGTCTTCGTCTCGATGAAGTACGAGGACGGCACGGTGGCGCAGGTGGGCAGCAGCGTCGAGTGCAACATGCCCTACGCGTTCGAGCTCACGCTGCTCGGCACGCGCGGCGGCATCCGCGGCGAGAAGCTCTACAGCGAGGATTTTCCGGGCGCGAAGCAGTTCCTGACGGTGCCCGGCGTGGGGATGGATAGCGGCGACGTCGCGCACCACCCGTTCGACGCGATGCTCGACGAGTTCGTCGCCTGGGTGCGCGGCGGCAAGCCCTGCGCCAACAGCACGCTCGACGCCGTGAAGACCCACGAGGCCATCTTCGCCGCGCAAGAGAGCTTCAAGACCGGCAAGCCGGTGCGCTTGGGCAAGCGGTAGACGCCGCGCGGATCGTGCGCTCGAGCATCACGCCGTGCCGCTCGAGCAGTTCGGCCAGCGCGGCGTCGCGATCCCCCGCCGCAACCTGCGCGGCCAGTTCCCGGTCGCTCCGCATGCGTCCTCCGCTCAATTCAGACCTGCCGCCGCACCCCGAAATCTTACCGGCGCTTTGAAGAAAATGATCCGGGCGCCAGACTCGCCCACTTACGTTCTTGTAACATCATTAAATTTTAGTAGATGCATAAACTCAATTAAATGTGCTGCGCGCCTTCTATTCCGTGCCCTTGGAAGTGAAACCGCCCCCTCAACCGTCTATCCTCTCGAGGCCGTCCTTTGAATAAACCGGGGGAATCGCCATGCGTTGCAATCCTGTCTGCATTCGAGCCGCTTGCCTGCTGGCCGGCGCGGCCCTGTTCGGAGCCCTGCCGCTGCGGGCCGAGGAACCCGCGAAGGACGACAAAGTATCCTCGGACAAGAAAGCGCTGAGTGCCCTCCAGACGTACGTCGGCGACTGGAAAGGCGCGGGGACGCTTAAAGGCAGCACGGCCGCGAAAGACGGCTGGAGCGAAGAGACCGGGTGGGCCTGGGAGTTCAAAGGCGGGCACGCCGGGATCGTCTTCAAGTCGCCCAACGGGAAGTACTTCTCGGCGGGCCGCGTCGATCCCGGCGAGAAGGACGGCGCGTACGTCTTCACCGGCACGCTGCCCGACGGCAAGACCGAAGAGAAGTTCGCGGGCGCGCTGAACAAGGGCGACCTGGAAGTGACCACCGACAAAGCCGGCGCGGGCCGGCCCGAGAAGATCACGTTCGAACTCGTGGCCAAAGGCAAGCGCATGCTGATGACCTACTACGTGAAAGGCCAGCCGTTCGCCGAGGTCGGCTTCACGCGCAAAGGCAGCGGCTTCGGCAAGGAAGCGCAGGGCCCCGAGTGCATCGTCACCGGCGGTTTGGGGACGATCTCGGTGAGCTACAAGGGCCAGTCCTATTACGTCTGCTGCGGCGGCTGCAAGCAGGAGTTCAACGACAATCCCGAGAAGGTCCTGGCCGAAGCCAAGGCGCGCAAAGAGAAGGAAAAGGCGGAGAAGAAGTAACGGCAAAGCCGAAATCCGAAGCACGAAATTCGAAAGACACGGCAAGCTTCCACGAATCGGCACGAAGGAACACGAATACGAACGGACGAAAGCAAACCGGTAGGCGTGCAACTTCGTGGACGGACTACTTTGCGGCTTTCTTGAAGCGATAGACGTACACGTCCCGGCAATTGTAGTAGACTAACACGTTGCGTGCCTCGTCGAAATAGAGCAGGCGCTCGGGG
Source organism: Planctomycetota bacterium (assembly GCA_016200135.1). Taxonomy (GTDB): domain Bacteria; phylum Planctomycetota; class SZUA-567; order H5-PLA8; family H5-PLA8; genus JACQFI01. The sequence continues at coordinate 66,743 of JACQFI010000137.1, forward strand.
ATTTGCACCGGCAGGTCGCCCTGCGGCTTCGGGTCGGTCCATTCGTTCTTCGCCGAGTCGTACACCCATAGCGTCGGTTCGTCGGCCTTGCGCAGGGTATGCATGAGTATCTTCTTCGAGAGCGGGTCGTAGAAGAGCGCCGAAGCGGAGTCGCTCCCCGGCACCGGGCCGTTCTCGATAGCGGTCTTCCAGCCTTTGTCGCCGATCGAGTAGGTCAGCGTCTTGCTCCCGCTGATGGCTACGACCTGCTTCGCGTCCACGTCGTACGCAGCGCTGGCACCGTACGAGCCCGGGCCGCCGGCCACTTTGTTCCAGGCGCCGGTGGACGTATCGCGCATCACCATGCCTGCCGAGCCAAAGAAGACCAGCGTCTTCTTGTCGGGCATGTACTTCAGGATTCCCGATTCCTGGCGGCCGCCGGTGGTGTTGCCGGGGCCCTTCCAGTTCGCCACGCACTCGACGCTGGTCCACTTCTTCTCCACGAGGTCGTAGCCCCAGACGTGGATGCTGTCCTTGCCGAGCTTCTTTTGGAACTCGTCGAAGCTCAAGCCGTAGGCCTTGGCCGCCACGTTGTCCGGATCGTCCAGCTTGAGGCTGTAGTTGACCGAGCGCGGCATCGAGTTCACCCACAGCGCAAGATGGCGGTCCGGGTCGTACGCGATCTGGTCCCACTGGTGGCTTACCGCGACCTGGCCGCCGTTCTTGGTCATGATGATGCCGTCCTTCAGCATCGTGTTCTCGCGGAACCATTCTTCGGTATTGGTCTGAGGTGGATCGGCAGGGCGCAGGCAGTTCCAGGTGTTGGACGCGAGGTCGTACTCCCAGACGTCGTTGATGCGGCGGACGTTGTGCCCGCCTCCAAAGAAGACCGCCCGCCGGCGCTCCGGCGCGTACAGCATCTTCGCGCAGTAACTACGCCCGAACGGCCCGCGCACGCGCTCGTCGGCCCGCGGCCCCAGCCAGTCCAGGTTTCCGATCACCTTGATCGGAGGCAGCTTCAGCCACGTGTTCTCTGGGAGCGCCTCGATCTTGGCGAGGAGGTCCTTGTCCGGCGCGAGTTCGGGCTCGACTTTGATGGGTGCGGCGTCTCCGGCTTGCGCCGTTGCGCATTGCAAGATCAATGCCAACCACCAGCCCAGCATCTGTATCGTTTTCATGTTCATGGCCCTTTCTACTTCCCCGCCTTCTTGCAGCGGTAAACCCAGGTCTCTCGGTTGGAGTAGATCACGGTCACGTTGCGGGCGGCGTCGTAATAGCCGGCCACGTTGCCGACCTTGGGGCATTCGCCCTGTGGCGCGGGTTCGGTCCACTTGTTCTCTTTTACGTCGTACAGCCAGAGTCTAATGCCCGCGTCCGGTTTGTCTTTAATGGGGAGGTACGTGTAGAGAACGAACTTCTTGGCGGTCGAATCGTAGCAGAACGTACCGTTGGGAACGAGGGTGCCATCGGGTGCGTCTTTCAGCGCCTGCGTCCACGCGTTCGAAGCGCCGTCGAAGACCCAGGTCTCCTGTCCCACGGTGGCCACCACCTTTTTGGTCTCGGGGTCGTAGGCGGTCTCGCCGCCTCCGCCGGCTCCGCTCTTGGGCACGGGGGCCCAGTCCTTCTTCGAGGCGTCGTACAGATAGGTCTTCCCTGAGGCCCACCAGATCGTCTTACTGTCGGGCAGGTATTCGAGGAATGAGGACTCCCGCGCCTTGGGGACCTTAGTGAGCACTTCCTTCCACTCACGCGTCTCCGGGTAGAACGCAAAGAGCCAGGCCTCGCCCGGTCCCGAACCGTAGGTTTGCAGCATGGGATCTTTCGGGTCGAGGTTGTGCGCCTTAGCCAGCAGGTTTTTATCGACGCAGAAGAGTCCCTTGTGCGATTCCAGAAAGAGCATGCGCTTCAAAGCGGAGTCGTAGCACAGGGACCACCACGTGTGGCACGGCCGCAGCGGCGCGCCGCGCGGGGTGCGGACTACGCCATCTTTGACGACCGCGTGCTCCTTGTACCAGGCGACGCCTTCCGCTTCCTTTTCCGCCGTGAAGCGGGGCGGAACGGGATCGGCGCCGTAGAGGCAGACCCAGGTGTTCGAGGGCAGGTCGTACTCCCAAACGTCGTTGTACGGATGGGTATTGTGCCCGCCGCCGCAGTATAGGCCGCGCTTACGCTCCGGCGCCCAGACGATCTTGTTGCAGTAGTCGCGGACGAACGGCCCGATGCGCTTGTAGTCGGGGTCCTTGTCTAGCACGCCCATGTCGCCCACGGTCTTGATGGGCGGCAGCTTAAGCCACGTGTTGTCGGGCAGGGCTTCGATCTTCGCGAGCAGGTCCTGGTCCGGGGCGAGTGCGGGCGCAGCCGGTTCACTTGCGCAGCTCGCGGCGGCGAAAAGCAGGACCAGGGTGAGCATGAGGCGGTCTTGTGGCATGCGCGTCTCCTTTTAAAGCCCTGCGGCCTTCGCTTTCCTTTTACCCCGGCGGCACGCCCCGCGCTTCGGGAATCCGGTTGCTACAACCTTTTGAAACCTTAATCTAAGTGCATGCCGCGCAAAGCTCCCGTACGCCTCGGCCGCCCGCCCGAACCCGGCGCCGCGTATCGCCGCATCGCCGCGGACCTCCGGCGGCGCATGCGTTCAGGCGAATGGCCGCCCGGCGCCGTGCTGCCGCCGTGGCGCGCGCTCGCCCACACCTACCGCGTAGGCGTGCGCGTGATCCAGCGCGCCAGCGAGGCCCTTAAGCGCGACGGCCTGCTGGCCGCGAACGCGCAGCGGCGCCTGGTGGCGCGCAATTGGGACAGCCCCGGCACCGCGATGGAGAGCCGCATCCTCGTGTTGCTGACCAGCAACCCGTGGCTCTTTCTGGGACAGGCGTACACCGACGACCTGCTGCTGGGCATCCTGCGCGGCGCGGGCGAAGTCTCGGCGCCTGTGGTGGTGGCGTACGACGACCGCCTCTGCACCGGCGTACCCGCCGAACTTCTGGAAGCTCCGCTGCGCGGCGTCGTGATAGTGGGCAAGATCGGTTCCTCCGCGCTGCGCGCCTGGGAAAAGGTGGCGGTGCCGGTGGTGCTCGCCGACCATCCGGGCGGCAACTGGAAGCTGCACGCCTCGAGCGTGGACAACGCCGGGGCCACGCGTGAGGCCGTGCGCCGCCTGCTCGAACGCGGCCACCGGCGGCTCGCCTTCGTGCGGCGCATGCACACGCATCACGTCCACGACGTCGACCCGGACGCGCGCGAACGCCAGCAGGTCTTCGAGGCCGAACGGGCGGCGTGCGGGATCGGCGGCGTCAAGACCGAGGTCTTCTCGTTCTTCTCGCAAGACCGCTTCGACGCGCCGGGCATCGCGGCCATCTTCAAGCACGCGCCGCGCTTCACCGCCGTAGTCACCTCGGATACCGGCGGCGCGACTCTGGTGCTGCAGGCCGCGCGCGCCGCGGGGCTGGCCGTGCCGCGCGACCTGAGCGTCCTCTCGTACGGCTACGTGCGGACGGAGGACCCGGCCGTCTCGGGACCGCGCTTCGACTTTCGCGAGGTCGGGCGCATGGCCGCGCGCCTCGTCGCCTCGCCTCGAAGCCCGCCGCAGCACGCCACGGCCACGAGCACGTGGTTCGAAGGCAAGACGTTCGGCCCAGCTCCATCCAGGTGAGCCTGCGCCTGCCCGCGCTTCGCGCTTCCTTTTCGAGACGCCGCGCGCCACGGCGAGCCTGACGAAGAATGCCTCGCGCGCGGCGGCGAGTTCCTGTTTGTCATGTGCTGAGTTCTCGGTTTTTGCCGTTTGAGATTTGCCGCGCCTTTGCCGTAACTTGACCCTCCCCGCCCCTTCTCGTAGGCTTTTTGCGTATGCGTCGCGCACCCCTGCCTCCCCTGTCCTACTCGCTCCTGGGGCGTTCAATGCCCGGCTGTTGTCGCGCACCTTGGCTCTGACAAGGCGCCGGGCCGGATGTCGGCCTGTCCAATCGACAACCTGAACGCTCAAAGGAATTCAAAACATGGACACGATAGAGCTGGTTCTGCATTACGTGCTGCTGGCGGTCGCCGCGGTCTTCCTGCTCAAGCTCGCCTTCTTCCTGCTGGTCGCACTGCTGACGGTGCTCTTCCGCCCGCGCACGCTCGGGGAGATTTACTCGGACCTCGACGCGATCAAGAAGGACCCGGCGGTGGAGAGCGTGGTCGCGGCGCTCTGGTATCCGGGCTTCTGGGCGCTCACGCTGCACCGGCTGGCGGCGCATCCTCTTTATAGCATCGGCCTGAAGACGCCGGCGCGGCTGGTGAACTTCGGCGCGCGGTTCCTGACCGGCGCGGACATCCACCCGGGCGCGCAGTTCGGGCGCGGCATCTTCATCGACCACGCCAACGGTGTCGTGATCGGCGAGACCGCGATCGTCGGCGACAACGTGACGATGCTGCATCAGGTGACGCTCGGCGGCACGGGCAAGGAGCACGGCAAGCGGCATCCGACGGTCGAAGAGGGCGTGCTGCTCTCGGCGGGGAGCAAGATCCTCGGCAACATCGTCGTGGGCAAGAACAGCAAGATCGGCGCGGGCTCGGTGGTGGTGAAGACGGTGCCGCCGGAGTCCACCGTCGTCGGCATTCCCGGGCGCGTCGTGGCCACGGGCGGCAAGCGCATCCCGTCGCAGACGCTCGACGCGACGACGCTCCCCGACCCCATCGTGGACAAGCTCGTCGAACTTCAAGAGGAGCTGCGCGGCTGGGAGAAGAAGATCGAGGACGCCAAGGCGCAAGCCGACGCGGCCAGCGGGCGCGACGTGCTGGGCGAGATCGTCGCGCAGAAGAAGCAGGAGGTCGCCGCGGCAAAGGCCGCGCGGCCGGCGGAGACGCTCGGCGCCCACGGCAAGCGCGGCCCCGCGCGCAGCTTCTACCAGGCGCTTTGTGGCCCGGGCCTGGCGCTTATTGCGGAGATAAAGAAGGCCAGCCCGAGCGGCGGACTGTTGCGCGCGGACTTCGACCCCGAGCAGATCGCCCGGATCTACGAGAGCGCGCACGCGTCCGCGCTGAGCGTGCTCACCGACGAGAAATACTTCCAGGGTTCGCTCGAATATCTCGGCGCGGCGCGGCAGGCCGCGAAGCTGCCGATCCTGCGCAAGGACTTCACGATCGACGCGTACCAGATCCACGAGGCCGCGCACGCGGGCGCGGACGCGGTGCTGCTGATCGCGGCGTGTCTCGACGACCGGCAGCTCCGCGGCTTCCGCGAACTCGCCGAGTCCCTGGGCCTGGACGCGCTGGTGGAAGTGCACGGCGAGGAGGAGCTCGTGCGGGCGCGCGCGAGCGGCGCGAAGATCATCGGCATCAACAACCGCAACCTGCGCACGCTGGCGACGGACCTCGACACGACCTTCCGCCTGCTGGCGAACTGGCCCAAGGCCGAGCGCGACGGCGTGGTGATCGTGAGCGAGTCCGGGATCAAGACGCCCGAGCAGATTCACGCGCTGGCCAAGTCCGGCGTGAACGCCGTGCTGATCGGCGAGACGTTCATGCGCGCGCCGGACATCGCGGGCAAGGTCCGCGAAGTGATGGGGCACGGGGAGTTCGCGATCTGAGCACGGCGGTCTCGCGCAAAGACGCAAAGGCGCGAAGAACGGCATGAATAAGATTAAGAATCCGTATTTAAAGAATCGCATTAAGCACAGTTCCGGATATTTCCCCGGCGAAAGGGAACTTATTGAACGTGTACGAAAGAAGATCGAGGCCCATGCAAGGAAGCGTGCCGCGGGAAAAAAAGCCCGATAGCACGATCTCGAAACAGAGCCCGCGCTATCGGTATTTGCCTGCCGCCTGCCATTTACTATCCTTATTCTGTTGACCGAGAAAGAATTTATAGTTTTTGTCTGTTGCCGTTCTTTGCGCCTTAGCGTCTTTGCGCGAGATAAAAAGAACCCATGCCCAAGCGCATCCTCTACCTCGATCCGTTCTCCGGCATCTCCGGCGACATGCTTGTCGGCGCGCTGCTGGATCTGGGCCTCGACCTCGCCAAGCTGCAGCACGAACTCGGCAAGCTGAATCTGCGCGGCTACCGCCTGGCTTCCAAGAAGGTCATGCGCGGCGCGATCGCCGGAACCAAGTTCGACGTGCTGCCGGGCGAAGCGGGACGGGGGCCGGGGGACGCGGGGCGTGGAACGTCCGGGCCGTCCGCGGCGGCGCAGGTTCCGTTCGGGCACGAACTGAAAGTCCCGCACCGCGACGCTTCGGCCTACGCCGGGCCGCGCACTAAAGAGGAGACGCTCTACACCAGCCCGGGCACCAAATTCGGCGGCGACGAGGCGACGGAGCCGACGCGGATCTCGCCGCCAAGCGGCCACGCGCACGGGCATGAACATGCGCACGCCCACGATCACGGGCATGAGCACGGACACGACGCGAGCCACGGGCACGCGCACACGAACTTCGCGCAGATCCGCGCGCTGATCGAGGCCAGCGAACTTTCCGAGCGCGTGAAGGCGCAGAGCCTGCGCGCGTTCGCGTGCCTGGCCGAGGCCGAAGGGCGCATGCACGGGATGGAGGCGGAGCAGGTCGGGTTCCACGAGGCCGGCGCGGTGGACAGCATCGTGGACTTCGTCGGCGCGTGCATCGGGCTGGAGCTGCTTGGCATCGACGAGGTCCGCAGCGGGCCGGTGGCGCTCGGCGGCGAGGGCGGCGGCTACATCGCCTGCGAGCACGGCCGCCTGCCGGTGCCGGCGTTCGCGACGCTCGAACTGATGAAGGGCCTGCCGATCCGTCCCTGCCCGGTGAACAAGGAGCTGACGACGCCCACCGGCGCGGCGCTGCTCAAGGCGCTGGTGAAGCCCGAGCACTTCGGGCCGCTGCCGCCAATGAACATCGAGCGGCTCGGCTACGGCGCGGGCACGCGCAACGATCCGGCCATCGCCGTGCCGAACCTGCTCCGCGCGGCGCTCGGGGAACTCGACGAAGCCGGCGCCTACGAGACCGACTCCGTGGTCGAGGTTCAGGCGAACATCGACGACACGACGCCGGAGGTTCTCGGCTACGCGCTCGAACGGCTCATGGCCGCGGGCGCGCTCGACGCGTTCTGCGCGCCGCTCCAGATGAAGAAGTCGCGCCCCGCCACGCTGCTGACGGCGCTCGCGCCGCAGGACAAGCTCGGCGCGCTGCTGGACGTGCTCTTCCGCGAGACGTCCACCTTTGGCGTGCGCTACGAGACCAAGATGCGCGCGAAGCTGGCCCGCGAAATCGAGCGCGCGCTGACGCCGTGGGGCGAGGTCCACGTCAAGATCGGCCGGCGCGACGGCGTGGTGATGAGCGCGCATCCGGAGTACGAGGACTGCAAGGCGCTCGCGGAAAAGCACGGCGTCCCGCTGCGCCACGTGATCGCCGCCGCGCTCTCGCTGTACGCGCCGCGGGGCGAGTGAGCGCGCAAAGATGGTTGGCCGCCCTTGAGCCTTACGCCGAATAGATTCGAAGCCCTCGGGATGCCACGGCGCGAAGCGGCGTGCGCCGGACAGCGGGTATGCGTAAGCCCGTGCACCCCGCTTCGCGGCGTGGCGCCCGAACGGCCGGTCGAATCCACAAGCACCGCAGTCCAAAGGCGGCGGCGTTTCATCTAAGACAAACAAGAAAGGATGGACGAGATCATGGCGCGCATCAAGCTGGGGCTCATCGGTTGCGGCGGAAACATGCGGGGCGCGCACCTGCCGCGCATCCAGGCCAACAAATTCGTGGAGCTGTGCGGGATCGCCGATACTTCCGCGGACGCGGTGCAGGCTTTTGCGGAAAAGTGGGGCGCGCCGCTGCCCGCGTACTCCGATTACACGAAGATGCTCCAGGAACAGGAGCTCGACGCGGTGATGATCAGTTCGCCGCATAATACGCACTACGCACAGGCGCGGCGGGCGCTCGACGCGGGCTGCCACGTGCTGGTGGAGAAGCCGCTGACGATCCGCGCCGCGGACACCAAGGCGCTGCTCGCAACCGCAAAGCGTAAGAAGCGGATTTTGCATGTCAGCTACCAGCGGCATCACTATCCCGTCTACCGCTGCGTGCGGGACCTCGTGCGCGCCGGCGCCATCGGGGAGCCGCGCGCGCTGATCGCCTATGTGACGCAAGGCTGGGGCTGGGGTCACAACCTGACTTGGCGGCTGGTACCGAAGCTCTCCGGCGGCGGCATGTTCATGGACACCGGCAGCCACCTCGTGGCCGCGGCGCTCTTCACCACCGGCTGGCACGTGGACGAGGTGACCGCGTTCACCGACCACAAAGATAAAAAGGTCGATATCCTCGCCGCGGTGAGCCTGCGCTTCCGCGAGGGCGCGGTCGGCACGATCTGCACCGTCGGGCAGGCGAGCCGCCACGACGAGCGGCTCGCGCTTCACGGGACCAAGGGCTGCCTCGTGATCCACCTGCATCAGTGGGGTCTCAAGTCGGTGCTGCTGAACGACGCGCCGCTCAAGATTCCGGCCCGGTACAAAGAGGACACGCCCGACGCGGCGTTCTTCCGCTGGATCCGCGGCGCGAAGGGCTACGAGCCGCCGCTGTACGCGCTGGAAGTGCAGCACCTCAGCGAGGCCGCGTACAAGTCGGCCAAGTCCGGGCGGCGGGTGAAGGTGGCGCGGTAGCGGCGCGCGTGACACGTAACGCTTGACTCGTAACATCGCACTGCGGGGGCAATGCAAATTGAAAAATGCAAAATGCAAATTTACGCGCCGCTACCAACCCCCATTTTAAGTTTTCATTTTGCAATTCTCAATTTGCAGTGCTCTACGCTCTACGCTCTACGCTCTACGCTCTACGCTATTTACACTATGGATTCCCAAAGAAATTGTGAATTTTGGGAGTCCTTGGCGGCGCTGCGGCGGGCGGAGGGGGGCGGGTTTCCCCTATAGAGGATACGGGTGCGGGTGATTGCTGGGGTTGAGGTGTGGAGGGAGCGGGTGTATTTGCGGGCTGATTTTCTTGAAAAAACGTGCACGTGTTGGGGTCGTAGGTCCAGGTGCGGGCGAGCTCCATGACGGTTTCGGCTTCGATCTGCACCAGCGTCTTCTTGTGCACCTGGTAGACGGCGACGTTCAGGCGCGCGTGGTTGCGGAAGCCTAAATCCCAGGCGCGCTGCTGGCGCGTCCAGCCGGCCTCGCGGCGGGCGGCGCGGAGTTCGCGGAGGATCTCGCCGAAGCCGGGCTTGCGCGGGACCTCCTTGCCCTTCTCCTTCTTTACGAAGCGCCTGCCTTTCAGGAACGCGGCGATCTCGGCTTTGAGCTTTTCGAGCACGCCGTCTTCGCGGACGCGCAACTGGTCCCAGGCTTCGCGCGCGTTCATGCCGGTGGCTTCGCGCCAAAAAGAGTTGAGGCGCGGCTCGGTCATTTCCATCAAGCCCGCGAATTCGAGACTCGGTTCCCACCACGGCCCGCGGTGCGGGTCGCGCTGGCCGGCGCGCATCTCGAGCAGGACGCGGCGGAAGTGGAGCTCCGTCCACGCGACGAGCTTGAGGACTTCCTGGCGGCGGACTTCCAGCGAGAGCGGATACTCTGAACCAAGCATCGTGTAGTTGGCCCAGACCGGCGCGCTGTGGTCGAGCTTGGGCGGGCGCATCGTGGTGATGAGCGCCGCGACATCGACGTGCGGGCCCGGATGGTTGATGAGGACGACCTGTTTGGCCTCCTCTTCCTTGGCCGCGGCCTCGGCGGCGGGATCGGGCTCGGGCTTTTTCCAAGGCTTTTTGGGCCACCATTGGCGCGGGATGCGCTCGTCGATGTAGTCGTACATGGTGGCGCTGCCGTCGGGCAGGCCGCCGTTGCGTTCGCGGATCTGGGCGACTTCTTCGTCGCTGAGCGCCATGAATTCTTCGCGGGTGATGCCGCGGGGTTGGGGCTGCGCGGCGGCGTTCTCTTGAGGAGCGGATGCGGGCGGCGCAGCCGGTTCGGGCGCGGAGGATGCGGGCGGCGCGGATTCTTCGGGCGCGTTGGGTGAGGCGACGGGTTCTTCGAGCGACATGAGCGGGCTCCTTCATAAAAGGAGGCGGCGCTCCGAACGGGACGCGAGTTGCGACGAACCCCCACCCTGACCCTCCCCCTCAAGGGGGGCGGGAAAGCGACAGCGCGTCCCCCATCTGCTTGTTGAGGGAACGGCACGGCGCGGCGCGCGGCGAAGGTTTCGCCGGCGCGAGCGGTCGTCAAGTTGTCGTGAGATCGTTCGGAGCGCTGTGCCCCCACAAGCTGCGGGCCCCATGGTTTGGCTCGGCCATAGGAAATCACGGGTCCGCTGGGGATTGAATACCCTATCGGGAGGCGAATGTCAACGGGCGAGCGGTAAAAAGTTTGTATGTGTATGTAAAGTGGAACGGGGAAAGATGTAAGGACGTGTCGTAACGGCACCACGACGCAACGGCACCACGAAGACACGAAGAAGTGAAGACGCACGAAGAACGGCGGGACGGAAGCCGGAGGTAATACGCCGGCGCCGCAGAGCGGCGCAAGATGGTAGCCGTGGGTTTTAACCCACGGAACGCAGGCGCCCTATACGGTCCCGTCGCGGTAGCGACGGTTGGCCGCTCTTCACGGCGTCGCTCCGCGACGCCTTTACGCGTGGGCGTCGCACACCGTGGGTTGAAACCCACGGCTACCATCACGTGGTCGCTCCGCGACCAAGAATGGTTTGGCAAATACGGGGACGAACCTTGGCGGCAATATCGCGGAATAGGCCGTTCCAAGTAGATTGCTATAGTTCTTACGATTAATTTCTTGCCCGTGCTGCTTCAAAACAGCGATCACATATCATCGTGACGCTTGCGAATTTTTCTGATGCATCGTTCCAACCGCCTTGTTGTATCCTGACTTTTTCACACTCATCACACCAAGCGCACATTTCATTTTCGTCTTGAATGTTGGGAGTATAAAAGCCTAATCCAATTCCTTTGACTAGGTGTTTACAAACAAAGGTAGCATTGCGTAGGCCATGCTCGCCGCATTCGAGCTGCTCTGAAGGTGGCATTGCGTTCAATCCCACAACCACTACTTCACCACTTCCAGCACGATCGTTAGATTGCGGGCGCGCCAGATAAAGGAGAAGTGTTTTTCCCACAGGTTGGGCCAGAGGGCGTAGTGGATCTTGCCCAGCAGGTCCCAGAGGCCGCCGCCGAAGGAGAGGTCCACGCTCACGGTCTTCATGCACCGGTCGGTGTAGTGGTGGCGGCTCGCGGTGTCGAAGAAACTGAAAGAACGCCGCGCGAAGTGGCGCGTGTGCGTCGGGTCTTCCCACGAATTCAGGCTCGAGAAGTGCGGCGTGACGATCCTGATCTTCGCGCCGTTCTTGCTCACGCGGTGAATCTCGTTCATCACCCCCACGAGATCGTGGATGTGTTCGAGCACGTGCGCGCAGATCACTTCGTCGAAGCGGCTCTCGGCGATGGGCCAGGGGAGTTGGTTCAGGTCATGGACGATGTCCACGCCCGGCGCGGGCAGGATGTCGATGCCCACCGCGCCCGGCGTCTTGGAGCCGCCGCATCCGATATCGAGAATCTCTGGCATGGCGCGGCAGTTTGCGGGCTTTCGCCGCCGATGTCAAACGGACGCTGGGATCCGTGAAGGCCGCCTTGGATGCCTAACAGAATGGATGAACCGCCAAGACGCCAAAGCGCCAAGAAAAGATTCTATCGAGAAGGTTAAGAACGCTTGGCGCTTTGGCGTCTTGGCGGTTCATTTTGTTCGGCGCTCTTAGAGTCGTTCGCTTGTGGCCCCCCGATTTTCGAACCCTGCCCTCCGGTTTACCTTGACGGCACGCATGCCGCTCCTTACTATCTCCCCTCGTTCCCCGCTTTGTAGGCTTCGAGTTGGAATGCGGTGCTCGAAAGCCCCGTGGGAAGGTCCGTTTTGGCATTGGCATGGGAGTCGAGACAGAACATGGCGACGATGGCTGCGAACACACATAACCTCAAGCTCTGTTTCAGCTCGTGGAGCTGCCCCGAATGGACTGTCGCCGCGATTCTCGACGGCATGCAGACCTACGGCTTCCAGGGCGTGGAGCTGCGCATCGGAAAAGGGCACCTGCACGGCGTAGAATTGGACAGTTCGCCCGATTATCTCGCCGATGTGCGAAAACAGTTCGACGAAGCCAACATGGCCGTGGCGTGCATCTCCTCTTCGTTCACGTTCTCCAGCCCCGACATGTTGGAGCGCAAGAAGTCCATCGACTCGCTCAAGCAGGCCCTGCGCGTCAGCGAGGCCCTTGGCGCGCCGTACGTCCGCATCTTCGGCGGCGACCTGCCGCAAAACCTGGAAGTCGCGGGCGTGATCGACTACGTCAGCGAGTCGCTCAATGAAGTCGCCGAGCACGCCGAGAAGGAGAAGTCGCGCTCGATGGTGCTGCTCGAGACCGCCGGCAGCTTCTCGCATTCGCGCTACGTGACGGAAGTGATGAGCCAGGTCTACAGCCCCAAGCTGGGCGTGCTCTGGGACGTCCTGCACCCGTTGCGCGTGCTGGAAAGCGTCGAGGTCACCTACGACGAGCTGGGCGACCATATCCGCCACATCCACGTGCACGACAGCGCCTACAACGACGACCGCACGCGCCTGGAGTTCTGCGCGCCGGGCGAAGGCTTCGTGTCGCTGCCGCGCATCGCCGACCTGCTCAAGGCCGGCCTCTTCCGCGGCTACTTGACTTTCGAGCCGCTCAAGCGCGACATCGATCCGGACGAGGCGCTGCCGCAGTACGCCAATTACCTGAAGAGCCTGGTCGCGCCGAAGCCCGCGAAGTAAGGGCTACGCCAAGGTATTGAACGCCTGCCGAACCTTCGCCGGATGAATGCCGCGTGAAGAGAGCAGGGAGCCCCTATATGACTCAGAGCGCACACCCCGGCACCGCGGAACGGCCCCTGCGCGCCGCCATCGTCGGCTCGGGACCGAGCGGCTTTTATGCGGCCGACGCCCTGATCTCGCGCGCGGGTTTAAACGTCACCATCGACATCATCGACCGCCTGCCCACGCCCTACGGCCTGGTGCGCGGCGGCGTCGCGCCGGACCACCAGAACATCAAGGGCGTCATCCGCGTCTACGAGAAAGTGATGGCGCATCCGGGCGTGCGCTTCTTCGGGAACATCAAGGTCGGGCGCGACATCCAGGCCGCCGACCTGCGCGCCTGCTACGACGCCGTCGTCTTTGCCGTCGGCAACGAGAGCGACCAGCGCATGCGCCTGCCGGGCGAGGACCTGCCCGGCTGCCACAGCGCCACCGAGTTCGTCGGCTGGTACAACGGGCATCCGGACTTCACGCATCTCAAGTTCGAACTCGATGTCGAGGCTGCCGTGGTGATCGGCGTCGGCAACGTGGCGATGGACGTCGCGCGCATCCTCGCCCGCGACCCGCACGAACTCGCCGGCACCGACATGGCGGGGTACGCCCTCGAGGAACTCAAGACCGTCCGCAAGCTCAAGCGCATCTACGTCGTCGGCCGGCGCGGCGCGGCGCAGGCGGCCTTCTCGCCCAAGGAGATCAAAGAGATCGGCGCGCTCAAGAACGCGGACCTGATCGTGGGGCCGGACGAGGTCGCCGGGATGGAAGGGAAAGATCCCGCCGCCGAAGGCTGGGACGTCGAGACCAAACAGGACATCGAGTTCCTGCTCAAGAAGGCGCAGGAAGCGCCCGCCGGGAAGCCGCGCCAGATCGTGCTGCGCTTTTTGCGCTCGCCCGTGGAGTTCCTCGCGGGCCCCCATGGCCGGCTCGGCGCGATCAAGCTGGAACAGAACGCGCTCGTGGACGACGGCAAAGGCGACTTGAAAGCGCAGGGGACGGGGCAGTTCGAGACGCTGCCGGTGGGCGTGGCGTTCAAGGCCATCGGCTACCGCGGCGTACCGCTGCCGGGCGTGCCGTACGACGTGAAGAAGGGCATCATTCCCAGCGCCGAAGGGCGCGTGGTGGAGAACCTCGAGAACAGGAAGCTCGTGCCGGGCGCGTACGTGGTCGGCTGGGCCAAGCGCGGGCCGTCGGGCCTGATCGGCACGAATAAAGGCGACTCGATCGCGACCGTCGAGGCGCTGCTCAACGATTTCGCCGCGGGCAAGACCCCGCCGAATCTTGCCGCCGACCCGCGCCTGGAAGCGCTGCCCGAACTGCTCGCCCAGCGCGGCGCGCGTTGGGTGAGCTTTGAAGACTGGAAGCGCATCGACGAGGAAGAGATCCGCCGCGGCAAAGCCGCCGGCAAGATCCGCGAGAAGTTCATCAATATTCAGGAAGTGCTGAAGTTCCTCGACTCGACGCGGTGATTCTTTCACCGCAGAGGCGCGGAGTACGGAACTATTGAGCTAAGTCAAGAGGTATCAATCGGACACGGCAGGAGGTTCCTCGGAACTTTCAAGCTCCTTGAGCAGCGCTTCCGTTTCCTTGCGCAGCGGTTCGACATGCTGGGCGACCACTTCCCATACAAGAACGAGATCCAAGCCGAAGTAATGATGGATAACTTTGTCCCGCATCCTGGCAATCTGTCCCCATGGAATGCTTGGATGCTTGTCCTTTGCGGAATTAGAGAGCCTCTTTACGGCCTCCCCGATGATCTCGATGTTTCGCACCACGGCGTCCTGCATCATTCGATCGGTTTGGAATGCCTGCTTGCCCTGCTTGGTATAATCTTGAATACGTTCGATGCAGTCGAGGATATGGCGAACGTAAATGCGGTCATCCGCGCTCATACGGCTACGGCCTCCGCGTAAATGCGTTCGCGAAGATAGGGGCTTACGCCATTGTCTGAAACAACATCCACGGGACGGCCGAGCAGGGCTTCGAGTTCGTCGCTCAAGGCTACTAGATCGAGCAGGCTGCGGCCCGGGTCCATGGCAACCAGGATATCCACGTCGCTCTGCGCGCCAGCTTCGCCGCGGGCCGTCGAACCGAAGACGCGAACGTTCTTCGCTCCATGTTTGGCGGCAATTGCAAGGATCGCCTCGCGCTTGCCCATAAAGATTTCTCGAATGCCCATGGTAATTGCCTTCCATACCTCTCCGTATTGTATCCTGCCGTGATGAAAAACGCCATATTTACTGCGGCTTCATAGCGATCTTCGTTAGCAGCCGACTCCGACGACATCTGTGCCTGGAAGTAAGCGGCTGCTCTCTGCGTGCTCTGCGACTCTGCGGTGAAAAACTCAAGCCCCCGCTGCCGCCGCCGCGCGCTCCGTCAGGCGCGCGACGCAGCGGTGCAACTGCATGCCGTTCGAGCCTTTCACCAGCACCACGTCGCCGGGGACCAGGCGCGGCTTGAGGCGCTCCGCGGCTTCTTCGGGCGTGGAACACGCCGACCACGCCGCGGCGGGCAGGCCCTGCTTCACCGCGGTCTCGCCCGCGCGAGCCGCGAGCGTGCCGACCGTAAGCAGCGCGTTCGGCGCCACGGCGGCGAAGGCCTGTCCGAGTTCCACGTGGTAAGCCTCGGCGTGCGCGCCGAGTTCCAGCATGTCGCCGGCGACGACGTACCAGCTCCGCCCGGCGAAATCTTTGAGCGCATCCAAGGCGGCGCGGAAACTCAGCGGGCTCGCGTTGTACGCGTCGTCGATCACCGTTACACCGTCCACCAGGATCGTCTGGAAGCGCCGGCCGGTGCCGGCGTAGGAACTCAGGCCCGCGACGATCTGCCGCAGCCCGATCGCGCGTCCCGCGACCACGCCGACACTCCACGCGGCCGCCGCCGCGGCCAGCGCGTTGAGGACGTTATGCTTGCCGGGAACTTTTAGCTGCACCTCGGCCGCCTCGTCGCCGGTGCTCAGGAAGAAGTGCGCGCCGGAACTCGGCCGCTGCTCGATCTCGACGCCGCGCACGTCCGCGCGCTCCGAAGTCCCGAAGGATACGACGCGCCCCGGCGTCCGCTCGGCCCAGAAATCGAAGAACGGGTCGTCGGCGTTCAGCACCGCCACGCCGCGCGGGCCCATGAAATCCAGCACGTGCGACTTCTCTGCGGCGACGGCCTCCACCGAGCCGAGCGCCTCCAGATGCACCGGCCCGGCGTTCGTGATTACGGCCACTTGCGGCCGGGCCGCGCGGGCCAGCCGCACGATCTCGCCCGCGTGGTTCATGCCCATCTCGAGCACCGCCACCTTATGCGCGGGCTCCACGCCCAGCACCGTCGCGGGCACGCCGATCTCGTTGTTGAAGCTCTTCGCCGCGCGATGGACGGCTAACCGCGCGCCGGCTTCCAGAATATGCGCGAGCATGTCCTTGGTGGTGCTCTTGCCCGCCGAACCCGACACCGCGCACCAGACGGTCTCGTCGTGGCGGCGGCGGTGCGCCTCGGCCAGGCGCAGGTAGGCTTCGCGCGTGTCCGGAACCAGAATCGCGCCGCGGCAGTCGGGCATCTCGGCGGCGGGAAGACTGCTAGCGTTCGAGACCAGCGCGGCGGACGCGCCGGCCTGGAGCGACTTCAGCGCGAAAGCGTTGCCGTCGAAGTTCTGGCCCACGATGGCGACGAAGAGCCCGCCCGCAAGCGGCGCGCGCGTGTCCGTGAAGACGCCCTGCACTTCCAGGCTGGGCGCGCCATGCAGGATGCGGCCGTGCGTGGCCGCGGCGATCTCGGAAAGGGTCATGCTGAACATGCGTTGGACCTCGCGACGGGAAGGTTCTCGACTGCTTCTTGAATCGTCACAATCCCAGTCCTCAGCCACGCGAAATTCCGCGCATTCGAGGCGTGTGAGAGTCGAAAAAGAGACTCGTGAAGGCGTGACAAGGAATCCGATCAGATGGTGCCTCAAGAGTTCTAGACTATCGCAACATCTTTATGAATAATGGGTAATGAGATACAACCGTTGAGCTATTGACAATCTTAGGCTTTGATTGCATAATTCCTATCGGATTGATAGGAATTCGGGATGAAACTGAGCCAGAAAGCCGATTACGCACTGAGGGCCATGTTCGACCTCGCGCAGCAAGCGGACAAAGGCGAAGCGGTGCGGACCTCGGACATCGCGAAGCGGGAGGACATTCCCGAGAAGTTTCTGGAACTGATCCTGGTCGAATTGCGTAAGGCCGGGCTGGTCCGGAGCCAGCGCGGTTCGGTTGGCGGGCACCGGCTGGCAAAAGCGGCGGAGCAGATCACAGTCGGGGACGTGTGGCGCGTGATCGACGGGCCGCTTCTGCCGGAAGCGGAGATCAAACGCGGGCGCGGCGCGGTGAGCCTGGGCGCGGCGTGCATGCGGCCGGTGTGGAAGGAAGTGGAGAAGTCCGTGCGGGACGTGGTCGATTACACGACGCTCGCGGACTTGCTGAAAAATGCCGCAGCGCGGCGCGGAGTATTGGATTACAACATTTGAGGCCGTTCATCTGCGCCACAACCACCATTTTATAAGGGAGGGAAAGCCATGGGCCGGATTTACGAAGACAACAGCCTGAGTATCGGCAACACGCCGCTCGTGCGCATCAACCGCATCACCCGCGGATTGGGCGCCACGATTCTGGCCAAGATCGAGGGCCGCAACCCGGCGTACTCGGTGAAGTGCCGCATCGGCGCGTCGATGATCTGGGCCGCGGAGCGCGACGGGAAACTCAAGCCCGGCAGCACCGACGTGACGGTGGTCGAACCGACCAGCGGCAACACGGGCATCGCGCTGGCGTATGTCTGCGCGGCGCGCGGCTACCCGCTGATCCTTACCATGCCGGAGACGATGTCCATCGAACGCCGCCGGATGCTGCGCGCGTTCGGCGCGGAACTGGTCCTTACCGAAGGCCCCAAGGGCATGCCGGGCGCGATCGGCAAGGCCGAAGAGATCGTCAACAGCGATCCGAAGAAGTACTTCATGCCGCAGCAGTTCAAGAACCCGGCGAATCCCGATATTCATTTCAAGACCACGGGGCCCGAGATCTGGAACGACACCGACGGCAAGATCGACATCTTCGTGAGCGGCGTGGGCACCGGCGGAACGATCACCGGCGTCACGAAGTACATCAAGAACGAGAAGAAGAAGGCCATCAAGTCCATTGCGGTCGAACCGATCCACTCGCCGGTGCTCACCCAGATCCGCAAGGGCGAGCCGATCAAGCCGGGGCCGCACAAGATTCAGGGCCTGGCCGCCGGTTTCAAGCCCGACGTGCTGGACCTGAGCGTCGTGGACGACGTTGTCACCGTCACCAACGAAGAGTCCGTCGAGATGGCCAAGCGCCTGCACCGCGAGGAAGGCATCACCTGCGGCATCTCCTGCGGCGCCGCAATGGCCGCGGCGGTGAAAGTCGCGCAACAGCCCGAGAACAAGGGCAAGATCATCGTCACCGTCCTTCCGGATGCGGGCGAGCGCTACCTCTCCAGCATCCTCTTCCAGGACATTCCCGGCTAACCGCGCGGATGCGCCTGGGAGCGTAGCGAACGATTTTGACGCAGCACCACTCGCGGAGGACCGCACGGGCGGGCCTCCGGGGTGGCGTATTGCCCGAGCGGATCTCCGCAGGGCACGGGAGAGGCAGGCATGGAGACGAAACGCCGCAGTATCGCGAAGACGCTGAGCTGGCGCGCCTGGGCGACTGTGATCACCGCGGGTGTCGTCTTTGCAACCACCGGTGAATTCCGGTTCGCGATCGAGATCGGGTTGATCGACACCACGGTTAAACTGGGCGCGTACTTTATCCACGAACGGATCTGGAACCGCATCGACTTCGGCCGCGTGAGGCCGGTAAAGCAGGACTACCAGATCTGACCCGCGGCGCCGTTCCGAAATCCCCTCCTTATGTAAGGCAAGGGGGAAACGCAAGCAGGCTCCCAGGTCTTCATCGAAGCTATGCGCGCTTGAAGGCGGGAAAGGACGAAGCATGAGCAACGGCACCCCAGCCCCGGCCGCGGCCCTTGAGGTCGATGTCGCCGCCGCTAACCAAAAGCTTAACGGCCTCTCCGCGCTCGAGCGCGTCCGCTGGGCCGTGGAGACCTTCGGCGAGAACGCCGTGCTGCTGAGCAGCATGCAGAAGACGTCCTCTGTCGTCGTGCATCTCTTCCACGAGCTCGGCCTCAAGAACGAGATTCTCTTCGTGGACACGGGCTTCCATTTTCACGAGACCTTGTGGCTGCGCGACGAGTTCATGCGCAGGTACGGACTCCAACTGGTCACGCTCTACCCGGCGCTCACACCCGCGCAGCAGGAAGAGAAGTACCAGGCCAAGCTCTACAACTTCGTGGACGGCCAGCCGCAGTGCTGCGCCATGCGCAAGGAAGAGCCGTTCATCAACTATGTAAAGGAGCGCGGACGCCGGGTGGTGCTGACGGGCCTGATGAAGTCCGAGGGCGGCAAACGCGGCAAGCTCGAACCGCTGATGAAAGACCCGCGCATCAAGGGCTACACGCTGCAGCCGATCGTGGATTGGGACGAGGCGCGGGTGGATGCGTACTTAAAGGAGCACCAGGTCCCCGTGCATCCGCTGCATGCGCAGAGTTTTCCCAGCATCGGCTGCCAGGTCTGCACGACGCCCGTCAAGCCGGGCGAAGACCCGCGCGCCGGCCGCTGGCGGCACCTGCGCGGCGAGGGTGAGGCCGGCCCCAAGTACTGCGGCATCAACTTCACCGACGGCAGCGGCATCTAGCGCAGTGCCTCACGAATGTTGACGTTTTTCCCCTCCCCCCTTGTGGGGGAGGGTAGGGTGGGGGGTAGACAAACCCGCGGCTTCCCCCCTCCTTACCCTCC
>JACQFI010000138.1 GCA_016200135.1 Planctomycetota bacterium
ACCAAAATTACACTATAAAATATATGCCTCGCGAGAAGGTTAAATGTGATTACTTAACTATCGATATTATGAGTAGTTATGATGCAAATATAAAATGATAGATACAAGAAGCTTGGCCGACTCTTTGCGAGAATGCATTCCAGCCTTACGATGTTCGTAACACCTCAGCCAGGGAACTCCGCCAGATAAAGCGGGCCGGGGTAGGCCAATTGTTCCGTGTAACGCAAGTGCATGGCGCGGGGGAAAGCGCATGTCGGACACCACGGTGATGCTCAGGCTGGACCGGACCCGCAAAGCGGCGGAGGCCGCCGAAGCGCGGTCCTTTCGAACGCGTGAGACGGTTCGAACTTTTCAAGGCAACTGTTCGCCGGCAGCCGATAAATTCGTGGCGGCGCATTACGAGAGCCTGCGCCGGACCTTGCCCCACTTAAAGACCCTGCTTCCGGTGGTGGCCTGGTTTTACCTCGACGGCAAGTCGCCGGTTACGGGCGCGCCCGCCAGCGGAACCACATCCCAAATCGATACGCAAGGCACGGTCCTGAATGTCCGGCTGCCCGAACCCGCCTGGGTCAGCGCATTGCTTACCGGCCGCATGCAGATCCGGATGGGTATCACTTTGCCCGAATGTCGCGGGCGCATCGTGGCCACGGCCGTCGTGGGCTGGATGGAAGCCCACCGTCCGCAGGATCCGATGCGCTTGGGCCTGTACTTCACGGAGATGAGCGGGTTCGACCGCGATCGTATCCTGCGCCTGATTCGTGAAGACCGGGTGGGGCCGGCGGCGTACCCCTCGCAGCTTTCGCAAAGGGCATAACATGTGATAACCATTGGCTTCCCGGACGACCAAGGCAACGGCTCGCGGCGCAGGAGGGATCTCACCGAACTCCCCCAAACCTCCCGGCGGGGTCCTCTCTCTACCAGCCCTCGAGCCGTTCCTTGGTTCATCGATAGATTCAAATGGATAAATCACGGAACCTAAGCGTTGACCTGTTACAAGGTCTGTGCTTAACTGGCAGCCAATAGATATCGGCTCCCTATGATCTGGCGACCTGACTTTCCAACGAAGCCGAAATGCCTTAAAGCGTCGCGATATTGCAGGGGATGGGGTCTATGAGCCTACCGCAGCCGGCGTCGCCACGGTCTCCAAGCGAATTACAGGGACCGGCCCGGGACACCAGGAGCAAGATCGGGCGGCTCCTGGAAAGCACCGCGCCGCAGTCCGAGTCCGGCTGGGCGTTGAAACTCAAACAAGTCTCCGAGGCCGCGGCCGAGACCCTTTCCACGGAGGTCCTCAGCGTGCGCCTGATTCACGAATACGATTCCTTGGACCGCGATGCGGCGCTTTTCGAACTCGAAACCCCGCAAGGCCTGGTTCAGGCGATCCTCTCCCGTAGCGGTGAATACTCGTTCTTCTGGAAGCGCTGAACGCAGTTCTGCCGTCCTCGGATGAGTTCCTTTCCTGAAGCCATTTAATCGTCCCTATCGACCCCGCCTTGCGACGGCTTCGCCAAGGCGGATAGAATGCGCGCTGCCATGGGCAGGTCCGATGGCTTGGTGCGCACATTTCGCAACGTTGCTTGAAAGGAACGGGCTCGTGAACGCCGGACTCTGCGCGACCTGCCGCCACGTGAAGACGCTGCGCAACGACCGCGGCAGCGTCTTTTTCATGTGCACGCTGGCGGAGAAAGACACGCGCTTCCGCAAGTATCCGCCGCTTCCCGTGCTTAAGTGCGAAGGGTACGAGCAAGCGGGCGGAGCGAAAGACGAGACGAAGCGCGTACCGAGCAAGCAGGGTTGACGACCCGGAACGTTGGTCCGTTCAGCAGGAGACGTTCTTGCCTTCGCTGCCGAAGCGTTTCAGGCGCTCGGATTCGTCCACCTTCACGGCGTCCTCGGGCGCATAGTGGAACTGGATGGCGCGGCGGCGCAGCGGCGAATGGTTCGTCGGCGTGCCGTGCGGCAGCAGGCCGCTGAAGAGCAGCGCGCCGCCGGGCTTTAGCGGCACGGCAACAACCGTCTTTTTGCTGACGTGCATGTCCGCGTCGCAGATCTGCCAGTCGCGGCGCTTGAAATGGATGCGCGCGCCTTCCTTGTGCCCGCCGCGCCAGACGTGCATGCAACCGTTGGCGACGGCGGCCTCGTCGATCGCGAGCCACACGCCAACGACCGGCGTTCCCGGCGCGTAATTGAAGTAGGCGCTGTCCTGGTGCCAGGGCTTCTCGCGGCCGATGCGCGGCGGTTTGACGAGTCCCATATCCTGAAAGAGTTTGGGCGTGCGCCCGCCCATCAGTTTGGAGACGGCTTCGAGCAGGCGGGGATGCGAGGCCAGCGCGCCCAGACGCGGTTCGCGGGCTACGAAGTCGAAGATCTTCCGCACGGCGTCGAAGCGTTCATCGGGCGACAGGTTGGCAAACCGGTCGCGCACCGCGTTCTCGAACATCACGCCTTTGAAGCCGTCCACTTTTCCGCTCATGAAGTCGTTCATGCCGTCGCTGGCCGCCGCGACTTCCTCCGCATCGAACGCATGCTCAACGGCAAGGAAGCCGTCGTCGTCATACCGGCGCACTGCGGCGTCGCCGAGCGCGTCGAACCCATGCAGGGTCTCCGCTACACCATCGGGCTGGTAGAGGTCCGGCGCGTGTTCGGCGCAGGTGGGCATGTAATCGAAGGTCACTTCGGCGAGCGCGGCCATGGTGGTTTTCCTTTTGCGCCTGAATTGTATTTTTCCAACGCAATACGCAGGATTATCGCCGTTTCAGCCTAAGTAAACCATGGATGGATGCTGGATATTTTTGTATTTATCCGATATTCTTAAGGCATGCGGATTGAATGGGACAAGTGGCGCGCGCGGCTCAACTATGGAGGCCGTGTGCGGTGTGAGCTCGGCTGGAGTCTGGACGAGCGCTGGTCCCGTAACATGCGCGACCTGGACCTCTGGATGGTCTGGGCCGGGCGCGGGCACATGCGCACGCACGAGGGCGAGGTCGTGCTCCGGCCGGGCGTCCTGATCTGGGTGCGGCCGGGCGGGATGTACCTGGCCGAGCAAGACCCGCGCCACCGGCTGGGCGTAAGCTACCGGCATTTCGAGCTCGTCGATGCGAAAGGCCGCGTGCGCCCGTACGACGCGCCGCTGCCGGCGCTCGTGCATGAAATCATCGACCTCGAGTATGCCGACGGCGTGCTGCGGCGCATCAACGAACTGGCCGGCGGTCGGCCCGACCGAGAGTCGCCCGCCGCCACGGCGCTGTTCACCGGCTTGCTGATGGACCTGGACGCCGAGTCCAGCCGCGTAGATCGCACCTCGGGCGGCGTCGCGGCGCACCATCGTCAGGTCGCGCTGCGCTGGTCCGCGAAGATCGCGGAGAACCCGAGCGAAGCGCCGGCGGTCGCGGAGATGGCGCAGGCCAGCGGCTACAGCGCCGATCATTTCACGCGCATCTTTAAAGCCGTGCTCGGCCAGAGCCCGCAGGATTTTGCCGTGCGTACCCGCGTGGACCGCGCCCGCTTCCTGCTCCGCAACTCGCCGCTTCCGGTGGGCGAGATCGCGCAGGCATTGGGCTATGCGGACGTGTACTTCTTCTCCAAGCAGTTCAAGGCGAAGACGGGGCTCTCGCCGCGGCAGTACCGGACGGCGGCCGTCGAGCCCTTGGGCCGGAACGCATCGGCGGTTGGAAATTCGGGCCCTTCTGCTTAACGTGCTCCTGATTACCGGCCTCAACCAGGAGCTTCCATGAATCCCAAAGCGCAGACCATTCTCATTTCGGGCGCGGGCAGCGGCGTCGGACGGGGCTTAAGCCTGCGTTTCGCCAAGCAGGGGCTGCACGTCTACGCGACGGACCTGAAACTCGACGCGGCGCGCGAGACTGTCCAGCAGCTCGAACGCGAGGGCGGCAAGGCGACGGCGCTCGAGATGGACGTGGCTAAAGAGGCGAGCGTCGCGCAGGCGTTCGAGAAGATTCCCGGCCAGCGCGTGGACGTGCTCGTGAACAACGCCGGCATCCAGTTCGTCGCGGCGGTGGACGAGTTCCCCGCCGAGAAGTGGCGGCAGCTCACCGAGGTTCTCCTCGACGGTCCGTACCTGCTCACGCGCGCGGTGCTGCCGGGCATGAAGCAGCGCAACTTCGGGCGCATTGTCAACATCGGCTCGATCCACTCGCTCGTCGCTTCGCCGTTCAAGAGTGCCTACGTCGCGGCCAAGCACGGGCTGCTGGGTCTGGCGAAGACCGTTGCGCTCGAGACCGGGGGCCACGACATCACGGTAAACACGATCTGCCCTTCGTACATCAAGACGCCGCTCGTGGACGCGCAGATCGCGAGCCAGGCCAAGCTGAACGGCATCAGCGAGCAGGAGGTGATCGACAAGATCATGCTCCAGCCGATGCCGAAGAAAGCCTTCATCACCATCGACGAGATCGCGGCGACCGTTGACTTTCTGCTGAGCGACGGGGCGCGCAACATCACGGGTCAGAGCATCGCCATCGATGGCGGGTGGACTGCGCGG
>JACQFI010000015.1 GCA_016200135.1 Planctomycetota bacterium
CTGTTTTTATATAATCAATAGCGCCCTGCTTTTGTGCAATGACTCTCTCTAGCTCTGATATTTGCACCTGAGCGTTTTCAATCTCTAATCGGAATCTGTGCATGTCATCCATCATTTTTTTGGAGTCAGAGGTATCCATAACACCAATCCTTTTATTCTTGACTCCACCCTTAAACATGCTCAAATGAACATACGAAAAAAGTGGATCGGCGGGGAATCCAACCCCGATAGGCGGTTACAAAGATCGCCTTGCCTGCTCGGCTCCGGCCCACACTACTACAGCCCCCTTTGCCCTAGCCGGCTTAGGGGGCTACTTATTGCTTATATCGAGTTTTCGCAAATCGTCAATGTCTTCAATGTGGATTTAGATTTCACGTCTTAACTCAAGTACTAACAATTGCTTATGGATCAATTTTTTTATTTTTAACGTGGAAAAATTTCTTGGTTGCAATGAAAAAAGCGGTTGGTGGTTGCGAATAGAGCGCTAACGCCCTATGCGGCTGTTATACCAATCTCTTGGATACCAACTTAGCGGCAATGAGGCCTCTTTGCGATTTCCCACCCTTTGGATTTCGATGGCCAGATGTGTGAGCCTTTTGCATCGGTTGTCGTGCGAGGATGGCGGCAGCGAGTTGATTAAGGTCGAGTGCCCTGATTTGGAGCACTCACACATTCCCTAGGGAATACCTTTTTATATTTGGGCATGCGATTCTACAAACCACACAGGCCCACTACGCGCGCCGGGAAAGACGTTGCAATCCCCCATGAAAGCCGATAGCCTCCCTTAACTTAGCTTTACTGTCTCAGAGGACGGGGGTAGAACCCGTCTACAGATCAGGCGTCGGCCTTGGCCGGACGGACCGGTTTGGGAAAGAGCATGCTCAAGCAGTTCAAGATCACTCCGCGGTTGGCGGGCGTCTGCGCGGCGGGCTGCGCGGCGCTGTGGATGCTCGCGGGCTGCGACCTGGGCGCGAATACGCACCGCGCGGACATGGCCAAGCAGGACCTGCACAACTACGCCGCGAACGCGGACCAGAACATCCCGCTGCTGAACGACGACGCGCGCAAGTGGGCGCAGGACCAGCCCAAGCGCGCCGACAAGGAGAAGGGCCACCTCCAGGACTTTGGCGCGAACGCGGCGGAGAACATCACGCTGCTGAACGACGACGCCCGCAAGTGGGCGAAAGACCAGTCCAAGCGCGCCGACAAGGAGAAGGGCCACCTCCAGGATTTTGCGGCGAACGCGGCCGAGAACATCACGCTGCTGAACGACGACGCCCGCAAGTGGGCGCAGGATCAGCCCAAGCGCGCCGCGACGGAGAAGGAAAACCTGCACCGCTACGCCGCGCTGCAGGCGGAGAACATCGCGCTGCTGAACGACGACGCGCGCAAGTGGGCGCAGGACCAGCCCAAGCGCGCCGACCGGACCAAGACCGACCTGCAGAATTTCGCGGCGAACGCGGCCGAGAACATCACGCTGCTGGAAGACGACACGCGCAAGTGGGCGAAGGATCCCCAGGTGCGCGCCGACAAGACCAAGCACAACTTCGAGAACTACTGGGACTACCAGACGAGCAAGACCAAGGACGTGGTCGACGACTGGAATACGTACTGGCACAACGAGTCCAGCATGCGCGTAAAGCGCCTGAAGGGCGACGTGAACCGCTTCGCTGCGAACGCCAGCGAGAACATCCCGCTGCTGAACGACGATGCGCGCCGCTGGGCTCAGGACCAGCCCAAGCGCGCGGAAAAAGAGGAAGCGCACCTCCACGAGTTTGGCGCGAACGCGGCCGAGAACATCACGCTGCTGAACGACGACGCCCGCAAGTGGGCGCAGGACCAGCCCAAGCGCGCAGACAAGACCAAGACCACGCTCCAGAACTACGCGGCGAAGCAGGCGGACGACATCAAGCTGCTGGAAGACGACGCGCGCAAGTGGGCCAAGGACCAGCCCAAGCGCGCGGACAAGACCAAGACCAACCTGCAGAACTACGCCGGGGCGCAGAGCGAGAACATCAAGCAGCTTGAAGACGACGCCCGCGCCGCCATCGGCCCGCGCGGCGAGCCCCACCCGCCGGACAAGTAGCCGTACTTCAAGTCCGAAGCGTGAAATACGAAATTCCGCTCTGTCGAAAACCTGCGCTCGCGCTAAAAATTTCCCCCTTACGTAAGAGGGGATACAGGGAGTTATTTCGTACGCTCCTGAAACCTCCCCTTACCCCTCCTTAAATAAGGAGGGGATTTCCAGAGAACGCGAATCTCGAATCTTCCAAAAATGGATGCCTTGCGGCGGGGACGGTTACTGGTGGTCTCCGCGGCGGTCTGCTGGAGCCTGGCCGGCGCGTGCGTGAAGCTCGCGCGGCCCCTCGACGCGTGGCAGATCGCGGGTCTGCGTTCGCTGGTGGCCTTCTTCTTCCTCGCAATAGCGCTGAAGCTCTGGCGCGCGCGGCCGTTCCTCCCAAGCCTGAAGGTGACGCTGCTCGCGCTGGCCTACGCGAGCACGGTGCTGCTCTTTATCGTCGCCAACACGCTGACCACCGCGGCCAACGCGATTTTTCTGCAGGACACCGCGCCGGTGTGGGTGATGGTCTTCGCGCCGCTGATGCTGAAGGAACCGCTGCGCGCGCGCGACCTGTGGATGCTGGCGGTCTGCGCGCTGGGGATGACGCTCTTCTTCTTCGACGAGCTCTCGCCGGGGCAGCGCAACGGGAACCTGATCGCGCTGGTCTCCGGCGTAGGCTTCGGGTTCGTGATCTTAGGGATGCGCTGGGGCCGCGCGCGCACGCCCGACCCCGCGCCGCCGGGCAAGGCAGGGCCGGAGGGCGTCGAAGCGGCGCCGGATGCGGCCTCGGCGCGCGGCGGCATCGGAAAAGTTCCCGACTCGAGCAACGCCGGGCCGAACGAGGCGGAGCAGCTCGCGATCTGGGGCAACCTGTTCTGCTTTCTGCTCTGCGTGCCGGTGCTGAAGATGCCGCCGGCGACCGCCGAATACGCCGGGCCGCTGGCGCTGATCGCCGCGATGGGCGTCTTTCAATTGGGGCTCGGCTATCTCCTGCTCGCGCGCGGGATCAAGCACGTGCCCGCGATGGAAGCCTCGCTGCTGGTGCTCATCGAGCCCGTCCTGAATCCGGTCTGGACGCTGCTCGCCGCGGGCGAACGCCCGAGCGCCTGGGCGCTGGCCGGTGGGAGCGTAATCATCGGGACGGTGGCGTTCCAGGCGCTGCGGGGGCGGAGCTGAGGCGTATTTTCACCGCAGAGACGCGGAGAACAGCAAGAATTGATGCAAATAACCGTTATGAACAGTAGCAGGTCGGTCGGCGGCAGGTATGGAATGGTGGTGTTTATGGAATCGCGGCCCTGGAACTGGTTACGGGTGCATCTTTCGACGGCGGTGCTGATGATGCTCGCCGCGGCGGCGATTCTTGGGATTCAATTCAAGCCCAACCCGGACAGCCAATATATTTCAGCGCATTGCAATTGCGATCTTGGGGATTATTACGGCTGGCCTTTTGCCTTTTTCGAAGTGCACCACGAAGTCGTGGTGCATGAACGGGCTAATGGAAAGGTGGACTATACCCGCGGAGAAGCCAATGCATTCGATTGGATATGGACGCCGGGTTTTCTGCTGAATCTAGGATTGGCGCTTTGGGCGCTGTGGTTCATCAAGTATCTGAGCGAGTATGTCATCCGGCGGCGCGAGGCACGAGACATTGCAAATTGATAATTGAAAAATGCATGCTCTGTTGAAAACCCGCGGCCGCAGCGGAAATTCCCCCCTTAAGTAAGGGGGGATACAGGGGGGTTAACCCCTTCGCGGCCTTAACCTCCCCTTACCCCTCCTTACATAAGGAGGGGATTTCAACAGAGCAAAAAATGCAAATTTACGATTTCAACAGAGCAAAAAATGCAAATTTACGCGCCGCCGCCTCAATTTTTATTTTGCAATTCTCAATTTGCAATGTTGTCCGCTCTACGTTCTACGAACGACGCTCCACGACCACCGCTTGCCTTCGGGCGGGGTCGGGCATAAGAGATAGATACGTCTTTTATTTTCGCCTGGGGGGGGCGCGCATGTTTGAGACCGCGGAGTTGGGGCGCAGCGTCGATAAGAAGGATTACGAAAAGGCCGTGCCGAAGCTGCGCATGGACCTGCTGCGCGTGCAGAACGAGCTTTTCCAGAAGAAGCCGTTCCAGGTGCTGGTCCTGATCATGGGCGTGGACGGCGCGGGCAAGGGCGAGACGGTCAACATCCTGCACGAATGGATGGACCCGCGCTACCTCGAGGCCAACGCGTTCGGGCCGTTGAGCGACGAGGAGCGCGAGCGGCCGGACTTCTGGCGCTTCTGGCGCGCGCTGCCGCCGAAGGGCAAGATCGGCATTCTCTTCGGTTCGTGGTATACGCGCCCGATCATCCAGCGCGTCTACGGCGAGATCAAGAACGCGGACCTGGAGGAGGCGCTCGTCCGCATCAACGCGTTCGAGAAGGAGCTGCTCGACGACGGCGCGCTGATTCTTAAATTCTGGTTCCACCTCGGCAAGAAGGCCCAGAAGAAACGCCTGAAGAGCCTGGAGAAAGACCCGCAGCACCGCTGGCGCGTCACCGCGGAAGAGTGGAAGCACTTCAAGCTCTACGACAAGTTTTACAAGGTCTGCACGCGCGTGCTGCGCGAGACCAGCGCGGGCGACGCACCGTGGACAATCATCGAGGGCGCGGACCCGCGCTACCGCTATCTCACCGTGGGCCGGCACATCCTCGAACGGGTTTCCAAGCGTTTAAAGGAACACGCAAAAGGCGCGGCAACGTCCGGCGGGCATCCCGCGCTGGCGTCCGGGACCAAGGGCCGGCGCCAGCCCACAATCCTGAACACGCTCGACCTGACGCAAACGGTCGAGAAGAAGAAGTACGAGAAGGAGCTCGAGGAACTGCAGGGCCGCCTGAACCTGCTCTCGCGGCGGGCCTCGGCGCAACAGGTCTCGAGTTCGCTCGTCTTCGAAGGCTGGGACGCGGCGGGCAAGGGCGGCGCAATCCGGCGCGTCACGGCGGCGCTGGACGCGCGCCACTACCGCGTGATCCCCATCGCCGCGCCCACCGACGAAGAGAAGTCGCAACACTACCTCTGGCGCTTCTGGCGGCACCTGCCGCGCGCCGGGCGCGTGACGATCTACGACCGGAGTTGGTACGGGCGCGTGCTGGTGGAGCGCGTGGAAGGCTACGCGCGCGAGGACGAGTGGATGCGCGCGTACCAGGAGATCAACGCCTTCGAGGAGCAGCTCGCGAGACACAATATCGTGGTGCTGAAGTTCTGGCTGCATATCGCGAAGGACGAGCAGCTCCGGCGTTTCAAGCTGCGCGAGGCGACTTCGTACAAGCAGTACAAGATCACGCAGGAAGATTACCGCAACCGGTCGAGGTGGGAGGCCTACGAGCTGGCCGTGAACGAGATGGTGGAGCGCACGAGCACCGAGTACGCCCCGTGGCACCTCATCGAGGCCAACGACAAGCACCACGCGCGGCTGAAGATCTTGCGGGTCTACTGCGCCGCGCTGGAGAAGGCGCTGAAGCGGTAAGGCATTTTCGATTTTGGATTTTCGATTAGCCGCGGAGCGCTCAGTGGATGGACGCCAGCACGGCTGCGGGTTGCTTCGCGATCACGCGCAGGAGCACCTGAGCCGGACCTTCCGGACGCCGGATGCCCTGCTCCCAATTCCGCAGCGTCTTTAGGGGAATCTTGAAGACGTCGGCGAACTCGCTTTGGGACAGCCCCAACTGCTTGCGGACGCGCGTCACGTCGATGGGCGGCGGCGCGGACCGAGTCTTGCCGCGCGGCCGGGCCTCGGGGGCGACTTCCCGCAACTTGCCCTTCACCAGCCGGAACTCGCGCGCGGGCTTCATCTCGCCGCGGTGAATCGCGGCCATTTCCTTCACGCTGCGCAGCAGCCCGGTAATAGCTTTCTTATCCATGTTCACAAGTCCTCGATCAACTTAACCATGGCTTTCAGTTCGGCCGCACTCAAGTCTTCCTTCTCGTTCTTGGGGTACATGTCGAGAAAGTAAAGAATTTCTTCGCGCCTCCAGAAGTAAATCACCCGCGCCCCGCCACGCTTGCCCCGTCCAGGCAAGGCCACTCGGATCTTACGCAAGCCTGCGCCGCCCCGGATGAGCTTCCCAGCCTCGGGCCGACGGGCGATCTCTTCAATGACGATCCAATCCCCTTCGTCCAGCAGACCTTCGACCTTTTCCGCGAACGCGGGGGTCAGCATGATCTCCATAGGACATACTATACCTCAATGGGGTACTCAGGCAACAGGAATCGCCTGGAGGAGCGGTAACGGCCAGTAACAGAAGTAACGACAGTAACGGAAGTGATCAGTAGGCAGTTACCGATCGCTTCCGTTACTTTTGTTAAAGCCGTTCGCTACGGCGCCACCTGCACGGGGTCGCTGGGCGGCTTAGGGTTCGGGTCGTTCTTCGCGTTCTTGGGCGGGTGCTTGGCGGCGGGGGGATTGTTGCCCTTCTTCTTCGCGCCGGCGTCGTCGCCGTCGCCCGTTTTGGCCGCGCCGGTCTGCGCGTCGTCATTCTTCTTGTTCTTCGCATCTTCGGCGCCTTCCGAGATGAGCTTGAAGCCTTCGACGCGGAAGTAGTCGCCCTCGTTGCGCCCGGTCACCTCCACTTTGGCCTGCTTGGCGAGCAGTTCGCCGAGGCCCTTGCCGACCTCGCCGTCGGCGACGAGCAGCACCGTGGTGGTCTTGGACTTGGGTTTGTCTTTAACCACCTTCTCCACCTTCACCATCAGCACGCCCAGGATCTTCTCGGGCGCGGAGTCGGCCTTGGTGCAGAGCAGGCCGGTCAAGGTCTTGGAGCCTTCCGGCGCGACGGCGTCCTTCGTGGCGGGCTTGGCTTCGCCGTCAGACGGCTTGGCGTCCTTGCCGGTCTCGGCGTGGGCGAGCCCGTAGAAGAGAACGAGCATTATGAACGGCAGACCGGTCAGGCGCATGGCGGGCTCCTTTGCTCGATACCATATCACCCAAGGCCGGCGGGGATGCGGGTGTTTGAAAAATCGGCTAGAGTAGTCCGTGGTTGTTGAAGTTTCGTCCCGGCCTGACTTGCAACGGTGGCCGCGTTGCGATTTTTTCGCAGCTTGCCGACGGCTTATTTCCTGAGCTTCACCGCAGCGGCCGGAAAATAGGCTTTGGGCCGGTGGAATGGTGTTCTGCTTACGGGTAGTCGCAAAACGGGTTAGCCGGTAAATTCGATTCCCGGTAAACCATGCATCAAACGCACGTGTGCTTGTTTCTTGAACACACGTAGGAAGTTGTACGATTTGTCAAACGTTCGTTACAAGCCGTACCTTCCATTTAATGCCACGGGCGGGCGGGTGCCGGGTGGACGCCGAAGAGCGCGACTGGGTCACGAGAGCCAAAGCCGGGGAGCGCGCCGCCTTCGATCAGCTCGTGGAGTTGCACGGCCCGGGCGTGCTTCGGTACGTGCAGGCGCTCACGCGGTACTCGGCGGACGCGGAGGACATCGCGCAGGAAGCCCTGCTCCAGGCGTACCGCGGGCTGCATACGTTCAAAGACGGGACCGACTTCAAGGCGTGGATCCTGACCATCGCGTACCACGCCTGGGTGCATTCAAAGCGGAAGCGCCGGCCCGCGACGCTGGGCGACGAGGAACAGATCGAGCGCATCCCGGCGAAGGCCGAGCGCGCGGAGTCGGACTGGGTGGAGACGGTGCGGCAGGGGATCGCGGCCTTGCCCGAAGAACAGCGCGCGGTGGTGCAGTTGCGCTTTGGCGAGGGGCTTAGCCACGCGGAGATCTCCGCGATCGTAGGCGCGGAAGAGGCGACCGTGCGCTGGCGGCTCTACCGCGCGCGCCAGTCGCTGCAGAACCTGTTGAAGACGTGCCTGCCAGAACGAAGGAAGAAGCGCGAATGAACTGCGAAGAGGTCCGCCTGAGCCTGGAAGAACGCGAGGACGCCGCGCGGCTGCCCGAGCCCGCGCGCGCACACCTTGCGTCCTGCCCGGCCTGCGCCGAGTACGCGAAGCTCTTTGCGCCCGGCGGCGCGACGTTGCAGGAGGCCCTCGCGCAGCCGCCCGACCCCGCAGCCTGGGCGCGCGTGAAGGCGGGTCTGGCCGAAAAGATCGAACGTAGCGGAAAGGCTAAAGCTCCGCGTGCGCGCCGCGAACGGGCCGCGCCGCCGCCGGCGTTCTGGACGCCTTTAAGGATCACCGTGGCCGCGGCGGCGGGCGTGGCGCTTGCCGTAGGTGCGTACTTCCTGCTGCACGCGCCGGAGCAGAAGAACGGCACGGAGGTCGCGCAGGACCATTCGGAGCATGGGACGCCGAACGCGGCCGCGAGCGCGCGGCTGGCGAAGCTGCAGGAGAGCGTCCAGAAGCAGTACCTGCTGGAGGAACTCGCGAATCTGGAAGGCGCCTTACAGGAGACGGCCAACGCGGACGCGAAATCGCTCGCGCAGGACGCCGAGCTGTACGTCGAGCGGCTGCTGGCGCTGAAGGCCGTGGACGCGGGCCGCGCCAAAGAGATCCTGGGCGGGATCCGCTCGGCGCAGATCGCGCGCAAGCTGGGCGACGCGCGCAAGAAGCTGGGCCCGGACGCCGGCGAGTCGCTCACGCGCCCGCTGGACCTGGCCGCCGAAGCGCTCGGCGAGGCCGAACAGATCGCCGAGCTGGACGGAGGCCGCGATGCGAACTGAGCGCGCGCTCCTTCTCTTAGTCCTGGCTGCCGCAGCGGCGTTCGCAGGCACGCGCGTCTCGGCCGCAGAGACGGCGGAGGACCTCTTCGCGCAGGCGGAAGCGAAGTACCGCAAGGGCGAGTACGAGGAAGCGGTGAAGCTCTACCGCGGCGTGATCGCGAAGTTCGGCGGCGACGCGCACGCGGAAGAGGCGCGCTATACCTCGGCGTTCATCCTGCAGAAGAAACTCGGCAAGCAGGAAGAGGCCCGCAAGCAATACCAGGAGATCCTGGATAAGAAAGCCGCAGGCCCGCTGCTCGCGAATTCGCTGTACCATCTGGCGGAATGCTTCGAGCAGGCCGATCGGGGCGGGCAGGCGCTGGCGCATTACGAGGTCTTCGCCAAGAAGTTCCCCAACGATTCGCGCGCGCGGCTGGTGAACAGCCGCATCGAGTACCTGAGGAACAAGGCCAACGGCGCGAAGTATCCCGAAGGCGAAAAGTCCGGCGCGCCCGAGAAGGACAACGACGACAAGAAGCCGCGCAAGCCCGCGGGCAAGACCGCCGCGGAGAGCGCGCCGCCCGCGAAGAACGAACCCGCAGCGGGGAAGTAAGCGCCAGGTTCTTCTTTCGTAGACCTTTGCCGTCAGCGCTCCACGAACAGCCACGACTTCAACACAGAGGCACTCAAGACGCAGAGGCCACAGAGGGCGGATAAGAATTCCAGCAGCCGTTCTCCTCTGTTCTCTGCGTTGAAGCGTTGAAGTCGCGGCCGGATGTCGTTCACGATTCGTGCGGCGAGGACATCGGTGTTGCCACAGAGCCGCGGAGCGGCGTCAGAATGTGGCCCAGGACGTGAGTCCTGGGAAGGAAAGCGCCCCCGACTCGGGAAGTCCCGTAGGGACGACAGAAAACGCGCGCGCTGCCGAAGCTTCTGCCGCCCCTCCGGGGCTTGCCCGCCTAAGTGCGCCCTACTCCCAGGACTTACGTCCTGGGCCACCTTCTGCCGCCCTCCGGGCTTACAAAACGGCCCATGCCCGTATTTCAGCACCTGTGTGGCCGCCCAAGCCTTCGGTGTTGCGGCTGCGAGGCGCAGCCTCGCCTAAGGATTTTGGGGCGGTCGATTCGGAAAGGCGGAGCCTTTCCGCACAGCAGGCGGCGGAGCCGCGGTTGGGGAGAGCGGGTTCCGGGTTGGGCGGATTCGGTGCTATAATGGAGATATGGATGCGAAGCCGCGGCGCTGGTTTCAGATTCATCTGAGCACGGCGTTGGTGTTGATGCTGGCGTCGGGGATTCTGCTCTGGGCGAACTTTTCACCGTTTAGAGACAGTGTGTGCACGGAGGGCAGTTACTCGGAATACGTGACCATCGATAAGGCCGTTCAGCGCGAAGAGATTCCCAAACTCATCAGGGACCGACATTTTGGCTGGCCTTTTGAATTATACGTGGTCTCCGAATACGTGCGTTTCCAAGCGTATGATTGGCAAGCGGAAGGCAGCCCCGAATTCTGGTGGGAGGTTCCCAATCTGCCTTCATTTGCCGTGCGCTTAAGCGAGAATATGTGCCTTTGGATTCTGATCCTCGCAGGTATCTGTTTCACAAGCGAATTCCTGACAAGGCGGGGCGGTTTCTCCCTTTTCTTTCGGGTTCGCATACAAACCGTTTCTTGGGCCGGAATTCTTTGCTTACTCTTTGCTTGGGCAAATTTGCGTTGGCAAAGCAGAGATATTCCAACAAACGAATACGACATTGTAATTATTCGAGAGCGCGGCTGGCCCGAATTATTTCAGTGGCAATATGCTTACTGGCATGACGCGCAGAGGGTCGGCGAACCGCAAGGCTACTATCCGTGGCAAATGGATTTTACTTCAATGCTTGAGGACACCTTTCTGAGCACCGTTGTCATTCTCGGAGCCAGCTCCGCATGCGAATACTTTTTCCGCCGCCGCGAGGCGCGCAAGCCATGAGCGAAGCGAAGCCGCAGCGCGGGCGTTCCGTAGGAACGCCATGACGATTGCACTGCATTTCAGTGCGCACTGAAGTGCTGGGCTAATCGCAGTTGTCCCTGACGGGACAAGTTAATGGAGTCGCGGCTGAAAACACGGATGGCGAGACGCCGCCGCGAACGCCGCCGGGACGGCGGAGCTACGAATGCGGGGGGACGCCGCGGTCCTCGGCGATGCGTTCGTCCCGTGCCGGCAGGATGCCGGCGGCCCTGCCGGCCAGAGGCCGGCGCTCCGTGGCTGGCCGCTTGGGTTGCGGAGGTTTATCGGGCTGGCCTCGACGAGATAACCATAGATTTCTCCTTACCTTATGCGCCCATAATTTACCGCGATTAGCGGTCCGACCTCGGCGATTTTTCCCGTCTGAAAGATAATCCCGGCTGAACCAGGTTTGTTGCGCGGAGCGGCATTGCGGCGGAGCAGAACGGATGACGCGGATCGGATCACTCTTCCTATCTGTGAGCTTGGCGGCAGGGCTTGCGGCGCTGGTTGGGCTCCTTGGCGCGAATGGGTTGGCGGGTTCGGCGGCGGCGGATGAAGAGGGCGGACTCGTCCGGATCGGGCCGAAGCCGACGCCGCGGGAGGAGCTGCGGCTGCTAAGCAGCGGCGAGCTGCCCGCGCCGGCGGCGCAACTGCTGCCGGTGTACCTCGAGACGCAGTGGAACCGGCTGAGCGGCAAAGACGACGCTTCCACAAAGCTCAAGCTCAAGACCGCGCCGCTGAACGCGAAAGAGCAGGCGGAGGTCGCCAAGTGGTTCGAACTGCATCCGCGGCTGCGCGAGCGGCTGCTGCTGGCGCTCGATCCGGAGCGCGACGACCTGCGCGCGGGCGCGCGGGTGGCGCTCACGCTGCTGCATAAGCTGCCCGATCCGTACGACGACGGCTTCGACCGGCTGATCGTGGCGTTTGCAACGGTGTGGGACCAGCCGGCGGCGGCGATCGGCGAGATCTCGCGGTCGCCCAAACCGATGGCGTGGGAAGATAACTTCGAGTGGCTGGTGAAGAACGCGCGGGAGTTGGGGCCGCGCTTCAAACAGATTCCGTGGCGCTTGCAGGTCTTCAGCGCCGCCGACCAGATCTCGAAGAACGAGCGCGACTGGGCGCAGCGGCTCTACAACCACCGCGCGGGCCTGGGCGCGGAAGTCTATACGCAGCTCGCGCAGGACACCCGCAAGCTGAAAGGCCTCGGCGGCCGCATGGACAAGGCGCAGGCCGACGACACGCTGCAGAACCTGTTCAAGTACGGCGGAGTGCCCGAGGACCGGGCGTATTTCGCGCAGGAAGTCTGCCGCGCGGTGGGCGTGCCGGCGGCGGTGCTAACGGGCGAAGCGAATTCCGGGATCATGCACCACGAGATCGCATGGGTGGATTGCGATGAGGACCGCTTCACGCTGCATGTGTACGACGAGAACGAGCGCGAGCGCGTCTTCAACCCGGAGGCGTGGGATGCGTGCTCGGGAAAGAGGATAAGCGCGGACCTGCTGCGCGCGGACGTGCGCATGTGGTCGGACGAGGACGCGGCGCTGCGCGCGGAGCTTTTTTTCCGCGTCTACCGCGATCTGGGCAAAGACCTGAAGGCCGCGCCGCGCGTGAACCTGCTCAAGGCGGCCATCGGCGAGAACCCCGACCATCGCGAGGCCTGGCAGGGCATCGCCGACGCCGTGGTGGAAGACCGCCTGCCCCGCGCGGCCGCGACGCAGCTCTGGGAGAAACTGCAGGAGCGCTTTAAAGACGCGCCCGAGGTCCTGTACGGGCTGGCGGTGCGTTTCGCGGAGGCGTTCAAAGGCGACCAGGAGCAGTTCGAGTTCTACGAGCGCGCGAGCGCGCACTTCGCCGACGCGGGCCGGCTGGACCTGGCCGCGAAGCTGCGGCTCGACGAGGCCGGGTTCCTGATCGCCAAGAAGATGAAGTCCGAGGCCGCGCGCGCCGCGGCGGAGGGCTTAAAACAGTGCGCCGGCGCAGGGGATCTGAGCGTCGAACTCGCGAAGTTGCTCGTGAGTCTGCTCGGCGAAGCCAACCAGATCGGCCTGGCCGTGGAGCCGCTCAAGACCGCCGCGAGCAAGCTGCCGGTGATCCGGCGCTTCCACGTCAACCCGCACTGGATCGAGCTGATGGAGCTGCTGCGCGACGTATATAAGGAGACCGGCGACGAGTCCGCGATGCTCGACGTGGAGCTGCAGATCGGCATCCAGGAGCGGAACGCGGCGGGGATGATGAAGGATAATGTCAGGAAATAAAAGTTAGCTGGTTCGCTGGTTTTTTAGTTGGCTCGTTTTGCAATTGGCTGGTGTATTCAGCGAACCCGCGAACCAATTAACCAGAATAGGGGTTGTTGTCGTCAGCGCCGCAGGCGCGCGCGGAAATAGCCAGGGCCAAAGCGGAGCACAGGCCCAGGTACGCAGACCTCCATCCTGTCCAAGCCCCTTCGGGGCTTTCCC
Organism: Planctomycetota bacterium; assembly: GCA_016200135.1. Taxonomy (GTDB): domain Bacteria; phylum Planctomycetota; class SZUA-567; order H5-PLA8; family H5-PLA8; genus JACQFI01. The sequence goes on from JACQFI010000015.1 coordinate 13,134, forward strand.
TTTTGTTAGATTGCCTTTTCCCTGGACTTACGTCCCCGGAAGCGCTGCGCTAAATTCAGGGTCCCTGACGGGACCACTCGAGGCTCCGCGGCCGTGTGGCCACGCGCTAGCAGATGGTTTACCAAGGCAGTCCCAATGGCTTGCCCAGGCTACCAGATGGTTTGCCCTGGCAGGGCTTGAAAGCATTTCAACGCAGGTCGTAATTATGCGCCGGGGAGGTATTCTAGGCAGGGGCGGAGGGCCGACGCGTGACCATCGACGGGCTTGCCGAGTTCCTCGCGAACTATCCGTTCACCGTTGCAGCGCTCTTTGCCGCGCCGCCGCTGTTCGCGCTGCTGCTGGGCGCGGTGCACGGGAAAGGCAACGGCGGCGGCTTGCCCTGGAAGTACGTCTACACGCTGCTGCTCTATATGGCCTGCGTGCCGGGCATCTTCGCCGCGATGCTCACCGCGTACCGCCTGCTTTTCCTCAACACCGACCTCACGAAGGTGAACGTCCTCATCTACTTCCTGCCCATCGTTTCGATGCTCGCAACGCTCGTGCTGGTGAAGCGCAATGTGGGCGAATTCGCGCGCGTGCCCGGCTTCGGGCGCCTGGCGGGCCTGATGCTGATGCTGGGCCTGAGCTTCGGCGTCGCTTTCGTGCTCCACCGCATGCACTTCTTCATCGGCTTCCTGGGCGACCTGGGCTCGCTGCTGCTCTACGCCACCGCGGCCTTCGCGCTGCTGCAGTGGGCGCGCAACAAGCTCTTCGGCGCGAAGGACGACCGTGCGCTCAAGGACGTCGTGGCGGGAGAAAAAGCCGACGCTTGAAAAGGGGCTGGCCGGACTTTACGCCTTGTTTTCCGGCGCGGCGGGCGGCTTGGCGCCCCAGCCGTTCAGCGCACGGAAGGCCTTGTAGTACGCGTGCGAACGGAAGAGCAGCAGGATGGCGGGATCACCGGGAAAATCGGGGTCGTAACCGAGGCGCACGCCATCTTTGTGCGCGGCACAATAGGGAATCTCCACCACGCTAATCGAGATCCGTTTGTCCAGGAGCCCGCCGGTCTTGATGACCGATTGCTGGAACGAGTCTTTGCGCGTGCTCGCCTGCCCGCAGACGCAGCAGCCCGGCGGCCACGCGGCGGGCAGCGTCCGCGACTCGGAGTTCAGCGTGGGCAGGCCCATTACCGGCGCGAAGGTCGTGCGCGTGGCGACGTCTTCCCAGGGCAGCGGCACGGCGAAGTGCGGTTCGTCCGCCAGGGCCTGGTCGCCCGCCACATACAGGCGCTGCTGTTTGATCTCGAGGTAGTTCTGGCAGCCCTGGCAACGCAGGAAGCCAAGCACCCTCAGTTGTGAAAGTGCGCGGCCGCAGGCGGGACAGTCGGCTCGGCCGCTGAGGCCAAACGCCGCGCCGAAAAAGGCGATCGCGCCGAAGATCGCCACGATGCCCCAGCCCCAATAGCCGGTGACGAAGCCCGCAATCGCGAGCCCCACGCAGACCACGCCGCCCGCGGCCTTCGCGGTGACCTCGCTTGAGGACGTGGTGATCGGATTCGATTTTTCTTCCATGCGCGCCGCCGATCCTAGTTCCGCCGAATGCCACGGACCAGGGCCCTTTCTGGTCCGTGCCGCGCGGCACTACAGGGCGCGGAGCGGTAACGGCCCCGTTCCGTGGCAACCGTTGGGCGGTCGTTCGCCGCTACTTGCCCGCATCCACGGTTACGGGCACCGCGCCGACGAAGGCCATCCCGGCGTCGCGGCGCTCGTCGAGATACTGCAGCAGGAACTTGAGCGAGGACTTGACGGGACCGTTGAAGGCGTCCTTGCCGTTCACCACGATCTTGAGCGGCTTCTTGAGGTCCAGGAGGCTGGGCGCGAGGAAGACGCGGAACTTGGCCACGTTCTGCGCCTTCACTTCCAGCGTGTTGGGCGCGCTCCAGTTCGCGTCCAGCGTGCCCATCTTGAGTTTGTGCTTGATCCGCGGGGTGCCGCCTTGGCCGAGGCCCTCCATCTCGAGTTCGCCCGGGCCGGCCTCGTCGATGACGAGCCAGCGGTCGGGGGCGGCAGGCGCCACGGCGACCATAAAGTCCTTCGCGCAGGGGCTCGCGCAGACGATGCGCTTGGGGTACGGGTTGCGCTTCTGCTTGAGGAGCCATTCGCCCATGAGCTTCTGTTCGCCGCGCGGGACGTTCATGTGGTCGCCGTCCATGGCTTTGAACTCGTACGTATAACCCGCGCCGAGTTCCTTCAGGCAGGCGGCGGCGTTCTCGGCATTGGGGAAGTCGGTGAAGTTCGCACCGCGCATGTCGCGCTTGCCGTGCCAGATGTAGACGGGCGTGTTGAGCATGCCGGCCCAGAAGACGCCCTTCCACGCGCCGCCGCCCGGCGCGATCGCGGCCCAGTGGTCGCACATGCGCGGGCCGAGGTAATACGTGCCGATGCCGCCCATCGAGTACCCCGTGAGGTAGACCTTGTCGGGATCGATGGGGAACTGCCGCGAAAGGTCCTGGACGAGCAGCGCGAGCATCTTCTCGTTCTTGGGATTGCGCCAGTAGAACTCGTTGCCCAGATCGAGCGAGGTCGGGCAGGCGAAGAAGGCGGGCAGCGCCGTCATCTCGAACTGCGTCGTCATGTGCTGCTGGCCCGAGCCCGTCCCGCTGCCGCCGCCGTGCAGGCCCAGGATGAGCGGCCAGAGCTGCGTGGGCGCGTAGCGCGGCGGCGTCGCGAGCGAGTACTCCGCGGGTTTGTCGCTCACCGTCGCGGGCAAGTCGAGCTTGAGGCCGTGCTGCACGCCGGGCTTCGCGGGCGCGAAGGCCATGGGCTGGAGCAGGCGCAGGAAGGGCTTGGGATCGTCGGCGGGCGCATCGCCCGCCTGCGCGAGCAGCGCGTCTTTCTTGGCCGCGTCCTTCTCGGCGAGGTACTTCTTCGCGAGCTCCAGCCCTTGGGACGCGCTCAGCGGCTTGGGGGCCTCTTCGGCGCGCACGCGCGCAAAAGGCGGAAGCAGCAGGACCGCAGTCCACAAAACGTAGGCTATGGCGCGCATGGTTTGGCTCTCCGGCGTCGAATGAGTGCGTTATCGTAACTCCTTGGAGGAAAATACAAGCCCAAGGTAATGAATGAAAAATGGAGATACCGCATGAGACGGCGTCGCGCTTCCTTGGCAGCGGGGAATCGGCCGGAGTGCCACGGACCAAGGCCGTTTCTGGTCCGTGCCGTGCGGCGCCAACAGCCCACGGAGCGGCAACAACCCCGCTCCGTGCCACCCGCCGTTCTCCGTGTCCTCTGTGCCCTCTGTGCCCTCTGTGCCCTCTGTGGTTAATTGTGGTTGCCGCCGCCCGCGCATTGCCGCCGCCTCTCCTTGCGCGTAGGCTCCTACGGTCTTCGCCCGCTCCACTAAAGGAGAAGCGCCGCATGCCGCGTTCCGTCCGCATCCTTCCCATTCTGCTGATCCTGTTTGCCTTCGCCGTGCGCGCCGAAGACGCCGCGCCCGACTTGAAAGAAGTCCGCGCGTTCGCCGAGAAACTCCAGGCCGATCTCATCGGCGGGAAGCTTGCCGAGTTCGACGGCGCGTTCGACCTCGACGCGCTCACCGCGCGCGTGCTTAAGCAGTACCCGCAACCGGACGCGTACAGCCAGGACTTCACCAAGGGCTTCAAGCAGCTCTTTCAGCTCGGCCGGCAGATCGCGGGGCAGCTCGGCGCGCCCAGCGGCTTTAAATTGATGAAGGTCCGCGCCGAGGGCGGCGAGGCGCGCGCGACCTTCCGCTTCATCACCGGCTCCGGCGCGCTCGACTACCACGACTACGTCATCAAGGGCGCCGCGGGGAGCCTGAAAGTCCAGGACCTGTACATGTGGTCCAAGGGCGAATACTTCAGCGGCACGCTCATGCGCGTGATGTTCCCCAACCTCTTCGCCGTGAAGAAAAAAGAGAAGCCGCTCGGTGACGACGAGAAGGCGCTGGAGCTGCGCTACGAAGCCGCGAAGGCCTTTCGCCAGCTGGTAGTGAAGGGCGACTACGCCGCGGCGCTGGCGTTCTACGATGCGATGCCCGCCGACCAGAAGAAGCTGAAGTCCGAGATGGTCCTGCGCGTCGCCGCGGCGGAACAGGCCGGCGACGAACCGCTCAAGAAAGCCATGGCCGAATTCGAGGCCGCGTATCCCGCCGATCCCACGTTCGACCTCGCCACGCTCGACACGTACCTCAAGCGCAAGGACTGGGACGCCGTGCACAAAAGTCTCGACCGGCTCGCCGCGTTTGCCGGCCCCGACGCGTACCTCGATTTCCTCCACGCCAACACCTGCATCGTGGCCGGAAAATTCGCCGACGCGCAGGCCGCCGCCGAGAAGTCCATCGCCGCCGAACCCGCGCTGCAGGACCCGTACCTCTCGCTGATCACCGTGACGCTGAAAGGGAAGGACTTCAACGCGACCGCGCAGGCGCTCGCGCGCTTCGAGAAACAGTTCGGCAAGATCGAGGCCGACATCACGAAGCTGGACGACTACGCCGAGTTCCTCAAATCCCCCGCGTACGCAGGCTGGAAGAAGACGCACGACGAACTGAAGTCCGACGCGCCAAAGTAGCGCAGGCATTCCTGCCTGTCCCGTCGTTGCCTGGAGATGGGCATGGCCTTCCGCTTTTCTCTTCCTATCGACCCCAAAGCCGGCGAGTGGAAGCACGAGATTGTTGAACGAGCAATTTACTCCATTGGCGCCTTTGGATTTTATGGCCTTCTCTCCTATTTCGTATTTAGTTATCCCTTTCTTCTGAACTCACTCTATTACCTGGTAATGGCTTTGTTTGTCGCAATTGCTGCGGAACCCGAAGGTTTAGTGCGAAGAAGTTGGATTGTTTGGGTAGGACTGTTCGTAACCTTTTTCGTCTCATTTGTTGCGGTAAAGATGTTGGCAAATTGGATGCACGAGCCCGGACTTACCCTGGGGCCTCTAGGTGCTTTGCATGGGGGACTTTGGGGATTGGCGGCTGGCATATGTGCTCGTTCCTTATTTGGCGCAAGCTTGGGCATGGCACTTGGAAGTCTGGGAGGATACCTGTCGATGTACCTCAGCATGTATCTTTGGAAGGTGTGGATTGTCAGCGAAAGCGGTGATGGAACATTCCCCGTTGGAAAGTTGGTTGTTGTTTCTGTCCTTGTCGGATTGGTTCGATCTTTATTCGTCGGCATCGCCGTCTGGGCCGGCGTAAAGTTCTCCAAGCGCCGCGCCGATTCGCCGTAGCGGCTCCGCCGCCTGCTGTGCGGAAAGGCTGCGCCTCGACAAGAGCGGCTCGGCTGCCTGCTCCAAGCACCCGCCCCTCACCCCTGCCCCTCTCCCTCAAGGGGAGAGGGGGATGAAATCCGCCCGGCGCTGGGAATCTTCCTTCGGTATAATTCGATTTCGAGGCGGGCACGGAGGCCCGCCCCACGAGCCATCACGCGTCACGCCAGGAAACCACCATGCCCGATCCCATCGTCCTCAAAACGATCGTTGAGATGTCCGCGTGGTCCGCCAAGGCCCTCCGCAAAGACAAGTCCATCGGCTTCGTGCCCACCATGGGCGCGCTGCACGCGGGGCACAAGAGCCTCATCGACCGCGCGCGCAAGGAGAACGACCTCATCGTCGTCTCCATCTTCGTCAATCCCACGCAGTTCGGGCCGGGCGAAGACCTCGACAAGTACCCGCGCACGTTCGAGGCCGACGAGAAGCTCTGCACGCAGGCCGGCGCCGACGCGCTCTTCTTCCCCGACCGGAAAGAGATGTACCACGAAGCGTCGCGCACCTACGTCGAAGTCGGCGGCCTGCAGGATGTCCTCTGCGGCATGTCGCGCCCGGGGCACTTCCGCGGCGTTGCCACCGTGGTCACCAAACTCTTCAACATCGTCCGGCCCACGCGCGCGTACTTCGGGCGCAAGGACGCGCAGCAGCTCCGCATCCTCCAGACGATGGTGCGCGACCTCAACCAGCCGGTGGAAGTGGTCCCCTGCGAGATCGTCCGCGAGCCCGACGGCCTGGCGCTGTCCAGCCGCAATGCGTATCTCTCGCCGCGCGAGCGCAAACAGGCGCTCGGCCTCTCGAAAACGCTCGAGCACTGCAAGCAAGCCGTCGCCAAAGGCGAACGCGACGCGATGAAGCTGATCGGCGCGATGGCCGAGATGCTCGAAGAGGAGCCCGACGCCGAGATCGACTACGTCGCGATCGTGAACGCGGCCACGCTGGAAGACGTGACGACCATCGCGGGCGAATGCCTCGCGGCCCTGGCCGTGCGCATTGGGAAGACGCGGTTGATCGATAACGTACGGCTTAATGCGTAACGGCACCACGAAGACACGAAGAAGTGAAGACGCACGAAGAACGGCACGAATATATAGGAACTTCAAAAATGAATGATCTCAAGTGATAGAGAGCGTTTACGAGAAGTGTTTTGCCCACGAATTGCAGTACCGGATAAGCTGTAGCCGTTCTTCGTGAATACTTAGCCGTTCTTCGTGTCTTCGTGGTGCCGTTGTGGAGGAAGGATGCCCTTAGCCTACATCGCCCTCGGCTCCAACCTTGGCGAACGCGAAGCCAACCTGCGCGCGGCGCTGGCGCTGCTTGAAGCGCGCGCGGTGAAGGTCCGGGCGGTCTCGACCCTGAGAGACACCGAACCGGTCGGCGCGCCGGCCGGCACGGAGCATCTTCGGTATCTCAACGGGGCGGCGAAGCTGGAGACCACGCTCGAACCGCGCGAACTTCTCGCCGTTTTGCTGGATGTCGAGCGCGCGCTCGGACGAAACCGAGAGCAGGACGTCCGCAACGCGCCGCGCACGGTGGACCTCGACCTGATTCTTTATGAAGACCGCGTAATCGGCGCAGCGAGTGGGGAGGGGGATCTGTGCCTGCCGCATCCGAGAATGCATCAGCGGCGCTTTGTCCTGGAGCCGCTCGCGGAGCTCGCCCCGGACCTGCCGCACCCGGTCCTCAAGAAGACCGTGGCCCAACTGCTCGCGGAATGCCCGAAGACGTAGTACCGCCGTCCATTCAGCCTCAGTATTTCCAAAGAATAGAAGCGTCCGGGAGCGTCGTTTCACGCTCCCTCAAGCAGTTGGGGGAGCGGGCGCAAGCTTGCGGCGAGTTCAGCCGAGCGGGTGAGCAGGCCGGTGTACTTGCCGAGACCACGCCACTCCAACCGTTGGCAACTGGGGCAGAGCATCCGAATCCGCCGGCCCCCGCCTATCCGCACCCGCTCTACGCGCTCGTCCTCGGCGCACTGGCCGGATTCTTCGCCGGCGGAGCCGCGGCGTCGGCGCTCGCCAAGCAGGCGTTCAGCTCCACCGAATTCCCCGTCTGGGTCCACCATCTGCTCGCCGCCGGAGTGGGTCTTGCGATCGGCCTTGCCGGCGTCGTGGCGCTGCGCGGCCGGACGTTGAGAGCGTTGTGCTGCGTGCTGCCCGCCGCGCTGGGTTTCGCGGGCTCGTGGGCGGTATTCCTGCGCTGCGCCGAACCGAGCGGCCTCGCGGACGGCGTGCCGTACGCGGCAGCGTACGCGTGGCCCGACGAACGCGCGTGGTTCGGGGTGAGTCTCGCGCTGCCCGGCGCGGCGGCGGGGCTGCTCGCGGGCCTCTCCACGCGCCGCCTCGGCGGGCTGGCCGGCGGGCTCGTGGGCGCGCTGCTGGGCGCGTGGCTCGCGGCGGAAGGCTTCGGCGCGCTGCAGCGCAGCGGACTCCCGTTCGGCTATGTGTACCCGCTGGCCTTTGCCGGCGCCGCGGGTCTCGTCCACTTCTGTATCGCGCTCGCGATCCGGTTGCTCCGAGCGGATTCCTTGAACGCATAATCCATGCGGTCCGCGTGCGCCAATAAAAACGGCCCGCGCATGCGGGCCGGTTTGCTTCTGGAATCCTGCGCCTTCCGTTATTCGTGCTTCGCCATCTGTTCCACGCGCTCGCGCGCGGCCATGGCCCACCGCCCAAGCTTATCGAACGCCTTCGTGGCCTTCTCCTTCGTCTCGGGCGAACCGTTCTTCAGTTCTGCCGCGAGCAGTTTGAACTCCACTTCCTGCTCGGGCGTGAAGACGTCCTGCCGCCCTACCATCACCCGCACAATCTCCTCCGGCTTGGGAGTGATCTGCAGCGGGATCAATCTGTCCGACACCTTCGTGTTCATGAGGTACAGCACGCGGTTGCCGTCTTCCTCCAGCCACGCGTCGCGCCACGTCGCGACCATCGCCCGCGCTTCCTTCTCGTACAGGCCCTGGGCCACGAGCGCCTTCGCGAGCGCTTCGCCAAGCGCGTCCGCGCCTTCCGAGACCTTGTGGAAGTCCACGCGCGCGTCCGCGCCGTCCTTGATCTCGCCGCCGGTGACAAACGTGACCTTATTGTCCTTCACGTTCACGGCGAAGAACGCGGCGATCGGCTCCTCGCCCTGGTTCGCGAGCGTGAACGTGCCCTGTGTGTTGGAGACCCGCAGCGGCAGCTTGGAGCCTCCCGCGCCGCGGTAAAAGAGGAAGCGTTCGTCCGCTTCGGTCTTCTCGGTCTTTACGCGCAGCGTGTTCGCGTCGGTCTCGCGGGCTCTGAAGTACCGCCCGCTCTCGCCTGCGCCCGGCAGTTTCGCCTTCTCGCCCGGCAGCACCTCAACTTCACTCCATTCGATCGTGCCGCCTTTGTCCTCCAGTTCGGCAGTGGCTTGCGGAAACCATTCGCTGAACACGCCGCCCGGGAACGAGGCCTTCACCTTTACTTTTATGGCTTCGCGCGCGTAGAAATACGTGACCGGCGTCTCAAGGCTCACCGTACTGTACAATCCGTCCTTAAGTTTCAGCACGTCTTTATAGACGAACGTCGGCAGATCGTTGTTGTTGGGATAAAAATGGAGCGGCGCGCCGTCGGATCCGGCGATGCCGGAGAACGTGCCCCACTCATGAACGATGAGCTGCTTGGCCTTCTCGCCGTCCTCCGCCCGGATGCCTGCCGCGGCAGCCAACGCCAGCAGTGCGAGGCATAAATGTATGCGCATGACCTGAACCCTCCTGTTGAAGAATAGGATTTCCAGCACCTATAAGATACGCCCCGGAGACTGCTGGCCTTGAAACCTTTACGAACTTGTTACACCGTACGATGGCTGCCGTCGCACAGCGGCGCATGGCCCGTGTGCTTGCACGCGCAGAGCGCTACTTTCTTCTTTTCGGTAATGTCCAGCTTCATCGGCTCCAGACCCGTGCCTTTGTGCGAACCGTCGCACCAGGGCTGGCTCTTGCTGCGCCCGCACGCGCACCACCAGTACTCGCCCGGTTCGAGCTCCAGCACGATGGGCGCCTTCGCGGCGACGACAGGTTTCTCAGCCATGTTCAACGCTCCTTATAGAGGTGTACGAAAGCGAAGTTAAGAGCTATTTGATTTAGTATTGGAAAGAAAGACTGCAAACAAGGCAGAAAGCAGGCGGCCTGAGGTTCCCGATGGTTTAGCGACAATCCGATTGACGTAAGGCGGGCGAAGCGACGATACTCCAGACAGCCTGTTGGGAAGCCGTCGATGCCGCTCGCCACCTTCCACCCCACCGTCCAGCAATGGTTCCGCCAGAAGCTCGGCGAACCGTCCGCGCCGCAGGAGCAGGGCTGGCCACTCATCCGCGCCGGCAAGAACGTCCTCATCGCCGCGCCCACCGGCAGCGGCAAGACGCTCGCCGCGTTCCTCTACGCGCTCGATCAACTCCTGCGCCAAGGCCAGGACCTGCGCGACGAGACCCAAGTGCTCTACGTCTCGCCGCTGCGCGCGCTGAGCAACGATATCCAGAAGAACCTCCAGGGTCCCTTAGGCGAGATCGCCGCCGAGGACATCTTCCTGCCGGAAGTCCGCGTGCTCGTGCGCACGGGCGACACGGCCGCGAAGGACCGCCAGGCGATGACGAAGAAGCCGCCGCACATTCTCGTCACCACGCCCGAATCGCTTTACATCCTGCTGACCAGCAACGGCGGGCGGCGCATGCTGAGCACCGTCAAGACGGTGATCGTGGACGAGATCCACGCGCTGGCCCGCGACAAGCGCGGCAGCCACCTCGCGCTCTCGCTCGAACGCCTAGATGCCCTCTGCGGTCCGGTGCAGCGCATCGGCCTCTCGGCGACGCAGAAGCCGCTCGAAGAGATCGCGCGCTTCCTCGTCGGCCGCGACCGCCCCTGCGAGATCGTCGACGCGGGGCACCTGCGCAAGCTCGACCTCGCGGTGGAAGTCCCGCCCTCGCCGCTCGGCGCGGTCTGCTCGCACGAAGTCTGGGAAGAGATCTACGCGCGCATGGCCGAGCTGATCCAGGCGCACCGGACGACGCTCATCTTCAGCAACACGCGCAAGCTGGCCGAACGCATGGCCGCGCGCCTCACCGGCGTGCTGGGCCCGGACAACGTCACGTGCCACCACGGCAGCTTGAGCAAAGAGATGCGCCTCGACGCCGAGCAGCGCCTGAAGGCCGGCAAGCTGCGCGCGCTCGTCGCGACCGCCTCGCTCGAACTCGGCATCGACATCGGCGACGTGGACCTCGTGATCCAGATCGGCAGCCCGCGCGCCATCGCTACCTTCTTGCAGCGCATCGGCCGCGCGGGCCACGGCAAAGACCGCGTACCCAAGGGCCGCTACTTCCCGCTTACGCTGGATGAACTCGCCGAGGCCGCCGCGCTGCTGCGCGCGGTCCGCGCGGGCGAACTCGACCGCATCCTCCAGCCGCGGAAGCCGCTCGATATCCTCGCGCAGCAGGTCGTCGCCGCGTGCGTGCCTGAAGCCTGGCACGAAGACGCGCTCTTCGAGGCCTTCCGCCGCGCGTGGCCGTACCGCGATCTGACGCGCGCAGAGTTCGACGCAGCCGTCAAGCTCCACACGCAGGGCAGATTGGCGCTGCTGCACCGCGACGGCGTCAACCGCCGCCTGCTGGCGACCAAACGCGCGCGCCTCGCGGCCATCACCGGCGGCGGCGCGATCCCCGACACCGCGCTCTACCGCGTGCTGCAGGAACCCGAAGGCACCTTCATCGGCACGCTCGACGAGGACTTCTCCATCGAGTCCAGCGCGGGCGACATCTTCCAGCTCGGCAACACCTCGTGGCAGATTCTGAAAGTCGAATCGCGCGAGGGCGTGGTGCGCGTTGTCGACGCCAAAGGCCAGCCGCCCACCATTCCCTTCTGGGTGGGCGAAGCGCCTTCGCGCACCGCCGAACTCTCCGCCGCCGTCTCCAACCTGCGCGAAGACTACACCGCGGCGCGCCGCGTTTCTTCAGCAGGCCATACTTCTTCTGGATGCGGTTCCCCTTCCCCCCTTAAGGGGGAAGGCCGGGATGGGGGGAAGGTTGAACCAAGCGCGACCCCCCTCCCTAACCCTCCCCCTCAAGGGGGGAGGGGACCGAACAGCGCGCCTGCGCCAAACTCAGCACTCAGTCCTGAAGACGCACTCAGCTCCGACGCATCAGCACCTGGCCCTCAGCACTCAGCACGGGTGTTCTCCGGCGCCGGATGGCTCGCGCGCGAGTCCGGCCTGGGCGAAGGCGCGGCGCTGCAGATCGCGGAGTACTTCGAGGCTGGCCTGAACGTCCTCGGCGCGCTGCCGTCGCAGAAGAAGATCGTGATCGAACGTTTCTTCGACGAGAGCGGCGGGATGCAGCTCGTGGTTCACGCGCCCTTTGGCGGCCGCATCAACCGCGCGTGGGGCCTCGCGCTGCGCAAGCGGTTCTGCCGCGGCTTCGGTTTCGAACTCCAGGCCGCGGCCGACGAAGACGCCATCGTGATTTCGCTCGGCCCGCAGCACAGCTTCCCGCTCGAGAGCGTCTACGATTTCCTGCATCCCAACAGCGCGCGCGAACTGCTGATCCAGGCGCTGCTCGACCAGCCCATGTTCGGCACGCGCTGGCGCTGGAACTCGACGCGCAGCCTGCTGGTCGAGCGCTCGCGCGGCGGCAAACGCACGCCCGCGCCGCTCGTGCGCATGCGCGCCGCCGACCTGATGGTTTCCGCGTTCCCGCACGCGCAGGCCTGCCCCGAGACCTTGCCGCAGGGCGACATCGAAGTGCCCATGGACCACCCGCTCGTGCGCCAGACCGTCGAAGACTGCCTCTTCGAAGCCATGGACGCCGAAGGTTTCCTCGGCCTGCTGCGCGGGCTGCGCGACGGTTCCATCGCGCGGCACACGGTGGACAGCGTCGAACCCAGCCCCTTCGCGCGCGGCATCCTCGCCGCCAAGCCCTACGCCTTCCTCGACGACGCGCCGCTCGAAGAACGCCGCACCTGGGCCGTCAACGCGCGCCGCACGCTCGACGTAAAAAGCGGCGAAGAACTCGGCGCCCTCGATCCTGAAGCCATCGCCCGCGTGCGCGACGAAGCCTGGCCGCATCCCGAGAACGCGGAGGAACTCCACGAGGCCCTGCAATGGATGGGCTACGTCACCGCGGACGAGGCCGCCGCGAGCGGCTGGCGCGCGTGGCTCGAGGAACTCTCGCACGCACAGCGTGTCGTCCGCGAAACGGTCCCGCCGGTCCTCGCCGCGACGGAGCCGGCGGCGTTCCCCGCCGAACCGAAGCTCTCGCCGGAAGAATTCGCGGAGCTGGAGAAGAAGTGGGAGGGCACGAATGCCTCGGGCAAGCACCGGCCCCCTCACCCCCAACCCCTCTCCCTCGAGGGGAGAGGGGAGACGTCCGCCTGGTTCGCGGCCGAAGTCTCGCGCGAGCCCAAGGCCCTGCTGCGCGGCCGGCTGGAAGCGCTCGGGCCCGTGTACTATCCCAAAAACCATCCGCTGCTGCTGGAACTCGAGAGCGAAGGCGCGGTGTTGCGCGGGCGCTTCGAGGGCCGTGACGGCTGGTGCGACCGCCGCCTGCTCGCGCGCATCCACCGCTACACGCTCGACCGGTTGCGCAAAGAGATCGAGCCCGTCAGCGCGGCTGAATTCCTGCGCTTCCTCGCCTGCTGGCAGCGCGTCGACGACGCGTACAAGCTCGACGGGCCGACGGGCGTGGCGGAAGTCGTCCGGCAGCTCGCGGGCTTCGAGATCCCCGCCGCGGCGTGGGAAGCGCACGTCCTCCCCGCGCGCGTGCGCCACTACCGCCGCGAATGGCTCGACCAGGTGACGCTCAGCGGCCAGGTCGCGTGGGGCCGCCTCTGGACCAAGGGCGCCGCGGGCTCGACGCCCATCCGCACCACGCCCGTCGCGCTCGTAATGCGCGAAGACCTCGACACGTGGACCGCACTCGCCCGCGATCCCGGCGCGCGTTCTCCCCTCTCCCCCGGTGGGAGAGACTTGTCGGCGAGCTCAAGTCGAGCCGGGGTGGGGGGTGAGGGGGCAGCGGTCACCAAGGGTCCGCGCCTCCTCCTTGGCTCCAACCGCGCAAACGCAGTAGATACGTCGGCCGCCGACCAGAGCACCCTCGACGCCGCGTTCGACTTCGCGAGCCTCTCCGGCAACGCGCGCACGCTCTACAAATTGCTCGCCGCGCGCGGCGCGATCTTCGCGCAGGAACTCAACCGCCTCGCGAACCTGCTCCCGCAGCACTTCGAGATGGGCCTGGGCGAGTTGATCGCGCAGGGGCTGATCACGTGCGACAGCTTCGGCGGCCTGCGCCAACTCATCATCCCCGCGTCCAAGCGCCGCTACGAGATGAACACCGTCGGCCGCTGGAGCCTCTTCGGCCCGGCCCCCCTCTCCCCTGGAGGGAGAGGGGCAGGGGGTGAGGGGGAAGCGGAGACCCTGGGCTCGCGCGTACCCGCCAGCGACCTCGTCGAATTCGCCGCGAAGCAACTGCTGCGGCGCACGGGCGTGGTCTTCCGCAAGACGCTGGAGCGCGAGAAGCTGCCCGTGCCCTGGCGCGACCTGCTGCGCGCGCTGCGCCGAATGGAACTGCGCGGCGAAGTCCGCGGCGGCCGCTTCGTTGCGCGCTTCGACGGTGAACAGTACGCGCTGCCCGAAGCCGTGACGATGCTCCGCGACGTCCGCCGCCGCCCGCAGCAGCCGAGCGTCAACGTCTCCGCCGCCGACCCCCTGAACTTCGCCGGCATCCTCACCCCCGACGCCCGCGTAAGCCCCATGACGCGCGGCAAGGTGAGAGTGGGATAATTTTCACCGCAGAGACGCTGAGACGCTGAGACGCTGAGACGCTGAGACGCTGAGAATAAAACGTAATGCGTAAAACGTAATTAACAGCAAAACAGCAGTATGCAGTCGCCGTTTTTACGTTTTACGTTTTACGTTTTACGTTTTACGAGTTACGAGTTACGAGTTACATATTACGTGCCGTTCTTCGTGTACCTTTGTGTGCTTCGTGTCTTCGTGGCGCCGTTGTTCAGTTCGTAGTGCCGTTGGCCGGTTTCACCGCTCCACCACCACCGCCTTCAACACCGGCTTCTGCGCGCACGTGATCGTGTACGCTTCCTCCGCCGCCTTCGCAACGTGGACATCTTCCTTCGCTTGGCCGCCCTCTTCCCACGTGTACGTCACCTTCACCGGTGCGAAGCCGCCGCGCGGTTCGGCGTAGTCCGCGTCGATGCGGTAGCGCCAGAGCACGATATTTCCGCGGCTCACGCCCGCGAAGCGCACCAGCGCCTTGCGCGTGCCGGCGGGGATCTTGGAGCACGTCACCCACTTCGCGTTCTGCCGCGTCGGCCCGCCCGCGCGGTCGATGGTCTTGAAGGTTTTGCCCTCGTCGAACGAGACCTGCAAGTCCCAGCCTTCCTGCGCGCCGCCCGCGCGGTAGTTGCACCCGAAGCGGATGCGCTTCATCTCGCCAGGCGTCTCGACGGGGAACGTCGCGTCGCAGCTCGCGCCTTCGGGCAACCACACGCCGTTCTTCTCGTAGCCGTCCTTCTTGATGTTGTTGAAGACCGCGCCGTACTCCTCGCAGGTCACCTGCTTGCCTTTGAATTTCGGTCCCGCGCCCTCGATGGAGATCGTCCCTTCCTGCGGCCCGGCACTGAACGCGATCTTGTTCTCGCCCTGGCCCAGCGCCGGCAACGCGCGCTGCGAATGCTGGATGTCGTGCGCCACCTTCAGCGCATCGATGCCCGTGCCCTTGCCGCTGAGTGTGAACTTCAGCCGGTAGTCGTAGCGCCGCAATACGTTTTGCGTCAGGTCGATTTTCTGCACGCCCGCTGAACTGATCTTGCCGAGTTCCTTCCACTCGCGCCCGTGATTATCCGAGAACGCCACCGCGATGGAACCGCCCTCGCCCACGAGCGCGTCGAACGTCAGCTCGCCGGTGAGGTACACGTAGCTGCACGGCATGCGCAGGACGAACTCGCCCGGCTTCGCGGCGTCCTTGGCGTGAAGCGCGCCCGGCGCTTGGTCCTCGGCCTTCAGCGCCACGTTCTCGGCGCTGACAAAAGTCCCCAGCACGTCCGCGTCGCCCAGCGGAACCGCGTATTCGAGCGTCCCGTTGCCGACGCGCCCGTTCGAGAGATCGCCGAACTTGGGCGTGTAGTAGAGCACGCCCTTGCCGGGCTCGGTCTTGATGCACTCGACGTTCCCGCCGCTGCTCGCCGTCACATGCAGGCCCTTGTTGCCCCAGTTCCGCGTCAGCCGCTCGCCCTTGCGCAACTGGATGTTCACGCGGTAACCCTGGCTCGAGGCTTCCTCGTAGAGAAACGGCGTGTTGCCGCTGCCGTCGTACAGAATCATTGCGGAGAACCAGCCGAAGTAATTCAGCGCGAAGCTCCCGCGCGCATCGTACGTCGGACAGTTGACCAGGATCTCCGGGCCCTTTTTAAAGCCCGGGTCCGCCTGGTATTTCTTGATCTTCTCGTCGTTGCCCTGCATGCCGGGGTTCTTCTCGAGCCAGCCCTTCACGCCCGCGACGAGTTCCTCCACGCCGGCCACGGAACCGTCCGGCTTCTTGAAGTAGCAGATCATGCCGGGATCGAACATGTGCCACGCGCCGCCGTAGTTGATCTCCGCCACGCCCCAGCGGTTCACGCTCCACGCGCGCGCGTCGTAGCCCGCCTGCCGCGCGAGCTGCAAGAACGCCGGTTGCGCGCCCGTGCCGCGGCAGTAGCCGTACACGTTGAAGAGCTTGAACGCGTCGAGCGTGCCCGAGTCGCCCAGGCCCACGCACTCGTCGGGGCCCGAATCGTGGTGCCGGAACTTCACCGCCGTCTCCCAAATCGCCAGCGCCTTCTGCTCGTCGGTCATCCCATCTTTGAGCACCGATTTTTTCCACGCCTCAAAGCTCGACACGTCCTCCACCTTGTCCGAGACCACCTTCACGTTGCTGACAACCGCCGGCTCGGCCGCCGCTGCGTTGACCAATAGAGTCGCCAAGCAAAGCAGGAAAAATCCGGCCCACCTCATCGCACTGAAGGTCATGATCTTCTCCATCCCTGGCCTAAATTGTTGTGAATCGAAAATCGGGCTCTGTTGCAATCCCCTCCTTATGTAAGGAGGGGTAAGGGGAGGTTAAGGCGTCCTAAGCGTTAACCCCCCTGTATCCCCCCTTACTTAAGGGGGGAATTTTTGGCGCGGTCGTCGGTTTTCAACAGGGCCCCAAGTCGAAAGTTGCCGTAATTATTTCCCAAAATCTACTCGATTATTGCCCCTAAATATCTCCGCCAACTTCTTGTCCGGATCGGCCACCACCGCCCAGCCCTTCGCGTCGGAGGGCACGCCTTCGAGTTCGAACGCGACCGTCTTCGGTTCCAGATCGAGCGGCGCGGCGAGCTTGCCGAGGTTCTTGCGGGCGACAACCTTTCCCGCCGCGTCCACCAGCGCGATTTCCACTTCGTCCACATCCTTCACGCCGATGTTGTGGACCACGCCCCGCACCTTGCCGCCCTCGACCTTGGTTTCCAATCGTGAGAGCGCCAGGTCCGCACGGTCGTAGATCTCGTCGAGCGCCTTCGTCCGCTTGAGCTCCAGCACGTACACGCCCTTCTTCGGGAGCTCCACCGCGATGCCGTCGCCCTTAGCGACCTCGCGCGTCTCCTTCTTCGCGCCCTCGTCCGGCGTGTCGTCGTTGTTCGCGTCGGAGCCGCAGGTTGACTCGTACTCGCCGTGCGCGAGCCGCCAGACGCGCATCGTCCCGCTCAGCGGCTTGTCGGTGAGGTTGCAGAGCAGCACCTTCAGATGCTCGGCCTTCGCGTCGAGCACCAGCGCGGCGAAATCCGTGCCGAGGCCCTCCCAACTTACCGCGAAGTTCTGGTTGAGCTTGTTGCGCGTCGCGTAGCCGCCGGTGTAGCAGATCGACGGGTTGATGAGCGGGTACAGGAAGACGCGGTCGGTGAAGCACTCCACCGTCGTGTACATGTGCTTGTAGCGCTGCAACTCCTCCACGTCGCCCTTCAGCGCGTTCACGAGCAGGCTCTTGTCGCCCTTCAGGTACAGCGCGGCGTTCCACGACTTCGCGCACAGGTCTGCGGAGAACTTCTCCGCCGGCGCGTCGAGCAAGCCCTGCTCGAACATCTCCGGCGCGTGGATGCGCAGCGAACCCGTCAGCTTGCCCGCCGCGAGATAATCGTTGTACGGCTGGAGGTACTTCTTGTCGCCGGTCACCTGCGCGAGCGCCATGAAGACGCTGCCCTCTCCGCCCCAAATGCCGGGGAACGGCTCGGCGCCCGTCGTCTTGATCTTCTCCGTCTCGACCTCGATCGTCTCGGGAAATTTGCCCGCCTCGCACTCCTTATAGTGCTCCATCCAACCGTCGCCCATCTCGCGCAGCATCTTGAGCACGCGCGGGTGCCGGTTGTACCACGCCGTCGCCAGCGCCGGGTGCCACATCAGGCAGTGCGCGTAGCCGTCGTTGTCCAGCTTGCGCTGCATGCTGGCGTCCGCGATTCCGATATCCTGCGAGCGGAAATGGCGGTGGCCCTTCGGCGTGACGATCGTCACTTTTTCGAGCGTGCGCGCGCCGGCCATGCAGCGCTCGTAGTACACGGGATCGCCGTAGTTCCACCACAAAAGCTGCGACTCCAGATTGAGGCCCTCTTCGTACGCGTGCAGCGGGTCCATCGTGTGGACGTTGAAGCCGTCCTTTATCGTCGTCTTCTCGGCCCACTCGGCCAGCCGCGCGGCAAAGTCCAGCGTCATCCCGCCGACGCCGTCGCGCTCGAACATGGGAAAGCCGTCGTAGTTGCCGGCCATGTCGGTGTCGTCGTTCACCACGCCGCCGAGTTCCCCGTTGGGCGTCATGCGGTTCTCGATCCACCACTTGGGAACCTCGCGCGCCTGCATCCAGGCCTGGTGCGCGAGCGCCGCCCATTCGGGCACGCCCTCAATCTGATCGTACTTCACCGGGAACGGCCAGGTCCCTTCCTTCGAGCGCCGCTGAATGTTGCGGTAGATCCACTGGTAGTACTGGCGCAGCATGTCGTCTTTGCCTTCTTTATCGATCGCGCGGCACTGGTCGATGGTTTCGAGGATCTCCTGCACCCACGGCGTGTAGGGGCTGGAGGTCTTGGCGAGCAGCTTCGCGGGGTCGTCGGGGTTGTAGAACCCGTTCCACGGCCGCGCCTCGCTCATCGTGGCATAGAACCCGCGCAGCAGGAAGAGCCGGTGCGCGAGCGCCTCGGACTCGGCCTGCTCGCGCGAAGAAGACCTGAAGTTCATATTGAAGTTCTGCACCTTTACAGGTGCGCCGAAGCGAAGCGTCACCCACAGCGAAGTTCCCGCAGGAACGATCTGGTCGGGGAAGTCGCAGACGAGTTGCACGTGGCCGGGCTTGTCGAGTTCGTAGTCCGCGCCATGCAGTTCCAGCCGCGGATTAAGTGGGTCCTGCACGCTCAGGCTGAACGGAATATCTGTCCCCGGGTTATCCATGCGGAATGCGACTTCGACCGCCGTGAGCACGGTCTCTTTTTCGAAAGCCTTGGTCACGAAATGCACTGCCTTGTTGGCCTTCAGGTCGATCTGCGACCCCTGAGCCACGGTGTCGCACGCGAACGCTTGGCGCTCGTCGGCCGCAAAACGACTCTCGAGAAAACCCTTCAGACGCGCGTCCGGCGCCGCCGCGGCTCCGGTAGGACTCTGCACGGGAATCTCGGCCGCCGGTTCCGCTTTACCCGTGCTCACCCGAAAAAACGAGCAGTCCGCAATGAATCCGTCGCCGACTTCGAAGAAGCTCACCTTGCCCGTCGCGACGGGCTTCTCGAAGTACGCGCGGCTGTTCTCACTCTGGCCGGGGAACGCGTAGACCAGCGTGCCCGTCTTCGGATCGTCGTACTGCGCCACGTCGCGGTAGAGCTTCGCCTTCACGCCGCCGCGCACCACCACGGCGTTGAAGCCCTCCTTGTCCGCGAACGCGATATGCAGGCCGTCGTTGTGCAGGTAGTCGTAGCCGACGCCCGCGCCGGCGTCGGGCTGGTTGTACTCCCAGTGCGCGCCGTCCCACTGGCCGCTCTGCGTGCTCCCGTCCACCGGCCCGCCGATGAACCCGCGCACCGCGCGGCAGTCGGTGACGATAAGCTTCTTCACGACGAGCGGTTCCGCTCCGGCGTGCACCGGAATCGCCTGCCCCGTGGAACTCGGCGGATCGTCGCGCGTCACGCGCAGGTTGCGCACGAACATCTCGCCCGTGCCGCTGCCCTCGTTCACGCCCACGATCACCAGCGCGTCGCCTTCGGGCCCGGTCTTAAAGCGGAGCACGTACGGCATGTAGCTCTCGGACTTTTCGGCCTTCAGGTCGAATGGTTTTCCCGCCTGGTCCTTCGGCTGGTCCGCCTGCTTCGCGCGCACCCGCACCGACATCGGCCCGCTCGCCTTGATCTCCGCACTGAGCATGTACGGCGCGTCCGGCCGCAGTTTCAGCGTCTGGCCGATCGTTGCGTAATGGTTGGGCGAGACGATCTTGATGACCTTCGCTCCGCCGTCCTCCGCGCCTGAAAACACCGCCTCCGCGTTCTTGTCGATGCCCCAGCCGCGTTTGTCCTCCAGCGCCGGGTTCTGCACGCAGTTCGGGTCCTCGATGAAGACCGGCGCGAGGCCCTCCGTGCCCGAGTACGGCGCGCCCGCCGGCCACACCGCGTACTCCGTCGGCTGGCTTGCGTAGTCCTCGCGCCCGAGCTTTAAGTCGATGCGGTCGCCGCGGCGGAACGCGTCGAGCCCCACATCGGCCGCCGGAAGCTTGAACTCCGCCGTCCACGCGTCGGCCTCTTTCTCCGTCTTCACCTCCCACTCCGGCTTGCGGTCCTTGGGCTCGATGCGCTGGCCGTTGCGCGTGCGCAGATCTTCTTGCGTGCCGAGCGTGTTCACGAGGAACTGGTCCAGGTCGAGCTTGTTCGTGCCGCCGCGAATCCAGATCTCCGCGCAGTCGTCGGTCCACACCTGCTGGTTGCGGAGCTTCGCTTCCGCGCGGATCTTCGCGGGCTCGGGCTCGGCGAGCCGGACCGCGACGTACAGGAAGCCCGCGTCGCAGCAGAGCCGCGCCTCGACTTCCTTCTTCGCCGCGTCGGAGCTCTTGATCTTGGTGAAGCCCTTCAACACGAGCGCCTTCTGCCAGCAGCCATCGCCGAGTTTCCCGTCGAGCCGCGGCGGCGCGTCCGTGCGCGGAATGACGATCGGCGCCGGCGGACCCGCCGAACTGGCCGGACCGGCCGGTTCTGCCGCGCCGGCCGCCGCGGCCCACGCCATTCCCAGAAGCAGAGCGATCCCCACGCAGCGCGCCATCGTCCGATCCCCCAGAGGTTCCGTAACCGGTTAGAGCACCCAGGCTACCGCAATCCTTCGAGGAAAACACCGCGGCGTGGAGCGAACTGCGGAAGAAGGGCAACGGTCACTACATAAACACATGAGCACTCATGACGCAGGGGCCGCAGAGAACGAATGCTTAATTCTTTCTCAGTGAACACTGTGGCTCTGCGCCTCTGTGTTGAAGTCGTGGAAGTTCTTCGTGAACCTTTGTGTGCTTCGTGTCTTCGTGGTGCCGTTGCGGTCCGTTATTTCAGTTTCAGCAGCTCGCCCGCTTTGGCCGGGTCCACGGCCAGGAGGCGTTCGGCCAGTTTTTCGCGCAGGGCGGTCTGGCCGGCGGCGGTGGCGAGGGCGCCGGCGTTGAAGAGACTCTCGGCGTCTTCGAAGCACGCGGCGCCGAGGCGCGCGACGTCTTCGTCGGTGAGGTCTTTCCAGCGCAGGAGCATCTCGTTTGAGCCCACCAGAATCCGCGGGCCGTCCTCGGCGAAGCTCGCGAGCGCGGCCTCGCCGTTGAGCGACTTGATCCACGCCGTCGTGCCGCGCTTCGCCTTGCCGAGTTTCTTGAGGCTCGCGAGCAGCGCCGCGCGGTACGGCGCGGGGTCCAGCGCAGCGGGAGCGGCGGCGGGACTCGCGGGGGCCGCCTGGGACCCGGCCTGCGGGGTTGCATTGGCCGACGCGGTCTGCGCTGCGCCCGAGGCATCGGACTTCACCGCGGTTGAACCGGACCCCGTGGCGGTAGCTGTCGTCGCGGTGCCGGGCTTGGCTTCAGGCAGCGCGGGTTTTGCTCCCGCGGCTTTCTCGGGGCCTTCCCTGCGCCACTTCACGTAGGAGAAACTCCAGCGGTAATTCTGGCTGAAGCACTTGCCCTTTTCGAGCCACGCGCTCTTTACGCCGCCGGCGAAGGCCTGGTCGCCGCGCTCGCGGAAGCGCACTTCGCCGGTCTTCTTGTAGAGCCACGCGTACAGCGGCGCGACGAGCAGGTTGAGGTCGGCGGCGCCTTCCTTCGGAGCCGTGGACGGATCGTTGGGCTGCTCGCGCAGGTAGCAGAAGGCCTTGTCCTTCTCCACCCAGCACTGCTCCCACAGCCAGTCGGCGAACAGGACCAGCGTCGGCAGGATCGTCTTGTCGCCGCCGGGGTGCTGTTCCGCGTACTGGATCAGCCCCGCGCATTCGAGCGCGGGCATGAAGGGCTGAATCACCTTCGCGGTCTTGTCCTTGCAGAACGCTTCGAGCTGCTTGATGCCGTTGGCCACCGCGGGCTCGATGCGCGGCATCGGCGTTCCCAGTTTTTCGACCAGCAGCATCGTCATGAGCATGTAGCCGCACTCGCGGCAGGCGCCGGGGTCGGGAGAACTCCCGTCGATCCACGTGCCCGGCGACCAGATCGTCTTGCTGGCCAGCAGCAGCAGCGCTTCCTTGGACTTCTCGTCTTTGAAGCGCACGTAGTCCTCGTACAGCCCATGCGGGTGGACGCGGTGGCCCGGAACTTTCTCGCCCTTGGCAAAAGTCTCGATGACGTGGGTGCGGTAGGTCTCCTGGCAGTTGTGCGCGTACTCGATCCACTTCTTATCGCCGGTGTAATCCGCGATCTGGAAGAAGACCCATTCGCCGTCGTAGTAGTAGACGTACTGCTCGGGCATGATGCCTTTGTCGCGCTCGTCGCGGTGCAGCTCGCCGTACTTGAGCATGTTCGCTTCCCAGCGCTTGAGCTCCGGGATGGGCACGGAGTCCTCGGCCCGCGCCGCGGGCGCGAGCAGAACGGATGCGATGGCGATGAAGGGAATGCAGAATCGAGGCGTCATGTCCGGCCGAACCCCCTGCCAGAACCAACGCAATCAGGTTAGCGCCCTTGCGGGCATAGTCTCTAAAAATGGCTCGGAATGGCGGGCGAATTGGAGGTGTGGGACTTGGTCTACTAGACAACAGGCGGGCGGGGCGAGGGACGTAGAGCGTAGAGCGTGGATTGAAATGCGAAAGAAGGGCAAGGGCTACGACTTCAACACTGGATTAGTCCTGCGGGCCATGCAGGCCGGCGGCGAGGACGGCGCCGAAGATGGCGAAGGCCCAGGCGGCGCCGCAGAGCAGCAGCCAGAGCCAGAACGAGCGGTGGCCCTGCCACTGCTGCCGGACGTGGATGTGCGCGGAGCCGAACAGGTAGATGCCGTTGACGGGCAGCGCGACGAGGAAGATCCCCAGCAGGACCATGCGTTTGCCGACCGCCGGCAGCTCGCCGGGTTCGGCCAGGCGCGCCAGCACGCCCGCCATCATCAGGCCCGCGGAAAGGATGGGCGCGTTCACCAGCGCCCAGCGCTCGAAGAATTCCTTGCGGCGTTTGGAGAGAAACTCGGTCACGCGCGGCTCCACGACCCGCCTCAATAAAAAAAGGCGGGATCGCTCCCGCCTTTTCTGCTGCCTTGAGATTCGTGCGCGCTACTTGGCGGCTTCGGGCTTTGCCGGTGCGGCCTGGGGGGCTGCCTTGGGCGCTTCGGCCTTTACCGGCGCGGCGGCGGGCTTGGCGAAGCCCGCGAGGATGTCCGAGATCAGGTGGATGTGGCGCTGGATGTTCTCCGCGTACCATTCGCGGCTGCCCTCTTCCTTGATCTCGTAGACCCCGTCCAGCAGCTTCGCCAGCACTTGGTGGCTGATGATGTTGCGGGACGCCAGTGCGGGGTCGGCTTCATCGGCCGAGACCGTGACGGGTGAGGTGATGAGGCCGGTGTCGGCCGTCTTCGCGCCGACGAAATTCGCGACGGCGCGGGCGCTGAGCAGTTCGTTCGCCTTGCCGAAGTTCAGTTCGAGTTCCGCCTTGTCGTCGCGGGCCAGCGCTTGCAGGAGCTGGATCTTTACGACCACCTTGGTGCCGCCGTCACTCTTGGCGACCGTGGGCTTGTACGTGCGGAAGGCCGCGCCCTTGTACTTGTAGCTCGTGCCCTGGTGGCCGTCGGAGTTCCACGGGTCCTTGGGGTTCAGCGCCTTGCCGAGCGCGGTCGTGAGCGCGTCGTCGGAAGATGCCGGCGCCTGGATCGGCGGGGCCTTGGGTTCTTTGCCCTTCTCCACCTTTACGGAGCTCTCGCCGCGAACGACGTTCTTGGGCGCGTCTTCGCCGCGCGCCGCGCCGGCGGCCAGCGCCAAGCCCAGCACCGTGAGACACGAAACCCCGTGCGTGATCTTCATACCTCTCCTCCTAAGCAGTCTTTAAAGAAGCTCTAAGACCATACGGCGTGGGCCAGGAATTGCAACTATCAGAGGTTACGTCACTATTTTTCACCTTGGGTTCTGTTAGGATAAAAGTGTAGAAGAAGTGCTGACACGCCGATATAACCTCTTACAAGCGGGAGCCTCCACCATGAGCGACCACTCGAAGATTGAATGGACAGACGCAACCTGGAACCCAGTAACGGGTTGCACGAAGATTAGTCCAGGTTGCAAACACTGCTACGCAGAGACTTTTGCCGAACGTTTTCGGGGAGTAAAAGACCATCCGTATGAACAGGGTTTCGACCTGAAACTTTGGCCCGAAAGACTCGAAATTCCCTTGGCTTGGAAGCGCCCCCGCATGATTTTTGTAAACAGTATGTCGGACCTCTTTCACAAGGATGTTCCAATCGCTTATATCAAAAAAGTTTTCAAAACCATGTCTTTGGCTCATCATCACGTCTTTCAAGTACTGACGAAGCGCGCGGAACGACTTGAGGAGGTCGCAGGACAATTAGACTGGCCGTTAAACGTTTGGATGGGCGTATCCGTTGAAAACCAAGACTACATCGGGCGCGTCGACCACTTACGCAAGGTCGGCGCCGCTATCCGGTTTATTTCTGTCGAGCCGCTTCTAGGTCCGGTTAACCTCGACCTCAAAGATATTCATTGGGTCATTGTTGGAGGCGAGAGCGGGCCAGGCGCTCGGCCTATGAAAGCGGAATGGGCCACCAGCATTCGCGATCAATGTCTCGATGCGAACGTCCCCTTTTTCTTTAAGCAATGGGGAGGCACGCGGAAGAAACTCACGGGACGAAAACTAGAAGGACGTACTTGGGATGGGATACCTGCAATAAAGGAATCGGAATGTCAGAAGAATACCAAGATGAATCTGGTAAGTACCTGAAAAAGTTTGCAGCAGATGGCTTGCCTGCGCGTGCCGTCGGCCCTTGGGCAGAGAAGAAGCTCAAAGTTTTATCAACCTATATGAGTCTTTTTACCGTAGGAATGAAGCCAACAGAAAAGAAGAAGCATAATTGGTCAAAGCTTGTCTATATCGATCTTTTTGCAGGACCGAGCAGATGCATCATTAGAGACTCAGAAACCGAAATCTTAGGCTCGCCGTTGCGAGCTTTCGAATCTGCTGGGCTCTTTTCAAAAATGTACTACGTAGAAGCAGAAACATGGGCAAACGAAGCACTCAGCAAAAGAGTTTCCAATGACCCGCGATGTAGTGTTGTCGCGAGCGACTGCAATGAGGCCGTTAAGAGAATAATTAGAGAACGCACGGATAATACTCTATATCTTGCGTTCATTGACCCTACGGGATTGGATATTCATTTCGATACTATAAAGCAACTTTCCAGAGGTATCCACTGCGACCTAATTATTAACTGGTTCATGAGCGCTTTGACGCGAAACTTGCCGTACTGGCAAAAGAAGCAGGAATCCGACAAGTTGGATCTCTTTTTTGGTACTGATCGATGGAAGAACTGCATTCACGATAGGACTCCAACTAGAACCTTTCAATGTTGGGTTGATCTCTATCGAGAGCAACTCAAAAGCATTGGATACTCTGAACAACCGTCTCCCTATATCATTAAAAACAAGAAGGGGGCCGAAATGTATTGGCTATGGTTCGCATCGAAACACAAAATGGGTAAGAAATTTTGGACTGAAGCTGTCAAATCTACAGATGAGCAAAAGACTCTTTTCGATTGAACAAAAAAGAGCATGGAGACAACGCATGGGCACGCTCTCGGGCAAGAAGGCGGTCGTGGTCGCGGGTTCGCGGGGCATTGGCGCGGCAAGTTCTCTCGCGCTGGCCGAGGCCGGGGCAGAGATCCTGCTGACGTATCTCACCAGCCGCGAGCCCGCCGAGGAAGTCGTCGCCAAGATCAAGGCCGCGGGCGGCAAGGCTGCCTGCGAGAAGCTCGACGCGACCGACGAGGCGCAGACGCGGGCGTTCGGCGCGCACGTCAAGCAGGCGCTTGGGCGCGTGGACATCCTCTTCAACAACGCCGGCGATATGCTCGGACGCAAGAAGACCGAGGAACTCGACGCGGCGCACGTCCGCAAGGTCTTCGACCTGAACGTGCTCACCACGATCCTGGTCGTGAAGGAACTGCTCCCGCTGATGCCGCGCGGCAGCGTGATCATCAACATGTCCTCGCAGGCCGCGCACGACGGCGGCGGCCCGGGCGCGGGGATCTACGCGGCAAGCAAAGGCGCGATCCATACGCTGAGCAAGGCGTGGGCGAACGAGTTCGCGCCGCGGGATATCCGCGTGCTCACGCTCGCGCCGGGCGTGATCGACACCGACTTCCACAAGCGGCACTCGAAGCCCGAACTGATGGACATGATCGCGAAGACCTCACCCGTGAACAAGTACGGCGTGCCCGAGGACGTCGCGCGCGCGGTGATGTATCTCGCAGGCGAAGGCGGAGGCTTCATGACCGGCGCGACGATCGACATCAACGGCGGGCGGTATATGGCGTGATGTCGTGGCATAGGCCTCCCGCCTGTCCAAAAGGAACGCGCTGCGCTCCTTTTTTTGTATGAATTTGAACTGAAAAAGGGAGCGGCTGCGACAAACCTTTCTAAACTGGCGAGACGCCTGTGCCACGAATTTGCGCCTGTCGAGTCCTGTGGCGTTCCAGTTTCTCACGCCCGCTTTCTTCCAGAAATGTTATGATTTAAAGGCATGGGAACGAGCGCTTTGCCCTCCCCCGCCCCACCCTCGCCGCTGGAGCGCTTCGCGGTGGAGGTCGTCCGCCGCCTAGCCGCAGCCGGACACCGCGCGCTCTTTGCCGGCGGCTGCGTGCGCGACAAGCTCCGCGGCGTCGCGCCCAAGGACTTCGACGTGGCGACTTCGGCCACACCCGAAGAGGTTATGAAA
Source organism: Planctomycetota bacterium (assembly GCA_016200135.1). Taxonomy (GTDB): domain Bacteria; phylum Planctomycetota; class SZUA-567; order H5-PLA8; family H5-PLA8; genus JACQFI01. Next base: position 39,809 of record JACQFI010000015.1, read on the forward strand.
CTCTTTCCCAAGACCGTGCCCGTTGGCGCGGCGTTCGGCGTCGTGGTGGTGCTTGGCGAAAAGCCCGCGGACGAAGAAGCGCCGCTGCAGGTGGAGGTCGCGACGTTTCGCACCGAGTCCGGCTACAGCGACGGCCGGCACCCGGACCGCGTGGCGTTCAGCAACGAAGTGGAGGACGTCAAGCGCCGCGATTTCACCGTCAACGGGCTGATCTACGATCCGCTTAAAGACGAAGTCGTGGACCACGTGGGCGGGCGCGAAGACCTGGCGCGCAAGCTCGTCCGCGCCATCGGCGAGCCGCGCGAGCGCTTCAAAGAAGACCGCCTGCGCATGCTGCGCGCGGTGCGCTTTACCGCAGCGCTGGGGTTCGAGATCGACGGGCCGACGCTGGCGGCGGTAAAGAAGGAAGCGCACGAGATCCACATCGTCTCGGCCGAACGCATCCGAGGCGAGCTCTCGAAGATGCTCACCGGCCCCGACCCGCGCCGCGCGTTCGAGCTGCTCAAGGGCGCGCGCCTGTTGAAAGAGATTCTGCCGGAAGTGGACGCGCTGGCCGGCGTGGAACAGCCGCCCGAGTTCCACCCGGAAGGCGACGTGTGGATCCACACGCTCATGCTGCTCGAACAGCTCGAAGACGCGCCGCTCACGCTGGCCTTGGGCGTGCTCCTGCACGATATCGGCAAGCCGCCCACGTTCACGCGCACCGACCGCATCCGCTTCAACGAGCACGACAAGGTCGGCGCGGCGATGGCGGAGGTTGTGCTGAAGCGCCTGAAGTATCCCAACGAGACGACCGAACGCGCGGTCGAGCTCGTGCGGCAGCACATGGCCTTTAAAGACGCGCCGCACATGCGCCGGTCCACACTCAAGCGCTTTCTGCGCATGCCGCACTTCGACGAGCACCTCGCGCTGCACCGCATCGACTGCCTGGCCTGCCACGGCAAGCTGGAGAATTACGAATTCTGCCGCGCGCAGCTCGCGGAACTCGGCATCGAGAAGCTGCGCCCCGCGCCGCTGCTTTCGGGCGAGGACCTGAAGGCGCTCGGCTTTGCGCCGGGCCCGCTCTTTAAAAAGATTCTGACCGACGTGGAAGACAAGCAGCTTGAAGGCGCGCTGGCCACGCGCGACGAGGCGCGGGCGTACGTGAAGAAAGCCTACACCGCGGGTGGATAGCGGCCCCCAAGTTCAAAAACGCGATTCCCAACCCCTTCACCATTCACTAATATGACTGTTTCGTGCTCTGTTGAAATCCCCTCCTTATGTAAGGAGGGGTAAGGGGAGGTTAAGGCCGCGAAGGGGTTAACCCCCCTGTATCCCCCCTTACTTAAGGGGGGAATTTCCGCTGCGGCCGCGGGTTTTCAACAGCGCAACTGTTTCGTGTCTCATCCGGGTGCGAGGCGCGCGGGGCCCCATGGCCGAATCGGACACTTCCACGGCCGCGAGGCTGCTCAACCGCACCATCGGCGGTTTCGAGCTGCTCTCCGTCCTCGGCGAGGGCGGGATGGGCACGGTCTACAAGGCGCGCCAAGCCGGCCTCGACCGCATCGTCGCGCTGAAGATCCTCTCGCCGAAGATCGCCAACAACCAGACCTTCATCACGCGCTTCCAGCGTGAAGCCCGCGCCAGCGCCAAGCTCAACCATCCGCACATCGTCCAGGGCATCGACGTCGGGCACGACAAGGAAAACGACGTCTGGTACTTCGCCATGGAGTTCGTGGACGGGCCGTCGGTGCTCTCGGTGCTGGAAGACACGGGCAAGTTTCCGGAGGTGCGCGCGCTGGAGGTCGCCCGCGAGGTCGCGCTGGGGCTCGAATGCGCCTATAAGAACGGCATCGTCCACCGCGACATCAAGCCCGACAACATCCTGATGACGCTGCAGGGCCAGGCCAAGCTCGCCGACCTGGGCCTCGCGCGGCACGTCGAAGAGAACGTCGGCATCACGGCCGAGGACCGTGCCATCGGCACGCCCCTGTACATGTCCCCCGAGCAGGCGCGCGGCGAAGATAAGGACATCGACGGCCGCACCGATATCTATTCCCTCGGCGCGACGCTCTACCACCTCGTCACCGGCCGGCCGCCGTTCGAAGGCAAGACCGCCGCGGTGATCATGACCAAGCACATCACCGACGCCCCGCCGCTCGCGCACGTGAACGCGCCCGGCGTGAGCAGCGCGACCGCGCGGCTCATCGAGAGGATGATGCAGAAGAAGCGCGAAGACCGCGTGCAGACTCCGTCCGAACTGATCAAGGAGATCGACAAGCTGCGCGCGGCGCTCAAGGCCCCGCCCGCGCCGCCGCCCGCGAGCCGTTCAGGGCGTCTCGGCAAGCCGCGGACAGTGAGCGTGCGCATGCCGGCCGCGCCGCCGGAGGATGCTCCGCCCGGCGCGTCTTCCTCCAAACGCATGAAGGCGGTGCCGGCGCCCGGCGAGTCCACCAAAGCGCCGGGCAAAGTTCCGGAGAGCGTGCCCGTCACCGAGACCAAGAGCGCAAGGGCCAGTTCGCGCAAGATGCTGGCCGCGGCGCCCGCGGCCAAGCCGTCCACGCCGGTGGCGCCGGCGCCGCCGGCCAAGCTTTGGCCCCCGCCGGTGCCCGAGAAGAAAGAAGAGAGCTCCGACGCGACGCGGGAGGTGGAGACGCAGGCCACGACGCCCTCCAAGCACCCGGGGCGCATCTCGCTCGCCGACCGCCGCAAGAAGGAGCAGAGCGACACGCGCAAACGCACGCTCGAGGGCGTGCTCACCGACATCGTCGTGCTGGCGCTCGTGCTGGGCGTGCTGGCGGCCGGCATCATCTACCTGCGCGGCCACGGCTACCTGAAGCTGCCCAGCGAGTGGTCGTCCCCCGCCGAAAAGTCCGCGGAGCCCGCGAAATCCGCCGACCCGGCCAAGACCGAACCCGAGGCCAAGACGGACGAGAAGACGCCCGCCGCGAAGTCCGGCGAGGCAAAGTCCGAATAATTTCATTAGATACGCTTTGCGTATATTTTTTGTGTGTCGCGCCGTACCCATTTATTAGTAATATATTAGGTTACATTTTATTGTTATATTTACATGTAATATATTATAATTAAATGCTTTATATTTATTTTAGCATTCTATTTAATCATGGTGTAAGTGCTATATAGCACTATGGCAATTTCACGGCATTGAGAGTGCGTGTAGAGGACGCCGGTTAAGGGGGAAACATGAAACCGATTCGCGAGATAGGGGCGGCGGCTCTTCTGGGTTGCGCGGTGCTGGCGGCAGGCTGCGCGCGGACTGCGGAGCCGGAATTCGCCGAGGTCTACGCGCTCGGCGACAGCTACAAGCTCAACCGCGAAGGCACGCGCATCTTTTCCAACGCGGCGCTGGACCTGGCGGCACTCAAGAAGAAGAGCCTGATCTGGGACGCGGAGTCGAAGACGATTTCGCTTTGCGGCGCGCAGGACGAGACCGTCGCGTTCCAGCTCGTGCTGCAAGCGGGCGCGGCGGGCGCAAAAGACGTGGACCTCGCGGCGGGGGACCTGGCCGGAGCCGGCACGATACCGGCGGCGAGCCTCGAGTTCTTCAAAGAGTGGTACATCCAGACCAAGCGCGGGAGCGCGCCGCAGTGCCAGCCATCGGCGGGCATCGGCTGGTACCCGGACGCGCTGGTGCCGTGGGACGTGGCCGACGCAGGCGCGTACGACGGCCCGCCGTTCGCCATCGAAGCGAGTCTCTCGCAAGCCGCATGGGTGGACCTGCACATCCCGGCCAACGCCGCGCCGGGCGAGTACCGTGGCAAGATCGAGCTTCGGCTGGCGGGCAAGCCGGCGGAGGCGCTGGCGCTGAAGCTGCGCGTCTACCCGTTCGCGCTGCCGAAGCAGCGGCACAATCTCCTGCTGATGAACGGCAACCCGCCGGACATTTTGGGCGCGGGCGGCTCCTGGCTCGGCAAGGATGAAGCGAAAAAAGAGAAGTTCGAGGAAGCCTGCTTCAAGCTCGGGCGGCGGCACGGTTTTACCTGGGGCAACATGTACTACCAGGGCGGGTTCATGCATCCGGCCTCGCTGACGCCGAAGCTTACGCTCGACGCGGACGGCAACATCGCGGCGGTGGACTGGACGGAGTACGACAAGCACTGGAGCAAGCTGCTCGACCCGAAGGACAATCTCTTCGGGCCCGGCGAACCGCCCATCGAGTACTGGCGCCTGCCGATGGCCACGGGCCTGAAGAAGCGCCCGCGCTTCCCGGAGAGCGAGAAGGCGTGGGCGCAGTTCCCGGAGTTCATCCGCAAACACTGGGCCGAGAAGGGCTGGGACCTCGACCGCGCGTACGTGTACCTGGCCGACGAGCCGGTGCTGGGGAGCCTCGGCGAACTGGAGAAGCTCGCCAAGGTGCTGCATTCGGCCTCGAACCCGCCGCTGCACGCGCAAGTGGCGGTGCTCCCGCAGCCGGCCAAGAAGTTGAAGGAGTACAAGGCGGAATTCATGCGGCGTTTTCCGGGTTTAATCGACCGCTGCATCTGGTCGGCGAATTCGTGCGATCCGGCGGAGCTGGCGTCCACGTTTCCCGCGGGGGCGTGGAAGGGCTTCTACCAGGGCAACGAGCCGTACGCGGGTGTCGCGGTGCTCGACAAGGACGGCCTGGACCTGCGCACGTGGGCCTGGATCGCGTGGCAGTACAAGCTGGACTTCAGTTGCTACTACAGCATCACGGAGTATTCGGGCGACGAAGAAGAAACCAAGATGGATTTCAAGCCCAACGCGATCTGGACGCAGCCGGAGAACCGGCCCAACGGCAACCAGAGCAAAGGCGTGCTGGTCTATCCCGGCGGGTTCGTGAAGGACGACCGCCCCATCGCGAGCATCCGCCTGAAAGAAGTCCGGCGCGGCCAGCAGGACTACGAGTACCTGTGGCTGCTGGCGCAGAAGGGCAAGCGCGAGGAGGCCGACGCGGGCGTGCGCAAGATCCTGGTGAAAGCCCTGGCCGAGGCCGCCGAACCCGAGCATCCCGGCACCGCCGGCCCGTGGAACCGCGACCCCGAGGCGTGGGAGGCGCAGGTGCGGAGCTGGGGCGAGACGCTGGCAGCGAGCGGGAAGTGACGAGGGGAGCGTAGAGGTCGTGGAGCGTAGAGCGAAAGACGACGAACGTAGCTCCGCCGTCTCGGCGGAGGTCGCGGCGGCGTCTCGCCGCCGCTGAGGAGCCCTGCCAACCTATCCAGGAATCTTCCAGGCCATTGATAGGCGGGGCGCGGAGCCTACACTATCCCGGTGTTGAGGGCTCCGATCCTTGCCGAGCGCCGCTGAATTTCCGCGAAAAATGCGCCTTCAATTCATGGCGCCGGCGCTCATTTTTATTCTTGGCTGGCTTGCGCGTGCGGCGGAACCGGTCGCGGAGCCTCCGGCGGCGGTGCCGCCACCGTCCGAGACGCCCGCGCGCGTGCTCGTATCCGGACGCACGTCCACGCCGGTCGCGATTAAGATCGTGTGCACGGGCCAGCAGATCCCCAAGACCTTCTCCGGCAAGCGCGTCAAGAACTTCCCCGGCTTTCAATGGTGGGTCAGCCAGCACTACGCGCTGAAGACCGACTTCGAAGAAGCCCGCGCGCGCTTTTACCTCGAATTGCTCGAACTGGCGTATCCGCATTACGCGGACCTTTTCGGCGGCGAACCGCCCGGCATGGCCGAGACGCGCATGGCGGTGATCTACGGGAAGACGCAGGAGAGCATGGAGAAAACCATGGCCGCCGACATGGGCTTCAAGCAGTTCTACGGCGGCGGCGGCGTGACGTGGGAGGGCCTGCGCGCCGCCTACAATTATCCCAGCGGCGGCCTGCAATATCACCTGCGTTACATCCTGCTGCACGAATGCACGCATCTCTTCCAGATGTGCCGGTTCGGCTCGCTGCGCTCGACGCCGGGCTGGTTCTACGAGGGCATCGCGGACGCGCTCTCCAGCCACGTCTACGACGACGCGGCGAAGACGCTGACGGTCTTCGTCTGCGACAAGGCCGCGGTTCCGAACTGGTTCGACGAGGGCCTGGAAGGTTTCCGCGCGCCCGGCCAAGCGTTCGAGAAGATCCACAAGGGCGGCGCGTGCTCGCGGGGCGAAGGCTTCGTGCTCATGCAGTACTTCCTCACCGATCCGGACCGCGCGCAGCGCTTTCGCTATTGGCGCGACGAGATGTGCCGGCTCGACGCGCCGAGCCCGCGCAAGGAACAGAACAGCGAACGCCTGCTGAAAAACCTCTTCGGACCATGGGAGAAGCTGAACGCGGACGTCGCCGCGTGGACCTCCGCGCGGCGCAGCACGTTCCATTACGTCGATTGGGGCTGGGAGCAGAACGGCAACACGCTCTGGTCGTACGGCTGGCCGCAGAAAGGCCCGTTCTCGCGCACGGACCTCCGGCTACCGCCCGGACAGAAAGCGGCGCTCGCGCCCAGCTTTCTGGATTACGCGGCTGCCGAGCTGCCGCCGACGATCGGGCCGGTGCAAGCCGGCGGCGACGAGCCCGTGTTCGGCTGCCAGATCGATTTCTCGCGCAACCCCGGTAAGGGACGGGCCGGCCTGGGCCTGGGCGTGGTGGACGCGGGCAAAGACGCCGAACAGCCCGGCTATTTGAAGGTGCTCGTGAACGAAGAGAAGGAACTGGTGCTTGACGGGACCGACTTGGGCTTAAAGAAGAAGTCCGTTCCGTTCGATGCGACGTTGAAGGCCGCGCTGAACGGCGCGCAGCACCGGCTCGGACTCACCATTCGTATCGCCAAGGACACCGTGAAGGTCACCGCGCGCGCCGGACCGAAGGACGGGCTCCAGGCGCTGGACGCCGAGCTGGAACTGGACGCGAAGGCCCGCGCGCGCTTGCTGGAAAAGCCTCTCGCCATCCTCGCCCGCGACGGCTACCACGGCGTAACTCCATTCAGCGGCGAACCGCGCGCGGCCGAACCGTCGCCGGCCATCGAGGCGCCGGCCGGACGCTGGCGCAATCCCGGCGAGAAGCGGCTATACGCGCTCTACCGCGCCTGCTTCCGCTGGCCCGAGAACCCGCCCGAACCGCTGCGGGCCGCGCGCGACGAACTGCTCGCCGCCGCCGATAAAGACGCCGCGACGCAGACCAAGGCGCTCGAAACCGCCGAGGCGAAGTTGCCGGAACTGCTCAGGGCCATACGCGGCTCCGGAGCGAGTGCACGCATCGTAAACGCCGCCATCGCGGACCTGCTGGGCCTCGCGCTTACCGTGGACGCAAACGGCACGGCGAATCCCGACGAGCTGGAGATCAACGCCGAGATCGCCGGGCCTTTAAGCGGCTCCGCCGAAGGCACGCTCTCCTTTAGTGGGCAGACTCCCGACGGTGAGAAACCAATTGAAGCGCCGGAGAAGCTGAGCCTCGACGCTGGCAAGCGCGCGGCCTTTCGCCGCACCTGGCGCCCGGGCGCGGTTCGCGGGCCGTTCTCCATTGCGGTGAAGGCCGAGCTGAACTGGAAGGGCGAGCGGATCATCCTCGAAGCCTTCCGCGACGCGCAGGTCTCCATTCCCTGTTGGTGGGTGTGCGGACCGTTCGAGAACCCCGGCGGCGCGGCGGCGGACGTGGCGCATCCTCCAGAAGAAAAGGCGGAAACGAAGCCGCACCCGGACAAGACCTATCCCGGTAAGGACGGCAAGGAGCTCGCGTGGCGCAAGATCGAACGCGACGCGAAGGCGCGCGTGGCCGACGAGTTCGTCCCCGATCTGGCGGCGATTTACGGCAGCGGCCAGAACCTCGCCGCGTACGCCTGCGTCTGGCTGGTCGCGCCGAACGAACGCCAGGCTTTTTTAGCGTGGGCTCCGACGACGGCGTGGTGGCGTGGCTGAACGGGGAGCGCGTCCACGCCGACCTGCGCCCGCGCGGCTTCCGCTACGGCGAAGGCTACGTGCCCATAAAACTCAAGCAGGGCCGCAACCTGCTGCTGCTGAAGATCACGCAGGCGACCGGCGCGTGGTGCTTCAGCGCCGGCCTGGAAGACGCCGAAGGCCGGGCGCTCCGCGACGTGGTTCCCACGCTGGAGAAGGAGCAGAAATAAGGCCGGCGGGCCGCGCCGGTTATTTCGCGGCGGCGTTCAGCTTCACGGCCGCGTTTCCGGTCAGGTTGCGTTTACTGAAAACGGTCGCCTGGCCGTTGCGCTTTTCCACCCACTGCACGTGAACCACATCCCCCGCGACCGCGATAAACGCGAAGGGCAACACATTCTCTTTGGCGAGCGTCTCCGCCGGGTCCCAGTGCGCGCCGCCGTCGCCGGAATGGAGGTACATGAGCTTCCCGGCCTCGCCCCAGACGACGTGGACGTTCGCGCCGTCGCGCACGATCGAAGGATAGGCCTTGGGCGCATCCGACTGCGGCAGCTTCTCCTTTTTGGCGTCCCAGGTCGCGCCCGCGTCGGCGGAATGCATGTGGTAGATCGCAAACGGACCGCTCCCGTGATCCGTATAAAGGATGTCCGCCTCCTTTTCCGTGGGGAAGATCGTGGGCATGTAGGTGAACTCCGGCGCGTGCGTCTGCGCGGTTTCGGGACCCCATGTCGCGCCCTGGTCTTCCGAGTGCCGGTAATACACCGCCATCCCTTTGCCCTTGGCGGTGAACGAATCGCGGTTGTCGTTCCAGACGAGGTACACGTGCTTGCCGCACGCGGCGATGGCCGGGTCTTCTGAGCGCCCCGGCGCGTTGGAGATCTGCTCCTGGGGCTTCCAGGTCTCGCCGCTGTCCAGCGAACGCCGGACGTAGACCTCGGTGTTGCCTTCGGCCGCCAGCGTGTTCAGCGCGACGTAGACCATCGAGCCCGACGAGGCCACGCCGGGCCAGAACTTGGTCTTGCCGAGCAGCACGTCCGGTCCCCAAGTCTTGCCGCCGTCGGTGGAGCGCTTGTAATAGGACGCCGCTTCGGGCGAGTTCCCATTTCGCAGGAAGACAAGATGCAGGGTGTTGCCCGAGAGCGCGAGCAACGGCCAACTGTCCGCGCCGGGTTTCTCGGAGAGCCGGACCGCCGCATCCCACGTCGCGCCTTTGTCGTTTGAACGGCGGTAATAGATCGCGTGGTCCTTGTCTTTGTGCTCGCACCAGACCGCGTGCACCGCGTCGCCGCTCGCGATGATGCAGCGGCCCATGTTCTCATTCAGCGAGCCGTTGCCTTCGCCCGACGAGAGCTTGACCTCGGGTTCCCACTGCGCTTGCGCAGTCCCCGAAAGCGTAAGAATGGCCAAAAGGCCAAGCCACGCCCTCCTGTTTTCCGCCGCCATCGTCTTGAGCATTGAACCTCCTTGACCAGGTTTACCTGTTGGGCTGTTTAGACCACTCGGTGTGCTTTCTTCTCTATTCAGCCATTGCAAGCGTTGCTGCGCCGATCGAACCCTACCGCCTATCCATGTTCCGCGGGCCCGCGCATTCTAACGCAAAAAATCGGTTAAAGCCTCCGTGCACCTTGGTCCGGTCGCCGGCATTGAATTTTCTGCTGGTATATACTGTAGGGGGGTATATTATAAGCTTGGAAACGAGGGGACGGCCATGGCCCATACCATTCGCGATAAAGAGAAACTGCTCCAGCGCGTCCGCCGCATTCGCGGGCAACTGGCCTCGGTGGAGCGCGACCTGGAGCAGGAGCAGGACTGCTACAAGGTCCTGCAGACCGTCGCCGCCTGCCGCGGCGCGATCAACGGCCTGATGGCCGCGATCATCGAAGGCCACATCGCGCTCCACGTCATCGACCCAAAGCAGAAACCGACACCCGAGCAGCAGGCGGCGGCGCACGAGCTGATCGCGGTGATCAAGAGCTATCTCAAATGACGGCTTAACCGTTGAAACCGCTTTTGCGGAAAGGAGCGCACCCATGGACATGACTCTTTCCTATGTTTACCTGCCCTCGGCCTTTGCCCTGGGGGCTTTGCACGCACTGGAACCGGGCCACGCGAAGACCCTGACCGCGGCGTACCTGATCGGCATCAAGGGCACGAAAAGGGACGCCGTGTTACTCGGGCTCTCGGTCGCGCTGACGCACAGCCTGGTCGTCGTCCTGCTCGCAGGCGCGGGCGTCCTGATCGGCCGCGAGGCGTTTGCCGACCAGGCCATGTTCTGGCTGCAAGTCGCGAGCGGGCTCGTGGTGGTCGCGCTCGGCGTCTGGATGCTGGCGCGCCGCTTGAAGCGCGGGCGCGCTTTCAACCAAATGGAACGGCACGCGCTGGAAAGCGATCGCGCCCACGATCATGGGCACGATCACGGACACGGTCACGATCACGGACATGGGCACGCCATCGATCACAGCGACCTAAGCGACGACGAACACGCCAGGGCGCATGCGGCTTCGATTCCCGAGTATGCGCTGCGCGGCGAGCGGCCGACGTTCGGGCAGATCGTCGCGTTCGGCGCCGCCGGCGGGCTGGTGCCATGCCCGGCCTCGGTAACCGTGATGCTGCTGGCGCTCTCGGTCAGCCAGGCGGGCATGGGCCTGCTGCTGGTGTTGGGCTTCAGTCTCGGCCTGGCGCTCACCTTGGTCCTGGTCGGGCTGGCCGTGGTGGTGGGGCTGAGCCAGTTGTCCTCGACCGGGCGCTTCGCCTCGATCGCGCGGCACGCGCCCACGATTAGCGCGGGCATGGTGATCTGTTCGGGGTTGTTCGCGCTGGGCGTTGCCGCGCTGGGCGGGCACTAAATAGGCCTGACAGAAAAGACTCCACCGCCAAAGCGCCAAGAAGAACCCATGTCCTCATGTAGTTTTCCCCTCCCCCCTTGCGGGGGAGGGTTAGGGAGGGGGAAGCCGCGGGATGGTCTACCCCCCACCCTACCCTCCCCCGCAAGGGGGGAGGGGAAAAACGTCAACATTCGCGGGGCACTACACTCGTTTTTTCTTGGCGTTTTTGGCGGCTTATTTCATGAGGCGTTCTGTGATTTCCTGCAGGCCGCGCGCTACTTGCTTTCGCTGCCGTGTTCCAGCTTGGCGCGGGCCTCGTCGAGCAGTTCCTTGTAATAGGCTCTCGAACGCTCGTCGCCGCCGAACTGTTCGAGGGTGCGCTTCGCGTCGCCCAGCCGCACGTCGATGAAGATATCGTGATCTTTCTTCGCGGCCTCTGTCTGCGCCTCCCGCTTCCATAGTGCGGCGCGTTCTTCGAGCGCCTTCGCGCGCTGCTCCACGCCCGCGGGATCGGCCGAGTCCTTGGCGCGCGCGCGCAGCTTTGCCGCCACCGCCGCGATCTTGCCCGGCACGTCGAACGTTGCGCTGCTCGCGTAGGTCTCGAAGAGCGCGGCCTCGACGTTTACAGCCTTGGGGTGAGTGGGAAACTCGAACAGCAGGCTCTCGGCCTCGGCGCGCAGCGCCGGCTTGCGTTCGGGATCGCCGCCGCCAAACGCGTAGAACGGGTCCGTCTTCGCGAGGAAGCGGTACAGCCGCAGCCGGTTGCGCGTGGGCGCATCCTGTTTCTCGTGGGCGAGTTCCTTCTCGCACAGGTCCGCGAAGACGCGCGGGCGGCTGCAGTCCAGGTAGCGCTTGGCGAGCGCGTCGAGCGCCTCCGCGTCGGCCGGATTTGCGCGCCACGCGCGCTCCAGCGCCTGCAGGCTTGCTTTTTCTTCGAGCGCTTTGGAGATTCTCTGCGCGACCAGGCCGGGGAAGACGGCCTTCGATTCTTCCGCGCATGGCAGGCCCGTCGAATCCGCCATGTAGCTCGCGAGCGTCTCGCCCTTGCCGTCGAGCACCACGATCCACGTATACAGCCCGACGACCCCAAACTCCCCGCGCAGTCCGGCCGCATCGGCGTCGTCCTTGCGCGAGACGGCCAGCACGGCTTTCTCGCGCAGGGCGATGATCTCTTGCGCCGGTTGCAGCGTCGCTTCCACGCTCTGAATGTGCCCGCATAGCGCGCGCGTATTGCTGTTCAGGATCAGCACACAGGGCTTCCCGGCCTTCAACGCGTCGGCGCGGGCCGCGGCGGCGTCGGTGCGCCACGGCGCGGCTCCGTAAGCGGCAGCGGAAAAGACGATCGCCGGGATAAGCGTCCCAAACCGGATGAACCTGTCGCACCGCATGTCTCGCCCTCGGCTCTTCTGGAATTTTACCCGCCTGTTCGGGCCATGGCTGGCCCAAACGCGCTTATTTTCCTCAGAATTTTACAGCGCGTTTACGTCAAGAAAGGGCTGACAGCAGTCTAATTCTTCGGCCTTTGGCGCCGATTGCGCACATTTTTCGGTAACGCTCGAAAGGAACGGGCGTCTAATCGGAAGACCAAGGCGGAAGCCTTGCCGGCCATTCTTATCGGTGCCTGAAATGTCCAGATACGGGGAAGAACTATGCCCAAAGCATGGCGCGGGATTTTGTTGTCTCTGCTCGTTGCCGCCGCTGCGAATACGCTGGCGGCGAGCGACGCCGAGCCGGCGCTTCTGCAGCGCGACGCGGAAGTCGCCCGCCGCCGCGTGGACGCGCTGGTCGCGTTCCTCGACGACAAGGCCGGCGCCGAACGTCTCGCGCGGCTCTTCAAGGACCACGGCGTCGCCGGCGCGGCCGCGCACGCGTACATCTTCGACGACAAGAAGTACGCCGTCCCGGCCAAGGCGCACACGGGCTGGATTCCCGGCAAGGACACGCAGCCCGGCTACGAGGAGATGGAGCGCCTCGTGAGCGCCGCCGTGGCCAAGCACAACGAACTGCTCGCGGCGCTCTGCCAGAGCATGCGCGCGGTCCCCGAGACCTGCGGCGACAAGCAGCCGACGTTGAAAATCTGGGGCGACCCCGTGCCGAAGGTCCCGAGCTACGGCATCTACAGCGCGACGGCGCTCTTCGACCAGTTCTTCAAGGCTTTCGACCGCGAGTACAAGCCCTACTTGAAGACCCGCGCCGCGCTGGAAGCCGCGAAGGCCGCCGAGACACCCAAGACCGAGAACCGCGGGCTCTACAAGGCACTCGCCGCGCTCGCCGCCGGACAGTACAAGGAAGCCCGCACCGCCGGCGCAAGCTTGAGCGGACTCGAAGCGGACTTCTTCCGCGAAGCCTGCGCGTTTCACGTGTTCAATTGGAACGCCGCGAACCCGCTGGGCCGTACGCCCGCCGAGGCCGAAGCGACCAAGATCCTGAACCTGTACCGCATCGCGCTGAACCTGCACCCGCTCGTCCACAGCGAGAAGCTTCAACAGGTCTCGAAAGATTACGCGCAGGAGATGGACCGGCTGAACTTCTTCGACCACGTCCATCCCCGCGATCCCGCGCGCAAGACGATGGGGCTCCGCGGCCAGCGGCTCGGATATCCGGAGATCTGCGGCGAGTGCATCTCGTCGACGGGCAAAGGCAACAACGAGATCTGGGAGTGGCGCGCGGACGCCGGGCACCACCGCATCATGGTCGATGCGGACGATTTCGAGATCGGCCTGGGCTTCACCAAGAAGGGCGTGCTGAACGTCGGCCGCGGCACGCAGTCGGCGCCCTCGGCGCTCTTCAGCGGCAAGGATGCCGGCGACACCGGCGGAGGCATCGCCGACCGCAAGACGAATCCGTTCGGTCCGGGGAAGTAAAGGCCAAACCCATTCTCATCTCTGCCTTTTGAAAAACACAGGTGGGGATGGCATTCGCTAGATTACTATCCCACCATTTCTCCGCATGCACCCGTTCATTTCTATTGATCCTCGCGTTCTCCTTTGCATCCCTCTCCTTCCTAGTGAATAATGAAGTCTAGCTTTCGTCACCCGGTTTAGGAGGACCGCCTATGTCACGCTACGCCCCTATGCTCTTCTGTCTTTTGGGTATTCTCGGCCTGCGGAACGCCGCGGCGGAGTTGGACGACCGCCTCACCAACACGTTCTATCTCGACGGCGAACGCCAGACCTTTGTCCTGGTGATCCGCGACGACAAGTTCTTCGAAGTCCTTGGGCCCGACGGACGCAAGAGCGCCGGCAAGATCAACGCGACCAAGCGCGAGATTGGCTTCACCGGCACCACCAACCGCCACTTCTCCTATGGCTTTGAAGGCGACAACCTGCTGCTGATGCCGACCGAGAAGGACACGCCCGGCGCCGGCGAACCCCTCGGAGTGATGCCGCCGCGGCGCGACAACGAGACGCTCAAGTTCATCGCGCAGAATACGTGGCTGAAGACGCACCCCGTCGTCGTGGTCGCTCCGCCTCCAGTGGCGGTGGCGGCAGGTTCCGGCGCGGGCGGCGGCGCGGGGCTCGAATCCCTGCTCGAGATCGAACGCACGCGCGGCAAGGCCGCGGCGCAGAACGAGGCCGAGTTCCGGCTCTACATGGCCGCGGGCGACCGCGAGTTCTTCGCCGGGCGCCTGGACGAGGCCCGAAAGCAGTACGAGTTCGCGCAGCGCTTCAAGCCCGAGGACCACGAAGCGCGCCGGCGCCTCCTGGAGATCGCGCAGCGGCCGGGCCTCGGGCCGGTAGTGGTGGAGGTGCCCGCGGGCGGAGAGCGCGGCGGGCGTTCCGAAGAGCGCATCCTGGAACTCGTCCGCGACGGCCGCCTGGACGACGCGCAGCGCGCCGCCGCCGACCACCTCGCCGCAAACCCCAACAGTTCGCACGCCGCCAAATTGAAGAACGGCGTCGACCTGGCGGCGGCCGTGGAACGGCTGAGCGCCGGCGTGCAGGGCGTGGGCCAGCGCGCGCGCCGCGCCGCGCAGGAGGTCCTCGGCTTCGACCCCAACGACGGTGCGGCCCGCCGCGTCACGGACTCCGCCGCGGCGCAGGAAGCACTCGCCGTCAAGGCCCCGGGCATCGCCCGCAGGCGGCTCCTGGACCGCGACTACGACGGCGTCGCCAGCGTGCTTACCGACGAGCGCACATCCGCGCGCAGCCTCGCCGACGAATGCGACGCCGCGTCGAACAAGTACACCAAGCGCGCCGAAGACGCGGGCGAGTTCAAGGGCCTGAAGATCGGCGACGTGAAGATTCTGGGCGTGGACAGCGAGACCAAGAAGCAGCGCCGCTGGACCGATGCCGCCGAGACGTTCCGGGCGCTCGGCAAGGAGGCGGGGGATCTGGCGAGGTAATTCAATCCGCGCTTCCTCAATTGTAATTTGAGCGACTGCTCCGCCGAACTGGCGGAGCAGTTCTGTCTGCACCTCGTGTCATCCGCGCCCACCATTACTTCTTGCCTCGCCCGCGCGGACGGTAAAAATGCCGGCGTCGCCGTAACCGCCCTTCCCCCTCAGGAGAACGCCATGAAAGTCGGCATGATCGCGAACTGGAACGAGGACGACATTCGTTTCGCTGCGGAAGCCAAGATTCCCTACGTCGAGTTCATCCCATGGTGCCCGATGGGCGAGTTCACCGGGAAGCGCAAGGAGATCGAGGGCTATCTCTCCAAGTACAAGGTGAACGTCGCGGCCATGGGTTTCTTCAACCACGACATCATTCATCCCGACGCCGCGAAGCGCGAGAGCGACCTGAAGGACATCCGCGAGATGATCGCGCTCTGCAAGGACTGGAAGTCGCCCGTCTTCATGATCGGCGCGGGCGAACTGCAGAAGGGCCAGGACGAACAGGTTGCACTCCGGCAGAGCATCGAGGCGCTGAAGAAGATCGTGGACGACGCGGGCAAGCAGGGCGTCACCGTCGCGATCTACAACTGCCACTGCTGGAACTACTGCACCACGCCGCGGCACTGGGGCGCGCTGCTCAGCGCCATCCCGCAGATCCGCTTTAAATACGATTGCAGCCACAGCTATTACGACGGCCGCGAGTACCTCGCCGAGTTGCGCGACTTCGGGCGCTACCTCGCGCACACGCACGTCAAAGGCTGCGTGAAGGCCGAAGGCCGCCGCGTCGTCGATCCGCCCGCGGGCCTCGACCAACTCGACTGGCGCAGCGTGCTCGGGCTGCTCTATCAGTGCGAGTACAAAGGCGTGCTCTCGCTCGAAGCGCACAGCGCGCTCTGGAACGATCCGAAACAGCTCAAGTACCAGGGCCTGCGCTTCAGCGCGAATTACATCAAGAGCCTGCTCGTCGAATAGACGCAGAAGTATTCCTGAACATAAGGCGGGCCTTCTTGGCCCGCTTTTTTGTCTCTGCCTACAAGTGAACCTGCTCCGTAATTGCATTTGGCAGGAGATATGGGATAAAGAATGCACTGCTGAAAACTTTATTCGGCCGATGGGGGGTTTTGCCATGATCCGTGGAACGATCATCGCTGGACTGACGCTTTGCGTGCTCGCGCTGAGTTCGATGCGCGTTGCACGCTCGGAAGACTTGAGCGCCGAGGACCGCGCCAAGGCCGATGCGGCGGTGAAGGAACTCGACACGGACGACGCCGGCAAACGCGCCGCCGCCGAAGAGAAGCTCCGCGGCCTGGGCCCCAAGATCGTCCCGGCGCTCACCGGCGCGAAGGTCGCCAACGAGGAAGGCCTGGCGCGCCTGCGCACCGTGCTGGTGGATTTCGTCGTCGAGAAGGCCAAGATCGACCCCGTAGACGCCAACCTGGTCATGCAGATCGCCAAGGAAGAGGCCGTCGCCAAGCGCTACGGCAACGCGGCCAAGTGCTACCGCCGCGCGGAGAAACTCTACGAGAAGCTGAAGGACGACGCCGGCGACCGCAAGGACAAGGTCAAGAAGGAGGAGTACTCGCAGCTCCAGGACAAAGCCGACAAGCGCAAGGATAAGGCGGACGCGCTCGCCAAGGGCGAGGAACACAAGGTCGGCCACTGGGGTCCGCTCCCGACGATCAAGGAAGTGAAGGACGACGGGGAATGGTGAGCAGAAGTCTGCGAGTCTAAGCGTCTAAGACTCGGAGCGCACTGAAAAGCCGGAGCGTTTGCTCCGGCTTTTTTTGTTTTAACCTATGGCCTATTCACACTGCTTGATGGGCAAACGCCGTGCACTTGGCGTACGCTTCGCGCACGAAATCGGCGGGGTCGCGCTGGGCGTCGCGCAGCGTAAGTTCGAAGTTGACCGGCTTGGCATAGCCCGCGGCCTTAATCGCCTTCGCGATGCGCGGCCACTGCACGGTCCCGTAACCGGGAAGCGCGTGCTCGTCCTTCTCACCATGATTGTCGTGCAGATGCAGGGCGGCCAGACGCGCGCCGAACGTCTCGAGCAGCTCCGGCTGCTTGGAAATGTTCGCGTGGCCGGAGTCGTAGCAGAAGCCGAGCACGTGCGGCGGAAACTTCGCCAGCAGCTTGTGGAACTCTTCGGTCACGCCGGGCGGCAAGTTCTCCAGGCCGATGCGGACTTTGTACTGCTCGCAAGTCTTCGCAATCTCGTTGAAGCTGCGCTCGATGGCCGCCCAGCGCGCCCGCGTAAGTTCTTCGGTCTCCGCCTTGCCGGGCGGATGCACGACCACGCAGTCGCCGCCGAGCAGCGCGGTGAAGCGAATCCGGTTCTCGAGCAGGCGCACGCCGCGCTTGCGGGCGGCCTCGTCGTCGCTCGAACACGACGCGCCGGAAGTCTCGGCGTTATGTGTGTCGGAGAACTTCAGGCCGTGCTTCTTGAGCAACCGCGCGACGCCATCCGTGTAAAAGTCTTCGTAGAGAAAATCGCGCGACCAGTGCTCGCACCAGTGGACATGCGTGAACCCGTTCTCGGCGAAGAGCGCCAGCTTGGGTTCGAGCGGCCCGCCGTCGTCGCGGAAATCGGTGGTGATGGAGAGCTTCAAGGCCATGGTATGCTCCCTCTATGGGAATGCCCTGAGCCTAATCGGAAACCGCCGCACAATCAAAAGCGAAGGGCGAAAGCCCAGGGGCTTGCAATGCTCTACACCCGTGGCTCCGCCGTCTCGGCGGAGGTCGCAGCGGCGTCACGCCGCTGCTACGGTTTTGAAAACTGCGGAAGTTCATCACCCCCGCCCTTCCCTGAATCCTGCACCCTAACCTCAACGCACGGCAGCCGTCCGCTGCATGGGCAAGATCAGCGCCGCGCCCATCGCGACTGAAAGAGTGATCGCGTCGAACGGCGTCAGGAAACCATAGTGATCGCAGAAATATCCGACCACTGCGGGGTCGGCGAAGGTGACGGCCTCGGCGGCGGCGCGGTCAATGTAAGCGAGCTGGACCTTGTAGAAGTAAAACGAGATGGCGTAGTGTCCCAGCACGATCCCCAGCGCCGCGCACGGCACCGCCGCCCACTGCACGGGCGCCCCGCGGCGCTTCCCGGACATCAGGTGCGCGCCCAAGCCCGACAGATACCCGACCAGAATAGCCGCAAAGCCAACAACCATGCCTGACTTTATGGCCAGCCAGCACCACAGCGTGGCGCTCACGCACGCCGCGATCAGGCCGCCCGCGAGCGCCAGCGGAAAGTGGCTAAACTCGGCCCTCTCGCGCTCCAGTTCGGCCTTGATGTGGTCGCGGCAAGGGCCGCAGATCCAGTGGCCGTTAAAAAATCCATGGCACTGGTTGCAGGTGGCGCCGCGGCAGACGTGGCAGACGCGCGCGGACTTTTCGTCGGCCTTGTCGCAGCAGGGCCACGGCGATTTCGCGGAACCGCGATTCGGCTTGTAAGGCCGCGGCACCAGCCAGCCGAAGATCGTATCCAGTTCGAGCATGCCGGGCCGCTCCGCATCTACGTTTCATTACTCTTACAGGATTTTGCGCAAAAGGGAAAGCGGTCGCTAGAACGTGTTCTGGCTGAATATTTCAACGTTACCCAGCACCGCGCGCGCGAGGACCGCCGCGTACTCGCAATAGCCCTTGGGTCCGGCGGCTTGAGCGGAGCCGTCCGGTTTTGCGTGATAGCGTTCGTACCACCAGCCGCCGTCGTGCAGGCCGCGCTCGCAGACGAGCCGCACAGACCGGCGCAGCCTTGCGAAATCCCGCATGCGCAGGCACGCCTGCGTCTCCAGCCACCAGACGCGGCCCATAGCGGCGGCATCGTGCAAGGGCGACATGCCCGGCGTAAAGGGAAGCGGCTCCTGCAACTCCCAGGCTTCGTAGGCCCCCGGCCGCGCGACCAGTTGCGTGGGCATGCCGCCATGCCAGAACGCAGCCTCGGCCGTCAGCCGCGGCCAAAGGCTGTGGCACTGTTCATCCGTGGCGAGGCCGCACGCGATCGCGCCGAAGTTCACGTCTGAGAGTCCATGCGCGTCAACCACGCCGCGCTCGACGTGGACGTACTCGGCAAAATGATCGCCGAGCCAGAAGATCCGCTGGAAAACCTCGCTCAGGCGCTGCGCCTCGGCGTTCCAATGGCTCGCAATTCCGAGCTCTCCGGCTGCGCCAGCGAGCCCCGAGAGATTGCGAAACGCCTTCACGGCGTAACACTGGGTAATCCCATCGTAGCCGTTCCGCGGCGGACACTCGGCATAGAAGCCCGAGCCGCCGATCAAGCCGTTCGTTCCTCGTCGCGAGCAGACGTAACGCGCCGCCGCTTCGAGCGACGCCAGGTGGTCCATTAGCCATTGCGTGTCGCGCGTGGCGGTGAAATATTCGGCGGCCGTGAGCAGGTAACAGACGGGGCCGAGCACCGAGAGCGGGTTCGCGTTCGTCTGCCAGTGTTCGAACAGTCCGATCCACTTGCGCGTGGAACCGCCGGGCGGCGTGTAGCTGTAGGCGTCCTCGGGCCAACGCATGCCGCGCAGGTAGGACGCGCGGGCTTCCGGGTCCTTCTCGCCAGGAAAAATGGCGAAGGGAATGTTTCCGTCGGCGCGCTGCGAACCGCGCACAAACGCAAAATAGTCGCGCACGAGCCTAGCCTTCCCCAACAGCAGGTACGCGCCGGCCAGTTCCCACGAATCGAGCCCCGGCCACGTATTCTCGGCGCCAAAATGCTTTCCGTCCGCCGTCACCGTGAAGTGGCCCGGATACGCCTTCTCCGTCGCCGCCGGCAGAAGCGTCTGGGTGATTGCAATCCGCACGCCGTCGCGAATCACAGGGTCGTGGATGGTACCGATCTGGGATTCGAGTGCGTTCATGTACGAAGCCTAGACTTGTCCGTTAAAAAAAAAGGCGGAAGCTCCTCGCTCCCGCCCTTCTCTGTTCTCTGATTCTGACCCCCGCCGTTACGCCTTCGCCAACAGCGCCTCCACTTCGGCCTTCAGCGCGGCGGTCACCTTGTGGGTCTCCTTCACAAAGCCGTCGTCCTTCGCCGGCGCGTGCGCCTCGGCGTAGTCCTTGACGATGCGCACGCCGCGCTGGTCGTCCTTCTCCTTCGACTCCTGCGTGTCCTTCGCAATCTTCTCCTGCGCGGCGATCAGCTCCGTGAGCAGGTCCTTCACGGACTTGCCCTTCAGCTCCGCGTTCAGCAGCGCGCGCTCGTGCTCCCAGCGCGCGTCGCCGGTCTTC
Source organism: Planctomycetota bacterium (assembly GCA_016200135.1). Lineage (GTDB taxonomy): Bacteria > Planctomycetota > SZUA-567 > H5-PLA8 > H5-PLA8 > JACQFI01. The sequence continues at coordinate 59,988 of JACQFI010000015.1, forward strand.
GCGCCGAGCACGTCCGCGGCCTTCGCGCCGGCGGCGAGCACGCGCTTGAGGCCCATCAGCGCGTAGTACTTGATGTAGAACGTGTACGCCTCGATGCCGCCCTTGCGCGCCTCCTCCTTTAAGTAGTTCTTGCCGACGCCCTTCACTTCGCGGTCGGTGAAGACCGGCTGGCCGGACTCGTCCTTGAGCTTGGCCTTGCCTTCGGCGTCCATGAGCTTCTTGCGCGCGCCAAGCATCATCTCGACGATCTCGGGGCGGAAGACTTCGAAGTCGAATTTGCTGCGCTTGGCTTTGTTGCGCTTGGTGTACTTCCCTTCGTTGCGGCGCACGGTGAAAATGTTGTCGCTCAACACCCACCCCGGCATGATCTCGTTGTACGCGGGGCTGATGCCGTCGATGCGTTCGGCCTGCGTGTTGATGAGGCTGAACGGCATCTCGACGCGCTGCGGCAGGGCGCTCACGCCGCTGGCCAGAATGCTGTACGGCGAGCCCGTGAAGTCGCTGGGGAACTTCACGTTCACCCCCAAGCCGAAGAACGTGCCCTCGCCGCACCAGATCTCCTGGTCCGGCGCCTTCGACGTATGGTTGCTGCCGACGTTCGCGCCATAGCCGACGTTGCCCTTGCCTTCGGGCCAGTATGCCGCGATCAGCAGCGACTGGTGGTGGAAGCCGACGAACGGCCCGCACAGGCTCGCGGTGCACTCGCCTTCGGCCACGCCGCTGTTCGGACCCAGGATCGAATCGGTGAGCTTGCCGTGGCGTTCGACGTGGCTGTGTTCGCAGAGCACGCTGTTCACCGCCAGGCCCATGCTGTTCACGTCCGCGCCCCACTGGACCACCGCGTTCTTGACGTACGCGCCGGCCAAAATCTTCGCGGGCTCGTCGGGCAGGCTGAGCAGCGTCGCGTTCTCGACCCACTGCGCGCCGTCGATCACCGCGCCCTTGCCGACGTACGTGTTCACGACCTTGGGCGTGTTCTTCACCTGCGCGCCGGCCTCGATGACCATGACCGCGCTCTTGGCCTTCGCGGTGTACTCTTCGACGGCCTTCTTGTACGCGTCGAGCTGCGCCTTGTCCTTGCGGTTGCCGGCGATCGCCGCGGCGACCTCGACGCTGATCTCCGCGTAGACCTGCGTCTCGCGCCCGCCGGTCTCGATGGCGATGGGCAGCTCGATCCCGTTGCCGAAGCTCGTCTCGCCCGTCGCGCCGACCGTTCCGCAATTGAGCACCACCGCGCCCGGCCCGATTACGCAGTTGGCGAGCACGGAGACGCCGTTGACGAGCGCGTGGTCGCCGACGGTGACGTTGTTCAGGTCCGAGCGGAAGACCCCGCTGCCCATCTGCACGCCCTTCTCGACGCTGACGGACTCGCCGAACGCGCCGAGATTGACCGTGCCGGAGAACCAGCAGCCCACGACCTTGCTGGGCTTGAACGCCTGCGCGACGAGCACCTTGCTCCAGTCGGACGCGCCGTTGCCCTGCGCTTCGAGCGCCTTGATCTCGTCGGCTTTGAGCGCGCGGTACTTGCCGGTATCGGCATGCGCCTTCTGCGCCGCCGCGACACCTTTAAGAAACTCGCTCTCGGCGCTGGTCTTCTTGACGGCTTCCACAGGATTGACGGGCATGTCGATGCTCTCCTCTTTTGCCAAGGGTCTGCCGCTCGGATGCGTTATTGAGGACTACGAAGGTTCGAGCCCCACGCGCAAGAGCCTATACGAGCCAAGCACGATTGACCAGCGCCAAGCGGGCGGCGGAGTCAGCGCATAGGTACTTTCTTGCGAAAGTTGAAGAAATTGAGCAACGTACTTCCTAATGAGACTGCCAGACGTCGGTCTCGAACTTTGCCGGATCGCTGGCCGATACGGCAATATAAATTGGAGCCGCATCTCCTATACAGTTGTTAGCTTTGGGCTCGTAATCGATCTGTGCGAGGAAAATCAAGTCACTGTACTCCAATGAGTCGTTGTGAACCCAGGTTGGAAATCCGCCGATTCGAGAACGGAACTGATCTGTGAACCCGAGTCTCTTAAGCGAGGATCGATATGCCGCGTTTGGATCGCTGAATTTTGCAGCCGCGGCGACAATTTCTGGGTATTTCTTCGGGGACCACGGGTATGTCAAAAGTCGCTCCGTCAGCACACTGCAAGGTCGCACTTTATAATCCTGCTTTTTGATTGGAGTGGGGCGTCTCACCGAAACAATCTTATCGGCTGAAGCTTCCCGATATCCTCGCACAAGACAGGCGCGGTCGATATCCCCATCTTCGATGGCTGCCCAACTTACGAATACCGTGAACAGTTCAATGGGAACATTGGGATGATCTGGGCAATCACGGAGATTGATCTGGCAAACGAAATCAAAAGGCCGCTTCTCTTCGCCTAATGTCGGCCAAGCGTCTTTTTCTTCGAAGTACGGATTTCCTCCGAAGTGTGTAGCGGTAACCGGAAAAACGTGGTTTTCAGGGACGGAACTTTCGACGATGAGCGCCGTGGCGTACTTCCCAACGGCACGCACTGCCGCATCGAGTTCGGCCTTCTCCTTCTTTTTGAACCAGAGCATTGCTCTTTCCTTCGATATGAAAAGGGCGCTTGGCTGAACTGATCACGGATATTCTTGGGTAATGATTTGCCGAATGTGGGCATCAAGTTCAGGAAGCTTGTTCGCGATCACATCCCACACGATCTCGTAATCGACGCCGAAATATCCGTGAATCAGGTGGTCGCGCATCCCCGCAATGGCGCGCCAATCGGTCCCGGGGTATTTCTTTCTGAACGCCTCGGGAATCTGTTTCACCGCTTCGCCGATAATCTCGATGCTGCGGACAAACGCGCGCTTCAATGTCTCGTCTTTCAAAAATATTGTCTTATCAAGACCTTTGGAGCTCTTGGAAAGATAATTCGTCTCGTCAAGGATATGCTGGAGATACTCACGCACCGACGGCGGCATATTCGACCTCGCGCAGGATATGCGGACCGATGTGCGGGCTTAGGGCCTCTGTTGTAACCAACTCGACTCTTCGGCCAAACAGGTCTTCGAGGAAGAACGCAAGCTTCATGAAGCGGTCAAATGTTTTCTGCTCCGGATCGAACTCGACCAGAATATCGACATCGCTCCGCTCTTTCGGCTCGTTCCGCACAAACGATCCAAAGAGGCCGCAGCGCCGCACGCCCAAACGCCGCAACTCGGCCTGGTGCTCCTGCAACAAAGATAAGATCTGTCCTTTGTTCTGAACCGCCATGGAATACCTCTCCCGCCAAATCCAAATTGTAGTATAGCACGTAGACGCTTACTTTCTTGCGAAAGTTGAACGATGAAACGCAGTCTATACCCCTCCTATTGCTACGCGTATTTGCTCAAAGAATTCCCGTTTCTGAAACACGCGGCTCGGCTCGGTTGTATATGGATGGATTAGCGGAGCAAAGGGAGACCCAAATGCAGTCGATGAAAACGTTGGCTAGCGCGGCGCAGATGCTCGTCTTCCTGCTGACGTGCGGCGCAATCTTTGGAGCCGAAGAGAGCAAGACGGCGCCTAAGCCGGAGGGCGAAGCGAAGTCCGGAGCACCCGCCGAACCCAAAACGGGCAAAGTGGACACGACGGACATGGCGCTGATCCCCGCCGGAACGTTCGTGATGGGCTTGGACGGACCCACCGCGCCGGCCAATTCCAAGCCGGCGCACAAGGTCACGCTGCGCGCGTTCTACATCGACAAGTACGAAGTCACCAAGGCGAAGTACTGCGTCTACCTCAATGAGGCCAAGAACCTGAAGTTTGAAAAGGGGCTGCTCTACGACGAGCAAGGCAAGATGCTCGGCCGCCCGGACGGCCTGAAGCAGGACGGCGGAAAGTGGGCGCCGCTTGCGGGCCTCGAAAAGCATCCCGTCGTCTCGCTCACGTGGCACGGCAGCGGCCAGTTCGCGAAGCACTTCGGCAAGCGCCTGCCCACGGAGGCCGAATGGGAACGCGCCGCGCGCGGCGGCACCACCACCGGCTGGTACTTCGGCGACGATCCCAAGCAGCTCGACGATTACGGTTGGCACCACGGCAACTGTCCCGAACTGAAGACCCACGAAGTGGGCCTCAAGAAGCCCAACGCCTTCGGGCTCTACGACGTGTACGGAAACGTGTACGAAGTGGTGTCCGACTGGTACGCGGAGGACTACTACGCGCATTCCCCGGCCGAGAATCCGCAGGGCCCGGAGAAGGGCGAGTACCACGTGCGCCGGGGCGGCTCGTACTATTACGCCGCGCTCGCGGGCTGCAATTCCTACCAGCGCGTTACCACCAAGATCGGAAACGAGCCCGAGGCAACTTTCGTGGACAGCAACTGGGGCGTCCGCACGGCCGCGGATGCACCGGGAGAAAAGTAGCTAAGCCTTTTCGCTAAACATCCGCCGAATCCCCTTTAGCGTTGAAGACACAAAAAGCGCATTCCGGTCGCTTCGCTTACACATGCATGTCGCTGGTTGATCTTGGCAACTCACTTATGAACGACAGGGCTCTCACGATAAGATTTTTCCTTCCCGGGTGGAGGCGACGCCCACCAACCGTCTGGAACAAACCAATAGAAAGAAAGAGCTAAAATAGAAAAGGCGAGCAAAACCACACGCAGCCATACTTGTCGTATCTTATGGCCAATCCAACCACCAAATCCCACGGAGGCTAGTAGCGTTACGGGGACAAGTGGACCGGCTGCAAAGCAATCTCCGGACGACAATAAACCCCAGAATATCCAGCACGCGGTACCCACGGTAAAAGCTCCAAGGAGCCCGTAAATAATGGTCCAAGGATCGCCTGCGCTTTCCGTGCTTTGTGCCATTTAGACAACCCAATCTATAGTACCAACCGCTATTCATCCTGGTGGGTGCTAGAACTCAGTCAATAAATTAGAATCCGGAAAGACTTTTCCCCTCACCGCAAATCATTCCCAAACTCAATCACCGACTTTAGATTGGCTTTCAGGAACCCCCAGCACTGCGCGACGTGGATCGCAGCGTCCGGTCCGCAGCGGTGGACGATCTTGAGGTCGGTGCCCTCGCCTTTCTCGGTGAGCGTGAACGCGAGGTGCTCGGTGTAGAATTTGTACGAGACTTCCTTGCCCGGTTCGAACGTCTCGAACTTCGTCTCGCATTTGCTCCCGTTGAACCAGGTGAGCGTCAGCTTGCCGCCTGCTTTAGGCTCGGACTCCGCGGCCTGCGGCCACCACTTGGCGAGCTCCTTGCCCTCCGTCAGCGCCTTGAAGACGCGTTCGGGCTTCGCCTTGATGAATATCTCGTCTGCGATCGCGGGGGCTGTGGCGTTCTTGTTCGCGCTCACGGGTTGGGGCTCCTGAACAGGCTGCGACTTTTCCGCCGCACGCCGCCACGCCTATTTAAGGCCCGAACGCAGGCACACGACCTTGCCGCCTTGGTTGCTCTGGAATCCCACCAAGATGAACGGACCCGCGAGCACGGGCGTGCCGAAGGTCTCGGCGCGCCACCAGAGCGTCTTGCCGTCGGTTTCGCGCAGGCACGTCAGCGTGCCGCGGTCGCCCGGCACGAGCAGAAAGCCGGGGCCTTTCACCAACGGGCCGCGCAGCGGTTCCGCAAGGTCCGCGTGCCAGAGCCGCCGGCCGTCGCGGAGGTCCGCGCACTCGAGCGTATTCTCTTCCGGCGCGAAGAAGATCCGGGACTCCGTAAGAAGCGGCGTGATGCGGCGAAAGATGGGGCGCTCCGAAGACCAGCGCAGCGCGCCGTCCTTGGTCTCCCAGACCCGCAGCTTGCGGTCGTCGCCGATGCCGAGCAGAGAGCCGTCTCCGCCCGGGAGGAGATCGAGCACCTCGCAGTCCACGTCGCGCTCGCTGAGTTTAACGCCGTCTTTGGCGTTCAAGGCCAGCAGTCTCCGGCCCGCGGCCGCGTAGACCGCGCCGTGCGCCGCTGAGACGAGCGGCGGCTTGAGCGTGGCCACCTCGAACTCCCAGAGCAGCTTGCCCGTGGCGAGGTCCACGCCGGCGATCTTGTAGCGCTTGTCGGGAAGCTGGTTCGAAGTGTGCGCGAAGACGAGGCGGTCCTCCAGGAGAATCAACTCCTGCTGGACCTTGCCTTCCTGAACCTTGCACGCCCAGCGCAGCCTGCCCGAGTCCGCGTCGAGGCAGGACACTTGGCCATTGGGCTCGCATGCGTTCGAGACGAGGTAGATCGCGCCGCCGCGGGCGATGGGCGGGCTCGCGACCGCGCCGCAGGTTGCGGACGACCAGGCCTCGTCTCCGGTCCCGGCCTTGCGCGCCCGAACTTTTCCCTGGCAACTGACGATGCAGGCGGCATCGGCGACCGACAGCGCGGGGAAGATCGTGTTCTCGCCGCTGCGGAACGCCCAGCGCTTGGTGCCGTCGGACGCCTTCAGCGCGACGAGTTCGCCGTTCGTCTGCGCCACGAACACCGTCTCGCCACGGACCTCCGGCGGGGTGTCGTACCCGTACTCCCCGCTGCTCGCGCCCAGGTCGAAGCTCCACACCTCGGCGCCGGGACGCCAGGGCTTGAGGATCTCGCAGAGCCGCGTGCGGACCTCGGGGTCGTCGCAATTCGAGTACAGCGCGTCGAGCCGCTCGTACTCGCGCGCGGCGCGCGCCGCGAGCGCCTGCGTGGCGGACACGCGGACCGCGTGCTGCTCGTCGCCGAGCTTTTTGACGAGAACTTCGATGTCGGTTGACGCGGCGGGCTCTTCCGCCTGGACGGTCTGCGGCACGCACAGGGCGAACCCCGCGGCGACAACCCAAGCTCGAACGCGCCCGCGCATGCGGACGGTTATAGCACCTCGATCCCGTTCAAGTCCACCCAGCCGTCGCTGAACTGCTCCTTCACGGCGAAGCGGACCTTGGCCTGCTTGGTCTTTGGATCGACCAGACCCGCGGCGAAGTGCACCCAGCCGCGCTTGAAGCCCGCGGGCAGCTTCACCTGCTCGTCGATCCAGACGTCCCCCGGCAGCCACTTCCGCGGGTCCTGGCTCTTGAGCGTCACGATCTCTTCGCGGTCGCCCTGGCGGAAGCGCAGCGCGAAGTCGTACTTGCGGTAAAGCGGCGCGACGCCCATGTTCTCGATCCAGGTCTGGAAGCGAAACGCCGCGCGCGGCTTTATGGGGCTCTCGACGACCATGCCTCGATACACAAAGCGGTAGCCGAGCGTGCGGCAGAACGCGGCGAGCTTGGGCAGCCATTCGTCGGGCAGGCGCGTGTACTTGGGCATGAAGTACGTGCCGTGGAATTTCAGGCCCTGCTGCAGGATGAAATCGAGGTCGAAGCCGTGCTGGTACCAGTACATCGGCACCCAGCACGTCTCGAAGTGCACCGGCGCGGTCTTCCACGCATCCGTCGCGCCGCACGCGCTGATCTCGCGCGGGTATCCTTCGAAATGGTGGTTCCACGAGAGGTCGCGGCGGACTTCCGGGCTGCCGGGCGCTTTCAGGTCGCCGTAGCAGTCCATGCGCCAGCCGGCGCCGGTGCTAAGCCCCGCCTGCATCTGGTCGCCGCCGATCATGCACAGCCGCGGCGTGACTTTAAAGGCCTTGCGCCAGAGTTCCGCGAAGCGCTTGCACTGCGCGGCGGAGCACGTGCCCGCGCCTTCGCCCCACGGGCCGATGTAGGTCACGTCGATCGATTCGAGCAGCGGGTTGCCGTCGTAGCGCCGCGCGAACTCCCGCACGAAGCCGCCCCAGTGTTCCAGGTACGCGGGCGCATCGTGAATCGGCACGGGCTGCTCGGCGCTCTTGATCTTCTTGTTTTCCATGGGGTACTTGCGCTGATACCAGTCCGGCACCTGCGGCTGGCGCGCGGACCCGAAGGCCATCAGCCGCACCGCCAGCGTCTGCCCGCGCTGCGCGCAGGTCTCGAGCGCCTTATCGATCACCGTGAAGTCGCGCTTGCCCTGCTCGGGTTCCATCAGCCTCCAGAACCAGCGGCAGTACGAGACGGTACTCGGCAGGTAGCCCGTGCGGATGGGTTTCTCGATGGGCGCGGGGAACTCCACCGGCCCCGATTCGGACCAGGTCGTGCCGGGAAAGAACTCGTCCCCGTTAAAGTGCTGGAACGTGCAGCAGCCCTTGTGCGGATTGCCGAGGTACGCGTCGCTGGGCGTAGGCCGGACACGGCGGACGACTTCAGGCATGGCGGTCTCCTTGAGGGAACGTGGAGCGTAAGGCGTAGAGCGAAGGAAATAGCGTAGAGACTTGGGCGACCAAGTAAAGGTTACCGGATGGTGTAATCGGTGGTACGCGAATGGAATCTTGCGAAATCTGAAGGAAGGCTCTCACTCATCATCAAACGCAACCGCCTGTTCAAGGGCTTTGATGAGGTCAGGCACATCGTGTTGAATGGTTTGCCAAAGAACGTCCAGGTCTACGGTATCGTAGCCATGCACAAATCTATTTCGCATGCCGGTAATTCACGGCCAGGGAATGTTGGTGTGGGCTTTGCGTTTCTGCGGCGAGACTCGAGACGCGGCTTCGCCAATAATCTCGATCAGCCTGACAAAACCGTGCGCAATCAGTTCATCGGACTCAAGTTGTTTGCGCGTGAGGCCCTTCGCAAACTTCCGCGCTTTGCGCGCGGCCATGAGCATATGCCGCAATCGCGCTTCGTCATCCGGCTTTGGCATAGTAGACCTGGGCCTCGGACGCGATCTTTTTGCGCAGCTTGGGGCTGAAGAATCCCGGTGTGTTCAGGTCCACCTTGCGCCTGCCAAAGAGCGCGCTGAGTTCCAGTTCCATGCCGGCCAGACCGAATAATCCGGGGATGTGCCCTCGTTCAAACTCCACGAGGACGTCCACGTCGCTCTTGGGGCCGAAGTCTTCGCGGACGACCGAACCAAAAAAGGAAAGCCTTCGGACGAAATGATGGCGGCAGAACGCCCTCAGCTTTCGTTCCGGTATTCGGATGCGCAATTTCCTGTTCATGATCGAACCTTTTAACCTGTACTCTGCCGATGGAAATTCATTCTAACCGTTTCCATTCTCAGATCAAAGCCTGCTTGGCCTGCCGCAATGCTTTTATCTTGCGGCCGAAGCGAAAAAAGGCCGCGAAGAACCCTGAGGGCCTTCGCGGCCAAGCTTGCCGCCCGTCCGATCACACCGAACGGCCGGTTTTTATATCTTGGGAAGTGCTACCAGTAATACGCCTTTTGCTTGGGACTGGACGCGGCGCCGTCGAAGAGTTCGTAGCCGCTCGGCAAGGTCCGCACGTCCGGCGCGGCCTGGTCCGGCCACACGGGTTCCATAGAGGACCCGCTCGCCGGCGGCGTGGGCCGAGTCTCGAAATAGGCCTTCGCCTTCTCCGCCGACTTCTTCAGTTCCTCTTTCGCGCCGGACATAGTCTCATCGGCCCGCTCCAGCGAACGGTCGGCGAGCACCCGCGCGTTCTGGATCGCATCGTCCAGCGCGCGCCCGGCTTTCTGGCACGGACCTTCGACGGTCCGGGGCTTCAGGAAATGCCCCGCCACGAGCAGTCCGAGCAGCGCCAGCAAGGCACCCAATAGCATCTTTTCCATGGCTCTCTCCTTCCAAACAATTCAGCGCGGCTTGCGACTGCCGGGCAGCAAGGAAATCAGCAGCGCCACCAGGAAGATGACGAAGAGCACCTGGGCGACCGTGGTCGCCAACGACGCCACTCCTCCAAGGCCCAGCAAGCCCGCGACGATGGCAAGAATGAGAAAAATAAGTGTCCAGCGCAGCATGACGCGCCTCCTCTTTTATCCGCTTCCCTCGTGGACCCACACGTCGGGTTCACGCGACGAAACGAACAAAGGGAAGTGCGGCAAGGGCTGTGCCAGTGCGGTCTTTTTTCAGATAACTGTCCGAACGCCAAGCAGATGGGGCTGTGTGAAGAACAGGCGCGGCGAAAAGGCCCCCTCCGATTTTCAAACGCTCCACCGAACTACAAACGCATTTTCTAGTCAGGCATGCGCCGGGTGCACTATCGCCTGCGAGCGCGCTCGCGCAGCCGCCCCGGCGCGGCGCCGGTCTCTTCTTTTACGTGCCGCGCGAGCGTGAACTTGTTGGTGAAGCCCGCCTGCGCGGCCACCTGCCCGACGGACAGGCTCGTCTCGCGCAGGAGTTCCATGGCCTTCGCCAGCTTGGCGCGGGCGAGGAACTTCGCCGGCGGCGTGCCGGTGCGGGCGGCGAAGACCCGCGTCAGGTGTTCGCGCGAACAGCCGTGCCGCTGGGCGACTTCTTTTAGCGACCACGCGTTGGCCGGGCGGCGGAGCAGTTCGTCCACGGCGCGCTCGACCGGCGGCTTCTCGCGCGCCCACTCCCCTTCCAGAAAGACGTACAGCCGCATCAGGAACGCGTAGACCTCCGCGGCGTGCAGCGCGGCGTCTGCGGCGGTGCGCGGGCGCGAGGTCGCCGCGACCTGCCGCATCGCCTCGCGCAGCGGGTTCTTCTCGCCGATGTGAAAGACCGAGCCGAAGCGCGCGCGGATGAAGTTCACGTGCGCGAGCAGGCCCTCGCCTTCCAGCGAGAGGAACTGCGTGTGGAAGGGCTCGGGAAAGTGCGCCGGCAGCCCGTACCAGCTCTCTTCGCCGAACGCGAACAGCGCCGCCCAGCCCTGCGGGACTTCCTGGTCGCCGCGGCGGTCGCGGTAGAGCATCTTGCCTTTGGCGGCGTACTGGAAGATCGCAACGCCGCGCCGTTCGCGGTGCCGGTTGTCCAGGCTCCACTTACCGTTGTTCTCGACCACCTGGTCGAACTGGTAGGAGCTCACCTGCCAGAAAACGCGCTTTGCGGGGTTGGGAGATGGTGGGGTCGCCATATCACAAATTGTATATCCATGGTCACAGATTGCACGCGGAATCGCACGTCGTAGGGCGGTATAAGAACTAATGAGTCACATTTTGGTAAAGCCCACCACCAAAGGAGCCCCATGAGCCAGCCCAAGTTCAAACTCAAGTACGCCCCGCACTTCGGCATGTTCCAGCAGAGCGCCGGCGAGGACCTCTGCGACCAGCTCAAGTTTGCCGCCGACGAGGGCTTCACCGCGTGGGAAGACAACGGCATGCCGCGGCGCGAAGTGGCCGTGCAGGAGAAGGTCGCGAAGGAGATGCAGAAGCTCAAGCTGGAGATGGGCGTCTTCGTCGCGACGGCCACGTTCGAGCACGTCACGTTCGCGGGCACGGACGAGGCCCTGCGCCAAAAAGTTCTCGACGACATGAAAGCCGCGGTCGAGATCGGCAAACGCGTCAACGCGAAGTTCTGCACGGTCGTCCCGGGACTCTACGACCTCAAGCTGGCCATGGGCTACCAGACCGCCAACGCCATCGACCTGCTGCGGCGCTGCTGCGAGCTCTGCGAGAAATCGGGCCTCGTGATGGTCCTCGAACCGCTGAACCGCCTGCAGAACCACCCGCGCGTCTTCATCGCGAGCTCGCCCGAGACCTACGCGCTCTGCAAGGCCGTCAACCATCCCTGCTGCAAGATCCTCTTCGACATCTACCACCAACAGATCACCGAGGGCAACCTGATCCCGAACATCGACCAGAGCTGGAGCGAGATCGGGTACTTCCAGTGCGGCGACAACCCCGGCCGCAAGGAACCGACCACCGGCGAGATCAACTACCGCAACGTCTTCAAACACATCCACGGCAAGAGCACGACCCTGATCATGGGCATGGAGCACGGCAACAGCCGCCCCGGCAAGGACGGCGAACGCGCCGTGATCCAGGCGTACCGGGCGTCGGACGACTTCTAGACCTTATAAACCACCGAGATCGCAGAGCACACGGAGAACTGCTTTAAGGGATTCATTCCGTGCCGTTCTCTGTGAACTCCGTGGTCTCTGTGGTTAAGAACTCAGACAAAGGAGAATGCATGAAGGCCATCATTGTAGGACTCGGCGGGCGCGGTCGGGGCTGGCTGCGGGATTGCCGCGCGAATCCGGACGTGGAAGTCGTCGCGTGCGTCGAACCGTTTGCGCCGAACAAGGAACGCGCGATTAAAGAGTTCAACGTCCCCAAGGAACAGCTCTACGACACGCTCAACGCCGCCCTCAAGCACGTGAAGCCCGACTTCGTCGTCGACGTCACGCCGCCCGCGCAGCACGAATCGGTCGCCATGACGGCGATCGAGAACAAGATCCACATCCTCGGCGAGAAACCGCTGAGCGACAACTACGAGGCCGCCAAGCGCGTCGTCGCCGCGGGCAAGAAGGCCGGCGTGAAGCACATGATCACGCAGAACTACCGCTATGCGGGCCTGCCGCGCACCACCGCACGGCTCTTAAAGGAGGGCGTCATCGGCCCGGTCGCGCAGATCGACGCGAGCCTGTACGTCCCGTGGGCCGACGCGCCGGGCTCGCACTACGTCACCGAACCGTACATGTTCCTGACGGACATGGGCATCCACCACTTCGACATGATGCGCTACATGATCGAGGGCGAACCGGTGAGCGCCACAGCGCTCACCTGGAACCTGCCCTGGGGCTGGCACAAGGGCGACGCCTGCCAGCTCATCCTGTTCCGCTTCAGCAACGGCGTGATCGGCACGCACCGCGGCGTCGGCTGCACGGTCGGCCACGTGCCTGCCGGCCACAACGGCGAATGGCGCATCGAGGGCCCGCAGGGCACGCTGACGTGGGAAGGTTCCGACCTGTACCACTCGCACAGCCATCGCGCCGAGAAGAAGATCCGCGAGAAGGTGAAGCTCGACGAGAACGAGACCACCGGCGGCCCGCCCGCGCTGCTCAAGGAGTTCCTCAAGGCGCTGAAGGAAAACCGGCAGCCCGAGTGCAACGCCGCGGACAACCTCAAGTCGATGGCGATGGTCTTCGCGGCCGTCAAGAGCGCCAAGGAGAAGCGCGAGGTGCAGGTCAGCGAGCTGTAGCGGTAAATCAAATCCGAAATTCAAAGCTCGAAACCCAAAGTAGAAACAGAACGGGGTGTGGCAAACGCCACACCCCGCTTTTATTTACGGCAGACTAATTGGTACGATCTGCGGCCTACCACGCGACCTGGAAGTTCACCACCAGGCTGTCGTTCTTCACGGCATGGAAGTGGCGCGCGCGGTTGCCGGGCGCGAGGCTCAGGTTGTTGCTCGTCGAGCCCGCGTCCGGGTTGTCCACCACGTTGTAGTTGAGCTGGATCTTGGCGTTGTCGCCCTTGATGTAGTAGTTGATGCCGCCCGTCCACACGTCCGTGGCGAAGACGTCGGTGCGGTTGGTATTGATCAGGTCCGCGACCATGACGTTCTGGAACTGCTCGTATCGGAATGCGAACTCGAAGTTCTTCAGCCAACCCGGCGCGCTGTCTTTGAAGACGCTGTCGCTAATTTTGTAGCCGGTCGCGACGTTGAAGCCGGTGAGCGTGGTCGAGTTAGGCGAGGACTGCGTGCCGCCATTGCCGACATACAACGCGTTGGGGTTGGGGCCAACCGGAGCCGTGCTTGGCCAAAAGATGCCGACGAGGCCCGCAGCATTGCGGTCCTGCATCCAGCCCCATTCACCCTTCAGCCACCAGCCCTTGACGGGCCCGCCCGGCCGATAGCTGGCCCAGGCATAGTAGCGGTTGGCCTGCGTGCGCTGGTGGTTGAGGCCGTCTACGGAAGCTGCACTAAACAAGCCATTCGTTGCGGTGCCCGTGCCCGCCTCGCCGTGCCGGCTATGCTCGCCCGACGCGCCGAGCTCCAGGCTGCCCCAGGTCTCGTTCTTCCACAGCGGCCGGACGAGGAACCGCCAGGTAAACGACTTCTGGTCGTTGTCGTCCACGCGGTTCTGCTGCGGGCCCGCCGACTGGAACCAGTTGCCCGGGTCGTTGAAGACCCCGAGCCAGTACTGGAAGCGGTCGTCCCACCACGTGCCATGGCCCGTCAGGCCCACGTCGCGGCTCTCGTAGGTCTGCGCGATCATGGAGCGTTCGCAGAAGTCCAGGCTCGCGTCGCTGCGAATGCCTTCCTCGCCCAGAAACTTCCGGTGCTGGCCGACGGTGAAGTCATGGTGCGGCACGATGCCGTGAAAGTTGATGTAGGCGTCTTCGAGCAGGCTGCGCACGAGAAAGTTCGCTTCACCGTCCCGGACGAATCCGGAATTGAAGTTGGGGAAAGTGCCGAAGGCCACACCGGTCTCTACCTGCGTCTTGAAGAGCCCCGCGTTCGTGGGAAACGAAGGCCGGCCGCCGATCTCGCGGGCCGGATCGATCATGACGACCGCCGAGACATTCTCGTGGATGTCCATCGTGAAGCGGAGCTGCGCGCGGCGAATGGCGAAGGAGTCGTTGTCCGCGAATTCATTGGTGTCGCCGAAGACAGGAGCGGGAAAGGCGCCAATACCTATTATGGCATTGGTGCTTGTTGGATTGCCCGAGCGGTCGCCGAAAAAGCCGATGTTGTCGTTCTGGATACTGTAGTACCAGACCTGCACGAGCCCGCCGATCGTCAGCTTGCCCTGCTTGGTCGTGACGTTCGAGTTCGGGCCGTACTTGTTCTCGATATTGGCCTGCGCCGCGGCGATGGGGGCCTTCGAGGCCGCCTTCTCGCGCTTCATCTGTTCGAGCTCTTCCTTCACGCCCTTCATCGAGTCCAGGTCCTTGCGCACGTTTTTCATGGCGTCGAGGTCCTTGCGGAGCTGCTCGACTTCCTTGCGCAGGTCCTCGTCGGCCGCGCGCAGCGTGGCCACACCCACCGTCAGCGCCAGACCGAGGCTCAAACAGGTTCTGAAGTTCACGCGACGTTCTCCTTTAAGGAAGCACCGTTGGGGTGCGTTCTAAAATGGATGCCGAACCGCAAAATGCAGGCGGTCGCACATGTGATTATCGTCAGGGCTATTAATCTGAACCACAGTCTAATCAAAAGGTTACCTTGGTCAAACAGAACTGCCGCCAAACCGAATAATTTGTTTAAAGTTGGTCCGCTAAGGCCCTGCCAGATGCCTAAAATAAAGACCCCCGGAGGATCGCTCCGGGGGCTAGCATTCTAATTGTATGGCTGCGGACGACTACTTGGGGGCGGGGGCATCGCCGCCGCTCTGCTGCGGGCGGCCGGCGGGTTCGCCTTCGGGCTTCTCGTCCAGCGGGCGGCCGGGCAACGCGCCGAACATCGTCCCGTCGTAGCAGCTATTGTACATGTCCGAGATGAACGGAGGAATGACGCGCTGGCCCGAGTCCTTATCGTAGCTGCCCTTGAAGGACATGACCATGAAGACGGACATCGTGAAGAGCATCACGGCCGAGTTGAGGATCAGGATCGTGGTCATGATCGGGTGCGAGGTCTTCTGCTGGTAGACGGTCGCGGTGCGGCGCGCGACGGCCACCGAAGACTGGCGCACGCGGCTCACGTTGGGCTGCGGCATCACGCCCGAACCGACGCGGCTGCCGATCTGTTGCGCGGGAGCCGCGGCGCGGCGTCCCGAACCCGAGGTCTTCACCGGCATCGCGGGCCCGGTGCTCACCTGCGCCTCGTCGGCGGCGCCTTCGACGACGGTCATCTCGCCCGTCTGCGCGGCGCCTTCGACGACGGTCATCTCGCCCGTCGCGGCGGCGCCGCCCACGGGTTCCTGAATCGCCGAAGCCACCACGGTACCGGCCTGCGTCTGCATGCCGTCGTCGGTGGGCAGGAGTTCGATATCGTCGAAGACGATCTCACCCGTCGCGTCGGCCTGCTTGACGGGCGGGTTAATGCCCGAACCTTTGCGAATGGGCTGCGCGATGCCGCTGCCCTGGCGTGCGCCCATAGCCGCGGGCCCGATGCCCGAACCGGCCGGCCCGGCGCTCACCGCTGAAAGGATGCCCGACTGCCCCGGCTTGCGGCCGGTAGCTGCGGGAATGATGATCGTGGGCTCGGTGCCCTTCTCGGACTTGAGCGACAGGACGTCGTCGCGGCGGAACTTCATTGTGCCCGCGGACCGGAACGCGCGCAGGTCGCCCCGCGCCACGAATGTCTGGAGGTCGTTCTCGCCGATCCCCAGCAGGTCCATCGCCTCGCGCGCATCGATCAATTCACCGTTGGCCATGACGTCCGCTCCTTAATGCCCCTTTTTGCGCCCCAATTCTAACCAAGCACCGCGCCACGGTCCACTGCATCCCGGGCTCACTTCTTGGGCTGCGACTCGTAGATCTTCTTCATCTCGACGTAGGTGACGCCGTTGCCCTTCTCGATGGCCGTGCCGGCCGAGTCCTTCACTTCCACGTCGTACTTGTAGCTGCGCGCGCCGACGAGCCGGAACTGGCCCGCGCCGAGCGTCTTGTAGACGCAGATGTTCTGCTTGTTGGTGTCGATGAGGACCAGGCGTTCGAGGGCCTTGGTCGTGACGGCCATTACGCCGTTGGTGTCCCAGCCGCCGCCGGCCGCGTGGGCCTTGTGCTCGGGCATGGCGACGTAAACGCAGGCCAGCAGCGCCAGCACGGCGCCGAGGACCACGTTCTCGATCCAGATCTTGCGTTCACCCATCGGTCGCTCCTTCGGCACGCGCGCGTTTGCGCGTTCGGCGCTACTTCTTCTCGCCCGCTTCCAGTTTCTTCACCGCGTCCGCGTAGGCATCCGCGTCTTTGCGGTCCAGGCCCGTGCCGCCTTCGAACGCCTTGAGCTGCTGGCGGCCGTCGGCGCTGACCACGTTCAAGCTCGAATCGGGAATATCGGTGTCGCGGCTCCAGTCGCGCGCGGCCACGAGGCGGATCTTGTCGCCGACCATCTGATAGACGCAGATCACCTGCTTGGTCGAATCGAGCAGGTAGAAGTTGACTTCGTTGCCGATCGAGGCCGAGAGCGCCAGGTACCCGGGCGCGGCCGAGATCAGTTCCGCGTTCGCGGGCCGGACGTCAAACGGATTGAGCGTGCCGCGGCCGTCGCGCGCCGACGCGAAGATCAGCACCGCCAGCAGCGCGATGCACGCGACCAGCGCCATGCGCACGCGCCGCGCCCACCGCTCGCCCATCGAGGCCAGGTTCGCTTCCACGGCCTTCCTCCTTGCTCGAGTCCGAGGTCGCTGCCCCAACGTCCTGCTTAGATGATGACGTAACCACCACCCAAGCGCGGGACAGCCCTCGGCGTGCTTTATTCAAAACGGAATGTTGAGCCCGGTCTTTATAAAGGGCAGGTTATGACACTGCAAGTGGCCATTGCCTATATTTCGTGGCCGCGGCGAGACGCCGCTGCGA
>JACQFI010000012.1 GCA_016200135.1 Planctomycetota bacterium
GACGGGGTTGGGGTGGACCCAGTCGACGGTGCAGGTGCCGGGCAGGTCGGGCTTGCTGACCCAGCCTTTGGAGGTCTCGACGGAGAGCACCGGCGAGTCGGCGGTGTTGAGCTTTTTCGCGAGTTCCGCGTAGGCCTTGGACATTTCGGGGAACGGCTTCCATTCTTCGGACGGCTGGCCGATTACAACGATCATCTTGGGATTGTTCGCGCGCAGCGTCGCCACGATCTCTTGCATGGCCTTCAGGGTCGGTTCGAGCGTCTTGTCCTTCTCCTTGTCGTTGGTGCCGAGCATGATGATCGCGAGGTCGGCCTTCCACTGCTTGCTGGTCTCCTTGAGCTTGTCGCTCACGCCCTGCGTGGTCCAGCCCCAGTAGGCCTCGCTGTCGTTGACGAACTTCAGGCCCTTGTAGTCGGCGTACTCGGGGGAGCCCTCGAAGCCCGTCTTCTGCGCGCCCACGAACTGCACCGGGACGCTCGCGTCCACGAACTTCTTCCAGAGCGCGTAGCGGTAGCTGTAGGTCGGGACGGCCTTGTCGCCGCCCTTGCGGCCTTGCGAGATGGAGTCGCCGATGCAGACGATCTTGAGCGGTTCGGCGGCGAAGCAGGGCGCGGCGAGACAGATCCCTGCGGCGATCGCGAGCGTGATGGTGGAAAGCAGGGACATATGAGGCACTCCTTATGAGGTTCAGGGCAAGATGCTTGAGCGCTTACTCGATCACGACGTACATTGCCTTCTCGGGCAGCTTGAGTTTGAACGCGCCGCCGGCGGCTTCGCCTTTGAGTTCTTCGGCCGGATAGCCGTTGGCGTCGAGCAGCGTGGCTTTTTTCAGCTTCGCATTCTTGAAGGTCACGGTCGCTTCGGTGTTCCAGACGTTCCACGGCGGCGTGCCGGTCTCGATGATCTTGAAGCCCTTGAAATTGTGGTCCTTGTCTTTGTACTCGGCGGGCTCGTCCTTCCAGCCGAAGGGCCGGCAGATGGTGGTGATCTGGAGAAAGATCTTGCCGGAGGACTTCAGGTCGGCGTCGTCGAGCGGCACCGCGAGGATCGTCGCGTAGCTATTGGTGGACTCGATGGAGAGCGCGTCGAGATCGATCTTGCCGGCCTTGGCGAGGAAGCCCGTCGCGCCCTGGGCCTTGGGCGCGTTCACGCGGCAGACGCCGATGCCGTGGTTCAGTTCGAGTTCGCCGGTGAGGCTCTTCACGGTCTTTGCGCCGTCGTCGATGTACTTCGAGAGGTCCGCGACCTTGCTCTTGGCGGGATCGCCGCCGTAGACGACTTCGACCGGGCCGACGAGGTACGCGAGCGGGTTCGCGCCCTGCTTGATGCTGGACTCCTTGGGGAACGCGCCGCTGTCGCGGTTCGGATCGAACGATTCTTCCTCGGCGAGCACGGTCGAGCGGAACGCGAACAGGTCCTCGAGGCGGCGTTCCTCATGCACGGCGGGCTCGGCTTTCTTGACGTAGCCTTTGCGGAAGAGCATCGCGGCGGCGGGCCAGCCGCCCATGATCGCGGGGTTCGCGGCCTGCCACTTATTGATCGATTTGTCGTAGCCGACGCTGCCGAGCGCGAACCAGTAGTAGGCGTCGAACCCGGTGAGGCTGCTGTACGCGGCCACGAGGAACGGGCCTTCCGACTGGTACTGCAGCGGCGGCACCCAGGTGCTCTCGGTGACAATAAAAGGATAGCCCACGACGAGCTTGCGGTTGGTGGGGATGCGGCGCGGCTTGAGCAGCGCGGAGTCGTCTTCGTAAAAGTCGCCCTTGCTGACGAGGTAACCGGCCTTGTGGCCTTCGTTGGGGTTGATGTGCTCGCCGCCGTTGACGTAGTTGTTCGAGCCCATGATGTCGTTGGCGGAGTACGACCAGCGTTCCACGTCGAGCATGAGCGTCTGGTTGGCGGTGCGCCAGTTTCCGGCGCAGACGAGGATCGGGCAGCCGAGATCTTTATGGATGTAGTCCTCGATCATTGCATTGAAGGTGTGCATCGTCTCGCCGAAGAACTGGAGCTGGTCGGTGAGGCGCGCGAGCTTGCCGCCGGCGGCCGCGGCGTTGTACTCCCACATGCCGACGAAGCCGGCGACGTTGTTCGCGAAGTCGTCCTTGCCCTGGTGCGGCGCGGGCGCGCCTTCCCACGCGGCCTTCACCTTGTCCCACGAGCCGTACTTCTTCTGCAGGAACGCGCCGTACTTTTCGCCCAGGCGCCGCGCCTCTTCCGGATACTTGCCAATGCTGCTGATGGTCCAGAAGAGCATGCTGTCTTCGTTCTGAGTGAGGAAGATCGCGAAGGCGGGGTCCTTACCGAGAGGAATCTTGGTGTACGGGTTCTCGCGCGTGAAGACTTCCTTGATCCAGCTCTTGTAGCCCGCCTGGAAATCTTCATCCCAGAAGAGCATGCCGAAGGGCGCGCCGTTGGGATGGCCCTTCAGGCCCCAGTTGGGATTTACCTTGTCGGTCGTGGCCCAATACGGGTTGAAAGTGACGTAGATGCCTTCCTGCTTCATGGTCGCGACGAGTTTGTGCAACTCGTCGATGGCGCCCAGGTTCACGTCGGTAATCTTGGCGTTCTTGCCGTTTGGTTCGATGGCCGCGTGGAAACGGACCATATTGATCCCGCGCTTGGCAATGTGCCGGGCGTGCGCCTTGAGGTCCTCGATGTCGGGCCGCGTCTGCACGCCCGTCACCGCCGCCCAGAAGCGCACGGGCTTGCCGTTGCCGATCGCGAAGTCGCCGTCGGGCGTGCGCTTGATCCAGCCGGACTCGCCCGCGACTTTTTCGTTCATGCCGCGCAGGTCGATGGGCGAGGGCTTGTCGTAGCTGTCCTCGTCGGGCTCGAAGGCCCACGTGCCGGGCATCGCCTGGCCGAGCTTCTGACCGGGCTTGGCTGCGCCGTTCGGCGACCAGGGCTTTTTGGTGAAGCAGAAGCAGTCGAGCCCGCCGTGGTTGCTGTTCGGCCCCCACATGCGGAACTTGATCGTGTTCGCGCCCTTCTTCAGCGTAACCTTTTCGGGCTTGAGCCAGGCGATGAAGCGCATGTCGGGCTGGTCATTGGCGGCGATGTTGGTGTTGTCGGTGTTTTTGCTTAAGTCCATCTTGATTTCAGCAGCGCCGTTGAGCGCGTAGCCCATGTTCGGCCCGCCGATGGGATTGGCTCGCACGTAGAAGTAGTACTCGCCTTCGTCCGACGCCTCGAACTCATACTCCGCCCAGCCTTCGCGGTCCTTGTTGAAGTTCGAGGCCCACGCGCCGCCTGAGAGCATGTTCTTCTTGACGCTGTCGTACCAGTTGTGCGGCGAGAGCTGCGCGGACTTAGCGCTCTCGCCCTCGATCCAGATGCAGTCTTCCGCCGCATAGGACAGGCAAGCCGAAAAGGCAAGGATGGCGGCGACGGCAAGCAGTCGGCGGTTCATGGGAGGCTCCTGCTGGCATGGTTACAGTCGGATACAGTTAGTTACTCTGTTTACACCGGGTGGGTCTTATTGCAGTAACATTCCTACCGCGTGTAATTTACACGCGGAGGCAATCTACCCCTTTAACGGCATGAGTTAAGGAATATTCAAATAGAGGATCATGTGGTTCGATACGAGGACTTAGTGCGCGCAGAAAATTACAGCTCGCGTGGCGGTGCTGGAAGCTTTCGCCTGCGGCTGCTGGAACGTCCCGGACGGTTGTGCAGCATCTCTTTGAACGCGTCGCTGCGGCACCACGAGCGAATCTCGTTGGCGCGGACGGCCAGGAACGGGTGCTGTTGGGACATCACCACCATGCCTTGAAGGATCTGGTCCCACTTCGATTCCATCAACCGGTCGTAGGCGGCGGCCTGTTCGGCGTAGCGGTCGAGATCGAGTTGGGCAGTGATGGACTTGGGGCCGCCGGCGAGCCGCGCCATCACTTCCACCACCGGACGGTCTCCGCCCATGACGTACGCGGCGGCGCGGTCGGCGGAGAGTTCACTGCGGCGCATCCAATAAAGGAGTCCGAGTTGGACGGGCAGCGAGAGCGCGGCGAGCGGCCCGAAGACGGCCGAGCCCGCAGTGATCAGGGTGCGTGCCATGGTGTGGTAGAGGACGTGGCGGCAGGCGATGTGCCCGCATTCGTGGGCCAGCACCGCGTGGAACTCGTCGTCGTCCATGCTCTCGACGAGCCCGGAGGTGATGGTGACGAAGACCGTCTTGTCGCCGTAGGTGTAGGCGTTGGGGTAGGGGTGCATCTCGAGGTAGAACTCGGGCTCCGCGACCTCCAACTGCTTGCAGATCGGGCGCAGGTGCCGGTAGAGCTTGGGGAGCTGGCGCGGGCTCAGGCGGACCTTGTTCGCCATGTTCAGGCCGTGCAGCACCCGTTCGGGCAGCAGCTTCATGAAGGCCTGCACGCACGAAGGAAAGAGCGGGATGGATTGGAGCTTTTCGAGCGCCGCACGGTCTTCGGGATGAACGAAGTCCAGTTTGGTGGTGGCATGGGGCGGGGCAGCTTCGGCAGCCGCGGGCATGGGGGCCTCCTGAATGGCGAATCGTATGCCGAAGCGCAGAATAAGGACGCGGCGTGACGCCTTTCGCTTTTTTCGAGCGAAATTTTGCGGACTTGCCGGGAATGTGGTTAACTGATTTTGGAGGCGAGGTAGTGAGAAGGTCGGAGATGTGGGTGGCGGTGAAGGGTCGGCTCCGGTTCTCAGCCTCGCCTTGCTCCCGAGTAGCGGCCATGAGAGCGTCTGGCGCTCGGAGAGCGGGACCTTAGGCGCCGCCGCTAGTAAGGGGTGGCGCCTGTTTTTTTATTTGAACGCACGTTCGCTGAATGCTTTCCAACCCTGCACGTCTTAATTCACGTCAAATGGGCTCCCTGGTACAGCAGGAGTTGGGGTTTAGTTTCGTAGCATCGGCGTCTCGCCGATGGTTCTTACCGTAATCTAGAGTGTTTGTGCAGCGGCGGGATGCCGCTGCGACCTCCGCCGAGACGGCGGAGCTATGTGTTTGGGCCGCCAGTTGGGGCTTGCATCCGCGGCTTATGGCTTGCATCATAGCGGAGCCTGATCCAGGAACCCAAATAAGGAGAATATCCCATGAACGCTCCAGCCCGGTTGGGTATGTTGGCGTATGCGCTTGTGCTCTGCGCAATGTTGGTGCGCGCGGAAGAGAAGAAAGAGGAGCATCCGTACAAGAAGGCCAAAGTGGGCGACTGGATCGAGTTCAAGGTCACCGACGAGAAGAGCGGAAAGACGTTCGAGTCCAAGTTCAAGCTGACGGTGAAGGAGAAGTACGAGAACGAGATCGTCTTCGCGCGCAACGAGCACTACGACGGCCGCGATATGCCGGAGGGCGAGGAGCATATCGAACTGAACAAGCCCTACCGGCAGGACGGCGACGGCGAGTCCTTCCAGTACGAGATCACGTCCACCAAGGACGCCAAGATCAGCGTGGGCGGCAAGGAGTACGCGTGCAAGCTGGTCGAGATGAAGATCACCACCAGCGGCCTGGATGCCGACGAGATCACCCGGCAGGTGTGGATCAGCGCCGAAGTGCCGCTCGACGGCATCGTGAAGTCGGTGACGCATTACGGCAAGAACACGAAGACGCGCGAATTGCTCGGCTGCGGCAAGGGCGCGGGCAAGTAACCGGCCGCTCCGTTGCAACGAAGTACAAGCTGCAAGAACACCCCGCCGCGCGCGGGGTGTTTTTTTGTGGCATCGGCGTATCGCCGATGGCCTTACAGGCATCCGCGCCTGTGAGCGCTCAGGCAGCGGCGGGACGCCGCTGCGACCTCCGCCGGGACGGCGGAGCCACGGTGTCTCGGGACGGCGGAGCCACGAATGTGAAGGACGCGCGGGGTGTTCTTGTTTTTGGGTGCGAAAAACGCGAGAATGCGCGGCATGACGATGGCCGCCAAACCCCGCCTGAGCGTCTGCATCATCGGCCAGGATGTTGCGGCGCGCATCCAGACGCTGCTCGAGCAGGCGAGTTCAATTGCCGATGAGATCGTGTTCGTGGACGGCGGTTCGAAAGACGGCACCGCGGAGGTGCTGGCGAAAGTTCCGAAAGCCCGGCTCGTGACGCGCGTCTTCGACGGGAACTTCGCCAAGCAGAAGAACTTTGCGCTGCAACACGCGCGCGGCGAGTGGATCCTCTTTCTCGACACCGACGAGCTGGTGGGCCCGAACTTTATCCGCCTGCTGCCGGCGCTGCTGGCCTCGCGCTTTACCGGCTTCAACATCCCGCGGTACTGGCTCGCGAGCAACGCTCCGCCGCGCTACGTGGATTCGGAGAAACATTATCCCGACCGGCAACTGCGGCTTTTCCGCAACCGGCCGGAACTGCGCTACGACGAGTCGCGGCCGGTGCACGAGGCCATCCCGCGCGAAGCGCGCGGCGCGGTGCTGGGTCTGCGCGGCGCGCATATCCTTCATTACTGTTTCCTGTGGGAAGACCTCGCCTCGCGCGAGCGCAAGGTGAAGCGTTACATGGAAGCGAACGCCTCGCCGATCAACCAGGTGTATCTTTATGAGGAGTACCCGCACGCGCTGCGGGCCTGCCGCGAGGGCTTCGTAAACGGGCAGGCCTTCGGTGGCTCGGCGCTGGACTGCTGGATCGACCGCATCCGCCTCTGGGCCAAGGAACCGCGCGAGGCGCCCGCGCCCGCGGCGCCGGTCCAGGAGACCCAAAAATTCAAAGAGGGCCAGAGCCATGCCTGACGCGCCGGACGCGTTTGCCGTCGCGCCGCTGCTCGAGCGCCTGCTCGCGCGGAAGGATCTCGAGCCCGGCGAGGCGCGCGCGGCCATGGAGGCCGTCGTCGATGGGCGCATGCCGCCCGCGAGTTTGGCCGCGCTGTTGACGGCCTTACGCGCGAAAGGCGAGAGTGAGGCCGAGATCGCGGCGTTTGCGGGCGTTCTGCGCGAGCGCTCGGTGCGAATCCAGGCGCCGGAAGGCGCGCTCGACACGTGCGGCACTGGCGGCGACAAGAGCGCGACGTTCAATATCTCGACGTGCGCGGCGTTCGTCGCGGCGGGCATGGGCATTCCCGTCGCGAAGCACGGCAACCGTGCGCTCTCGAGCAAGTCCGGCTCGGCGGAGGTGCTCAAGGCGCTGGGCGTGAACATCGAGGCGCCCGTGGCGGCGGTCGAGCGCTGCATACGCGAGGCGAGGATTGGCTTCCTCTTCGCGCCCGCGCTGCATCCGGGCATGAAACACGCCGGGGCCGTGCGCAAGGAACTCGGAGTGCGCACCGTCTTCAATCTGCTTGGACCGCTCTCGAATCCGGCGCGCGCGAAGCGGCAGGTGCTAGGGGTTCCCGAACCGCGGCTGTGCGAGGTCTTCGCGCGCGTGCTGAAAGCGCTGGGAAGCGAGACGGCACTGGTTGTCTGCGGCGCGGGTTCTTCGGGCGGGTATCTCGACGAAGTTTCTACCTTTGGTCCGACTACCGTGGCGCGTTTGAGCAACGGCGGCGTGAATCTCGAGACGTTCGATGCCGCGAGCCTCGGTTTCCCGCGGCCCGAGCCGAAGGCGCTCGCCGCGGAGAGCCCCGAGGCCAGCGCGGCCATTGTGCGGGGCGTGTTGGAAGGAAAGCCCGGGCCCGCGCGGGATATTGTTCTGGTGAATGCCGCCGCCGCGGCGCAGGCTGCGGGCAAGGCTGCGACGTGGAAAGAAGGCGCGGCGCTCGCGGCGCAGGCCATCGATTCCGGCCGTGCGCGCGCGGCGTTGGAACAATTAGTTCGGGTATCGAACGCGTAGTGACCGGGCGGGTGTGTATGGCCGAGATCCCTGAAGTTCCTGCCGCGGAGTCCGCGCCTCCGGTGCGCCGTCCGCTCCTGTTGCGCATCTGCGGTTTCGGCCCCGGGCTCTTGCTGGCGGCGATCTTTCTCGGACTGGCGGCGGTCCGCTTTCAGTCGGCGCCGGCCGGACAGGCCGCGCTCGGCGTGGGCGGCTTGGGCTTGCTTGGCATCTGCGCGATCATCGGCCACGGCATCCTTTTTGAGATTCGTTGGCGCCTGTTGGAATTCACGCAAGCCGTGTTCATCGGCTGCGTGCCCGCCGGTCTGTATTCGCACTCGGAACAGGGCTTGGGTTTGAACGACAAATGGATCGCGGTCGTCGCGTTTCTGATCGCAGGACAGTTGTTCTCGCTCACGTGTACGCTGGTGGGGCTCTCGATGGCGCACATGCTCGGCGAAGAGCGCACCTACCCAAGGCTTGGCCTGATTCTGGCCGCGTGGGGCGCGCTGGCCGGCGGGGTGAGCCTGTTCCTGGCAGCGTTTCTATCGCTTTTTGTCTTGGGTTTCAGCCTGCTGCCGTCCTGCGTTGGACTCTGGATATGCGGTCTCGCCGGCATCGCCTGCTGGGTGCTGCTGCTCGCGCTCGAGCGGAAAGCGCACCGTATGCGCAGGGCCGCTGAGGCTGCGGAAGCCGCGCTGGCAAAATAATGTTCCGATTCACTTAGGAAATGGAGACTCGATATGAATACCCGATTGAAGCGCAGCCATGCGGGGTCGCTCCTTATGGTTGCGCTGGCGTGGGCCGCCGGCGGTTTTGCGGGCGAGGAACGGGATATCCCGATAAGGCCGTGGACGCTGAGCGAGGCCCTGGCGGTGCTCGAACTGCAGCCCGACGACGTGTATCTGCAATTCGCCGCACTGCAACTAGGCCGGCGGGAAGGGAAGGGGAAGGAGACGGAGGAGAAGGTGCGTGCAATCGTGAGCCCTTTTCGCTGGTGGGCTGCGAACGAGCGCCGGGAGGATCTGGACCTGTTCAATCTCTTTACCGGCGCGCTGGCGGTGCAGGAGTCGCTGCAATTCGACACGCTGCGCTCGGCGGGGGCGGAGGAGGCCAAGGAGAAGAAGGATGAGGTCAAGCTCTCGAAGCTGAAGGGACCGGAGATCAAGAGCCATCCCTGGACCAAGATGCTGAACGGGCGCAAGCCGGAAGTCTCGGCGCTCTCGCGCTGCGTGCCGAGCGACTTCTTTCTCGCCGAGTTCCGCTCCGTGAACAAACTGCTGGACGCGCAGGAAGTGAGCGACTTGTGGGGCGCGCATTTCTTCAATCAGGCGGAACGCGAGGCGCATTCGTTCGCACTGGGGCCGCGCATCCGGCGGCAACTGGTGCTCGAGACGAGCCTGCTGCTGCGGCCGGTCTACGACATGGTCGTGGAAGAGGTCGCGCTGACGGGCAGCGACCTGTTCTTGCGCGAAGGCAGCGACCTGACGCTACTCTTTAAGATCGCGCAGCCGGAACTGTTCAAGGCGCGAATGGACGGCTTCATGGCGAACGCGCGCCAAGCACATCCCGAAGGCGTGTTCGAGAAGGGCGAGTACAACGGCGTGGCGTACGAACATTTCACCGCCGAAGGGCGCGAGCGTGACGTGTACGCGGCCTATCCCGAGGCGGGCGTTCACATCCGGAGCAATTCGCTGCCGGCCTTCCAGCGCGTCGTGGACGCCGTGTTAGGCAAGGGACCGGACGGCAAGAAGGCCGAGCGCTTGGGGGACATGGAGGAGTTTGCTTTTATCCGCACCTTGATGCCGCGCGGAGCCAAGGAAGAAGACGGCTTCGTGTATCTCTCCGATCCGTTTATCCGCGAGCAAGTGGGCCCGCGCGTCAAGCTGACCGAACGACGCCGCATCCTCTGCTACAACCGGCTGCGGATGATCGGGCACGCCGCGCTGCTCTTCCGAACCGAGCACGGCCGCGCGCCGGCCTCGCTGGACGAGGTGATCGAGAAGGACTGCCTGCCCAGGGGCTTCGGGAAAGGGGAGTCGGCCTGCCTGGACGGCGGCGTTTACGGCCTCTCCACGGACGGCGCGTTCGGGACCTGCTCCTGCCACGGGCACGCGCGGTTTCTCACGCCGTGCGGCGAGATCGAGATAAAAAAAGTTACGAAAGACGAAGCCGAGCAATACGAGCGCTTTATCAAAGATTACGAGCAATATTGGCGCATGTATTTCGACCCGATCGCGCTGCGAGTGCAGATCACGCCGCAGCGCTACCGACCTCCTTGCGGGCCTTCTTCGAGAAAGGTATCGGCTCGAGCGTCTCCCTGCACGTCTGCGACGCCGTGCCGACCTTCGACCTCAACTTCGCAAAATTGATGGGCGAGTGCATGGGTTCGGCTTCGGCCTCGGGCCGAAACCTGAACTACGACGCGCTGCTGACCGGCTTAGTCGTCGGCTCGATCAATACGCCCACCTATCTGGCCGTGCCCGTGCAGGACGCGGGCGTGGTGGATCAATTCCTGGCGGATTTGGACAAGGAATTCGCACGCACGGCGCGGGAAAAGGGAGGCCAAAGCTGGTGGTCACTCTCCCAGGACTTTTATCGGATCAACGAACCCAACGGCAGGAGCACGCGCTGCGTCTCTTTCGCCTTTACGGCCGTGAAGTGGCGGGCCTTCTGGGAAAGGATCGGGAATACGCTTTATGTGTCGAGCCGCAAATCCGTGCTCGACGACTTGTGGAACCTGAACGAGAAGTTGGCAAAGGGCGGCGAGGCCGCCGCTGATATAACTGCGCCAACCGAAGTGAAGGCGCACGCCATGCTGCGCGTGCGCCCGCAGAACTGGAATGAGATCCTGGCCGATTACCGGCTGGGCTGGGCGGAGAACAACCGCCTGGCGTGCCTGAAGAACTTGGGTCCGATCTCGAATGCAGCGCGCGGCATGGAACTTCCCGCGGGACCTTGGGCCAAGGGCGACGCGGAGCGTCTGGGTTCGAGGGCGCAGTTGGAAGCCAACCGACTCTATACCGTCTATTATTTCTGTCCCGAAGGCGGCCATTACCTGCTGAACGAAAACGGCAAGGACGTCGCATGCAGCGTGCACGGCTCGGCGTTGCATCCGACGCAGGCCATGGCTCCGGACGAGAACCGTTCGATGGGCAAGCTCATGCAGAGCTTCGCGGGGATGACCGCCGCGTTGACCTTTATGGAAGACGGGTTGCACGCCGTGGTGACGCTCGACCGCAAGTGAGCCGCCATGGGGCGGGGCGTATCCATCCGTGGCTCCGCCGTCCCGGCGGATGCTACGAAAAACTTCGCCAAGTGGCGGCCCGCCTTGACTTACCGATTCGCGCGGGCTAGGTTCACGAAAGAGGGGTAGTGCCGTTCACGAGTTCCTCGCGCGGAAGCGATCATGCTGATCGAAGTCGAACTTTATCAGATCATCATCACCGAGGGCTCGCCCACGCAGGGCATCGTGCTCAAGGAAGTGAATGGCGACCGCAGCTTCCCCATCTTCATCGGCTACAACGAGGCGATGGCGATCGACCGGAAGATCAAGGACTTCCAGGTCCCGCGCCCGCTCACGCACGACCTGCTGC
>JACQFI010000016.1 GCA_016200135.1 Planctomycetota bacterium
CCCAGGGCAGAGATGCAGTTGCGCTTTTCCCAGCGGCGAGAGCGGGTAACGCTTCTTGTACGCATCGCGAATGCGAGCGCGAAATTCCGCGTACCGGCGCGTCACGCCGACGGTCTCGCCCGAGGGGTCGTTTAGATCGTCGAGCACGCACAGCGCCTGGCTCGTCGCTTGGCCGCCGATCCAAGAAAACTCGTCCGTCAGCGTGACGGAGTACCCACGAACCGTCAACGCAAGCGCCGCGGCAATACCGCCGAATCCGCCGCCCACAATGGCCACATCGCTGCGCACCGTCGTCATGCCCCACTCCCTATGTGAAGTTGTTATTAAAAAGGCGAAACAATGGTATCACTCTCTCGCGATTTCGTACGCCAGGGTCGCCATATTCTCAGGCGTCGTATCCGCCGTGAACGACAGGTCGCGACCTTCCCATTTCACGGTCACAGGCGTGCCGCGGACACCCGCCATATCCACGGCGAACACCTTCGGTGCAGCCTCGCCATCCAATTTTAGATGCACTTGAACTTGCCCATGTCGAACCAATAGCGGCAGGTTGCCTCCGGATGACATAACGGTGTGCGACGTATTGCGGAACTTTACCAGACTGTTCTGCGTATCGGTAAGATGCAGAACGAGCATTCGTTTGCTTTCGGCAATAGGCTTGCCGTCCATGGCTGTGACGAATGTCACGGCAAAGCCGCCCTCGTTTTCGACCGAGACACGCGAGCCACGTAATGTGCCTTTATTGGACATGACGAAACATTCGGACTGCCCCGATACCGCCTTGAACGTACCCGCGAGACCGTCTAGATCGAGTTCGCCGGTCTCGGAGGCAAACCGTTGCTTGGCCGGTTCGAAATCGGCCGGAGCGACCGGGCCGGCCGGAACAGCGCTCGAGAGCACGCGGCGCCATGCGCCGTCGGGCTTCCAAATCTCCACGCCGCCCGTCAACGCCTCCGGCAAGGCCTCTTCCGAGATGGCGGCGGAACTTCCGGCCGTCAGCTTTCGTCCATTGGCAAGGACCGTGCTACCAATGCGCAGCCGCAAGCCCAGTTGTGCGTATCCCGGTGGGAATGGGCCGCACGCCCAATCCTTGGCGCGCGGGGACTCGAAAATTTTCTCGGTGACGGCAAAAGGGAGCGCGGTTTTCGCCGGCCGAAAGTCCTCGCGCAGGAAGGTCAGCGCGGCAATCCGGTCGGAGAATAGATTGACGGGGTCGCCGGCAATGGAGAAAGCGCTCGCCGCGCCAAGGCCCAGCGTTTTGCCGGCGTTGTCGGCGTAATCAAACCTGTAGAGTCCGTCCCAATCCTGCAGGCACGCGTACGCACCCACCAAAGGGCCGCTCTCGGCGCGGAAATGATTGGGGTAGACGAAATTGTACTCGGTAATCATAAACGGTTTCCCGAACACGCGTGTAGGCGCCATATTCATGGGCACCGCGGCCCCGTTTCGGATGGCACTGGTGTTGGACTGAACCTGGCCATACCCATCCACGAACTTCGGGTGATCCCAGTACTCGTGGTTGTCCACGTAGTCCAGTTCGTCGCGGAGCAGCGCCTGGCCGACGGCGTTGCCGGCGTTAGCGTCGGTGAGGAGCGCCTTGACGCCAAGCCCGCGCAGGAACTCTTTGCATTTCCTGTAACGGGCGAGATTGACTTCGTGCGTGAAGCGCGCGGCGGCCGACCTGCGCTCGTCGTCGCTCGCCGGCTGCCGCCCCTGCTCTTTTAACCAGCGTTCGTAAGCCGGGCGGAAAAGACCGCCCGCCGCGTACCCGATGTAGTCCTCGTTCACAATGCAAATACTGAAGAGCGCGGGATCTTCGGCCCAGGTCAAGCCCGTGTACGGGTTCTTATGCGTGAGCAGATTTTTCGAGAACGCTTTCCAGTTCTCGAAGCCCGCATCCGTTCCGGCGACCAGATCTTTGAAATCCTGCCCGACATCGCGGTTCACGCCGGCAAGCCCGCCCTTCCGGATTGTCCGGAGCGTGTACAGGTCGATGGAGAGATAGAGGCCGCGTTGCTTGAGGCAGTGGAAGAAGTACTCCAAGCGGTCCAGCATGACCGGATCCAAGCCGGTGGAATCGGGGCTCGCCTTGTCTACCAGCGGGCCGTCGTAGTGATGCAGCCGGACCGTGTTGTAGCCCATGCGAGCCAATTGGTCGGCGAGCTGTTCGGCGGCCGGTTTGGTCGCCGGAAAGTTCAAGCCATGGCAGATATTTGCGCCGTAAAAGCGCACGCGTTTCCCGGGCTGCTGCTCGAATTCAAAACGCCCGTTTCGTACCGCAACCGCTCCATGTTTACCGGCCGGGGCGTCCAACAGGAACGAGAAGTCCAGAATGCTTCCCGCCGCCACGTTCAGCTTGAGTTCGAGGGGCTTCCATTCGTTGTTTGCGGCGATGGTTGAAGCGTTTTCCGATGGGAACGGCATGTCCTCGCCGCCTGCCATGCCAACCACCATCCACACGGCCTTGCCGGTGCCCTCGAGTTTCAACTGCTTGATCGGCTTCTTTTCGACTGAGAATTTCGACAGGTAAAGTCCAATCTGAGTGAGGCGGTTCTCGGCGGTCCAGGCCAAAGCGCCATTCTGGAGCGCATAGGGCGCCCACCAGTCCGCGACATCCCGTCCGAAGACCACTTCCAGGTCGCCCTGGGTTCCGTCGGCGTACTCGACTCGAATGCGGCCCACGGCTTCGGCCTTTGACGGCGTCCACGCGATAGCGTGCAGGAGGTAGAGGCAATCGAACGTCTGGTCCCCGGCAGGAATCGCCGCTTGCGAAAGAAAGTAATCGCGCTGCGGACCCGAGAATATCAGACACGCCTTCCCGTCGTGCTTCGCCGGATCGAGGATGTCCATCACGAGGCCCCCGAATCTCCGCGGCCCCGGCTCGAATTTGCGCAGGTCGTTGTCGCCTTGGTCGGTCCAGCCGCCTTTCCGGTCGTCGGCAATCTCGTCCCGGAAGCCCATGTTGGCCGAGGCGGAGATGTCGAGGGTGCGGCAGGCGTAGGGCGAGTTCTTGAGCGTGAACTCCACGCGGCTGTCCTTTACGGCGCCATTCTGCTGGCTGAACATCAAGCGGACTTCGAATTCCTGGACATACGCTTTGACGGGCCCTCCAAGCGTGAGTTTGCCGCAATGTGCCGGAAGGACGAGTTCTTGAACGATGCCGAGATCGGCGGTGAAGGGCAGCTTGCGGGGCTTGCCATCGATGAAAATCTCGCGGCCCGCCATCGATTTTTCAGCCAGGATGATGCCCAGCGCCAGCGTATTGGTCTGCACGCCGTCCGCATTCGTAACGCGGGCCTTGTATCGCACGGCATCCGTCCCTTTGCGCTCGAGGGTCTGTTCCAGCGCAAAGATCTTGCCTGCGTGGGTCTGGAATTGTCCGTTGAGCGACCACCGGTCGCGCTCGGACCGTGGGTAGCCCTTCTCCGGCGTCACGGTCCGTTTCCATTCGCAGTTCTGCTGCGTCATCATCCACTTCTCGTCCCAGTGGCGAATCACGATCGAGTTGTCCTCGATGCGCATGCCGCCGTCCGAGGCCATCGTCAAACCTGGGAGCAGTTCCGCGTCTCCCGCGTGGGTCAGCGTGCAGACCATGACCACGCCAAGCGCAACACAGCAATGCTTTTTCATCTGAGCTTCCTCGTCACGTTCGCAAAGCCGCGAGATCGAACGAAACTTCGTGTGCCGGCGCTTTTTTCGCCGGTGCATTTACCTTCTCAACCAGCATTTCCACCGCGGCATCGCCCAACGCCCGGTTCGGAACGACCAGGACCTGCATCTGCCCAGCCAGCGCAGACATGGGGCGGTCGCTGAACGTTACCACAGAGAACTGTTCGGCCGTGCGCAAGCTCATTCGGTTGGCCGCGTATAGCGCCGGCAGCCCGGTAACGTCCGAATAAGTCACCAGCGCAGTCGGAGCCTTCTGCCGCGCCAGCAGGCGTTCCAGGAAGCCGGCATAGTCTTGGTCGCGCAGCCAGTCGTCCGGCCGAATGGACTCCGCCGCCAAGCCCGCTTCACGCATGGCCGCGGCGTACCCGGCCTCGCGCTCGACCTCGCTGAAATGCGGCGTCCGGCTCCGCGCCGCCCAAGGATAATGACAATCCACATAGGCCACGCGCCGGTGGCCTTTGCGAAGCAGATATTCCGTCCCTGCCTTTGCCGCCTCAAACTCCGCGGGGTAGACGCAGTCCTGCTTGGCCTTGGAGTTAATCCATACCGATGGGATGTGATGTTTCCGAATCGAGGCGGCCATGCCGGCGGGTATGTTCAGGCGATAGTTGATCAACAACCCGTCAGCCATGACCTCGTTGAGAAGGCTCGGCATCGACGTTTCGTTGGCGAGTTGCTCGTCGGCCACCGTGGAGACGATCAAGTACATCCGTTGCCGCGCCAGGCCGTCTTGAATTCCCCGCACCAAAGGATCCGGAAGGTGGCTGAAGCCCGGATTCGCGCTCAGCAGCAGTGAAAAACAGCCGAAGCGGCCTGTGGCCACGGCGCGGGCGGCGGCGTTTTTTCGATACCCCAATTTCTGGGCGACGCAAAGGACCGCAGCGCGCGTTTTCGGATCGTACAGCTTTCCGCGCTTACCCAGGATGTGGCTCACGGTCGATACGGCAACGCCGGCCTTCTCCGCAATCTGCCGGAGCGTAACCGGCTGGCCTATCTCCGGCGTTAGCATGCTATTCATATCGTTATGAACTTATATCATAACGATGTGAATGTAAAGAGTGTCGTGGCCCAGCCGACTGTTGAGTGTATCGTGACTGCCAACTCGTGGTTGCGCTTCTCAATCTGTAACATTCTGCAAATCAAAACGAGCACCGGTTACCTCGTCACGACGCCACAGGGAGTAATCTGCTGGACGCAGTACGCCTACGGATCCAACAAGACCGTCCTGTGGCGGTTGGAGGGCGGCAAGCCTGGCAGGCAATAAAGATCTCCGGCGAGCCGCTGCCCATGACGTCTACGATGCCAAGCGCGACCTGGTCTGAAGTACGCTGTGCGCGCTCCGGCAGAACTGCCTCCAAGTTGTCAAGGTTGATGCCGCGACGCTCGGCCTGACGCCGCTGAAGTAGAGCGGGCACAGAACAATGCGAATGTGCATTCTACCGGCGGTCTGCTGGCGACCTCCGGCCTGATGTCCATGACGCCGGCCGGCATTCTGCCCGCCAACCAGTGGTTCAGCAGGGGGAACGCGGCGTTCACTCCGCCCAAGGACGGCAACTCATCGCAAGCGTCGCGGAGCTGACGGTGCTTTTGTGCTCGGGAGCGTCGCTCGTCTCGATCGCGCGATTACGGCGCATCGAGCCAGCAATGGTCTTCCGGACGTGAGGTATGACAGATAAACGGAGCAGAAAGCCCATGAATCACGCGGTCATCGCGGTGCATGGCATGGGCGACACGGCGGGCCCCGGCTTCTCGTGGAACACGGACGACCTCAACAAGGTGGTGGAGTTGCTGGAGGACGTCGCCAAGGTTGCGAAGTACGACGCCAAGCGCGTACTGCTGGCGGGGCATTCGGCGGGGAGCCTGGTCGGCTGGTACATGGTGGTGAAGCGCCCGGACCTCTTCGCGTTCTACGGCCAGACGGCCCAGGGCGTCGCACCCGCGGTGAACTGGCTCTTCAAGGAGGCGAAGATCGCGGAGAAGATCCCGGTCTACTTTGGCCTCGGCACAAAGGATCCGAACCAGCCGAACTTCGAGCCCTCGAAGAAGCTGCTCGAGAAGCTGAAGTTCAACTTCAAGTGCGAGGCGCCGGAGATCGGGCACACGATCACACCCGACGAGGTGAAGAACATGCTCGCGCACTTCGACGCGACGGTGAAGAAGGATGCGGCGCAGAAGAAGTAGACCTGTGTCCGAAGGTCCGAAGTCCACAGGTCTGAACATCCAGATATTGAATGGAGGCGCGACTGCTTACCGCCGCTCGGTGGAAGGCGGCGGCGGAGTCAGCGTCGGCGAGGGCTCCGGCGCGGAGGTTCGAGCGGGCGGCGGGAAGTTGGGCTTAACGCGCTTCACCTTTACTGCCACGTCTCCGCGGAACGGCGGGAACTGTAGCGCGAGGTTCGCGCCGGGCACGATGGTCTGCTTCACGTCTTTAAGCGTCTTGCCGGCCCAAGTGTCCCAGTATTCAACGCGGTACGTCCCTTCGGTGAGTCCCGGCACGTAGATCACGACGCCGTCGTGCGCGGGCAACTGGTCCTTGGGCGGGAGTTCACGCTGCGCGTTCTCGTCGTAAATCCAAAGATAGGTGCCCAGGCTCCAACGGTATTGCATGCCGGCCAGGCCGTCGCCCTTCGCGGCGAAACCGACCGTCTCGGTGTTGCCCTTCAGGCCGCGCTTGTCCTCGCCCTTGATGAAGTCCGCGAAGGCCTTGTAGACCGGGTACTGGTTCTTGCGGTCGATGAAGTCGTACCACCAGAAGAGCGGCGTTGCGGAGGCGTTGGTGAGCCACGTGGACCAGAGGCCCGTGTGCAGGTCGGCCTCAAGGCGCGGGGCGCTGGTGGCGTTCCAGTTGCCGCCGAACTCGGTGACCCAATAGGGCTTGCCCGCCGAGCCGTACGCGTTCATCCAAGCGTGCGCCATGGAGGCATAGCCCGGCTGGTCGCGGTAGGCGTCGCCCACGATGTAATCGAGCGACGTCGAAGTGGCGAGTTCGCGGTCGACGATGTTGAAGTCCGAGGCGTAGTGGTTGGTCACCGGGTGCCCGTACACGTCGTAGGCGCGCAGCGCGGCGATCATCTCCTTGACCCAGTCGCGCGCCTGCGGCGTCTTGCAGTAATTGCGGTCGCCGTGCCCGGCCTGGGCGGGATTGCCGCCGCGGCCGTCGCCGACGAGGTCGAACTCGCTGACCAGTTCGAAGCCCATGATCGACGGATCGCCGGCCCAGCGCGCGGCGACGTAGCGCAGGCGCTGCTTGTGGAGCTTGCGGCAACGCTCGTCGGTGAAGAACTCGGTGGGGTTGCGCACCAGCCCATCGCCGTCGCTGCCGACGTTGTAGGGATTGTAGTCCCACTCCCAGTCGCACCACTGGCTGAACTTGCCGTGGTTGTCGATGGCGAGGTGGATGCGGATGCCGTTCTTGCGCGCTTCTTCCAGCAGCTTGTCGAGCTTCCAGGCGTTCTCGAGACTGTAGCGCCCGGCGCCGTGGAAGGTGGGCCAGCGGCGCGTCCATTCGATGCCCAGCCACCACGAGGCCATCCAGACCTCGCAGACGTTCTGCCCCGCCGCGGCCATCTTGGGGAAGGTCTCGAAGTAGAGCGGCAGGCCGCGGAAGAGCGGGTGCTCCTGCTTGAAGATCGTGCTCCAGCAGCGGACGTCGATGGGCGTGTGGAAGTTGAAGCCGACGGGATAGAAGAACGAGCCGTTCTCGAACTCGAAGTAGTTGGGATCGGTCTTCGAGACCCGCACGAAGCCGCGCTCGGGCGACGGGATCGCCACGAACGGGATCTCCGGCGAAGTGACGATCTGCTCGCCCTTCAGGTTCACGCTCAGGCGGAGCTTGTACTCGCCGGTCTCGCGCGGCGTGAAGCGCACGCGCCACTCGGGCCGGCCGACGGGCGTAAGCTGGTCGCCGTTGTAGCGGTCGGCGCGCTCGAAGTCCTGGTACCAGTAGGCCATCACTTCGAGTTTCTTGCCCAACGGCGTAAGCACCGCGGCGCGGATGTCCGCGAGGTCGGGATCGAACGGGTTATAGATCTGGCGGTTGAGTTCGAAGCGAACGAGGAACGATTGATAAAGCCCCACGGCCGGCGGGCTGTCCGTGGGCATCGGGTCGGTGCGCAGGTTCAGGATCTTGAGCGGATCGGCCGCGGCCAGCGCGGCGCCTTCGGCCATCTTCTTGAGCGCCTCGCGGCGTTCGGCCGGCACCGCGTCGTCCTTCGCCGCGTCCGGTTTCGAGAGCGCGGCGACAGCGCGCTTGAAGGAATCGGCGCGCATCCAGCCGCGGAAGTTGTCCACGCAGATGTGCCCGGTATACGCCCGGTCGCCGTAAAAAGTGATGCCGATGGTGCGAATCTGGGAGGCCTGGTTCTCTTCCCATTCGCCCAAGTGGCCGAGCGGCGTCACGTCGGGCGAGCCGCCGCTGATGTTGGCCGCGACAGTGGTCCATTTGCCGGGCAAGAGCCGCTGCCGCGCGCGCGCCTGGTACCACAGGCCGTCCTTGTCCTTCAGAAAGAAGAGGCAGCCGACGTAGCCGGCGGCCTCCGGAGGCACGTACACGTCGTAGGCGATGTAGCGCACGCCTTTCAACGGCCGCGCGGAACGGTAGATCGTCGCGGGATCGGGAAAGTTCACGGGCACCTTCAAGCAGCCGTGGCTCTCCGGTCCGTTGGAGACGTCCGTGGTCACGCTGAGCGAGCCCGGTTCCTTGGGCCCCGTGTCT
This sequence comes from Planctomycetota bacterium, assembly GCA_016200135.1. GTDB lineage: Bacteria > Planctomycetota > SZUA-567 > H5-PLA8 > H5-PLA8 > JACQFI01. The sequence goes on from JACQFI010000016.1 coordinate 8,384, forward strand.
TCTTCGTCGGCCGCGGGCTTAGGGGGTTCGGTGTCGGGCGGTTGATCGCCGGGGTCGTCGCGCTCGGGCAGGACGATCTGGGGCTTGGCCTGCGCGAGTTCCAGCGGCGCGTCGGCGTCGAGCTGCCAGCCCTCGGCGCCGTCCTTCTCCTCCCAGGCAAAAATCGGCTCCTTGGGTGAAGGATACCAGCCGTCTTCAACCTCCGGGAGTTTGACCTCGGCGACGATCTCTTCCTGTGGCCTCAAGGTTTTGTGGACGTCGCGCGCGAGCCAGAACGCCGTGAACCCAAGCGCCCCAACCGCAATGACGCCTAAGAGAAACTCGGAGACGCGCTTCATGGAAGGAATGGCCTCTGAAGATGGCGCAAGCTCTATGTTGTCCTACCGTTCAGACGGCAAAAGGTCAATTCGGACGGCAGAAAACGGTCGAAGTGTTCTTGGCTATCTGATTGGCCAGTTCGAAGGCTAATTGCACGTGCAATCGCCCGCTTGCCACGCTTAGGCGTATTAGGGTAGTATCCGCCTCGCGACGCTGAAGCGCCCTGCTTTAGACGCGGAGACGAGCCGAATGAGCACAGCGGGCGGCAAGCCCAAGAAGGCTTTTCTGACCGGCATCACCGGCCAGGACGGCTCGTACCTGACCGAACTTCTGCTGAGCAAGGGCTACGAGGTTCACGGGCTGATCCGGCGTTCGAGCACCTTCAGCACCGACCGCATCGAACACATCTATCAGGACCCGCATATCCAAGGCACGCGGCTCTTTCTGCATTACGCAGATTTAACCGACGGCCACAGCATCGCGCGCGTGCTTGAACAGGTGAAGCCCGACGAGGTGTACAACCTGGGCGCGCAGTCGCACGTCGGTGTCTCGTTCATAAACCCGGTGTACACCGCCCAGACCGTGGCCATGGGCACACTGAACGTACTCGAGGCGATCCGGAACTCCAGGTTGCCCGTGCGCTACTACCAGGCCTCGTCGAGCGAGATGTACGGGAAGGTGAAGGAAACCCCGCAGAACGAGAAGACGCCTTTTCATCCGCGCAGCCCGTACTCATGCGCCAAGGTGTACGCCTTCTGGCAGACCGTAAACTACCGCGAGGCCTACGGGCTCTTTGCCTGCAACGGCATCCTCTTCAACCACGAATCGCCCCGGCGCGGCGAGACGTTCGTCACGCGCAAGATCACGCGCGCGGCCACGCGTATCAAGCTGGGCCTTCAAGAAAAGTTGTACCTCGGCAACCTGGACGCCAAGCGCGACTGGGGCTTTGCGGGGGACTACGTCCGCGCCATGTGGCTGATGCTCCAACAGGACCAGCCCGGCGACTACGTGATCTCGACGGGCGAGGCGCACTCCATCCGCGAGTTCCTCGACGAGGTCTTCGGGCTGCTGCAGCTCGATTGGAAGCAGTACGTCGCCCAAGACCCGCGCTACCTGCGCCCCGCCGAGGTAGACCTGCTGCTCGGCGACAGCACCTACGCGCGCACGCGCCTGAACTGGAAGCCCGAGGTCGGCTTCAAGCAGCTCGTGAAGATGATGGTGGACGCGGATATGGAGATCGCGCGGCGCGAAGAGACGCTGAAGAAGGCCGGCCACGCGGTGCGCGGACCGGAGATGGAGCGCGGGGCGAAGGGGTAAGTCACGCGGTCATGGCGGAGCGACGGCGGCGCCGCGAGGGTAATCGCTCCAATCTCATTACAAGCCGCAACCTAAGTGCGGACGCAGCCCGGTGCACGGTTCCCAGGGTTAGCGCATCGTTGGCGGGATCGAGCAGCCGGTCCACGGCGGCGCGGCTCGTGCCCATCCGCCGGGCCAATTCGGCTTTGGACACATGCATCCGGCCCATACGGTCCTGAAGTTGCAGCGCGAGTACCCGCTTGATGGCCTTGGCGCGAACTTCGTCGTAAATGCCTTCTTCACGAAGGAAGTCGTCAAAGTCTCCGCCAACGTGTTTCTTGTTCATGGAGAATTCCTCCTTAGCGCTTGAAGCCGTTTACGCGCGATTTCAAGGTCGCCTATTGGGGTCTTTTGCGTTTTCTTTACAAAGCCGTGCAAGAGAACCATCGTATCCACTTCGATTGAAAAAAAGACTCGGGCAATCCCGCTCTTAAGCCTCGAACGGACTTCATGGAGCCCTTCGCCCAAGCTTCGAACCAGCGGCATCCCCAACGGCCAGCGAAACTGAATCGTCATGATGTCCCGCCCAATACGTTTTCTTTCCTCCAGACTCAGATCCTCCTTGAGCCATCTGCGAACAGGCTCTTCTCCGGACGTAAGCCGGAAGAAAAGTACGCGCAGCTTCGGGCTCTTTGGCCTCGCCATGGCCATTATGTATCATTTTTGATACGTCTGTCAACCCGGCTGCGATCAATCGTTCGGTGTCCTTGCCACTTAAGACCTTGGGCTTAGGCTCACGATATGGTTACTAATCGGCGCATCCTCGTCACCGGCGGAGCCGGGTTCCTCGGGCGCTTTGTGTGCGAGAAGCTACGCGCGCGCGGCGTGAAGGAACTCATCGTTCCCCGCCGCAAGGACTACGACCTCACCGATCCCGCCGCGGTGAAACGCGTGTACGACGACGCGCAGCCCGATCTGGTCGTGCATCTGGCCGCGGAGGTCGGCGGCATCGGCGCGAACCGCGAGAACCCCGGGCGCTACTTCTACGCGAACCTCTCGATGGGCCTGCATCTCATCGAAGAGGCCCGCAAGCGCAAGCTGGCGAAGTTCGTCCAGGTCGGAACCATCTGCGCCTACCCCAAGTTCACGCCCGTGCCGTTCAAAGAAGACGACTTGTGGGCCGGTTACCCCGAAGAGACCAACGCGCCCTACGGCGTCGCCAAAAAGGCCCTGCTGGTGATGCTGCAGAGCTACCGCCAGCAGTACGGGCTCAATGGGATCTACCTACTGCCGGTGAACCTCTACGGCCCGCACGACAACTTCGACCTCCACAGCAGCCACGTGATTCCGGCGCTGATCCGCAAGTGCGAGGAAGCCCGGCTGCGCGGCGCTGCAAAGATCGTCTGCTGGGGCACGGGAGCGGCCTCGCGCGAGTTCCTCTTCGTCGAAGACTGTGCCGAAGGCATCGTGGCCGCGACGGAAAAGTACGACGGCCCCGAGCCCGTCAATCTGGGCGCGGGCATGGAGATCACGATCCGCGATCTGGTCACGCTGATCGCGAAGCTGACGGGCTTCGACGGCGTCATCGAGTGGGATCCTACCAAGCCCGACGGCCAGCCGCGCCGCTGCCTGGATGTCTCGCGCGCGGAGCAGCTCTTCGGCTTCCGCGCCAAGACGAAGTTTGAGGACGGCTTGCGCAAGACCATCGAGTGGTATCGAGCGCAGGCTCCCAAGTAAGCGCAGGTTGCGGTACCGACCGCTTGCCGCGACGGAGCGCGTTGGCTTGGAGGGGAAATGCGGTTAGGATGGCGGGCAGAGCCACAGCTTGCGTCCGAACCGGAGCGCGCCCATGTCCGCCAAGCACCCGCACAAAGCCGTCTTCATCGCCCGGCACGGGAACCGCGCGGACTTCGTCGATCCCAACTGGCCCAAGACGGCCAAGCGCCCGCACGACCCGCCGCTCTCGCAAGATGGTGTTCAGCAGGCCAAGAAGCTGGGCAAGCGCCTGAAGCCCGAAGGCATCCGCCACATTTTTGCTTCGCCTTTTCTGCGCGCCGTCGAGACCGCGCATCACGTCGCGGAGGCCGTCGATCTGGACGTGAAGATCGAGCACGGCGTCTGCGAGTGGCTCAACCCGGTCTGGTACAAGACCGAGCCGGACTTCCTGCCGCTCGAAGAACTCGCGAAGACCTTCCCGCGCATCGACCGTTCGTATAAGCCGCGCATGCAGATCGCGTATCCGGAGCACGACGAACACGCGCAGGTCTGGCCGCGCGCGGGCCAGGCGGCGCGTACGCTGGCGGCGGAGTTTGAGGGGCCGATCCTGATCGTCGGTCACGGCGCGACGGTGCTCGGCATGAGCTACGGGTTCGTGGATCGCGCACAAGAGGTCAAATGCGGGCTCTGCTGTCTGGTGAAGGTCGTCCACACCGAGTCCGGTTGGAAGCTGGAGCTGAACGGCGACCAGTCGCACCTCGAGTAGGTCGCGCGCATGACAAAAATCTTGACTACCTATCTGCTACGATTAAATTTCGCCGAGCCAAAACGTTACAAGGCGACAGCACGGAATAGTGTTGTTCTCACGCGCCTCGCGTAAAACATTGCGCCCGTGAAAAGTCCGAGCCGAAAGCGGATTAGAGAAGCATGAGCCGAATCGACCCTGACCGGAATCCGCGCCGCGAACGCTGGCTGGAACGCCTGAGCGAGTTGCTCTCCGGCGTACCGGGCGCGCGTTACGCAATGGCGGGTGACGGCAATCTTTCGTTGCCGCAAGAGCCCGCGAACACGCTGCATGCGCAGGCGGCCACGAAGTCGGGCCTGCTGCCCAAGGTCAAGGCGCCGAGCCCCGAACAGATCGACGACGGGATCAACCGCAGCGCCAAGTGGCTGCTCAACCGCCAGCAGAAGGACGGCTACTGGGTCGCGGAACTCGAGTGCGACAACACGACCGAGAGCTACTTCGTCCTCTTCTATGCCTTCTTCGGCAAGCGCGAACACCCCAAGGTCCAGAAGATCGCCAGGACGATCCGCAAGGCGATGCTGCCCACCGGCGGCTGGAACGGCTACTACGGCGGCCCCGCGGACATCTCGATCTCGGTGCTCTCGTACTTCGCGCTGAAGATCGCGGGCGTCAGCGCCGACGAACCCGACATGCAGCGCTCGCGCGACGCGATCTTAAAGCGCGGCGGCGCGCCCAAGGCGAACACCTACACCAAGTACCACCTGGCGTGGTTCGACCAGTACGACTGGGAGCACGTCCCGGCCATTCCGCCGGAGATGATGCTGATCCCCAACGTCTCGCCAATTCACATCTACGATATGTCGAGCTGGTCGCGCACGATCTTCGTGCCGCTCTCGATCATCTACTCGCTGAAGCCCGTCTGCCTGTTGCCCAAAGAATGCCATGTCGACGAACTCTTCGCCGAAGGGCACACGCACCGCGACCTGGCCCTGCCGCGCACGAACACGCCCTTCACCTGGAACAACTTCTTCCTGCTCACCGACAAGGCGCTCAAGGTTGCCGAGAAGTTCCCGATCAAGACGGCGCGCGAGATGGCGGTGAAACGGGCCGAGCAGTGGATGATCGAGCGCTTCGAGTTCAGCGGCGGCCTCGGCGCGATCCTCCCAGCGATGATGAACAGCGTCCTGGCGCTGAAGATGCTCGGACACAAGGAAGACGAGCCGCTCATGCGCGAGGGCATCAAGCACCTCGACGATCTGGAGATTCCCGTCGCCGCGGACGACAGCATCCGCATCCAGCCCTGCCACAGCCCGGTCTGGGACACGGCCATCAGCACCTACGCGTTCGCGCAGGCGCATTACGCGCCCGAAGCCGCCGACGGCGCGCTGGCGAAGTCCTGCGCGTGGCTGCTCAGCAAGGAAGTGAAGCGCCCCGGCGACTGGCAGGTGAAGAATCCCTGCCCGCCTGGCGGCTGGTTCTTCGAGTACGCCAACGAGTTCTACCCCGACGTGGACGACACCATCATGACCATGATGGCGCTGCGCTCCACGTACGCGAAGGGCGCGCACCCCGCGGCCGACGCGGCGCTCGAGCGCGCCATGGTGTGGGTGCTGGGGATGCAGAACAAGGACGGCGGCTGGGCAAGCTTCGACCGCGACAACGACATGGACTTCCTCACCAAGGTTCCCTTCGCGGACCACAACGCGATGATCGACCCGAGCACCGCGGACATCACCAGCCGCACGCTGGAGATGTTCGCCATCGTCGCGCCGGAGACGTTCAGCCTGAACCACCCGGTGGTGAAGCGCGGCCTCGAGTTCATCAAGCAGGACCAGTGCAAGGACGGCTCGTGGTTCGGGCGCTGGGGCGTGAACTACATGTACGGCACGTGGCAGGTGCTGCGGGGCTTGAGGCTCATCGGCGAGGACATGTCGAAGGGCTACGTGCGCAAGGCGGTGGAATGGTTCAAGGACGTCCAGCAGCCCGACGGCGGCTGGGGCGAACGCTGCGACACCTACGACGATCCCACGCGCAAAGGCAAAGGCCCGAGCACTCCGTCACAGACCGCGTGGGCGGTGATGGGCCTGCTCGGCGCGGGCCAGGGCCACAGCCAGACCGTCTACCGCGGCATGAAGTACCTGCTCGACACGATGACGCCCGACGGCACCTGGAACGAAGACGAGTGGACCGGCACGGGCTTCCCGAAAGTCTTCTATCTGAAGTACCACTATTACCGGCACTATTGGCCGCTGATGGCGTTTGCGCAGTACCGGCGGTTTTTGCGGGGGTACCGGCCGTAGGCGATTTGTTCCGCGTGCTGTAACCCACTTTCCCCAACGCTTATCTACGCTACGCTGGGCCGTTCGTAAACGGTCCGGCCTCTAAGATGCCTAGAACAAAGGAGGATGGCATGCATTCGAAACGAATTGCGTTTGTGCTCGCGCTGGCTTTGATGGTCCTCGCGGCGCCGAAGCTTCTGGCCGAAGAAGCCAAGAAGGACGATAAGCTCAGCGACGAGGCCATCAAGAAGATGGAAGCGCTCGTCGAAAAGACCATGAAGGGCTACAACGAAGAAGATTCCAAGGCGTTCTGGGAGGGCTGGGCCAAGTCGTCCGCGCCGGTCACCACCGAGGACAACTTCAAGAAGAACTACGTCGGGCTCTACAAGAACAAGTTCATGGGCAAGCTCGTCTCGAAGTCCCGCGACGACAAGGACGAGCGCGTGGTCCTGAAGGGCCTGAGCCCCGTGCTGATCTTTAAAGCCGAGTTCGAGAAGAAGAAGGAGTCCAAGATCAACGCGGCCTTCACCAAGGAAGGCGACGAGTACAAGCTGATCCAGCTCAACTTTGATTGACCAACCGGGGCGCTTTACTCTTGTCTGTCCTCAGTCGTCCGGAGAACGTGGCGGATCGGCGCGCTGTCATGCGTCGCCTGCATCCGTTGCTTGGCGAGTGTTGCGGAACAAAGCGACTTGGTGGATGAATAGTGGCCTCCTGAACACTACGCGAACGAGGTCGATAGTGGCGAAGTCTGTCAGATTGCTGTGTGCCGATGTTCGGCGTTGTGTCAGATGGGAAAATTCCAGGAGCTTCATGGCCCAATCCCATTTGGGGTGGGGTGAAGAGAGCATGATGAGACCACCTTCCTTGCACAGGGTGCAGATAGCGTCCAAGCAGTCCACGTGCTCTATGACCTCAAGCGCCACCACCGCATCGAAGAACTTCTCTCTGAGCCCAAGCTTGCGCCAGTTTAATATGTCACCCATTATGTCTGCCGGACAGACCAGGTCGATAGTCACCACATGGTGACCGCACTCTCGAAGTCTCTTGGCAAACCACCCATCTCCTGTTCCTACCTCAAGAACATGCGATTTCGGCGCAAGGTGTTCGTTGAGCAGACTGAATTTCCGCCTTCGAGATAGCTCGCTGATCAAAGGTTGGCGCTTTTCCATTTCAATTCATCCTCTTCCTTCTGATTAAAACTTTATTTCGCGCAAGAGCATATGTCCTGCCCCAGTTAGAATTGGAAACCGACCTCTTGTTTATAAGACCTTATATCAGGGCCTTAACCGCTTGGCCATGCCCCCTCCGGCTTCGCCAACATGATGCCTCTCTCCCCTCAAACTCTAACTATGGGGATGATATTAATAGGGGGCACCTCACATTTTGATGGTACATCCAGGGCCAGTCCTCAATGGATCAGCTCTTTTCTTTATATGTAACCTATTTGTTTATAAAGTTTTACAAAAACGTCCGATTGCGGCCGTGAGTTTTATACAGCGGCGTCCATTAGATAGTGCTCAATGTGGATACGGAACGCCAAACGGAGTACCCGCGCTTGGATGAGACCACCTTCGTCACGCAGCTCTTGAAGTGCAAGAGCCAGCATGAGGCCCTGCTTATGGCGCTCGTGGGCGATCCTCACGCGGCCGAGGATCTCTACCAGCAGGCGGCGATGGTGATGACGCGCAAGCGCGCGGAGTTGCCCGAGGAAGTCCCTTTCACAGCGTGGAGCCGGAGCGTGCTCGTGAACGTCGTCCGCGACTACCGCAAGATGATGGCGCGCCGCCGCGTGCGGGTGCTGGACGACTCCGCGCTGGAGCAGGTCGCGCACGCCTTCGAACGGCTCGACGAGGACGAACTCTCCGACCGCCGCGAAGCGCTGCGCGAGTGCCTGAACCAGTTGCAGGACGAGCACCGCGCGATCCTGTGGCAGCGCTACGAGGAACGGCTCTCTTTCGAAGAACTCGCGAAACGCCACGACCGTTCGTCGGGCGCGCTGGAAACGCTCCTTTACCGGCTGCGCAAAGTTCTGGCCGACTGCATCGACCGGCGCCTGCGCCAGACGGGGGCCTCGGCATGAGCGACACCGCGGACCTAGACCTGCTGCTCCTGCGCCGCCTGGACGGCACGCTGGACGCCCGCGCCACAGAAGCACTCGACGCGCGCCTAGCCGTTGACCCGGAGGCCGCGCGGCGCTTGTGCCTGCTGGCGGTGGACCAGGCCGAACTGCTGCACGCCTTGCAGGTCGGCGCGATCGGCTCGCGAGTGCTCGGACGCCGGGCGAACCAAGCCGCGCCCGTGGCTGCCGCGCAACCGAACCGGGGAATCTGGACGCGGCGAGCGCTGGGCATGGCGGTCGGGGCTGCGGCAGCGCTGCTTTTAGCGGCGAGCGCGTGGCTGCTCATGGGCGGCGCGGGCCCGGCGCTCGAATCAGGCCAGCTTCTCGCGGACGGCCAGCCGTCCTCGGCCCCGCGCGAAGAGCAGCGCCTCGAAGCCGTGGGTGGACCCGCGGTGCTGCGCCTAGGCGATGGCTCGCGCGTCGAACTGGCCGAAGAGAGCGTCGCGCGGCTGAAGGCTCCGACCGAGGGCCTGCGGCAACTGGTCGCGCTGGACGAAGGTGAAGGACGCTTCAAGGTCACGCACGGCGGCGGGCAGTTCCGCGTTGAGACGCCCGCGGGGCACATCACGGTGCTGGGCACGGAGTTTACCGTGCGCGTCCCCAAGAAACGCAAGGGCGCCGCGCTTCAGGACGCGGACGCGCAAGCATTCTGCGTAACAGTCCACGCGGGCCGGGTGCAACTGGTACACGAAGGCGGCGCGATCCTGCTCGTGGCCGGGCAGTCTTTCACGGCCGGAGGCGGCGTGCAGGTCGCGCAGCAGGAACCTTTAAAGCGTCCCGCAGGGGCCGCACCCGCACCGAACCCCGCGCACGAAGAACGCCCGCTCAAGGCGGAGGCCCTCGAGATCACCGGCATCCTGCGCGCGGCCGTCGGCGACGGGCCCGGCGCGGTGCCGGAGTTCATCACGCTCACGACGGCGGACGCGCTGGTCTACAAGTTGGAGGTCAACGCGGCGGCCACGGCGCTGGCGCGGGACTTCGACGGTCAGGAAGTCACGGTCTCCGGCACGCTGCGTGCAGTGGATGGGGTCGATTGGTTCACCATCGGGGAAGCCGCCGGCGCCGGGGAAGAACTCCACAGCGGCGGTCCGGATAGCCCACAGGGCGCTGAAGGAAAAGACGACAGACTCAAACGCCGGCCGTTGGCCAAGCCGGGAGAATTGGATAAGAAGCAGAAACCGAGACCGGAGCGTAAACCCGCGGGTAAAGACCCCGCGGAACCGGCGGAATGAAAATGGGGTAATTCTGGGAGCAAGAACGGAGCGGAGCGTCTCCGTTTTCATAAAGGAGAGGACGAACATGCTTGGACTAAAAAGATGGGGTATCTGCGTATTGGCCACGCTGATTCTGCTGCCGGCGGTGGATGCCTGGGCCGCGAAGGGCGGCGGCAAAGGCGCCAAGGGCGGCAGAACGAACAACGACCCGACCGATGACAAGGGCATGAAGTGGTACCCCTCGCTCGCGGAGGCCATCAACAAGGCCAAGACGAGCTACGTGCCGGTGATGGCCGTAATTGTCCGCGAGGGCAACGTGGACGACCAGAAGCGCATCAAGAACATCGAGTCCTGGCCGCAGGTCTCCGAAGCCAGCGAGAACGCGATGGCCGCGGCGCAGACGCCCAGCCAGTCGCCCGAGGCGCAGCAGATCGTCAACCGGCTCAACATCAAGAACCTGCCGGTCATCGTTTGGCTCGACTACGAGGGCAACCCTGTCGTGGCCTCGGCGATCACCGACAGCGCGCAGACGATTACGGCGGTCTTGTCCGGCTGGGCGCAGACGACCGCGGGCATCAACAAGTTCTACGCGGACCATCTGCTGAAGGGCAACCAGTACCTCGCCAAGGGCAAGCTGCACTCGGCGTATCTGGAATACTCCTACCTGACGCCCTTCAAGGGCAAGGACCCGGACCAGGCGCGCCAGGGCATGGAAAAGATCAAGGCCGCGTGGCTGAACCTGCTCGGCAAGGCGAAGGAGTTTCCGGAAGGCAGCGTGGCGCGGACGGCGATCATTCACGGCCTGAAGCGCGACGTGATGAACCTGGACTACGCGCCCACCTTTGAAAAGGAAGTGGACAAGGCGCCGGAAGTCGCGAAGGAGATGGCCAAGCCCATCGTCGCGCCCAAGGCTCAGGACGAAGGCGCGCCCGCGTCTTCCCCCGCCCGGCCGGCGCCTGCAAACGAGCCTCCGCCGCAAGTCGTCACGCCCGCGATCGAGAACAAGCCGCTCGTGGACGCCATGCGCGTGCAGGTGAACGCCTCGGCCTACGCCAACGACCAGGCCGAGGACTCCGCGGCGAACGCGGCGGTCAACCTCACCTATCTGACCGAACACAAGGACCAGACCGTCAAGGACGCGGGGAAGGACCTGCAAGATGCCTACGACAACTACCGGAAGGCTTTGGCCTCGAAGGATCTGGGCGCGGAACGCAACAAGCTGCTCCAGACGGCCGGGGCCAGCTTCGAGAAGGGCATCGACACGCTCTCGAAGGCCGTCGAGAAGACCCCGGACGCGACCATCGAGCGCATCATGCAGCAGGCGAACATGATCCTCTACGCCTGCCACAAATATCAGAGCCTGTAAGTCGCCTCAAACGATAGGCAGGGAAAAGGCGGGCCTTCGGGCCCGCTTTTATTGTGTTCCCCTCAAATTTAACGATATACTCATTTGAGGTGAGTTGGGAGTTTGCTGCCCTATCTAACAAGTAAATTTAGGATGTTTCTAAAATGAAAACCACAATCTGCCTGATTCTCTTTTTTGCCTTCTTGTCCAATAGGTGGGTATTATTTTCGGAAGACCAAAAACCAAAGGTTGAATCACCAGAAGGCGTGCGCGAGAAAATTGACCAACTACAAATGCCGGTCAGGTTGGGCGAATTGCCTGCTGTTAGCCTGAACAAATATGAGGAAACTAAAGAAGAAGAATTGAAAAGAATAAATGCTCTAATTGATAAACTTGCAGAAATAGACAGCCCTGAAGTCGGCCTTTCCTCAACACTTAGCGGACAGTCCTTTCTTCCACTGCCGGTGAGTAAAGAGGTTGACACTCAAATATTAACCAACCACAATTTGCATCAAAATGAGGCGCTGCTTGAACTCGTAAAACTAGGCCCCAAGTCTTTGCCCTTACTTCTGAAGGCACTTGACAACAACAAACCTACAAAATTTACCATAAAACATGATGGAATGGCGGGCGGCGGAATGTGGATGGCCACCGAATTATGGGGAAACCCTGCCAATAAGGAAGAACGGAAGTTCGCCGATCCCATTAAGATATCGCATGAAGTTCCCGACCAAGATATAGAATCATATACTGTTAAAATTGGAGACGTTTGTTTTGTAGCGATCGGTCAGATTGTGGGACGCCCTTATTCGGCAGTCCGTTATCAGCCTACTGGTTGCGTGGTGATTAATAGTCCCACAGAAAATGAAGCGTTTCGAAAAAGAATACAGGCCATTTGGTCAAGCCCGAACGCAAATAAGAAATTGTTTGAGTCGCTTATCTTGGACTATACAACTCAAGGGAACTTTAACGGCACATCCCTGGATGGTTGGTACGTCGGCAGCTACTTACAATGTAGAGCAGCTATGCGGCTCTTGTATTTTTTCCCGGCAGAAAGCACCAAGCTGATCGCAGAACGCTTAAACGGACTCGATGTTAAGAATCGTGGCGATACCGAGGAATGGATGAAAAGAGAGGTTAGCAACGGCGTCCGGGCAACAACCTTTATAAACGCCGTTTCATGGTGTAAGGAACCGATCTTGCAAACAGCTTTAAACGATTTGGTTAAACGTACAAACGATCCTGAAATAAAAAAGACCATCCGCAAATAGCCTAGAATACTTCCTCTTCAGGTAATCCGTACTCAATGCAAAGTCCCAAAGTTTATGCTCATTTTCTAATGCTACGCATGCACCTGAACGATACACGTAGTCGGCACCTTCGATAGCGTCTGGAACCGCCCGCATGCCTTCCGAACGAAAAGGTCCGACCTGGAACACGCGCCTGGCTAAGGCCGAGACGCTGCTCGTCCTGGCCCTGGTCAGCGAGACCGTGATCCATCCGTGGCTCTTCGCGCGCCCCGAACTCGCCCTCTGGGCCAAAACCGTGCTCAAGATGGCCTTGATCGTCGGGCTCTTCGGGCCCGTGCGCATTTACCTGCACCGCCTCATCGACCGCAGCATGGAGACGACGCGCAGCGTGACCGTGAAGGTGTTCCTGCTGCCGCGCGTGGGCGTGCACTTGGCAACGCTTTTCCTGCTGTTCGTGCTTTTTTACCGCAACATGCACGGCGAGATGCCGTGGCAGGGAATGCTCCCGCCCCGTCCGCAGCAGCAGGCGCAGAATGCACTGCCCTGACGGCCTGCCTGCTTTCGTTTGGCAAAGGGTAGGCAAGCGCTTATGAATACCTGCGTATGTCCGAGCAGAGCCAGGCCGTGACCCCGCCGCCGCGCACCGAACGCACGCCCCTGGGGCGCGTCGAGGTGCCCGTGCGCTTTGGCGACCAGGTCGTCACGAGCATGCTCTTCAACCACGACGCGAACCCGGTCCATCACAAGCCCGATCACGCCGTCCAGTGGATGCTCGGCCTGCTCTCGAGCACGGTTTTCGCCGGCGACGGCGCCTTGGCTCAGGCGAGCGCCGAAGAGCGGACGTACACGATGGGATCGAGCCTGCTCGGCCGGCAGGATATCGTGGTAATGCCCGGCGCGGTGATGGCCGCGATCGCTTACGAGCGCTTCGTGCCGCCGGAAGAGGTCATCGTCTCGATCACCACCACCTTCACCTATCCGCTGCTCGTGCCGACCAAGGGCGAAGTGCTCGTGCGGCTGGACGGCTTCGAACTCCGTTCGGACCCCACGGCCGGCGCCGCGGAAAAAGGGCTTGGCAACGCGCGGCACCTGCTCATCGAGGCCCACGGGCCCGGCTTGGACGGCCTGCCCGTCCGGCTGGTCAAGCTTGAAGCGGTGCTCTATCCGGCGGGGGTCGCGCCCGAAGCCGTGTACGAGAAGATCGTCGCGCGCGAGTTCGAGAGCTTGAGCAAGCTCTCCTCCGCCAAGCAGGACATGCCCTCGCTCTCGCACTCGTCGGCGATCAGCGAGGAAGACCGGCGGCGCTACGCGCGCATCCTGGGCATCGAGCGCGGGATCACGTGCACAGCCTGGCAGGCGAAGATACCGCGCGTGATGACCGAGATCATCGACCACCTGCGCAGCCACACGGGCTACCAGAAGGAAGTGCGAGCCTACTACGACGGCCGCGCCGACGAGGCCGAACGCCGCGAAGCCATCGCCAAGTACGTGCAGAAAGAGATCAAGTACCGCGCGATCCGCGAACAGGACGCCGAGGCGCGAGTGAACGAACTCGCTGAACTGACCCAGCAGCTTTACGCGCGCCAGCACACCGTCTTCGACCCGCGGCTCTTTGTGCCCGGCGGCCCGGCGACCAAGGGCAGCACGCCCTTCATTCTCGACCTGCACCTCAGCGAGATGCGCCTGCGCCGCGGCATCCACCGCTTCTACACCGGCGCGCGCCTACAGGACCGCCAGGTCTTCATGGGCGAGGCGATGGTGACGGGGCAGCCGCTGGTGACGAAGGAACTCGCAAACTTCCTCTGCGAGATCAACCACTCCTTCGCGACGCTCAAGCTCTTCGAGTACCAGCGCCGCGGGTAGACACCGGACGCCTTCTTTTCCTGCCCAGTCATCCTGTAACTTTCACGGCCGCGCCGGTGTCCTTTGAAGCGTGACTGGAAAGCCGCCCAACTGTTTGATATCTAAGACCTTTGCCACGATGAAATAAGCCGCTTTCGCCGTGGCCTGACAGGGGAACGCGCCATCCGTCCTGAAGACCTGAGCGACAAGCACACGGCGGCCTTCCTGCGCGACCACGGCGGCGTCTGCGCCGCGCAGTGCATCCGCCTCGGCCCGCTCTATCTGCCCGTGACGGTGCGGCAGTTGCTCTTCTACATCCTGATGGCCGCGGCGCTGCTGCTCTTCTTCGTCTACGACTACAAGGTCTTCTACACGGTCAGCACGTTCGCGCTGTGCGGCTTTTACGGCGCGGTGATCGTCTTTCGCCTGGTCTCGGTGCTGCTGGCGATCGTGCGCAACGCCGTGGGCAGGCCGGCCGAACACCGCATCCCGCAGGAGCACCTCGAAAAGCTCGATCCAGACTCCCTGCCCGTCTACACGATCCTCGTGCCGATGTACAAGGAACCCGAGGTCGCGCAGAAGATCGCGCGCGCCGTCACGGAGCTCGACTACCCCCTCGATAAGCTCGACGTGAAGCTGCTGCTCGAAGAAGACGACCCCGAGACGCGCAAGAAGATCGAGGAAGTGATCGACCAGTTGCCATCCTGCGTCGAAGTGATCGTCTGCCCCAAAGTCCCCAAGGGCCAGCCCAAGACCAAGCCCCGCGCCTGCAACTGGGGCCTGGAGCGCGCCCGTGGCGAGTTCCTGGTGATCTACGACGCCGAGGACCGCCCAGAGGGCGACCAGCTCAAGAAGGCCGTGCTCGCCTTCCGCAAGCTGAAGGCCGCGGGCAAGGAGAACGTCGTCTGCCTGCAGGCCAAGCTCAACTACTTCAACGCGCGCCAGAATGGGCTCACGCGCTTCTTCACGCTCGAATACACGACCTGGTTCGACCTCTTCCTGCCCGGCCTGCACGCTCTGCGCATCCCCATCCCGCTCGGCGGCACTTCGAATCATTTCAACACCGCGGTGCTCAAGAAGCTCGGTGGCTGGGACCCGTTCAACGTCACCGAAGACTGCGACCTCGGCATCCGCATGGCGCGCCAGGGCTACCGCACCGAAGTGCTCGATTCGACCACGTGGGAAGAAGCCAACAGCCGCGTGGGCAACTGGATCCGCCAGCGCAGCCGCTGGATCAAGGGCTACTTCCAGACGCATCTGGTCCACACGCAAACAAGCTTCATTCCGTCGTTCCTCCTTGCGGGCTTCTTCTTTCTGCTCGCACGCTATGTAAAGAATGGCCTCGAGAGCGCGGCGTTGCTCGACGACTTTAAGCGGCAGTTCGGCATGCTGGTCTGGTACTTCTGCCTCTTTGGGTCCGTGACCAGCCTGCTCCTCGGCGCATGGGCGCTCTCGGACCGGTTGCGCGCCCCCAAGGTCGCGGACGGCGGCGAAGGCCGGCTTGGCCCCTACGACGCGCTGACCTTCCGGCTGACCGTCGGCGGGCTCTCCGGCATGCTGGTGCTGAACGCGGCCTTCTGGATGCTGAGCTTCTGCTACCTGTTTCACGAACCCATCGCGGACCACCTTCCCGCCTTCACCGACAAGTACACGTTCGAGGGCAACACGCCGCGCGAGATCCTGAAGAAGTGGAAACTGTACTATTCCAACGTGAAGGACGAGCGCTTCGAGGGCTACACGATCTGGACGACCGGATACAAATGGCTGGTCAAGCATGAGATCACCGCCGAGAATGCCAAGGAGATCTTCGACGCCATCGATCCCTGGTCCTTCTGGTCGCAGATTCTATACCCGGTCGTGATCGGCCTCTTCTTGGCGAACTTTGTCTTCGTCGCGCTGGGGCTGGTCTCGTGCGGCATCCGGCGCTTGTGGGACCTCGCGCCGTTCGCGGTGCTGATGCCGTTCTACTGGATCCTGATCTCGATCGCCGCGATCAAGGGCGCATGGCAACTCTTGTGGAACCCGTGGTATTGGGAGAAGACCGTGCACGGCTTCGCCTCGCCCACGGCTCCGGCTGAAGGCGGCGGCGCGCCACCGCCCGCGAGTCCTCCGCAAGGCGGCGCGTTCTACACGGCAACCCGGTGAGCGGTGGACGCATGAGCAACTTCGCGCGCGCACATGCTGCCTGTTCGTACCTGCGCCGGTTCGGGCTCGCCGTCTTATGCGCGGCGCTGGCTCTTGCGGCCGCGGCGCGCGCGGAAGACGACCTCCCGGCCGCTTGGAAGACGTGGGCCGACCGCGCCTACACCACGCGCTACCTGCTGCAGCTTTTCACGCCGCCGGCCGAAGGCGCGACGGGCCTGCAGCCCGAGAATAACCTCGCCACGCTCGTCCTGCCTCTCAAGACGACGCCGCTTCTCTCAATTCAGGGCGACACCCCGAAAGATCCCGATGCGCCCACGACGCGCCCGGAAGACGTGCTGCTGCTCGACGAAGAGGGCCGCGTCGTCCCGATCCTGATCCGCGAAGTAAAAGGCGGCAACGAGGTCCAGATCGCGTTCCCGTTCCAGAAAGGACAGCAGCGCTTCTGCCTCTATGCGGGCGCGGCGGCGGGAAACGAAGTGAAGCACAGCCCGCAGACCTTCGCGCCCAAGGCGTTGCGAGTGCGCGTGCACGCCCTGGAACTCTCCCAGGCCAATACGCCCACCGAGAAGAAGCCGCTCACCCTGGAGCGCTTCAAAGCCATCCCGCTCGACGAGAACCTCTTGCTGCAGGACATCCGCAAAAACATCGACGACCCGGAGCCGCTCGCGCCGCCTTTCGTGGACGATCCCGAGCGCCGCCTGCCGCGCTTAAAGAACATCGAACGCTACGCGGCGCTCTACGAAGGTTTTCTGCGCGCGCCGCTCAAGGGTTCCTACGCGTTCTGCGTCACCACCTTTGGAGCGGCGTTTCTCGTCATCGACGGCGAGGCCGTCGCGAGCTCCGGCGCGCCCGATCCCGGCCGCGGGGCGTTTGCGCTGGCCGGAAAGAAGGGTCTGGCGCCGGGAATCCATCGCGTCGCGCTCTACTTCGCGCAAGGCGGCATGAAGACCGGCGTCCGCTTGCAATGGAAAGCGCCGGGCGAACCCGATTTCACCACCGTTCCTGCACAGGCATTCGTCCGCGGTATCCCGGCGGAGGTGGCCGGCGTCGAGTCCCGCGGCGCGGTCGCGGACGACCCGCCGGTTAAGAACGCATTCGTCCATCTCGAACAACTCGGCCAGTGCCGCACCGGGCTCTTTCACGGGCCCGCGGAGGCGCGCGAATGGGTGCAGCTCTTCGCACAGGCCGTCGGGCCGCTGGCCGGTGAAGGCCGCGTGATCCGGCTGTCGGCGGCCGGCGCGGCACCCGTTGATCTGCCTTCAACCGGCGGCCTGGCGTGGCTGCCCGCCGGCGTAGAGGTCGCCGCCGAACTCTTCAACCGCGACGGCTCGGCACTCCCGAGTTCCGTAGCGCGAAAAGTGATTTTCCCCACCGAGGAAGCCGGCGCCCGCGACGTGGACCTGCTCCCCGGCGAACTCGCGCTCAAATTCGCGCCGCAGTTCATCTATCCCGACGAGACCGGACAACTGCACTTCGAAGCGCAACTCAATCCGCTTCCGCAGCTCACATCGAAAGAGCGCGTCGAGCGCGGCCTGCTGCGCCAGGCGCCGCTGCCTCCGGGGCAGTTCCGCATGCGCATGCGCGTGACCGGCATGGAGGCCGGCGACGCCGCACAGGCCGGGAAGGCCCTGGCTGGCGACGCGGAAATCGAAGCGACCCCCGACGAGTCCGGCCGGCGCAAGATCCGCATTCCCATCGAGGGCGCGAAGCTGGCCGAGTTTGCCAAGTCCGGCTCGGCGCGCCTGGAGATCGAACTGCTGGTCGGCGGCGTGCGCGTGGACCGGCTCGTCTTCCGGCTGCTGCATTCGCGGGCCGAATGGCCGGGTGAACTGGTTGCGCGCCCGGACCACCTTGAGTTCATTCCCGCGAAGGGAAACGAGAAAGAACGCGACGCCGAGCGCGTGCTGGTGCTGGCGCCGCGCGAGGATGAAGGCGACTACCGCCGCTTCCAGCCGCTGGGCCTCCGCGGCGCGCCGGGCGCGGGCGTTAAAGAGGCGCTCTTCGCCGGCGATCCGCTCGTGGAAGCGCCGGAAGGCAAGGCCGACGCGGCCATCGGCCTGGCCGCCCGCATGCCAAAGGTCCTTCCCGACGCCGCATGGACCGCGCTGAGCCTGCCCGGGCCGTACAGGGGCCGCTTCGTCTACCGCCTGCTCGCCGGCGTGGAGACCCGCCTGCGCGCGCTTCCCAATGGCAAGCGGATCGAACTTGCGGTGGTCGCCTTGGGCGGCGGCGACGCTTCGGGGCAGACCCCGATGCACGACTTCGAACGCGGCCTCGACGTGATAATCGACCGGCTCCGGCGCGCCGGCATCCAGAATATCGTCCTGCTGGGCGTTGTGCCGGAGCCCGGCCACGTGGAACAGGGCGCGGCGTACCGCGAGCACCTGGCCGACCTCGCGCGCCAGCACCATATCGACGTGCTCGACCTTTACACGCTGTGGACGCGCGAGAAGGACGGCACGGAATCGAAAGAGTGGGTCAAGCGTTTCGCGCTGGATCCGGAAGGCAAATCGCCGGTCTACGGCCCCGTCCCGAACGCGGACGCGCTCGGCGAGATTGTGGATCTGCTCAAGGCGAAGTTGAAGTAACGGTTCAGTTCAGTCCTTCACGAACCCCACGCCTTTGCATTCGCGGCAGGGAAGTCCCGGCAGTTCGGCCATGCCCTTGCACGACTCGCAGATGTAGTAGCCCGACATGCGCTTCACCAGGCCAGGCATCTCGCCCGAACCGCACTTATCGCACGGCTTCCAAGTGCCGAACTTCTTGCCGTCGCAGAGCGCGCAGAGGTGGTAGCCCTTTGGGATTTCGCAGCCATCGTAGGTGACCACTTTGGTTAGTTTGCCTTTGCCGTTGCAGGTCATGCACGGAAAGCCTTTGAACTTGCCGGGAAGGTTCTTCAGCACGCCGTAACCGTTGCAGGTGGGGCAATCATGCGCTTCAACCACCTGTGTTAGAGGGGTCATCGCGTCGCTAGGCTGGCCAGTGCGTGCGGGCTCGGCTGGCTGAGCAGGCGGCTGGGGTTGCGCGGGCTTGACCGCGGCTTTCGCGCCGTTGGGGCCGTTCTCGGCGCGATCGGCGTCCAGCACCTGGCGCGCGACAACGTTGTTGGGATCGAGCTTAAGCGCCAGGCGCAGCGCCGCGCGCATATCGTCCTTTAACCCGGCTTTCTTCGCGGCCAACCCGAGATCCACCCAGGCGCCCGCGTCGTCCTTTTTCGCGCTGTTCTGGAGCTCGTCCCATTTCTTCGCAATGGCCTCGTGGGTCGTCTCCTGCTTCTTGATCTCGGTGATATCCGCACGCTTGATCTTGAGCTTGCCGTATTTGCTCTGGATCGTGACTTCGCCGCCGCCTTCCTCGACAATCGTGCCTTCGATCGTCGTGCCGTCGGCAAGGACGAATGTGTCTGCGCGAAGCTGGAAGGCCGCGGTGAAGCAGAGCATTCCAAGCACCCAAGCGTTGCGCATGAAACGTTCTCCTCGCATGCGGCGCGCGAAACTCCAAGCGCGCCGGGTTCACCGCTCACTTCAAGTTCCCGTACCTAGGATGCCGCCAAGGTTTCATTTATGTGGAAATACGGACGAAAAATCGCCGCCTTGCACTAAATCTTTGTAAAGCGCATCGATAGATCTTCGATTTCGCCCGGCAAACGCTTTATTTTAAAGGGTTCGCACACCAACTATGAAGTGTGGTCAGATATTAGGGCATGTACTTAGCAGGTAGTTGCCTCAACCTCACCTGATTCCCGGCTTCCGAATCTCTTCCGCTGGAAGGACGAGGACAAGATTTCTACGCAGAAGATCGATTCACTCGGAAGGGGCTTAAACTCCGCGCAGCTTTTCCAAGTCCTGGAAATAGCCCGGGTAGGTCTTGGCGACGCAGGCGGGGTTCTTGATTGTTACGCCGGGGCGGCCGAGACCGACCAGGGCCAGCGCCATGGCCATGCGATGGTCGTCGTAGGTCTCGACGGCGGCGTCTTTGGGCGGACCAGGCGTGATCTCGAGCTCGTCCGTGCCTTCATCGACCTTCGCACCCAAGCGCGTCAGTTCCTGCGCGAGGGCCTTTAGCCGGTCGGTCTCCTTGATCCGCAGGTTGCCGATGTTGATGAAATGCGAGGCGCCGTCGGCGAAGAGCGCCACGGCGGCGAGCGTCTGCGCCACGTCGGGCATGTCGTTCAAGTCTACGCTGACGGCCTGCAGCTTTGTTTTTGGATCGCGGGAGACCTCGATGCCGCGCCCGCCGGCCAGGAAACCCGTGCGCACGTGGCAGCCCATGCGGCCGAGGATCTCCGCGAAATGCACGTCGCCCTGCGGCGAATCGGCGCGCAGATTGGTGACGCAGACGCGCCCGCCCAGGATGGCCGCCGCCGCCAGAAAGTAGCTCGCCGCGGTCGCGTCGCCTTCCACGGCATAGACGCCCGGACGATACGCAATGCCATGCGTGGGCGCGTAGCGGCGTTCGCCGTCGGTCGCGGTAAGCAGACCGAAGTCGGTCATGGTGCGCAGCGTCAGTTCGACATACGGCCGGGAGACGAACTCGCCGGTGACCTCGATGGTCATGGATGTCTTCGCGTACGGCGCGACCATCAGCAGCGCGCTGATGTACTGGCTCGAGCGTCCGCCGTCGACCTGCACGACGCCGCCCGGTAGTCCGTCGGCCTCCACGATCACCGGTGGGCAGCCGTTGTTGGCTTCGCAACGCGCCCGCACGCCGATGCCTTGCAGGCCGTCGAGCAGGTCCTGGATGGGCCGTTCGCGCATGCGGGCCGTGCCGTCCAGCCGGAAGCGGCCGTGCCCCAGGCAAACGAAGGCGGACAGGAAGCGCATGGCCGTGCCGGCGTTGCCGACAAAGAGTTCCGCTCCGGCCGCGGGAATCTTTCCGCCTTGGCCTTCGATGCGCACCCGTCCCGTGGCCGCGTCCACCTGGACGTTGAAGCCCAGTTTGCGCAGGCCCTCGGTCATGAAATGCGTATCGTCGGCCGCCAGCGCGCCGTGCAACGTGACCGGTCCGTTGGCCAGCGCGCCGCAGATCATCGCGCGGTTGGTGATGCTCTTGGAACCCGGGACCGCGATGTCCAGGTTGACGGGGCCCTCGAGGGGCCGAATGGGCAGTTCCGCGGGAAGCTCGTGCGCCGTCGGATGCGCGGCTTGATGTGCTCTCATGGGCTCATTCTATGTGAGCGCGCCCGGCAGGCTAGGAACAGTGGAAGAATTTTGTCCATCAGAAGGGAGGTGCGCGCGGCTACTGTTCCGTGCGCAAGAACATGACGGTGTTGAAGACGATCCACTTGCGCTCTTCGGGGTGGTCGCCCCAAGTGACCTTCACCTCGACGAAGAACTCGCGGCCCAGATCCGGGCCGCCGCGCACGCCGTGGGCGCCCGAGATATCCTTTATGGCCACGGCGAACTTGTAGCCCGGAAAATCGGCGCTCTCCTGCGGCGTAAGTTCGCTGATTCCGTGGGGTTGCGTGCCGCGCGCGAAGATCGAGCGCAGTTCGGCCATCACCGAAGCGCCCACCAGCGCCGCGTTGTTCTCGTGCAAGGCGCGCGCATGCGTGCGCAGCCCCGTCTGCAACGCGGCCATCACCGAGACAAGCCCGAAGACCAGGATCCCCGTCGCGATCAGGACCTCCATGAGGGTCATGCCGCGCGCGCGGTAGAACCCGAAGCGGCGGAAGGCGGCGCGCCTGCTCATGGCCCGTTCCTCGGGCGGCCCGCCAGCGCGTCCTTGCGCTGGTAGTACACTTCGTCGGGGGTCCAGTCGGAACGGAAGCCGGGGATGAAGACCACGCGCGTGAAGGTCTCGCCGCGGCGCACGATCGCACCGTCGGCATGGTCCTGGCCGACCGTGCCGCGCGCGCCGCGCAAATCGGCCTTGAACGCATCGTCGGTCTTGTCTTTATAGTGAATCCACTCGTTGCCGATCAGGATCAACGAGTCCGGCTTGCCGCCCGCGGGAAAGCCCTGCGTCGAATCAACGAAGAGCATGCCGTCGCGCGCGCCGACGCCTTCGAGTAGTTTGGTGTGCACGCACCGCGGCATGGGCGAATCGACGGTGACTGTTACGCGCACCTTCATGGGGAAGACATCGTCTTCCGGGTCGTTCTCGCTGCCCTTGCGGTGCAGGATGAACTTCGAGAGCGGCATGCCCTCGATGCCGCGGGTCGAGTCCCAGATCTTTTCCGCGCCTTTGCTCTTGGAAGCCTTGCCGGGATCTTCCCAGGAGTACGTGTACTGGCTCCAGTAGTCGATCGAGAAATAGAGCACGTCGGTGACCAGCGGCGTCGCGGCGTTGGGCGCAAGCAGCGGCCCGAACTTGCCGTCGGCGGGCGCGCGAATCGACCGGTAGAGCGTCTGGTCCTGGACGAAATAGGCAATCTGCGCCATCCCGCCGAGCGCCCGGTAATCGCCTACGTTTTTGCCCGTGTAGTAGTCCTGGTCCACGGCCTGGTTCACCGGTGCGGCGGGGGCCTTCTTCTTGCCCTTGGCATCCTCTTCAGGCGGCTCGAAACGGACTTCGTTGGGCTTGCCGTCGCCCGCAAAGAGCGTCATCGCGCGCTCCGGCCCGGCCTCGAACGAGCGCACGAACATCAGCCGCTGCACGCCGGTCTTGGGGTCGATATCGCCGATGAAACGCACCAGCACCTGGTCCACGCCGGGGGGCTCCGCGCAGAGCGCCGCCGCGAGATCGTCCGTCATGCGGTCCATGGCGCCGGCGGCGCGTTCGTAGAGCACGCGCTGCCGTTCGGCCTTGCTCCAGCCTTTCACAATCTCCTGGACCATCAGGAGCATCATCCACGCCAGCGCGACGAAGATCGCCAGCGTGATCATGACCTCGATGAGCGTGAGGCCACGGGTATATTTTCGATTTCCGATTTTGGATTTTGGATTGAACATAACTTCACCCGTCTGTTCCCATTGCTTTTCAAATCCAAAATCGGAAATCCAAAATCCAAAATGGCATTATCGTTTTTCCACTTCGTCGCGGCGCTTGAGCACCATCGGGCTGCGGTAGGATGCGCGCAGGCGCTCAAGCGCGAACGTGCGCTTCCAGTCCGTGCTCTGCAGGAATGCGCCGGTGAGGTAATCCCAGTACACGCGGATCTCGATCTGATCGGCTTTGACGCCGCCTCCCGGGCCGCGGCCTTTGATGGGGAAGTGGCCGCCGCCGGCGAACTCGTACAAGCCGCCTTCATCGTTGCTCGGGATGGCGTCCCAGCCGGGCTGGCCGTCGAAGCGCACGAGGATGCGCGGCCGGCAGAGGTTCGGGAGCGGGTTGCCAGAGCCGCCCGAGATCCCCAGGTCCACCGAGTCCCAGATCGCGCCGCGCGCATAATAGCCGGCCTGGAAATACGCGATGCCCGCGCCGTCGTAGGCCTTGGCCGCGCGGTCCCAGTACCGGAACGGCAGCGCCTGGATGATCGCGCCGTCATCGTGGCCTTCGGGCTGCGTCCCGAAGCGCCCGCGGAAAAAGCTGCATCCGCTGAAGTTCTGGTTCTGGCGCTTGGTCCAGGAGAAGACTTCGTTGTCGGCCCAAGCGTAGCCTTCCATGGGGAAGCCGCGCGGGTCTTTGACGTGGAAGGTGTCCGCGGACTGCGAGACCGCGCCCACCATCATGGAGATCGGCGCGGCGTCGTGCAGCATCGCGTACGCGCCGGGCGGATGGTCCGCCGCGGAAGTGCCCAGCACGCCGCGCTTGAGCCCGCTCAGATGGACCACGGTCTTGGTCTGGACGTTCGGGTGGCTCTCGTCGCCTTTGGTTACGGGGTTCTTCGCCATACGCGCGGCCTTGAGCTTCAGCGTCGGCAGCACGTCGGCATAGTAATCCACCGTCCCGTTGCTTGAGGACGAGTAGAAAATCAGTTCATCCTCAATCTTGATCAAGCCGCCGGTGGCCGGCCAAATAGGGTTGGAGGTGTTTTTGTCCGGACGGGCCCACTCGTCCACCGTCTCGACGTAGACGTCCGTATCCGCCGCTTTCAGCGGCGTGCCGGCCGTATCCATGGAGGTCTTACCGCCGAGGCTGGGGAGCGGCACGGACTTGATCTCGTCGACCCATCCGTTGATCTGCCCTTCCCCGTCCATGGACTCGCCGATGTGGCGGGTCATGTCGCTTACGTCGGGCAGTTCGCCCGAGGGAAACTTGAGGAAGCGCGAGACGTTCGCATTGTAGCGCCGCGAGACGAAATCGTTCAGCCCGGCCCAGAAATCGAAGCTCCAGCCCGCGAACGTGGCCGAGACCGCCTTGCCGGTGTTGTCGTAACGGATGTTCCAGTTGGGATACTGGTTCGTGAAGGCGCGCTTGACCCAGCGTACGTCGCCGTCCTTCTGGCCGCGCGTAAGCACGGAAACGGTGCTGATGCCCGCGCCAAACGGGCTGAGCGCGTGCCCGTTCTGCGGGCCGCTCATGCGCGCGACCGGAATCACCTTCGCCTTCTTCGCGTGCGCCATGCTGGACTTCGTGCCCATCACCCCACGGAACTCGCTGATATACACACTGCGCTCGTTCGGCAGGTCTTTGGGAGGATTGCCCTGCTGGATGGTGACCGGCGCGTTGGCGCCCGTCCGGGCGACGAGGTAGTTCTTCCCGTTCTCGGACTTCTTTTCGCCGTACGAGATCCACTCCACGTCCATGTCGTTGTCTTCGTTGTCGATCTGCACGTACCCGTTCGGGTCGTACTGGTCGTGTTTGGTCACCTGAAAGCTGATGAGCTGCACGGCCGAGTTGTGCTTCAGATTGCGCGCCTTGCCCGAGTTCCCGCTGGCCGCGACCGCGCGGGTCAGACCCTCAAGGGTGGTAGCGGACTTCTTCGTGTACTCGATCACCTCGCCGCTGATGATCACATAGCCCGAAGGCGGGAAGCTCGTGGCGTCAAGCACGGGAATCTTGCCGGTCTCGTCATGCAGGATGAAATCGACCTTATTCGGCGGGCTCGGGTAGTTCACGCGCGTGTTCAGCGTGCCGCCGCTGTTCGGCTTCTCGATGCGCTCGGTCAGCAGCCCTCCGCCAACCGGCAGGTCGCCCCCCAGCGGGCACGCGTAGCCGTACTGCATCGCGTATTCGCCCTGGTTGTGCGGTGCCGCGGCCGACATGCGGTTCCCGCGGACCAGATTCTTCAGTTTGTTGCCCTGCCGCTCGTACTCGATGATCTCCTCGCCGATCTTGAGCGCGCCCTTGATGGACAGGTCGCCCGCATCGTCGAGGTCTAGCTCCGTGTCGTCTTCCTTAATGTCGCCGGAGAGCCGCGTCCCGGGGCTGAATTTCACCTCGCTGTTCTTCGGCAGAAGCTGGCCGTCGAGGCGCACTTCCTGGCCCTGGATCCGGGCTGGTAGATGAACGAGGCGCGATTGCGTTCGGCCTCGTCGCCTTGGTCGAACAGGTACATCTGCCCGCCGCCCGTCGGCCGCACCCACAGTTCCGCGCCGGTGGTGGGCATGTAGCCGTTCAGGCCCGGCACGCCGGCGGCCTCGAACTTGCCGTGCTGCCCGAAGTCGTA
Source organism: Planctomycetota bacterium (assembly GCA_016200135.1). Lineage (GTDB taxonomy): Bacteria > Planctomycetota > SZUA-567 > H5-PLA8 > H5-PLA8 > JACQFI01. The sequence goes on from JACQFI010000016.1 coordinate 34,149, forward strand.
GCCTTCCTGCACGAACGCGCGGTTGTTCGGATCGTCGCAATGGTCGACCCATTCGCCCGGCACGCCGTGCAGGCCCACTTCGCCAACGCTCAAGCGCACGTCGCCTTTAGTGGGATCGGGCTGCTTGGCGATCGCCGAGCGCCGGAACTTGCCGCCGGTCGGCGGCATTGCCACGGGCCACGTCACCACCCGCGCGCCCATGCCCTGGTCCACAAGCTTCTGGAACTGTTCCTGCGTATCGAGCTTGAAGCGCCCCGGCGCCGGGCTGGGCAGCGTCACCACCTGGCGGATCGTGTGCCGCGCGAGCTGCAGGCCGTTGGTCGAGTTCACGATGCCCGTGCCTTCGACCGTGAACGAGCCGAACGCGCGGTAGCAGAACGGCACCGTGGAACTGCGCAGCTTCGGGCTGTTGTACTCGGTCGCGTTGATGAAGACCGCGTCCCGCTGCTGCGCCGTCAGGATGCCCTTCTGCCGCGCCTCGTCGATGGCCTTGTACAGGTCGTCGGAGTTGCCGTACCTGCGGTCGGTGAGCAGCGCGGCCAGCAGCCGGGCCTTCGCGGCGTTGACGGGCTCGGTGCTGCCCGCCAGGCAGACGCCCATGAGGCACGCCTGCACCACATCGGGCGTGGCCGTATTGATGTTGATCGGATGATAGAGCATCGGCGAGACGAAGACGTCGTTGCCCACGCCCGAACCGTTCACGCTTACACCCACCGGAAGCTCAGTATGGAAGACCGTCCAGCCGGTCTTCTGCTGGACGCGCACCGCGTCCACCCGCACATGCGTCACTGTCTTGCCGTTCTGGATGAAGCGCACGAACGCCCCGGGGCCGAAGCCGCTGCCGTTCTCCACCGTGAACCACTGCCGGTCGCCCTCGAACGCCTGCTCCGCGACGCGCTCCGCGCGGCCCCACAGCGGGCCTTCCAACCCGGAGTCGATCGTGAGAAAGCGTTCGATCCGTGCGAACTCGTCGGGCCGGATCGCCAGCGCCGGGTTGCCGTTACCCGCGGCCTTGATCTCGTAGACCGAGCGGAACGGCCGGAACTCGTCGCTTCCCGGCTTGAACTTGTAGTCGGCGATCCAGGCGGCGCGCCCGTCGTAGACCAGCGAGCCCGTATTGTGATTGTTGAGCAGCGCGTAGTCGCCCGACGGCGCAAGCGTAACCGTGTTACCGTTCACGTTCGTGTACGCCACCGTGTCCGAACCGATGCGGATGTAGCCGTCCACCGTGGAAGCATCGCCGTCGGACCAGAAAGCGCCGCCGTCGTCGACGGTGATCTCCGCCGAGCCCTTCGTTACTTTATCGGTCAGGGTGGACGCGTTGAGCAGGTTGCCGATGAGCGCCGGGGACGCGGTCTGGACGTTGATCTTGCCCTGTTCGTCTTCGAGCTTCGCCGACCAGAGCAGGCCGTTCGGGTCCTGCACCTTCACGTCGACGCCCATCATGGTCCAATCGACGCGCAGTTCGTCGAGAGTGTCCACGTCCGGCGTCGGGTCGTAGCCGGGCGCTTTGACCAGCTTATGCAACTGCGCGATGCCGTGATCGATCGCCGCTTCCGCGCCCGCGCGCGCCTGGGCTTCGGTCAGGTCGCTCCGCGCGGAGCGGCTCTGCAGCATCATCGAGAGCACGAACGGCGCGGCCAGGGCCACCAGGCCCGCCAGCACCACCATCACCATGATGATCGCAATGCCGCGCTCGCGCGGATTTCGCAGCCTGTGCAGAAAACCGTGGCGCTTACGCGTTCCGTCCTTGGGTTTGTGTTCTGTTTTCAATGGGGGAGTGTTCACGGCTTGGCCTCCGTCTTCTCTTCGGCCTTAGCCTCGCTCTTCGCGTCCGGCTTGGCTTCGGATTTCGCTTCGGCGGGAGCTTCACTGCTCTTGGCCGCATCCACCGGCTTGAACTCGGGTCCCGGCGCCTTGCCGACTTCATCGGTGTCCGACGGCGCCTGCATCGGTTTGCGCGGAAGCGCCGGCAGCAGCTTCTGGCGCGCGGGCGGCGGCGGCACGGCCTTGACTTGTTTGTCTTCCTGTTCGGGGTCCTTCACGAGGCTCTCGACATCGGTGCGTTGCGTGAGGCCCAGCATGGAGACGAAGACGCTGCGCTTCTTCTCGCCCTGGATCAGATCGACCGTGAGCGGCCCCGTGTGGAAGCGCACGTCCAAGCCGCCGTCCGGCGCGAAGTGAATCTCTTTCCACGGCGCGGCGTTGTGGACCAGCTTCGTGTTGCCGGCCAGTTCCACCGCGCGCCCGGGAATCGCGGCCATCACGCGCACTTCGTCGATCAAGCCCACGAACGGCGCGCTGTCGTCGCCGACCAGGAGCGAGTCGTGGCTCACGCGCGTCTTCATAGCCGGCCCGAGCGCCACCACGGCATCGTCAATGAGGATCATCGAATTGCGGCGGTCCCAGGCGAAGGCCACCTTCGTCCAGCGCTTCGGCGGCAGCGAGAAGTTGAACGCGCTCAGTTCCTGCGAGCCGACGTTCCCGGTCAGCACGCCGTCGCGGCCCACCGCGAAACCATAGGCGTTCTTCTTCTTGAAGATGAACTGCGTGGCCGTGAAGTCCGCCGCGCCGAGTACAAAGGCTTCGAGGTAGCCGCCGTCGTCGAGGTCGAAGTCGGGATCGGAGCCGCAATCCACCGAGCCGCCGAGAGCGAAGTTCAGGCACTTGCCGATCTTGCCTTCCGCAGGCTTGCAGCCGCGCACAATGCCGCGGTGTCCGAAGGCGCCTTTGGTCTCGAAGCCGCCATCTTCAAAGTGCCACAGACCCACGACGCGGTAGCCCCACGCCACCACGCGCTGGGGATCGCTCTGGTCGTCCAGTTCCACGAACGCGGGCGCGCCGGTGCTGATGGCCGAGTTCCGCGCCTGCCGGATGGCCGTGTCCAGCGTGGCCGCCACCGCGTCGGCCTTCATGCGCGCCGACTGCCGCTGGAAGGTGATCGCGCCGATGGCCAGCAGCGTCGAGATGATGGCGATCACCACCAGCATCTCAATGAGCGTGAAGCCCCGCCCGTAGCGCAGGCATCCTGCCTGCCCGCCCGCGCTGTAAGCAGCGCCCAATCGAAGTGCTTCAATCCCGCTCATTCTTCGTTCTCTTTGCCCTTCTTCCAATTCACAATATCGTCCGAATCCCTGTTCATCGGGTCGTCGACGCCGTCGGGCCCGATCGACCAGAGCCGGAAGGAATGCTTGTTCGGCGGTTCGCGTCCGTAGTCGCGCGCCACCACGTAGCGCAGCGGCTTGTACCACTCGTCCACGAGTTCATCGTTGCCGTTGTTGTTCGTGTCGAGCGTCTTGAACTCCTTGATCTTGATGTAGGGGCCGTCCTTGTCTTTAGTCAGCAGCGCTTTGAGCAACTGTTCGCAGCCGTTGACCCCGTCGTTGCCGTTGGACTGCGGGTACTCGTTAAAATCGGTGTAGTAGCGCTCGATGCAGCCCTTCTCGAGCACGCCCAGCAGCGCCTCCTGGCGCTGGATCGCCGCGCGTTTGCGCGCAATGGCCAGCGCGGAAAGCACCAGGCCGCCCAGGATCGTGATCACGCAGATCACGACCAGCATCTCGATCAGGGTGAACCCGCGCCCGCCGCGAGAGTCGTTCCGCATCACTTCTTATCCTCCTTGGGGGCGTCCGACTTCGGCGCGTCGGTCTTGGCGGGCTCTTTCTTCGGCTCGACGGGAACCAACTCGCCGGTCTTCGGGCCTTCCACCTCGGGGATCCTGCGCTTCAGCAGCGCGACGTTGTCGATCTTGGCGTCCACGCTCTCCTTCTCGGGCACTTCGCACACGAATCCCGCAGAGATCTTGGTGGGATTGGTCAGCTTCAGCTTGAGCTCGCCCTTATTGCTGCCGTTGATGAACAGGAAGAACGAACCCGACCGGACCTCCTGCGTCTCGATCGCGAGCCGGACCTTGCCGCTCTCCGGCCAGGGGTCCGGCAGCGCACGCCAGTCCGGCGGCTGGCCGCCGTAGTCGCGGAAGCGGTAGGCGATGTGCTTCGCGTTATCCTTGCCGAACTCGAGCTCGAAGTTGGTCGCCGAATTCGCGCGCGAAGCGATGCGCAGGGCCAGAATCGCCGGGCTATCGGGGCTGATCTGAAGGTCGGCCTCGAGCCGCACGAAGTCCGGCGCGTTGAGCGGCGTGAGGTACTCGATCTTGCCGCTCGCCGCCATGCCCTGGTTGCCGTAGTAGAGCAGCGCGCCGTTGGCCGGCGTCGCTTTCACTTGTCGCCCGCCCTTGGCCGACCAGTCCCGCGGATCGGCGTTGTTCTCGAAGGTGAAATAGTCGAGCTGCAGGTCGCGCTCGGCGAAGATCTTGGTCAGCGCGTCGGCGGCGTAGGCGCACGTGCCGTCGGACGCCAGCGCCGCCTGGAACATCTCCCGCGCGCGCGCCTCGTCCTTTTCGTAGTTGGCGATATAGCCCAGCCCGCAGAGCGCCGAGACGTTCTTGGGCTCCAGGTCCAGCGCCTTCTTGAACTGCTTCTGCGCCTCTTCGAGGTTCGTCGTGCCGAGCAGCGCCAGCCCCAGGCCCGAGTAATACTCGGAATGGGTCCCGTCGAGTTCGATCGCCTTCCGGTACGCCGCGGCGGCCTCGGTCCATTTGCGGCTGCGCAGGAGCAGCGCGCCCTTGGCCTGCTGCGCGGGCGCGAAGGCCGGCGCCAGCCGGGCTGCTTCCTCGAACCCCGCCGAGGCGTTGTCGTAATCCTTCTGTTCGAAGCGCAGTTCCGCGAGCAGGTATTTCAGCCAGGCATCGCTGAGCTTCATGCCCTCCACCTGCGCCAGGAGCTTGGCGGCCTCGTCGCGTTTGGCTTTGGCTTCCTGCGGCTTGGCGTTGAGGTCGTCCACCTGCGCGCCGCGGTCGAGCGTCACCGCCTTGATCACCAGCATGCGCGGATCGGCGGGGTTCTCGTGCAAGGACTCTTCGACGAAGCGCACCGCGGCGGGAAGCTGCGTCACGTCGCCGCTCATCAGCTTCGCGAAGCCCTTCAGCCCGTACGCTTGCGCGCTGCGGTTGTCCAGCGTCAGCGCGTCATCGCCCAGCTTGTACGCGGCGTCGTACTCCTTGAGCATGATCTTGCAGGCAGCCAGGCCGAGCTTGGCCTTGAGCAGTTGCGGCTTGGGGGCCGTCTGACCGACCTTCTCGAAAGCTTGCGCCGCTTCCGCGAACTTGCCCTGCCTCAATAGCACGTAGCCCAGGCCCACGTTGGCCGCGGGCGAGTTCGGATTCTTGGACAGCGTGTCGTCGAAGACCTTCTTGGCCTCGTCGGCCTTGCCCGACGCGAGCTGGATCTGCGCCAGCGCCACCAGCACGTCCTCGTTCTCCGGCGCGAGCTGCTTGGCCTTGTTCAGCGCGTCGAGCGCTTCCGCGTCCTTGCCCATCGTCGAGAGCGCCATGCCCAGCAGGCGGTAGCCTTCCGCCGTGGGCGAACGTTCCACGATCTTCTTGGCCGTCACCTCCGCCGCCGTGGTGTTGCCCGCTTCGAGGTAACGCTCCGCCAGCAGCGCCAGGATGTCCTTGTTGCCCTGCGCCGCGAGCTTCTCCAGGATCGCCAGCGCCTTGGCTTCCATCCCACGGTAGCGCTTGTAGACCTCGCGGATGTTCGCTGCCAAGCTCGCCGGATCGCTATTGTACTTTTCTACGATCTGATCAAGAATCGTCTCGGGCGAGGTCTTGCGTTTGATCTCTTTGACCTCGTCCTTTGTGAGCGTGCGCGCGGCGCCGTTGGCCAACCGGACCTTGATGACATCCTTGTCGTCGGTCTCGATGATCGTGCCTTTAAGAGGCGTTCCATCCTTTAGAATCACCTCATCCCAGGCCTGGACTCTAAAGAGGTCTTCGTCCACGCCGGCAGCGCGAGCGCGACCGGTCCAAGCCAAGGTCAAAACAAGGCTTATGAGAACTGCGCTAAAGCTTTTGGGCATCCGGGCCTCCATGCTTATCCAGACGTTTTTCGGACGTGCGATGCTGCCCTTCCGGGCGCTCTAATTTCCAGATACTTGTAGACTTAACAGAGCTTTGGCGGAAGGCGATTTTGGGCTTGGAAGGAACTCGCGGTTCGCCCAGCGCTGTTGGAACCTCGACGTCCACGCTTGCGCCAGACACACACCTATAACTTCTTTGAGTATAGTGGATTAGAGCCGCACGGCGAACCAAGAGCTATTTGCCAGGCGCGGGCTTGGAAGCTTCCTTGGTATCCTTAGCGTCTTTGGGATCCTTCACATCCTTGGCATCCTTCGGCTGCACGGAGGGCGGTGCGAGTTCTTCGCCCCAGCGCGGCAGGCCGACCGTGCCTTCCAGCGACGGCCCGGGATTCGGGAGCACGCCGGGCGCGGGCATCACCGCCGCCGGCGGGACTTCCAGGTCCACGGCCTCGTACTGTTTCACGACCTTGGGCGGAATCCAGACGTAGCGCGTCGAGCCCATGTAAGCGTTGGCGTCTTTGTCGGGGTAGTACACTTCCACTGGCAGGAGCTGCTCGGCGGTGAGTTGCACTTGTACGGCGCCGGCGTCCTTCACCGTCTCCTCGGTCTCGAACTTGGCTTCCGTGCTCCCGCCCAATACCGCCATCGCGGCGCTGAAAGCAATGGCCGCGACCAGCAGGATCCGGCCCAGTTGTTCCTCGATCAGATCCATTTTCTTAAAGCCTCAAAGCTTAGTAGCGGTCCAGGTTCACAGGCGGTTTGACCGGCTGACCCGGCCGCTCATCTTCGTTGATCTCGATCTTCAAGTCCTTCGCCTGCTTCTCGGTGAGAATCGCGCCGACGGCCACCCAGCAGTCCAGCAGCCCACTCTCCTTGTCCTTCACCGCCACCTGGAAACCGCGCAGCGAGAAGTACGACCGGCCCGGATCCGTCGGCCGCTGGAGTTGGTACAGCATCAGCGGAACTTTGCGCTCGGTCGCGCGGAAGCGCACTTCGAGCGGCAGCATGTAAAGCTTTGCAACCTTCACATTATCGTCGCCGCCGAACGGGACGATGCGATGCTTGGGATAGGTTATCGAGATAATGTCCGCGAGGCCCGCATCCTTGGCCGCTACGCAGAAACGCTGAAACATGAGCAACCGCGCCAGATTGAGCTGTACCGGTTCTTCCAGCACCTTGCCGCGGAAGCCCAGGTCTTCCCAGCCCGCCGCGAGCTTGAGCGCCATCTTATCGCGCACCTCGCCGCGCACGTCGTTGCGCTTCTTGTCGAAGTAATTGTTCGGGTCGTTGCCGGCGGCCGAGGCCAGCGTAAACGGCGCGAAGTCCGCGACGAACTCGATCTGCTTCAGCGTCCGCCCGGCCGCTTCCAGCACTTCTTCCTGCTTGGCCAGTTTCTTCGCGGCATCGGGCAGCGGCAGCGTGTCCTTGCCGGTCTTGTAATTCTTCAGCCACGTATCGAGGTCCGTCTGCGCCGACGCGATCGCGCTCTCGCGCTGGCTCCAGCCAGGCTGCACGAGGACGACGAAGTACAGCGCCGCCCACAGCGCCGCCAGCCCCGCGCCCACCAGGAAGATGCCTTTGTTACGCGCGAACATGGATCAGCTCTCAGCTCCTGGCTCGCAACTCCGGGCGTTCAACGCCAGCCTCTCTGTCCTACGCATTTCGTTCGTCCTTCGTCCTTCGTCCTTCGTCCTTCGTCGTTCGTCGTTCGTCGTTCGCTCTACGCTCTACGTCTTACGTCTTACGTTTTACGTTTTACGTTTTACGTTTTACGACTTCTTCTCCGGTGCCGCTCCGCTCTTCGTCTCCGTCTTCGATTCGGTCTTTCCGGCCGGCGGCGCGGCGGGCTCCGCCGCGATCGGTTTGTCCGGGCTGGCCAGAGAGAGCTTAAAGCGGAAGGGCTTGAGATTGGCCGCCAGATCTTTCTCGCGTTCAAGCTCGCCCAAGTCGAGTTCGGGGGTCAGCACGCCGGGGATCTCGCGCAGCCTCTTGAAGAACTCCGCGGCCGCGCCGTTGAAATCCTTGATCTGGTCGGAGTCGTAGACGCCGCGGATCTGGATGCCGCGCATGGGATTGTCGAAGACGTCGTTGGCCGCATTGGTGTTGATGCCCGCCTCGGACGAACCGACCCAGCTTATGGTCATGCCCTGGGGCGCGGCGTCGCGGAGCTGCGCGAAGAAGTTAAGCTGCACCTGCCCCAGCCGCGTCTGCTGCGCGTAATACTCGATCTGTTGCGTGCGCTCGCGCAGCTTGACCTTGCGGGCTTCGAAATCCTTCTTCTTCTGCTTCGCGGCCTCGACGCGCTCCTCGAAGTCCGTCTTCTTCACCTGCGCTTTGGAGAGGGCTTCCACCGAGCGGTTGTACGGAGGGATGATCCCGAGCATCAAGACGACCCCTGCCGCTGCGGCCCAGACGGTCTTGTTCCAGAAGATGCGTTTCTTGATGACGGGCTCGGGCAGGAGCTGGAAGTGATAGCATTTCGGGTTCGCGTCCACGATCGCGAGGCCCAGCGCGACGGCCATGTCCGGCACGTCGCCCTCGAAGCACTTCGCGCTCTGCGCGTCCACCTTGCGCAGGTCCAGGCCCGTGTAGAGGTCCAGCACCTGCACCGGACGCTTGGATTTCGCCTCGAGGTACTCGCGCAGACCGTTCAGCCTGGCGCCGCCGCCCGAAAGGAAGACGCGCTGGTAGTCGAGCTTCGGCATCTTCGCCTGCGTGCGGCAGAACATGATCGCGCCGCGGATCGCGTTGGCAATGTTGTCCGCGCCTTCCTTCAAGGCGTTCTGGAACTGGAGCTCCTGCGGGCTCGCGGTCTTCGCGCCTTCCGGCAGCAGCTTGGCGCGATGGTGCTTGAACTCCTGGATCTTGTCCTTGCCCAGTTTGAGCATCTTATCCAGCGCCGAGTCGAAACTCTTGCCGCCGCCCGGCGCGCTGCGCGCGAAGAAGAGGTTGTCCTCCTGCAGAATCGCGATCTCGATGTTCTCGTGGCCCACGTCCACGAGCACCACCGTCTCGCCCGGCGCGATCTTCTGCGTACGCAGATACGCCTGCACCAGGCCGAACGCCGCGGGCGTGATGCGCTTGAGCCCGATGCCGGCTTTCTTCAGCGCGCTGTAGTTGCCGAAGAGGAACTCGTTCTTGGCCACGCCGGCCATCACCACCAGGTCGCCCTTCAGCCCCGTCGGGACGTTCAGCAGGCGGAAGTCGTGCGTCACCGCGGGGCTCTCGTCGTCGCCCTTGCGGCCCGCGACCAGCCGGTCGGCCACCTGCATGTCGATGATCTTCTTGAGTTTTTCCGGCGGCATCGGCGGCGTAGAGACGTACTTGAGGATCACTTCGCGCCCGGAGACGCCCAGCGTGCCGGAGCGCTTCAGGCCCGCGCGGGCGAGTTCCTGGCCAAGGGTCTCGGGGACGACCAGCGCCCCTTGCATCTCGGGCGGAATATCCGGGCCGCCGCCACCGCCACCGCGGGGGACTTTTAGCGCGCCAGTGACCGTGACGGAGCTCCCGGACGTCCGCACTTGGACGACCTTGATCCACTCCGTGCCGACGTCGATTCCCAGCCCGGTTCCCATGTTATGCTTTGGCGTCCTCGCGTGCTCTTACCCTAGACGTAAGAAGCGCTTAGCATGATGCATGAATGTTCGAAACTCGACAAGGGCAGGTCCTGATGGCCTGCTGTGGGTTTCCATTTTACATTAAACGCTGACCACGAACCCTAAACTACGAACCGTTGTACGGCTCACTTCGCGTCCTGCTTGGCCTGTTCCATCACGTTGCGCAAGAGCATGGTAACGGTCAGCGGGCCGACGCCGCCGGGCACGGGCGTGATCCACTCGGCGACCTCTTTGACGCCTTCAAAGTCCACGTCGCCAAGTATCTGGTGCTTCGGGTTGCCCTTCTCGTTCAGGACCGGCTGGCCTTTCGCGTCCAGCACCGGGACGCGGTTGACGCCGATGTCCACCACGATCGCGCCTGGCTTCACCATATCCTTGGTGATCAACCTCGGTTTACCCGCGGCCACAACCAGCAAGTCGGCACGTTTCGTGTGCGCGGCGAGATCCCGCGTCGCGATGTGGCAGGTGCAGACCGTGCAGTAATCGTGCAGCAGCAGCAGCCCAATGGGCTTGCCCACGATCTGGCTGTGGCCCACGACCACCGCTTCTTTGCCATAGAGGTCTACGTGGAGGGACTTGATCAGGCTGTACGCGGCGATGGCCGTGCAGGGCGCGCGCTGCGTCGCGCCGTAGACGATTAAGCCCAGGTTTATCGGATGCACGCCTTCTGCGTCTTTGCGCGGATCGATCGCGCGCTGCGCCAGGCGGGCGTCCAGGCGCGCCGGGAGCGGAAGCTGCAGGATAATCCCGTGCACGCTCGGGTCTTTGTTCAGTTCTTCGATCGCATGCAGGAGGACCGCCTGGCTGATCGCGCTCGGCAACTGCACCAAGCGGAACGCGATCCCGACTTCCGCGCAGACCTTCTCCTGGCTCTTCACGTACATCACCGACTCGGGCTTCTCGCCCACCTGCACCGCGGCCAGGCAGACCTGCCGGCCCTGCTCCTTAAGGACTTTGGCTTCGCGGGCGATCTCCGCGCGAATCTGATTCGCGAGCGCCCCGCCTTCGAGCAGTTTTGCGGTCATGCGCTGAACGTTACGTGCGCTCGCGAAAATGTGAAATGCAGAAAGGGGCCGTCGCGGCCATCTACGGTTTTCGTCTATTCACATACTTCACTGCCAGGGCGCCCGGCTCCGCTTCCGCATACGCCGTCCAGAGCGCCAGGGCCAGCGCGGCGTACAGCACCAGAAACGTCCAGGTGAAGCAGCCCAGCGCGTGCAACAGGGCGCTGGTCTCATCGCCCAGAATATCCGCAGAGGTGAACGTTCCTACGACCGCCAGCAGCAGCAGCGCGCACCACGCGGCCTTGTGCGCGAGGCCGCCCAGGATGCCCTGCTGCAGCATCGCGATCAGTGCCGCCGCGGGCAGCACCAGCGTCACCGCATGCGCCTTGCGCGTCAGCGGCGAGATCAGCAGCGCCGTCACCGCCAGCAGGCTGAAGGAGAGCGCCGGTCCCCACGGGCCCTCGCGCGCCCCGCGCGGCAGCGTCAGCGCGAGCGCCAGCGCCAGCAGAACCAAGCCCGCAATGTTCGCCATGCGCGTGGAGGTCTCGACGGGCAGGCTCAGAACGTTCACGCTCATGTCCGCGCCCGGCTCGGCATGATTCAGCGCCACGGTCTCGGAGAAGAGTTTCTGGAACGTTCCGCGCAGGCTGATGCCGTAGGCGCGCGGCGCGTCTTCGCTCTCATGCCCGGCCCCGGCGGGCTCGAGCGCCGGCGCTTCCTTGGCGGCGGCGGGATTTTCTTCGGGCATCGCGCCCGGAGCATAGCCGCCCGTGCCGCCCACCTGCCCAAAGAGATACCGCTGCGACGCGCGCAGCGCTTCCGCGTTGGCGTCGAACCCCAGCACGGCGCCCGGCACGACCCACAAGAAAAGCGCCAGGCCCAGCGCGCCGCCCGCCATAGCCCAGCCGCGCCGCGACCAGAGAAAGTAGGCGCCAAAAAGCCCGGGCGAGACTTTGAAGACCGTCGCCAATGCGACCGCAAGTCCCCCGGAGATCCCACCCGCGGGTCCCGGCCTTTGGGCGATCAAGTACAGGCCCAGCACCACCAGAAAGAGCACGATCGCGTTCGCATTGCCGACGGTCATGTTCGCGTCGAGAAAGCGCCCGCAGCAGACGGCCGCGCAGAACAGGCCCACTTCAGGACGCGCCCAGAAAGGCGGGGGCGCGGCCGGACGCCGGGGCCAGAGCAGCCGGCGCAGCATCCACAGGACCGCAAGCAGCAGCAGGATGTTCAGCGCGTAGAAGACCGCCAGAGCCGCGTTGTGCGGCAGCAGCGAGAGCGGCGCCATGGGGAAGACCGCGAACATCGGCGGGTAAAGATAAGGCCGGAAGGGCGTCGAGGACGCGTCCCAATCCTTGTAGATGTTGCGGCCGGTGCGGGCGAGTTCTCACGCCGAGTAGTACGCGGTGAAGTCCGTGCCGCGGTGCTTGCGTTTGCGCGCTTGCTCGGCCGTCTGCCCGGATTCGGGCGGCTCGTAGCGCCCGCGCTCGTAACAGCGGTAGCCGTTGAGCGCCAGCAGGACGAGCAGCAGCGCGCCCAGGAAGCGCAGCGGCGCGCGCAGGCGGTCGTGGGCCACGGCGGGAGAGACGCGGGTCGTATCGCTCACGCCGTGACGATCTCCACAGCCCGCGGGGTCCTGTCAAGCCGTGCCGCCATTGCGCCAACAAAAAAACCCGCCATCCGGCGGGCTTTTTTGTACGCTAACGGCTCACAATCCTATTACCACATGATCTGCTGGCTGATCACGAAGACGTTGTTCTTGACTTCGCGGAACCTGCGGAAGGGGCCAGGGTTCGGGAAAAATCTCGAGCCGCCCGCCCCGTTAATCAAATGCCCCTCAGGTTCACTTACCCACGAATAGTTGATCTGAGTGCGAACGTTATAACTTTTCCAATAATAGTTGATACCAGCCGTATGTACGCTCGTTCGGAACACGTCCGTGTGTACCGGAGAGGTCCCGGGATCATACGCGGTAACGTCGTCGGTAAGTACGTTACCGAAGACTTCATAACGGTAAGCAAATTCAACATCGTAAGCCATTTTGATCAGCCAGTTCGAGTGATTCTTAAGCGATTCAGCCCAAATACTATCGGATAGCTTATAGCCGGTTGCCGCATAAAAGCCTTCTCGATTGAATACTCGAGGTTTTGTTTGGATGTTAATAATAGCGCCTAAGCCAGGCAGCGGCCGGTCTTCCATAAAGGCGTACTCACCGCGCAACCACCATCCCCGCACAGGGCCTGTAGGACGATACCACATCCACGCATATTCTCTGCATGCGTGCGTCTCTTGCAGGCTTAATCCATCCACATTTGGGCGAGCGGTGTTAAGTCCGCCGTTAAGTCCGCGCCCAGCTTCTCCATGAACGCCGTCCTGCCTGGAATATCCGAGTTCAAGGGATCCGAACGTCTTGTTATTCCAAAGCGGCCGGCCAAGTATCCGCCATGTCAGATCTTTTTCGTCGTTGTCGTCACTGCGGTTCTGATAGCTCGCGAACGTGTTTTGAAAGGATCCGGCCGTATCGAAGACGCCGATCCAATACTGGAAGCGGTCCTTAAACCATGTCCCGTGTACCGCGAAACCAAGATCCCGCTGGTTGGAGAATTGATTGATCATGGCGCGTTCAACGAAATCAAGCTGCCCGCTGTTGCGGTTGCCTTCTTCCGACATGGGCGGTTTGAACTGGCCAATCGTGAAGTCATGGTGGGGAATCCAGGCAGGATGGTAATTGATGTAGGCGTCTTGTAGGACGCGATTCGGGGTCATGAGACCGCCACGCATGAATTGCTTCGTGGACTGATTGAAACGGTCGAACCCGGTAAAGGTATTAATATCGTCGAGGGAGAACTTGCTGTTACCCGCGACGATGCCGCTCCCAACTACGCCCTGATTCGTCGGCAACCCCGGAAAGGAATTCGCTTCATCGCCTCCCGTGGGATCGATCACGATGACGCCGGTAATGTCGTCATTGACATCCAACGAGAGCTTGATCTCGGCGCGGCGAATGCGGAAGCCGTCGTTGTCTGCTAGCTCATTCGTATTTGCTATACCGAATTGTTCATTCAGGAAGGCGTTTACGCCCACGTTGTCATTCTGAATCCGGTAGTTCCAGACCTGCAACAACCCGCCGATCGTCAGTTTGCCCGTCTTCGTCGTCACCGTCGCGTTCGGGCCGTACTTGTTGGCGACCATCGCATCGGCTTTGCCAATCGGGCCGACGGCCTTGGGCGCGCCGCCGTTCGTCGAGAGCTTTTTGCGGAGGTCCTCGACTTCTTTCTTCAAGTTCGAGTAATCGTCCGGCGTGCTCGCCATGGCCTTCGCCATGAACACGCTGCTCATCGCAACTAAACAGAGCACAATCCTATTGATGCACATGCGCAAGAAGCGGCTCCTTCCGGAGAGCCTTCCACGTCTTGGAAGGCACAATTAGTAAATGAGTTACCAAGAGAACGTGCCCATTTTGCTAAACGAACTAGGAATTTCAACTACAAATCGAAAAGTTCTTTAACCTATTGTTTTTAAATAAGTTACGCGTGTCGCTTCGCTCCAGCCAAGTAACAAGCGCTACCCTATCCGGCGCTTGAATTGGGAACGGTTCGAAGCAAGCTACCGTCTCGCCGACCTTGCTAAGGCGGAATACCAGTACGACCCAGCAGATTAAGGAGTCAGAACATGCCCCGTGCGAACGCTCCGCGTACCACCTTTAAGAAGCTGCGCATTCTCGTCATTGGAGCGCATCCGGATGACGACGAGATCAAGGCCGGCGGGTCGGCGGCGCTCTGGGCCGCGGCCGGGCACACCGTGCGCTTTGTCTCGGCCACGAATGGCGGCACAGGCCACCACGCGATCGGCGGCGTCGAACTCGTCCGGCGGCGTGTGGCCGAGGCCCAGGCCGCGGCGGACGTGATCGGCATCGAGTCGCATATTATGGAGTTCACCAACGGCGAACTCGAACCGACGCTCTATTATCGCAAGCAGTTCATCAAGCTCATCCGTGAGTTCGACGCCGACCTGATCCTCACGCACCGCCCGAACGACTACCACCCCGACCATCGCTATACGTCCCAGCTTGTTCAAGACTCCTCGTATGTGTGCACGGTCCCGAACAACCTCCCGACCACTCCGGCGCTGCGCAAGATGCCCGTCATCGGCTACCTCTCCGACAACTTTCAGAAGCCGATCCCGTTCATGCCCGACGTGGTCGTCGGCATCGACGCGGTGGTCGAGAAGAAAGTCGACATGCTGCATTGCCACGTCTCGCAATTCTACGAGTGGATTCCCTGGAACCAGCGCGTCGAGAACGAAGTACCCAAAAGCGACCGCGAACGCCGCGCCTGGCTCCGCGAACGCCGCCTCAAGGCCGACCAGGAGTGCGCCCACAAGTACCGCAAGCAGTTGATCCAACGGTATGGCCGCAAGCACGGCGCGAAGATCCGCTACGCCGAGGCCTTCGAGGGCTGCGAATACGGGGCGCCGCTGAACCAAGAGAATATCCCGGTCCTCTTCCCCTTCTTTGGCTGACGCACCGAGTGCGCCGAAAGAACCGGGCCGTTTTGCGTAATTCAGGACATACTGCGATCCTAATGAGCCGCTCGGATCCAATATATTAAGGAGACGCCCACATGCGGACACCCCGCCGTATCCTGGCCTGCACAATCTTTTTACTGGCCGCCGGAGCACTCCACGCCGCGGAAGAGGCCAAGAGCGCCGACAAGCCCGACGACGCCGAGATCGCCAGGAACGAGTCCGCCGCCATCGCCGCCTGCAAGACCTTCGCCGAGGCCGAGGACATCTACCGCCGCACCGATTGGGACGCCGACGGCGTACTCGAATACGCCCAGGCCTTTAAGGGCAACAACAGCCTCTACGAGAAAAACGAGGGCAAGGGCGACCTGACGCTCATCGACAAAAGGATGGCCGAGGCCGGCGTGGACGTGGTGTTGAAGCTCCCCGACGACAAGGAAATCCCCGCAGCCACGCCCGAAGAGGCCAAAGCCTTCGAGGAGGCTTTTGCCAAGCTGGGGGCGGACGACTACCAGGAACGCGAGAACGCCACGGCCCGCTTAAAGAAGATCGGGGCCGGCGCCATCAAGCTGCTCGATAAGGCCGTCGCGGAGAGCAAAGACGCCGAGATCCGCCAGCGCTGCCAGACGCTCGCGCTGCATCTAAAGGAAGACCTCGCCCGCAAGCTCGACAAGAAAGGGCTCGGCGGCACGCCCTTCAACGGCTACCTGTTCAAAGTGCTGAAGGGACAAGGCCCCGGCGCGCCCGGCGGCAAGAAGAGCTATGTGAACAACGGCAATATGACCCTCGGTTATGCGGTCATCGCGTTCCCTGCCGCGTACGGCAAGAGCGGCCGCAAGACCTTCCAGATCAACAACACCGGCACGGTCTACGAAAAGGACAACGGCGCCGAGACGCAAACGAAGGCGGAAGCCACGGAAGCCTACGATCCCGCAGGCTGGATCGTGACAGAATAGCCGTGAAATGAACGGAAAAAGGTAGCGCTTGCCTTCTCCGCCCTGCGCTTTATTCTTTGGGCATTCAAGTAAAGGGGTATTTGCGCGCCGGCACTTTTACACTTTAGCAGACTAACGCCTGTTTCCTAATCCACATTAGGACGAAAGGGGTTCGTTCCATGAAAATGCGCTGCCAGCTTGTGTTCGGCCTGCTCTGCGGCCTTGCGTCTCTTCCCGTGAACCTGCGTGGCGCGGACGATGCGCCCACGGGTTTGGAACTGGTCCATGGCGATGCCACGGTGGTGGTCTACATCAAGGATGTGCCCGCCTTCCGCAAGGCCATCGCCGACTCCGATTTCGGCCAGCTCTGGGCCGAACCCGACCTGCAGCTCTTCGCGAAGCCGGCCTGGACCGCCGCGCTCGAACAGTATGCTGAGCATCGCAAGGACGCGCCCTTCCTGCCCGATCCCGCCGACATCGAGAAGGTCGCCAGCGGCGGAATCGCTGCGGGGTTCACCTTCAATGCGGGCGGACCGCCCAAGATCAGCCTCGCGGTGAAGGCCGGCGATGCCAAGGCCGCCGAACGCCTCCTCGCCGTGCTCCTGAAAGGCAAACCGCTCGCCGAGGGCCAAGTCGTGCCGCTCACGCCCAACCCGGACAAAGGTCCCGCCTTGGTCTATGAGAAAGGCTTCGTGCTCCTGAGCGACAGCGCCGAGAATCTCAAGGCCATGCGCGCGCGCCTGGCCGAACCGGCCAAGCGCGCCGACGCCTTTGCCTCCGCCAAGAACTGGACCGCGGCCTGTAAACTCCTGGGCAGCGAAGGCCACGCAGCGGTCTATGCGGACGTGCCCGCGCTCTTGAAGCTGCTGCTGGCCAAAGAGAAGCCCGCCGACGTGGAAAAAATAAAGAAGGCCCTGACCGCCGCGGGCATCGACGCCGCGCAGAGCATGGTCGTGCAACTTGGCTCGCGCGGCACCGTGATCGGCCTGGACCTGGCCGTTCCCATCGCCGGCGCGCCCAAGGGCTTCTTCGCCGCCGCCGCGGCGGCCCAGCCGATTCCCGCCGCCGCGCTCAAGGTCGTGCCCGAATCCGCCTCGTTCTGCTCGGCCAGCCGCATCGACCTGGCGAATCTCTGGAAGCAGATCCGCGACCTGGTCGAACCAGAGGCCGGGCCGGAATTCGCAAAAGAACTGGCGCGCGCCGGCGACCTCCTCGGCATGGACATCGAGAAGGAGCTGTTGCCGCTCTTCGGCGACACTTGGGTCGCTTACGATGTAGGCGGCGCGGAATTCATGGGCTTCATGCCCGCCACGGCGCTTGCGGTCGAAGTCAAGGACCCGGCCAAGGCCGCCAAGGCCCTGGACGCGGCGCTTGGCGCGGTCCAGAAGCTGGCCGCGGGCAACGGCGCGCCGCCCCCGGAGGTCCGCGAGGTCAAGCTCGGCGAGACGCGCGTGAAGTACATCAATATTGCCGCGATGCCCATCTCGCCGGCCGCGGCCATCGAAGGCAACCGCCTGATCGTCACGCTCTCGGTCGCCTCCATGCGCCGCGCGCTGAAGCAACTCGCCGCCGCGAAAGACATCACCGCCACGCCCGGCTTCAAGGAAGCCCTCGAACGCATCACCGGCAAGCCCCTGGACCTGAAGGCCCTTCCCGCGCAGTTCAGTTACTCCTGCCCTTCCGGGAACGCCGTGGCCACGCAGACCGTCGCCCAGATGGGACAGATGCTGGTCGGCGTGCTCAAGATGGAGTGGAATATGAAGGCCGCGTTCGGCCAGGCGCAGACGCCCGCCGAGCAGCGCATGGCCGAGATCCTGAATAAAGTGGACTTCGCGCTCTTCCCCGAGGACGCGGTCTTCACCCGCCACATGAAGCCCGCCGCCACCGTCTCGCTCTTTACCGCGGACGGCTGGCTCACGCGCGCCGACCTGCCCGTGCCCAGCACCGGCGCGCTCGGTTCGGGCCAGGGTGGCATCTATACGCTTCCGATCATCGCCGCGATCGCCGTCCCCAACCTGCTCCGCTCGCGCATGGCCGCCAACGAATCCGCCGCCATCGCCGCGTGCAAGACCTTCGCCGAAGCCGAGGACATCTACCGCCGCACCGATTGGGACGCCGACGGCATCCTCGAGTACGCCCAGACCATCAAGGGCGACAACAGCCTCTACGAGAAGAACGCCGGCAAGGGCGATCTCACGCTGGTGGACGATGCGTTTGCCAAGGCCGAAGTGCTCACCGTCCTCAAGGCCCTCGAAGACAAGGACCTGCCCGAGGCCAAGCCCGAGGAGGCCCAGGCCTTCGCCAAGGCCCTGCCCAAGCTCTCGTCCGACGATTTCCAGGAACGCGAGAACGCCACGGCCGACATCGTGAAGCTCGGCCCCGGCGTCGTGAAACTCCTCGAAAAAGCCGCCGCCGACACCAAGGACGTGGAAGTGCGCCAGCGCTGCAAGTCCATCGCCGACGGCATCCGCAAGGACCTGGCCCAGAAACAGGGCGCGACCGTCACGCAGGCCAATGCCCCCAAGGCCGGTTATTACTTCAAGGTGCTGAAGGACCAAGGCCCGCACGCGCCCGGCGGGCGCAAGAGCTACGTCGTCAACGGCAACATGACCCTCGGCTACGCGCTCGTCGCGTGGCCGGCCGAATACGACGGCACCGGCCGCAACACGTTCATCATCAACAACACCGGCACCGTCTATCAGAAAGATATGGGCGCCGAGACGCAGAAGACCTGCGAGACGATGACCGAGTACGACCCGGCGGAAGGCTGGGTGGTCTCGGAGTAAAGGATGCCTCGCGGCGGGCTTGTCGTTCACCTGCACAGCGAGCGCCAGTTTCTTGCACACTCGCGCCCAATCGCGCATGTAACTCGTTCAGGCTCGCGGCATGCGAAGTCGGAACGGATGGCGCGGCTTTTGCGCCGTTTGAACCACGGATAAGTTTCAGTTCACCTGATTAAGGAGCGAACCATGTCCCGCAGCCTGGCCTGTCTTGCCGCGTTCTTCTTCCTTGCCACCGCTGCCGCGTACGCGGCGGAAAAGGCCGAGCCCAAAGCGCCCGAGGGCGAATGGACCGTGCAGCTCAAGCCCGCCGCGGGCAACAAGCTCAAGGGTACCACCCAAGCCTATCCCGACACCATCACCATCAAGGATGGCAAGTTCAGCACGCAGGTGAACACGAAGTACGGTTTCGATGCCGTTGCGTGCAAGGTCAAGACCGAAGGCGGCAAGACCCTCGTCACCGCGGAACTCAGCGACGAGAAGCACGGCAAGAACACATACGAGCTGACCTTCAGCGGCACTGCGGTCGAAGGCACGATGAAGTGGGGCAAGGCCGGCGAAGACGGCAAACCCAAGTCGGCCGAGTACGCAGTCAGCGGAACCAAGAAGTAGCTCCGCGCCCGGCGGCCGCTCGCGCTAGAACTCGAAGCCCAGCGCCTTGAGGACCGCGGCGGCGGCGATCACGCTGCCCGCCTCGTTGAAGTGCCCGCCGTCCGAATACACCGAGTGGATCGGGTGCTGCTTATACAGGTCCACCGCCGCCGCGTGCAGGCGCCGGCCGGCATCGATGTAGATGCCGCCGCGCCTCTTGGCCACGCGCCGCAGGGCTTCATAGTAGGCCTTGCGCTTCGCGTACGTCCGCAACTTCTCCTTGGGCATGTGCGGGCCGGCCTTGAAGCCGCCGAGCAAAGCCATGCGCGTGCCGCAGGCGGCCTGCGCGCGCGCGGCGTAGCGGTCCAGCGTCGCTTCGAATTCCGCAATGGGAATCTTGCGGTTCATGTCGTTCCCGCCCAGCGTCAGCACGATCAACGCGGGCTTGTGCGGACGCACCATCTTCTCCCAGCGCGCGTCCACCTCGCGGCAGGAAGACCCGCCCACCGCCGCGTGATGAAAGGTCAGCCGCAGGTCCGGCCGCCAGCAGAAGAGCAACCGCGCGACCTCGTCGGCATATGTGCGCTTCCAGTTCATCAGTTCCAGGTAGGGCCACGTGTCGAGCGACGGCGGCGACCTCCGCCCGGTCAGGCTGTCGCCCTCGAAGACAATCGTCTGGCCGCGCTTGAGCATGAACCGGTCTTTAGGCATTCGCGTATTTCCTCGCTTCCAAGAATCTCGACCAATGCGTTTCTTGGCGCTTTGGCGTCTTGGCGGTTAATCCCTTCTGTAATGCGTTCAAAATCTTCACACGCCTTCCGGCCAGCGGTCTTGCGGTTCGTAGCCGAGTAACGCGCGCGCTTCTGCGTTGCTGAAGTACGTCTTCTCGACCGGCTTGCTCGTCGCGAAGCAGACTTCAAACGTGAAGGGCTGCTCCGTCTCTACCGCGCAGGCGAAGACGCGCCCCGCGTCGCCGGGGCTCAAGTACGTATCGCGGCTGAACGCGTCGCGCTCGAAGACCGCGTGGTCGCTCTTTAAGCGCGGGCACCAGCCCAGCCGCAGCGCCAGAAACTGCATCCCATAGTTGTGCGCGTACGCCTGCCCCGCGCCTTCCGCGAACATCTTGGCCGACGCGTACAGGTTGCGCGGCGTCGGCGGCGTGCTTCCGTTTGCCGGAAAAGGCCCGTGATGTCCGAGTTGCCCGGTGCTCGCGAAGACGACCCGCTTCACGCCGCTCAGCCGCGCGGCCTCGAATGCGTGGTACACGCCCAGGATGTTGTTGGGGAGCAGCTTGGTGACGAAGTCGTCCTCGTCCGGCACCGCCGCCAGATGGATGAGCACCTCCACGCCAGTCATCGCCTCGCGGAGTTTACCGGGATCGTCCAGCCCGCCGATGCGCGCATCGTCCACGCCCGGCGTGGCCTTCAAGTCCCACCCGCGCACGCGCTGCCCCCGCACGCGCAGTTCCTTGCAGACCGCCTGGCCAACCCGGCCGGCCGAACCTGTAACCAGGACACTCTTGGGCTGGGGCATGTCAGGTCTCTTGGAATGCTCGGCCGGGAATTCGAATCCCGAAGCTCGAAATCCGCAAGCGTTGGAGGTACCCGCGACTTTCGGATTTCGAATTTCGTGCTTCGTGTTTATCCGTTCAGCTACGGCCGCAGCGCGATCTTCACCCGGTCGCCGGGGTCCTTGCTCAGCCGGTCGAACGCCGCCTGCCCTTCGTTCAGCGGCACGATATCGATCCACGGCTTGAGCTTGAACGCGCCGTTCACGACGAGGTTGTACGCTTCGAGGAAGTCCTTGTTGTTGAACCCGTAGCTGCACTGCAGCCGGATCTCGCGGCGCACGCAATCGGTCAGGTCGAAGGTCGTCTCGGGAGCGTCGAGCCCCAGCAGCAGAGCCGTTCCGCCCTTCACCAGCGCGGCCACGGTCTGTTGGCGCGTGATGGGAATGCCGACCGCTTCGAGTCCCAAATCTACGCCGCGCCCGCCGGTCAGCTTGCGGACCTCCGCGACCACGTCCTGGCTCTTGGGGTCCAGCACACTCTCCGCGCCGAGTTGCTTCGCGACCGCCGCGCGCCGCGGGTTGGGTTCGACGACCGCCAGCACCCGCACGCCGCGCGCGCGGCAGACGCACAGGATCGCCATCCCCAGCGTCCCGCCGCCCCAGATCGCAGCGGTCGGATATTGCCCATGATAGGTCGGCGCATGCGCGAGCAGGTGCACCGCGTTCGCGAGCGGCTCGATCATGACGGCCTCGCCGTCGTCCACCGAATCCGGGAGCGGCAGCAGGTTATGCGCCGGAATCTTGAACGACTCCGCCATGCCGCCGGGAACTCTGTCCATCCCGATGAGGTACCAATTGAGGCAGACGTTCTGGCGGCCCTGCCGGCACATCTCGCACGTGCCGCACGAGACCAGCGGGTTCACGCTCACGCGCTTGCCCTTCAGCGCCGGATCGACGCCGGGCCCCAGGTCGCGCACCCAGCCGTGGGTCTCGTGCCCGAGCACCAACCCCGGCTGCCGCCGCGGACTGCGCCCATGAAAGCCGTGCATGTCCGAGCCGCAGATGCCCGTCGCCCCAACCTTGACGACCACTTCGCCAAACCCCGCCTTGGGCTCCGCGACGTCCTGCACCTCAACCTTATGAAACGCCGTCATCACCAGCGCTTTCATGTCGCGCTCCTTATAGTTGTGCTTTGCCAGGCCCAGTTCGCCAATGCCGCGAAGTTCAGGCCGTATGCTCCTTTGATCGAATCAGACTACACTCCCTTCCGGACTGCTTCAAACTGCCTTCGCGGAGGTTGGCTTGGCACAACCATGCGCTGCGGGTAAATAGATTCAGACCGGTTGTGGGTGCCATGGGTCGCGGCTGTATGCGACCCGTGCCTGTTCTGCGGGAGCAGGCGAATCCGCGGCACAGGTCGTCCCGATGAATCGGGCCGACCCATGGCACCCACTACCGGTCTGAATCCAGGAAGCATAGCGTCTGGGTCGAGCCGAGCCACCCGCCATCCTAAATTTTTAGTGTGCTCTGTCCCCGATATCTTGGACTTTAACAATAGTTTCATAAGGAATCCCATAATGAGCAAGAAAAATTCAGCAAAGGTTGCCTCAATTAGACTTGCAGAAAAGATCAATCGAGACTTAAGCAAGGCGGGTATGAAAAACCTAGAGATTTTAAGAATGGCAATTAATGATGCGAAAGAACTTGAAGCAGCAAAACACGGCCGACAGGCCAAAGGGTTGACCTTGAAGCTTGCAGGAGAAATATTGTCTATTCTCAACGAAGCCTATGAAAAGATAGTTCAACCAGGTGGTGAATTTTCAAATCAAGATGAACTTTCACGCGAGGAGCGCAAGCTTTTATTGGAGATGCTGATCAAAAGGTTTGGTGACAATCTCGGATATTCGGTCTTCAAGTTTCGAAACGAGGTATTCGAGAAGCATCTTGTTGGCGAAGGGTCCACAGAATTTGTTAAGAATTTCTATCGACATATTAGGCTTTTCAGAAATATTCGTTTCGAAACAAAGCAGTTGAAAAAAGCACTACAAACAAAGAGGGCTATTGAACGGCTTGGTGATGAGACGGTTATTAAGAGGCTGTTGCATGCTGCAACCTTGCTTGAAACTAGCTCCGCAAGAGTTTCTGGTGTCGAATTCAAGGATCCCAATGGTGTTCGACTTTATCAAGCGGTAAATACTGCATGGAATGCAGTCGTAATTACTTTGAGCGCAATTGCAATCTCTGCCGGCGTGTAGAGAAATCGGTGACAGAGCACCCTAACTTGACGCGGTCGATACGGGCGGGTGGCTTGGCACAACCATGCGCTGCGAGTAAATAGATTCAGACCGGCTGTGGGTGCCATGGGTCGCAGCCGTTCGCGACCTGTGCCGCC
>JACQFI010000018.1 GCA_016200135.1 Planctomycetota bacterium
TGTTGAAATTCCCTCCTTATGTAAGGAGAGGTTAGGGGAGGTTAAAGTAGCGTAGGAGTTAACTCCCCTGTATCCCCCCTTACTTAAGGGACGAATTCTCGACTCGCCGCGGGTTTTCAGCAGAGCAAGAAATAGGAATTTTGAGCGCGGGAGGGCTTAGACAGCCTCCCGCGCTTTTTTGTTTATCAATTCTTCGGCTTCGTGAATCTTTGTGTACTTTGTGTCTTCGTGGTGCCGTTAGAGGTTCGCGAAAGTTGCGCGGGCGGCTTGCGCCACCTTCTTCAGTTCCTTCGGGCCCATGGCGAGGTTGAGGAACGCGGCCTCGTACTGGCTGGGCGGGAAGTAGACGCCGCGGTCGAGCATGCCGCGGAAGAACTTTCCGAACGCGGCAGTGTCGCTCTTGGCGGCGTCCGCGAAATTGCGCACGGGGCCGGCATGGAAGAAGACGGTGAACATCGAGCCCGCGCGGTTGAGGCAGATCTTACCGCCCCAGCCGCCGGCCTTGGCGGCGTCGAGGAGGATGCGTTCGACTTCGGCGCCGAGCGCTTCGAGGCGCGCGTAGTTCTCGGGCTTGAGGAGCAGGTCGAGCGTCGCGAGGCCCGCGGCCATCGCGAGCGGATTGCCGCTGAGCGTGCCGGCTTGGTAGACGGGCCCGAGCGGCGCGACCTTGTCCATGATCTCCATGCGCCCGCCGTAGGCGGCGCAGGGCAGGCCGCCGCCGAGGATCTTGCCGAGCGTGGTGAGGTCCGGGCGGATGCCGAATTTCTGCTGGGCTCCGCCCGGCGCGAGGCGGAAGCCGGTCATCACTTCGTCGAAGATCAGCAGCGCGCCGGCGACCTTGGCGCATGCGGCGAGGCCCGGCAGGAAATCATCTTCGGGCAGCAGCACACCCGCGTTGCCGACGACGGGTTCGAGCACGACGGCGGCGACTTGATCGCGGTGGGTATCGAGCAAACTCTTGACGGCGGCGAGGTCGTTGAACGGCACGGTGAGCGTGTGCTGCGCGACGGAGGCCGGCACGCCGGCGCTATCCGGCACGCCGAAGGTCGCCGCGCCCGAGCCGGCCTTCACCAGCACGCCGTCGCTCGCGCCGTGGTAGCAGCCGTCGAACTTGAGAATCTTTTCGCGGCCGGTGAACCCGCGGGCCACCCGCAGCGCGTGCATGACGGCCTCGCTGCCGGACGAGACGAAGCGGAGCTTCTCGATGGAGGGCAGCGCTTTCTTCACGCGCAGCGCGAGGCGCGATTCGAGCTCGGTGGGACAGCCGTAGCTCGCGCCGTGCGCGGCCTGCTTGCGGATCGCGCCAACGACCTTCGAGTTCGCGTGGCCGAGGATCATCGGGCCCCACGAGCCGACGAAATCGATGTAACGGTGGCCGTCGAGGTCCACGAGTTCCGCGCCCTTGGCGCGCGCGACGAAGAAAGGGCCTTCGCCCGCAAGGCCCACGCTGCGCCACGAACGCACCGGCGAATTGACGCCGCCGGGGAAGTGCTTCTGGGCTTCGGCGTAGGCGGCGTGCGAGCGCGTGCGGGAGCGAGTTTTGCGTGGCTTCACGTAACGGGCCTCGTGGGAGATGGGATCACGGACGCGTTCACCTTAGCGTCGCGCGGCGGGAAGGAAAGCGCACCTCGGCAATATGGAAATGCAAGCGGCGCCGCAAGAGTCTATAGTACCCGCTTCGCGTCAACTTGATGGGAGCCCTTGCATGAGCCAGCCCGTGATTCTGCTCGACCCGTTTCCCCGCACGAAGGATTTGATTTTTACCGCTGAAGATTTCGTGCGGCTGGAGAAGCTTGGAAAAATCGCTACGTATCCGGAAGTGAAGGTGACGGACGCGTTCATCGAGCAGCATCTGCCGGAAGCGGTTGCGCTGATCGGGCAGACGGCGATGCCGAAGGAACGGCTGGATAGAGCGCCAAAGCTGCGCGCGATTCTGAACGTCGAGGGCAACTTTCTGCCGAACGTCGATTACGACGAGTGCCATCGCCGCAACATTCATGTGCTGGCGTGCGCGCCGGCCTTTGCGCAGGCGGTGGCGGAGATGGCGTTGGGCTTCGCGTTAACGCTGGCGCGCGGGATTGTGGCGCACGACGCGGATTTCAGGACCGGCAAAGAGAAATATGGCGGCAGCGGCAACGCGGAGAGTTATCTGCTGCGTGGCAAGCCGCTCGGCCTGATCGGCTGCGGCAACGTCGGCCGCGCGCTCGTGCCGCTGCTGAAACCCTTCGCGGGCGAGATCCTCGTGCATGACCCCTGGGTGCATGCGCGCATCTTGAAGGACCTGGGGCTGACGCCGGTGGGCTTAGACGAATTGTTGCGGCGCTCGCAGGCGGTCTTCGTGATGGCCGCGGCGACGACGGAGAACAAGAAGGGACTCGGCGCGGAACACTTCGCGGCGATGCCGAAGGGCGCGTCGCTGGTGCTGGTGGGCCGGTCGGACGTGCTGGACTTCGACGCGCTGCTGGACGCGGCGCAGCGCGGGCATCTGCGCGTGGCGATCGACGTCTTCCCCGACGAGCCCGTGCCCGCGAACCACCGCGCGCGCTCGACGCCGAACACGATACTCTCCGCGCACCGCGCCGGCGGGATCCCCGAGACGTACAAGGAGATCGGGCGCATGGCGGTGGACGACCTGGAGACGATTCTGCGCGGCCTGCCGCCGCAGCGGATGCAGAAGGCGCTGCCGGAGACGGTTGCGCGGTATCGTGGGAAACCGGTGAGCGGGCCGGGCAAGTGACCGAATTGACGATTTACAATTTACGATTGACGATTAACAACGTGCGAAACACCGGCGCTTAGTACGATGCTGTTCAATCGTCAATTGTAAATCGTCAATCGTAAATGGCGTATTACTCGCTCGCGCCTTCGGCGCGGTCGTGTTTGCCGGGGGCGGCGCCGGGTTGGCCGACCGTTCGTCGGCCGCGCGAAGCCCGCGTCGGGCCTGGGCGCCTTCGACTTGGCGTGCTCGATGGCGTCGTGGACCTGGCTGCCTTTCAGGCGCGCGGCGCGGAAGCCGAGGCCGATCTCGACGCCCTTGATCGCCTGGATGGACATCATCGCCTGGCCGATGCGGCCGTCGAGCTTGCGGTCCCACTGCGTGTGGTCGCCCAGGCCGATGGGCAGCCCGCGCACGACGATCTCAAAGATGCCGCCGAGCGTGTCGCCGTTCTTCTTGGCTTCGTCGATGGCCTCGCGCATCCGCGTATCGCAATCCGAAGCGAGGCAGCGGACTTCGGAGTCGTCGGCGCGGCCGAGATCGTCCCAGGAAGGTGTGAAGCCATCGGGCACTTCAACCGGTCCGAGGGCGACGACGTGGCTGCGCACTTCGACGCCGAATTCTTTGAGCAGCAGGCGGCAGAGGGCGCCGCAGGCGACGCGCGCGGAGGTCTCGCGGGCGCTGGCGCGTTCGAGCACGTCGCGGATGGGCGCGTTGAATTTGAGGTGGCCCGCGAGGTCGGCGTGGCCGGGGCGCGGGCAGTCGAGTTCCGGGGCTTTGTCGAGGCGGAAGTCCTTGTTCCAGATGGCGAGCAGGACCGGCGCGCCCATGCTGATGCCGCGGCGCACGCCGGAGAGGACTTCGGCCTTGTCGGTCTCGATCTTCATGCGCCCGCCGCGGCCGTAGCCCTTCTGGCGCCGCGCGAGCTGGTGGTCGATGAAGTTGGAGTCCACCGCGAGGCCGTAGGGGAGGCCTTCGATGAAGGCGAAGCAGCCGCGCCCGTGGGATTCGCCGGCGGAGTGAAACGTTAAGTGGGCCATGAGCGGGAAGATTACAGCAAACGGCGATTTCGCGCAAAGACGCTAAGGCGCAAAGAAAGGCGTATTCACGATGTTCTTGGCTGCTTAGCGTCTTTGCGCGAGACGGCGGTTACACCACGTTCACCTTCGGCTTAAGGCCGAACTTTTCGATGCGGCTGCGCAGGGTGTTGCGCGTGATGCCCAGCAAGCGCGCGGTGCGGACCTGGTTGCCGTTCATACGTTCGAGGGCGCGGCCGATGAGCAGGCGTTCCATCTCTTCGATGAGGTTGTCTTTGCCGCTGCTGAGCAGGCGCTCGACGACGGCTTCGAGGTCTTCCTCGGTGTCCACCACCACGGCGCCCGGTGCGGAGGGCTGGCCGCCGGGGCCGAAGTCGAGGTTCTCGTTGGTGAGCGTGGGGCCCTTGCAGAGGACCATCGCGCGGCGGATAACGTTCTCGAGTTGGCGCACGTTGCCGGGCCAATCGTTGGCGGTGAGGCCGTCGAGGGCCTTCGCGGAGATGCCGGTGACGCCGCTGTTGAGGGTCTCGCGGTGCTTGGCGATGAGATAGCGGACGAGTTCGGGGATGTCCTCGCGGCGCTCGCGCAGCGACGGCAGCTTGATCTCGACGACGCGCAGGCGGTAGTAGAGGTCCTCGCGGAAGCGCACGTCGCGGATGAGTTTCTCGAGGTCCTGGTGCGTGGCGGCGAGGATGCGGACATCGACGCGGATGGGGTCGTGCCCGCCGACGCGCTGGAACGTGCCGTCCTGGAGCACGCGCAGGATCTTGGCCTGCGTGGAGAGGCTCATGTCGCCCACTTCGTCGAGGTACAGCGTGCCGCCGTCGGCCTGTTCGAACTTGCCGAGCTTGCGCGAGTCGGCGCCGGTGAACGCGCCTTTCTCGTGGCCGAAGAGTTCGCTTTCGAGGAGGGTCTCGGTGAGCGCGGCGCAGTTGACGGCGAGGAACTGCTTGTCGCTGCGGCGCGAGTGCTGCCAGAGCGCGCGGGCGACGAGTTCCTTGCCGGTGCCGGATTCGCCGCGGATGAGCACGGGGACGTCGCGGCCCGCGACCTGGCCGATGAGCTTGTAGATTTCCTGCATGGGGCGCGAGCGGCCGATGATGCGGTCGCTGGTGAACGCGCCGGGGCGCGGCTTGGGCGAGTCGCCTTCGAGTTCGGTGCCGACGCGCTTGTTCAGGCGCGCGGTGGTAAGGGCGCGGTCCACGACGGCTTTGATCGCGTCGGTGTCGAAGGGCTTGATGATGTAATCGAACGCGCCGCGCTTCATGGCTTCGATGGCGGTCTCGGTGGTGCCGTGCGCGGTCATGATCACGACGAGCTGCAGCGGGCGCTGCTTGCGGACCTCCTTGAGGACCTCGAGGCCGTCGATGTTCCCGATCTTGATGTCGAGCATCACCAGATCGGGGTCCTCGCCGCGGAGCGCCTCGAAGCCCGCTTCGGGCGTCTGTACGGCGGTGACGCGCCGGTCGTCGCCGGCCAGCAGCCGGGCCAGCGAGTAGCACACGCCTTCGTCGTCGTCGATGATCAGCAACTTCTGCATGGCCAACCTCCTGCGGAAAGGGATGCGTAACGCGTCCCGTTCAAGCCTTCGCTTCGGGCAAGACGACGCGGAAGCGCGCGCCGCGGCCCAGGTCCGCGCGCGGCGATTCCACGTTGAGCGCGCCGTTGTGCGCATCCACGATGCGTTTGACGATCGAGAGCCCCAAGCCGACGCCCTGCTCCTTGGTCGTCACGAACGGCTGAAAGAGCCGGTTCATGACTTCCTCGGCCAGGCCGGGGCCGTCGTCGGCGACTTCGAAATAAACCTGGCGCTTGTCCGGGAGCATGCCACTCACGATTTGGATGCGCCCGCGGCCGTTGCCCGGATGGTTCTTCACATGCTGGCCGACGGCGTGAATCGCGTTGAGCACGAGGTTGTAGACGGCCTGCGAGAGCTGGGTCGGGTCGCCCTCGACGCGCAGTTCCTCGGAGTGGAGCGTGCAGTCGATGCGCAGGCCCTCGTGGCTCGAGGTGGCCAGCAGCAGCAGCGATTCTTCGATGACGGCGTTCACGTCGAGGACTTTGTGCTGCATGCGCGAGACGTGCTGGCGGGCGGTCTCCAGGTAGTTGCCGACGATCTTTTCGAGGCGCTCGATCTGTTTCTGGATCATCGCCGCGTCGTCCAGGGCGCCGGACGCGAAGGCTTTGGCGCGCACCATGCCGTCGACGAGGAGCTTGATGCTGGTGAGCGGATTGCGGATCTCGTGGGCCAGCCCCGAGGACATCTCGGCGAGGATCGTGGACTTTTCCGCGCCGCGCAGGGCTTCTTCGGCCGCAAGCATGCGGCGGTGCGCGTGGGCGTTCTCGATGGCCAGACTGGCGGAATGCGCGAGGCCCGCGAGCACGCCGCGTTCGTCCTTGGTGTACGTGCGGCCTTTCTGGCCGTACACGCACAGGACGCCGAGCGGCTTCTTCTTGGCCACGAGCGGCGCGGCGAGCACCGCGTTCACGCCTTCAGGCAGGAGGATGAGCCGCGCGGGGTCCTTGAGGCGGCCGCGCAGGTCTTCCAAGAAGACCGTCTCGTCCTTGCCCTGGAGGACCTCGCCAAGCAGCGAACCTTCGAGCGGGAATGCCTGCACGCTGTTGAAGGCCGCGCTGCCGCCGTGGGCCGCGGCCAGCGTGAGCGCTAAACCGTCCTCCGTGATCAGAAAGACCGCGACGATGGGCGCCTGCCAGAAGGACGCCGCAAGATCGACGAGCTTGCCGAGCACCTCCTTCAGGTCGAGCGTGCCGGCAAGCACGCTGCCGGCCTCGATGAGCAGCGAGAGCTCCTCGGCGCGGCGGCGCGTCTCATCGTACAACCGCGTGGTCTGGATCACGCGCGCGGAGTGCGCGGCGAGCGAGATCAGGAGCGCTTCGTCTTCAGGCGTGAAGTGGTTGAGGCGCGTGGAGTCGCAGGAGATGACGCCGATGATGCGGCCGCCGATCTTCATCGGGACCGCCAGCTCGGAACGCAGGCCCTTCTGCACGCGGACGTAGCGCGGGTCTTTGGTCACGTTGCCGACGCGCAACGGCACGCCGGTCTCGGCGACCCAGCCCGTCACGCCCTGGCCCACGCGCAGGCGCGTCTTGAAGATGCTGTTGTCCTTGAAGCCTTCGGCCGCTTCGACGCGCAGAATATCGGTGCCGGGTTCGAGCAGCATCAGGCTGGCCGAGGTCGCGCGCGTGATGCTGAAGGCGGACTTCAGAATCAGTTGCAGGATCTCCTTGGGCGACTTA
>JACQFI010000017.1 GCA_016200135.1 Planctomycetota bacterium
ATAGCGCACGGCGTCGTCCGTGGTGTACTCCCGCCGTGCTTCTCGGACCGTATCGGACAGCGGGCGCTCTGCTCCGGTGTCGTAGCGCTGGATCACACGCACGTACCGGGTCTCGGACGCCTGCGCCTGCTGCTGTCCGCCATGCCGTACCATCGCGGCAATCACCTTCTCGCCGACGCCGCCCGCCTTCAGTTTAAGGATCGTGTCGGCATCGATGGCCGCGTACGGATCGCGCGTCTCGGCCCACGCAATCTGGACCTCCTCCCCCACCCCCGACTTGGCCAGCTTCATGGCCTCGTCGATCGGCGCGGCGGGCAAGGCTTTCTCGGCCGACTCGGCCTTGTCCTCGGCCCAACTCATGCTCGTGGTTGCCAACAAACCGGCGACGAGCAACATTGCCATTTTCCTCATGATGCACCTCGCTCTCCATGCCCAAGTTCAAATGCCTGAATGAGTTGCGCCAACACCGCAAAGATTTCGAGTCTGCTCATTCCTTGACGTCCCAACGACTCTTCTTATTCGGAGCAAAGCAGATGCCTATTCTACCAACGAAATCCAAGACCCACACGAGTTCCGCCCAGCCTGAACGAGCCGAACGTGCTCACGCCAAAGCTCGAATAATAGCGGGGATAGCAATAGGGGTCATTGAAATGCGAGTAGTACAGATACGAACGGTACCGGCTGTAGGGATAGTAATAACGGCCGTAATAGCCGGCATAGGGAAGGCCGTAGCCATAGGAGTAACTCGGGTAGGGGTTAGCGTAAATGTATTGCACGCTGCTGGGTACGGAGACGACGCGGTCCGCCTGCTCATAATCGGCGAGCGTCAAGGATTTGGAAGCCGGCGTGTCCGCGGAGAGTCTCGGGACCTCATAGCGGCCCAGGAATTTCACGGTCCCTTCGCCGGCAGCGGCGGCGCTCTTGCGCTCGGCCGTGGCCGTTCCTCCGTTGCGAATGAAGGCCGCAATGACCTTTCCCGACACCTTCGCATCTTTCAACTGGATGATCGCGTCGACATCCACCGTCTCGTAGGCCGGGCGGCCTTCGACCCACGCGATCTGCACGTCCTCTCCCACTCCGGACTGCGCAAGCTTGATCAGCGCGGCAACCGGCGCGGGCTCGCGGGTTGGTTTCTGGTCTTCTGCAAGCAAGGACCTACCCAGAAATGCCGCGAGGATCAAAGCCGTGGCCATGGTCTTCATGCCATACCTCCAAACAGGTCCACACGTGGCCTCTAACTATTCTGATGGCGCAAGCGCGACCCCTTATTCCTTATTTATTGTACATGAGACGGACGGTTTTGAGGTATAGAATGTTTTCATAGTTTTGGCACAGGTCCAGGCACCGGAACGTCTTAAAGCTATGTCGACGCTCGCCCCCGAGGCCTACCTGCACCCCGATATCATCCGCCAGGTGCAGGGCTTCGACCTGAAGGCCAAGTTCGTCATGGAAGGTTTCTTGGCCGGGCTGCACAAGTCGCCGTTCAAGGGCTTCTCCGTCGAGTTCTCCGAACACCGCAAGTACGTCAGCGGCGACGACATCCGCAGCATCGACTGGAAGGTCTGGTCGCGCACCAACCGCTATTACGTGAAGCAGTACGAGGCCGAGACGAACCTCACTGGCCACCTCCTGGTGGACCTCTCCGCAAGCATGGGCTACGCCGGCAAGCCGGGCGGCCTGACCAAACTCGAATACGCCACGTACCTCGCCGGGGCCATGTCGTACCTGATGATCGGCCAGCAGGATCCGGTGGGCCTCGTCACGTTCGACGACAAGGTCCGCAAGTACCTCAAGCCCAAGAGCAAGCCCTCGCATCTGCTCTCGATGCTGCGGGTGCTCGCCGAGGCCAAGCCCAGCGGGACCACCGACCTGAGCACCTGCCTGCACCAGATCGCGGAGATGATCCCGCACCGCGGGCTGGTCATGGTCTTCAGCGATCTGCTGGAAGACGCTGAGGCCCGCGTGCTGGACGCCCTCGCGCATCTGCGCTTCCGCGGCCACGAGGTCATCGTCTTCCAGATCTTCGATGCGGCCGAGGCGCGCTTCCCGTTCGACGAGCTGACGCGCTTCGAGGATCTCGAAGGCGCCGCGGAGAGCGTCACCGCCGAACCCGCCGCGATCCGCGCGGCGTACCTTTCCGAAGTGAATGCGTTCCTCGGCCGCTACCGCACCGAGTGCGTCAAGCGGCGCATCGACTTCGTGAACGTGGACACCGCGACCAGCTTCGACAAGGCGCTGCTGGCGTATCTGCAGCGGCGATGCGGGAAGTAGACCGCCATACCGGTTGCATGAAGTTATGTATATGCCATTATGTATATGGCATTGGAGGTTCTGAAGCATGCAGCGCACGACGATCATGTTGCCCGAAGACTTGAAGCGCCGCGCCATGCGCCGCGCCCGGGAACTGGGCATCTCGTTCGGCGAATTCGTCCGCACCTGCATGGAGGACGAACTCCGTCCAAAGAAACAGGACCGGGCAGGCGAACGGGATCCTCTATACGCAGTACCGGTCCATAAGGGAAAAGTCCCAGCCGATCTTTCGAAAAACATCGACACGTACCTCTACGATGAGGACGAGCGTTGATCTTCATCGATTCAGGGGCCTTTATCGCCCAATGCCTGTCCGCGGACGCCAATTACAGACATGCCGTTTCCGTTTGGGCAGGCCTCGAGAAGTCGAAGGAGACCTGTATCACAAGTTCGCCCGTTCTATTCGAGACCACCAACCTGATTGGAAGGCGCGACGGCAATGCCTTTGCCGCCGAACTTGCTTATGGTTGGTACCGGTCGCGATACCTGAAGATTTTACGGCCAACGGAGGAGGATGAAATCCTGGCCATCGGCATGCTTGAGAAATACGCGGACCAGAAAATTGGGCTTACGGATTGCCTTTCGTTCGTCCTAATGAAACGGGAGAAAGTAAATCGCGTTTTCACCCTTGATCGGCATTTTCGAAGTGCTGGTTTCACCACAGTGCCCTAGGTAGGGAGTGGCATGGACTTCTTGGCCGGCACAATGCTCTGGGGCGCCGTGGCCGCCGCCATTCCCGTGATCATCCACCTCACGGGGCGGGCCAAGCCGATCCTGCATAAGTTCTCCGCGATGCGCTTTCTGCTTAAGTCGCAGCGCTCCAGTTCGCGCGCGCTGCGCATCAAACACCTGCTGCTGCTGATTCTGCGTATCCTCGCCCTCACGCTCCTGGCGCTGGCGCTCGCGCGGCCCCTCTGGCCCTTTGCGGCGCCTTCGGCAAGCGCGCTGGCCGGCCAGGTGCACGGCGAGTTCGTCCTCATTCTCGACGCCTCCATGAGCATGCAGTTCAAGGAGCAGGACGCGACGCGTTTCGATCTCGCGCGCAAGCAGGCGCTGCGCTTCCTGGAACGGCTCGCGCCCGAAGCTCGCGTCGCGCTGATCCTCGCCACCGAAGACGCCGACGCGGTGCAGGGCCGCCTCACGCTCCAGCACGACCTCGTCCGCCAGGTTCTTGAAAAAGCCCAGCCCACCGGGCGCGGCCTCGATCTGGCGCGCGCCCTAGCCGCGGCGCGGGGCATCTTTGAACGCGAAGGCGCTTCCGCGCGGCAGCGCTCCGTGATCCTCTTTACCGATCTGCAGAAGACCGCTTATTGGGCGCTGCAGGCGCGCGGTTCGGGCGCCGATCCCGGCGACGCGAACGCGCTCCCGCCGCTCTCGATTGTGGATTCGGGCTCCGCCGATGCCGTCAACGGCGGGGTGCTCTCGGCACGCATCCCCGGGCCCACCGTGGCGGCTGACCAGCCGCTCACGCTCACGGGCAAGATCCGGCCGGTTGACCGCAACCGCTCTCTACCCGTCGATCTCTACATCGACGGCGTGAAGGTGGATCAGAAAGCGCTCGAGCCCAAAGGCGCTGAGGAGGTCGAAATCCAGTTTTTGTTCCCGGCCGGAAAGGCCGGGCCGCACGCGGGCCGGTTGAGGCTGCCGCACAACGACGGCCTGATGCTCGACCAGGAACGCGCCTTCGCTTACCTGGCCGGGCGGCCGCCGCGCGTGCTCGTGGTGGAAGCGCGCCGCGCCGAAGACGCGCCCGCGGGCCAGAAGAGCGCGGCCTTCTTTCTCCGCGCCGCGCTGGAGTCGCCGTCCTCGGTCTCGGCCACGGGGCTGGCGGTCACCGTCGCTCCGCCCGAAGACCTCCACGCGGGCGTGCTCGCGCAGCACCAGGTCGTGGTGCTCGCCGATCCTGGCGACCTCGGGGAACTCACCTGGGCCGCGCTCTCCAAGTTCGTGGAGGAAGGCGGAGGCCTCTTTGTTTGGGCCGGCCCGCGCACCGATCCGGCCCTGCTTAAGCGCTACGGCTATTCTGAATTCCAGGCGCATCACGGCCTGCTGCCGGGACGCATCGGCGCGGCTCTGAAAACCGAACCCGGAAAACCGGTAACGGTGAAGATCGCGCAGCCCGATCATCCCATGCTCGCGCGCTTTACGGCCGGCGTCCGCTCGGCCCTGCAGAGCGTGCAGGTCTCGTCGTACCTCGAGATCAAGCCGGAGATCAAGGATCCGGCGAGTTCCGTGATCCTGACTCTCGCCAACGGCGCGCCGCTGCTGCTCGAAAAAAGCTACGGCCGCGGCCGGGTGCTCTTCAGCGCCATCGCGCCCGATCCGGCCAACAACGACCTGCCGAAGGTCGGCGAGGTCTTTGTGACGCTCGTGCTCGAAGGCTGCCGCTTGCTGGGGTGACGCGGCGAAGAAGCCGAGGCGCGGCTCGGGCGTCCGCTCACCCTTTCGATCCCCGATCCGCCCTCCAACGGCGCGGTGCTCTGGCAGCCGCCGGTCGAAGGCGAGGCCATCAACCTGCAGATCGAAACCCCGCCTGCCGAGAAGGGCAAAGGGGATGCGAAAAGCGACAAGGAGGATAAGGGCGAGAAACCCGCCAAGGGAGACGCCACTGCCGAGCGGCCCGGCACGCTGCTCGTCCCGCGCCTCGACCAGCCCGGACTGCACCGTTTCTCCTGGAAGGCGGGCAAGGACGGCTTCGCACGAACCCTTTTGATCGCGGCCAATCCCGACGCCGCGGAATCGGACCTCGCCAAGGCATCAAATGAGGAAGCCCTCAAGGCGCTCAGCCCCTGGAAGGCCTCGATCGTGCGGGATGTGGACGAGATGCCCAGCGTGGCCGCCGAGGCCAAGCCCGGCCGCGAGATGCCCGTGCTGCTGCTGCTCACCGTTCTGGCGCTGCTCTTCGCCGAGAGCTTCCTCTCGAACCGGCTGTATCAATACAGCGCGGAGCAGGGAGAAGCAGCGGAGGACAAAAAGTAGCCCAGTCGAATGGTCGAAGTGTTACGGCTGCTGGCCAGCGCGCGCTTTTTTGCGGTACGGAATCGGCGCGACTCCGTTCGTGACTTTTCGGAAGGCCTGGTAGAACGGCGCGAGCGATTGGAAGCCGGACGCGAAGGCGATCTCGAGCGTGCTCTTGTCGGTCGCGATCAGCAGCCACTGCGCGTGCGAGACGCGCAGGCGCATCAGGTACTCCCCCGCGGACAGGCCGAGCGTGCGCTTGAAGACCCGCATCAGGTACTTCGGATGAAAACCCGCGGCGCGGCCGATGTCGTCCGCGGTGACCGCCTCGCGGTAGTTCCGGTGCAGATAATCCAGCGCGCTCTCGATGCCGGGCTCGGGCCGGAGCCGCTTCGAGCGCGCCGGCTCCTGCGCGCTGTCCTCTGCTAGCCGGCGCAGGCGCGCCTCGATCTCCAGCAGCAGCGTGCGGCGCCGCTCCGGGTCGGGAGCGTTGTAGTCCTCCACCCAGCGCTGCGTGAGATAGCGGTCCGCGGCGCCGGCTTCGGCGTCTGAACGGGCCATGACGAACTCGCCGCGCAGCAGGCGTTCGTCGAGTTTCCTCGGCAGGTTCCAGCTTAAGAGCTGCGGCAGCGGCAGCGTGAACCAGACCCCGCGCGTGTCCGAGTCCGCGTCGATGGACTGATGCGGAATACTGGCCCAGAAGAGTGCCATGCGCCCGGGTTCGATGGTGATCATGCGCCCGCCGAAGGCGTAGCGGATCCAGCCGCGCGTGAGGAAATTCATTTCGAGGTCCGGATGGCTGTGCGGCTGCGGCATGCCCGCGGGATCGCCGCCGTAATGCCAGACGCGAAACCCGATGGGCTGCGGGTGCAGGTCGATAGCGGCGGCCCGGCGTCTCGGCATAAGTTACTTTTCAAGAAAATATGGGCTCACGTCAAGAAGATATTCTCGGATGGTGTTGTATTCTAGGCCATGTCATCCTGGAGGAAACAAGCCATGGAAAAGTCCAAAGCCACCCCGATGGAAGATTACCTCTTCGACCTGCGCGGATTTCTTGTACTGGAGCGCGCGCTCTCCAAGGTGCACGTCGCGGAACTCAACGCGGGCATCGACGCCGTCCCGCCCATCGAACCCGACGAATGGCACGGCCACATCCACCGCGAATGCTTCGAGAAGCAGCGCGGCATTGCGCTGCAGCAGATCTACGAGGCCGGCGAACCCTTCGAGCGGCTCATCGACCACCCGCGCTGGATCGAACTGGTTAAGCGCTACGTGGGCGGAGAGGGCTCGTTCGATTGGCACCATGGCCCGCTCTTCATCGACGAGAACTTCGCCAGCCTCCGCGGACCGCACGAAGCCATCGCGATGCACTCCGGCGGGGCCACCTACACCAAGCGCACGCAGTATCATTTCCAGAACGGGCACTTCATGTGCGGACAGATCAACATCCTGATCGCGCTCACCGACATTGGCCCCGGCGACGGTGCGACCATGGTCATTCCCGGCAGCCACAAGTCGAACTTTCCGCACCCGGGCGCGCCCAAGGAATGGGCGAGCGGTTCGATGGACGGCGTTGAAGGCGCGATCGAGGTCTACCTAAAAGCCGGCGACGCGCTGCTCTTCGTGGATGCGATCACGCACGGCGCGGCCCGGCGCAAGAATCCCGGCGAGCGGCGCATCGTCGTCTACCGCTATGGGCCTTCGTGGGGGAACTTCCGCTTCGGCTACAAGCCCTCGCCGGCGCTGTTGGCCCGCCTGACGCCCGAACGCCGCCAGATCGTCTACCCTTGGACGCACAAGTCGCCGCCCGGCTCGGGCCTGCACGCGGCCGTGGGCGCCGAAATGTCCGCACTGGCCTAGGTCTGCGCAGCGGCCTTGTCGGCCTCGCGGTCTTCGACCTCGGGCACACCGGTGTCCGGCCGGCCGATCTTCAGGCCCTTACGCGCCGCTTCCGCCAGGCAGGTGTAATTGGCGCGGATGCGATCCAGTTCCGCCTCGTCCAGTGCTTCCAGGTCCAGCAGCGCGTTATGCGCGCCCTCGATTGCTCGGATCAATTCATCCAGTTTGACCTGCGCGGCGCGTGAGTCCCGGTTCTGCGTATTCTGAATGAGAAAGACCATCAGGAACGTCACGATGGTCGTGCTGGTATTGATTACCAGTTGCCATGTATCGCTGAATTTAAAGATCGGGCCGGTTATGCCCCACGCCACGATCACGAGCATGGCGAGGAAAAACGTCGCCGGTTGGCCCGCGACATGTGCGGTCCACTGAGCAAAGCGTGAGAATTGGGACGTGGGTCTCAAAAACGCCATAGCTTTCTCTCCTTTACGATAGCACCATTTGTATTTTACCACGCATTCGCCATGTGCCGCCCTTCGAATCCCCCTGTTTTCCATGATAGATTGCATGCTAAGAGCATGGAGGGCGGATTATGTGGACGGCACCACGTGCTGTGTTCGAGCGCATCGATGCGAGCTTCACCCAATGGTTGGCGCGGCACGGCGTGCAGTTTCTGCGCATCAGTTTAGGGATCGTTTTTCTATGGTTCGGCGCGCTTAAATTCGTGCCCGGCATGAGTCCCGCCGAAGAACTGGCTGCTCGAACCATAGGCATGCTGACTTTCGGCCATGTTACCGCGAACGTAGCGCTCTACCTGCTCGCGGCCTGGGAGTGCGCGATCGGCCTGGGTCTACTGCTCAAAGTTTGGATGCGGATTACCCTCTTTCTCCTATTCGTGCAGATGCTCGGCACGGCCACGCCGCTGGCACTGTTCCCGAACGAGTCCTTCCTGCACTTCCCTTTCGCGCCGACGCTCGAGGGCCAGTACATCATAAAGAACCTCGTGCTGCTTAGCGCCGGGATGGTGATCGGCGCGACCGTACGCGGCGGCGCCCTGGTCGCCGATCCCAACCTCGCGCGGCGGGATCCCGCGCACGCGCGCACCTGAACCCGCGTATCGGCTTTTTCAACCCGCGGGATGCTGGTAGATTGGCGCGCTGCCGCCGTCTCGACGACCGTTTCCTTCGCGAACCGTGGACTGCCCGATGCTCTCACGACTGCTCGGAATGCTCAAGCCGCACAAAGGCCGCCTGATCCTCGGCGGCATCCTGCTCCTCGTCGCGACGCCGCTCTCGCTCTTCCACCCCATCGTCTGGAAGTACATCGTCGACGATGTCCTGCTCAACACCGATCTGCCGGACGTCTCGTCCAAGTTCGCCAAACTCTGGCCCGCACTGGGCGTGATGATGGCCGTGCACTACCTCGGCTCGCTCCTCTCCGCCGCGCGCACACACCTGCTCGGCGTCGTCGGGCAGCAGTTCGTCGCCGACCTGCGCGCCAGACTCCACGCAAAACTCAGCCGCCAGTCGCTCAGCTACATGCAGGACCACCGCAGCGGCGACCTGATGGCGCGCGTCATCGGCGACGTGGACACGCTGCAGGAACTCGTGATCAATGGCGTGGACAACGTTATCTCGAACCTGCTCGCCTTTCTCTATGTTGCGGCCATCATCGTGGGCCTCAACTGGAAGGTCGGCTGCCTGACGCTCGTGCCGCTGGCGCTCGTCTGGCTGCTGGTCTGGCTCTTTAATAAGCGCGTGAAGAACCTCTACCGCCGCATCCGCGACCGCCTGGGCGACCTCTCCGCGCACTTGCAGGAGCACATCGTCGGCACGCTGATCGTCAAGGCCTTCGCGCGCGAGCCATATATCGAAGAACGTTTCAAGGAGCACAACGATTCGTTTACCGCCGAAAGCATGAAAGGCGTCGCGATCCGCGCGTATTACTTCCCCGCCGTGATGGCCGTGGGCTTCCTGAGCAACCTCGTGATGATCGGCGCGGGGGCGTACTACGTGATCGTAGGCGAGATGAAGATCGGCGTGCTTGTGGCCTACCGCGGCTACTGGTGGCAGCTCTTCAGCCCCGTGCAGACGCTCGCGCAGGTGAACGAGATGGTCCAGCGCGCGAAGGCCGCGGCCGCGCGCGTCTTCGAGGTCCTCGATGCGCCCGAGACCATCGCAGATACGCCCCACGCGGCCGTGCTGGAGGACGTGAAAGGCCACCTGCGCTTCGAAGATGTCGCGTTCGCCTATGTGCCCGAACGGCCCGTGCTCAAGAAGATCAATCTCGAGATTTTGCCCGGGCAGCAGGTGGGCGTCGTCGGCCCCAGCGGCGCGGGCAAATCCACGGTGCTCGGGCTAATCCTGCGCTTCTACGATCCGCAGGACGGCCGCGTGCTGCTCGACGGCCGGGACCTCCGCGCGCTCACGCAGGCCTCGCTCCGCCGCCCCATCGCGCTGGTCTCGCAGGAACCCTTCCTCTTTAACGACAGCGTGCGCGCGAATATCCGCTTCGGAAAACTCGACGCGCCCGACGGCGAGATCGAGGCCGCCGCGAAGATGGCCAATGCGCACGAGTTCATCCAGAGCCTGCCCAAGGGCTACGATACGTTCGTCGGCGAGCGCGGCGTAAAGCTCTCGGGCGGCCAGAAGCAGCGCATCTGCATCGCACGCGCGTTCCTCGCCAATCCACGCATCCTGCTTCTCGATGAAGCGACCGCCGCCGTCGAGCCCGAGTCCGAATCGCTGATCCAGGCGGCGCTCGAACGCCTGATGGAAAACCGCACCACCGTGATCATCACGCACCGGCTCTCGATGGTGCGCGGATGCGACCGGATCTTCGTAGTGGAGGACGGCGAGATTGTCGAACGCGGCACGCACGACCAGCTTCTTTCCAACGGCGGCTGGTACGGCCGCATGTACCCGATGCAGATGCTGGGGCACGCCGCCACGGCCGAGGACGTACGCAAAGCGACTGTGACCCGCGTAAAGCGGTTGTGAAGCAGCGCTCCTTTAAGTAAAGGTGGCGAGTACGTAAAGATTGCGAAGGATGGCTCCGGAGCCCGCATGCCCGCCTGGCTTAAACCTTCCCTGAGTTGGCTGCTGGTCTTCGTGCCGGTCGCAGCGGCGCTGGAGTACCTCTCGCCCGCCACCGAGAAGCCGCACACTTGGATCTTCCTGTCCTCCTGCCTCGCCATCGTGCCGCTCGCGGGCTGGATGGGCAAGGCCACCGAACACCTCGCCGAGAAGACCGGCGAAGGCATCGGCGGGCTGCTCAACGCCACGTTCGGCAACGCCGCCGAACTGATCATCGCTCTGATCGCCCTGCGCGCGGGCAAGTACGAGATTGTCAAGGCCTCGCTCACGGGTTCGATCATCGGCAATACGCTGCTGGTGCTTTGCGGGGCTTGCCTCGCCGGCGGTCTGCGTTTCAAGAGCCTAAAGTTCAATGCCGCCGCCGCGCGCTCGCAATCCACCATGATGTCATTGGCGGCCATCGGCCTGATCGCGCCCATGGCCTACCACTATCTGGGACAGCATCCGGATATCCGCCGCGAGCAGGACTTGAGTTTCGAAGTCGCGATCGTGCTGCTGGTTACCTACGGCCTCTCGCTGGTCTTCTCGCTGCATACGCATAAGAATCTTTTCTCCGGCGAAGCCGCCGAAGCCGCCAAGGTTGAAGACTCCGGCTTTTACGCGCCGATCAAGCACATCCCTTGGAGCCTCGGCCGGTCAGCGGCCGTCCTGGCCGCCGCCACGGCGCTGGTAGCGTGGATCAGCGAGTTCCTCGTCGGCAGCGTGGAGCACGCCGCGAAATCCTTTGGCATGACCGACATCTTCGTCGGCGTGGTCGTCGTCGCGATCATCGGTAACGCGGCGGAGCACAGCACCGCGATTCTCGTCGCACTCAAGAATCGCATGGACCTCAGCCTGTCCATCGCGATTGGCTCAAGTATGCAGATCGCGCTCTTCGTCGCGCCGGTGCTCGTCTTTGCGAGCTACGCCCTGGGGCCCGCCAGCGTCGGGCCCATGAACCTCGTCTTCACGCCCGCCGAGGTCCTGGCGGTCGTGATCTCCGTCGCGCTCTGCGGACAGATCGCAGGCGACGGCGAGTCCAACTGGCTGGAGGGTGTGCAACTGCTCTCCGTGTACATCATCCTGGGCATCGTGTTCTATTTCCTGCCGGAAGTCGCGGCTGCGGGCGACGCCGCATCGGCGCATTGACCCCTTGGTTCAAGGAGGCTGTCTATGAAGAAGCTCGCGCTCTCGGCCTTGGCCGCCGTTCTGATCGTCCCGTCCACTACGGCGTTTGCCGCCGACACGGTCTACATGAAGATCGAAGGCGTAAGCGGCGAGATTGCGGAGA
The DNA here is from genome assembly GCA_016200135.1 of Planctomycetota bacterium. GTDB lineage: Bacteria > Planctomycetota > SZUA-567 > H5-PLA8 > H5-PLA8 > JACQFI01. The sequence continues at coordinate 11,473 of JACQFI010000017.1, forward strand.
AGGGCCTGGAAGGCTGCATCCTGGTGGAGAAACTCTCTACCGATCTGGAGAAATCCACCGCGGGCAAGATCACATCCAAACTCGGCATCGAGAAGCGCCCGCGCTCCCTCACCGTGCTGAAGGCCCTCGACAAAGCCACGCCGCGCATCGCGGAAAAGGTCAAGGACGGGAGCGCCATAGGAGAGATCAAGCTGCAGTTCTTCCGCAAAGCCGAAGGCGGCGAAGCGAAGCTTTTTTTCACAATGTCTTTGAAAAACGCGACGCTGGTGAGCGCGCACATCCAGGTTTCGCAGGAGACAGGCGGGCGCGCGCAGGAAGAACTCTCGATCGACTACGAAGACATCGAACTCGTCAGCGAGCCGAGCGGCGAGAAGTACCTCTTTAAGAAGTAGGACGGCGCCGCCGCAATCCGGTTCGAAAAATCGCCCGAAATTCCGGCCGCCCTCCGAGCGGACAGTGTAGTCCTATTTTGTGATGACACGCCCATCCCGAACCTGCCTGCTCGCCTGCGCGCTCCTTTGCGCGGCCGCTATCCTTGCCGTTCGCGGTGATGAGGCCGAGGCCGTCAAGAAAGATGTGCCCGAGCGCAAGCCGGCCGAGATGGCCGTCGTCAAGACCTGGAAAGACTTGCTCGCGCAGCCCGAGATCGATTTGGGCAAGAGTGGAAAAGTCCGTCTGGGGATCGAGGCCGCCGAGGCCTCGGCCGGCGGAAGCGTGACGCTGTTCGCACTCGTGGAAGGCGAAGAAGCCTTCGAAGGTGAACATTCGGATGACGAGAGCTTGGGCATGCTGGGCGTAAAGGTCCAGCGAGAAGGAGAGAAGAAACTCGTGCAGGAGCTGCAGAAGTCCGCCTTCGAGGAAGAGCGGTCGCGCGGCTTGCTGCTGTACCGGCAGATGGTGGCCATGGACGACTCCGGAGCAGTCACGGTTAAACTCCTAGCACACGGCGGCAAAGAGATCGCGTTCGCGAAGATCGCTCTTAAAGAGGAAAAGGTCCATCTCTGGTCGCCATTTGCCTGGCCTGACGATGCCAAGGAGGCCATGGAAGAGGAACAATCGCTCGCGCCCGTAATTCGCAGTGAAGACGTTGCGGCGCCCGGCACGGGCTGGGCCGAGCCCAAGTTTGACGGCACGGTTCCGATGATATGCGCCGAATCGGCCGACCCTTCGGCCGACCGGCATTTCCGCCCGGAAGAGCCGCTCCCATCGCTTCAGTTCGACCGCCCGAACGTCCCTAAAGAGATCAAGCTTTCCGATGCCAAGGCGAAGCGCTTCGAGGAACTCCTTGAGCGCCTCGGCGACGAAGACGTAGGCGTGCGCGACGCTGCCGAGATCGAACTCGAACACGATATAGATTCTTTCCGCGCCGCGCTGGCCAAGCGCTTGGAGCAGAACGACCCCGAAATCCGCGCTCGTATCCTGGAACTGCTGCGCCCGTTCGGTCCTAAGCTCACCATTCGCTTCAGCGGCGATGCGATCCTGATCGAGTCCAAGCTTGGAATGGAAATCGAGGGCGCGAACGAGTCTTTTCTCGTGCGCTGGTGGGTCAACGGCAAACCGGTGATCCCGAGCAACGAAGAGAGCCTGCAGAAAGTACACGATGCGATGAAAAAGATGAGCGATTCAGCCGTTAGTGCGTTTCAGCTTAATGTAAAATTGAACTTGGATAAACTGGGCGCAAAATCAGGCGATACGATCGGCGTTCAAGTCCTCTTTTGCCCGCATGGCTGGAAATCTGATATACAACTTGCTGAATTGGACAAGATCGATCGCATGCACCACGATACCGAGATCTTCGATGTGCCTACCGCTTCCAATATAGCCGAGTGGAAGGTGCCATGATCGAATCCTATTTTAGCCAATAATTATTATCTAACTGCATATTATCACTAGAGTTAGCTGTTTCACAGCAGCTTGAGGCCATACGCGGGCTTGGTGTATCCTGAGCCCATGTCAAAGCAGCCTTCAGAGCGCACCACGATTGCCTTGGCGCAGATGGCCGTCTCCAAAAGGCCTGTGGAGAACCTGCGCGCCGCGGCAAGTTGGATCGCCAAGGCCGCGAAAAAAGGCGCGAAGATTGTCTGCCTCCCTGAACTCTTCCGCTCGCCGTACTTCTGCCAGCGCGAGGATCCCGCGAACTTCGATCTCGCCGAACCCATCCCCGGCCCGACGACGCAAACGCTCGCCAAGGCCGCGAAGAAGCACCGCGTCGCGGTGATCGCGCCGGTCTTCGAGCGCCGCGCGGCGGGCGTCTACCACAACAGCGCCGCGATCTTGGATGCGGACGGCAAACTCGCGGGCCTCTACCGCAAGATGCACATCCCCGACGATCCCGCGTATTACGAGAAGTACTATTTCGCGCCCGGCGACTTGGGCTTTCAAGCGTGCTCCACTCAACATGCGCGCGTGGGCGTGTTGATCTGCTGGGACCAGTGGTACCCGGAGGCCGCGCGGCTGACCGCGCTTCAAGGCGCCGAGGTCCTTTTTTACCCCACGGCCATCGGCTGGCATCCGTCTGAAAAGAAGATGCACGGCGCGGCGCAGCTCGACGCCTGGCGCACGGTCCAGCGCGCGCACGCCATCGCTAATGGGGTGTATGTCGCCGTGGCGAACCGCGTGGGCCTGGAGAAGCCGCCGGGCGGAGGCGCGGGGCTGGCGTTCTGGGGCGGATCGTTCGTCTGCGGGCCCTTCGGCGAAGTGCTCGCGGAAGCCTCGCTCGATAAGGAGGCGTTGCTCGTCGCCGAGATCGACCGCGTACGGCTCGAAGACGTACGCCGCCACTGGCCCTTTCTGCGTGACCGGCGCATTGACGCGTTCGGCGGCATTACGTCAAGGTATCTGGAAAAGGCATGACCCGATGAGCGCGCCGAAGAAACTCCCCGCCGCCCTAGGCTACCGCATGCCGGCCGAATGGGAGCCGCACGAGGCCACGTGGCTGGTCTGGCCGCACAACCGCAAGGATTGGCCGGCCAAAGTCGCGCCGATCCCGTGGGTCTACGGCGAGATCGCGCGCAAGATCGCGCCGGGCGAGTCCGTCCGGATCGTCGTGCGTTCGCGTTCGCAGGAAGCCGCGGCGCGCCGCGTGATCGAGCGCAACGGCATCGAAGAAGGGAAGGTCGAGTACTTCCGCTTCCCCACCGACCGCGCCTGGTTCCGCGACTCCGGCCCGATCTTCCTGAAGAAAGACGGCCTCGAGCCCGAGGTCGCCACCGCGAACTTCCGCTTCAACGCCTGGGCCAAGTATCCCGAGTTCAAGCGCGACAACCACCTGCCCGAGCGCACGCAGAAGGCGCTGGGCCTGCACGGCTTTCGCGTGAAGTGGGAAGGCCGCGAGATCGTGCTCGAAGGCGGCAGCATCGACGTCAACGGCCGCGGCACGCTGCTGACCACCGAGGAATGCCTGCTCGACCAGAAAATTCAGGTCCGCAACCCGGACCTCTCACGCCGGGACCTCGAACAGATCCTCGCGGGCTACCTCGGCGCAACGAATGTGCTCTGGCTCGGGCGCGGCATCGTCGGCGACGATACCCACGGCCACGTGGACGACCTCTGCCGCTTCGTGAACGCGCGGACCATCGTGGCCTGCCGCGAGTCCAACCCGCGCGACGCCAACTACCGCGCGCTGGAACAGAACTGGGAGCGTCTGCAGGGCGCTACGCTCGAGGACGGTGGCAAGCCCGAGCTCGTCGAACTGCCCATGCCGTCGCCCCTCGTCTTCGACCGCCAGCGCCTGCCCGCGAGCTACGCCAACTTTTACATCACCAACCTGGCGGTGCTCGTGCCGACCTTCAACGACCCCAACGACCGCAAGGCGCTGGGAATCTTGAGCGAGCTCTTCACCGACCGCCTCGTGGTCGGCATCCACGCCGTCGATCTCGTCTGGGGCCTCGGAACACTGCACTGCCTCACCCAGCAGCAGCCCGCGGCGGGAACGTAACCCAACCGCATGACGGGTGTGCGGGCCGCCGGAGTCACAGGTTTTGATACGGAGGTTCCATGAAACTCGGTCCGTTCCTGATCGTCACCGGTCTGCTCTTCGGCTATATGTTCTTCGGCGGCATCGTCCAAGCGCTCTCCAATTCGAAACCCGCCGAACTGACCTTTGAAGAGTTCTACACCAAAGGCACGAGCGCCGAATGGCTTACGCTTCACGACGCCTATGTCGACAACGCTCACAGAGTGGAAACGGTCGTGACCAAGAACGGCCAGCAGGTCGGCCACGGCTATACGTACCTTCCGGTTCGCGCAGGACCGGACGACCCACGGCCCATCAAGCTCTTCACGTCGTCCCGGCTCCTGGACGCGGAAAAAAGCGACCTCCCGGGCGACCGCAGGGAAATCACCGACCCCATCGCGCACGAAACCTACACGCTCGAGACCGTGCGCGGCGTCAATCTGGTCGGGCCAAAACTTTCCGACGAGATTCCCGGCATCTTGCGCCAAGGCCCGCTTCCCGCCGCTGAAAAGTTTCTGATCCTCAATCGCGACAGCGTCCCGCCCAGCGGCGGCGAAGTCGCCGCCATGATCCTCTTTCCGTTGGCTTTGATCGGGTTGGGGATCTTCTTGGTCCTGCGCGCCCGCAAGAGGATCTCCGCCGGCCCTGGGGCGCACGCGCCTGCACAGGCCTGACCGCCGCAGGCGGCGCGGCTCACTTGCCGAGTACTGGTTTCCCGTCGCAGACCACCTTTGCCAGTTTCTCTTCCACCTTCTTCTGGACCTCTGGCGGAAGCCGCGCGTAATTCAAATCCTTAGCCAGCGCTTGGCCGTCATGGACGCACCAGTTGACGTACTTCATCAGCAACTCGGCCTGCTGGGGATTCTTGAGATACGAGAGGTCCTCGTAAATAAGCAGATAGGTGAACCCGCAGATCGGATACGACGCGTCGCCGGTTGCATCGGTAATGGATACGCGCATGTCCTCGGGAAACGCGCTCACCGAATTCTTCGCCGCTTCCACCACGCTCTCGATACTTGCACGCACGGGTTTGCCAGCCTTGTTGATCTGCGTCGCATAGGGCAGTTTGGCGCTCTCGGCATACGCGAGTTCCACGTAGCCGATGCCGCCCTCCGAATTCTCCACCACCTGCGCCACGCCGGGGTTGCCCTTGCCGCCGATGCCGGCGGGCCACTTCACCGACGTCTCGTTGCCCACTTCTTTCTTCCACTTCTCGCTCACCTTCGCAAGATAATTGGTAAAGATCCATGTCGTTCCGGAGCCGTCGGAGCGGTGCGCAACGATGATGTCTTTGTCCGGCAGCGCGACCCCGGGATTTAGCGCTGCAAGCTGTGGGTCGTTCCACTTTTTGATCTCGCCCAGGTAGATCGCGGCCGTCGCAGCGCCGTCCAGCTTCACGTCCTGGATGCCCTTCAGGTTGTACACGAGCACCACCGGTCCCGAGACCATGGGCACATGCAGGATCTTGGCCGGGACCGCTTTGATCTGCTCGTCGGAGAGCGGCGCGTCGGAGCCGCCGAACTGGACCGTGCGGTCCGTGATGCCCTTAATGCCCCCGCCCGAGCCGATCGCCTGGTAGTCGACCTTCAAATTGGGATTGTTGCCGTTGAAATCCGCGATCCATTTGGAATAGAGCGGCGCGGGAAAGGTCGCACCCGCGCCTTGCACGGATGCCGCGCCATCGCCTCCGGTATTCTTCACCGGATTGCTCCACGCAGCAGGCTTCGGCTCTCCGCAACTCGTCAGCGCCAGAAGGCCCGCGGCGTATAACAGGAAGGCGAGCGCGTGCGCTGTCGTTCTCATGCATGACTCCTTATTTGATGAAACCAAGACAGACCCATCCCCGATCTCCATACTGGCATGTTGCGTTCTTATTGCTAGAACCCAGTTTGTCACCCATCAAAATCCCTCAGTTCCCTCTACTTTCCGAGCCAGAGCTTGCCGCAGCCTGTTTCCTGATTTTTAGGTCTTTTCCCAACCCAGCACCCGTCTTAAAGTTAAGAGGCTTATGGGGCCCAAAACCCGTTCAACAGCGGACGGGTTGGATACGACTAACCTTTACAGAAAGGTCCGTTTGTGGCTGGGACCGACGCGGAACTGGTGCGGCAGGCGCTTGAGGGCGAGCGAGAGGCCTTCGGGAAGCTGGTCGAACGCCACCGCCGCACCATCTTCGCCCTCGCGTTGCAACGCGGGTTCCAGCCCGCCGAGGCCGAAGACGTGGCGCAGGAGGTCTTCATCAAGGCCTTCACCGGCCTGAAGGCGCTGAAGGACCCGTCGATCTTCGAGCGCTGGCTGTACGGCATCGGGGCGCACGTGATGGCCGACGCCGCGCGCGCGCGCAAGCGCCGCGGGGTCGAGCAGCTCGGCTACGACGAGGACCTGGAACAGCGCGTGGTCCGCGCCGGAGCTCCGCCGCAGGATCGCGCGCCCGCGAGCTTGAACGAAGAGACCGAAGAAGTCCTACGCGCGCTGGACGGACTGAACGAGGAGCAGCGCTTGGTCGTCACGCTTCGCTACATGCACGGCCTGAGCCCCAAGCAGATCGCCGAGCGGCTCGGCGAACCGCGCGGCACCGTCCGCAGCCGGCTCCACCACGCCCTCGCATTTCTCCAGACGGCCTTCGGCGCCGGGCCGCGCAACAGCGAGAGCGCGCGCACGCATAAGGCGGTCAACGGCGAGGAGGGCCAGAGATGAGCTCCGAGCCCCGCCCTTCCCCGGAGTCCTCGCTCTCCTGCGGCGAGGCGCAGCGCGAGATCGACCTGCTGATCGAGGACGGCGACCTTAAAGAGACCGAGCGCTCCCTGCTCTTCTCCCATCTTCGCACCTGCGAGAACTGCAAATCCAGCCTCGAAGCGCGGCGGCGCCTGGATGTCCGCCTGCGCAATGCCTTCCTGAACCTCGATACCTCGCCCGGCTTCGCGCGGCGCGTGCTTGAGAGCCTGCCCGCAGCCCAAGCGGCGGGCGCCGCGGAACCCAGCGCCTGGATGGCCGCCGCACAAACCGCGCACAGCCGCCGCGACGATACGCCCGTCTTCGGACTCGCCTGGCTCACGCGCGGCTACCGCCTGCCGGCCGCGCTGGCGGCGCTGATCGCCGTCGGGCTCTGCGGGATGCTCTACCGTTATTACTCGCTGCAAGGCCAGCCGGAAGAAGTCGCGCAGATTCTGAAGATCGAAGGCGAGGGTGCTGGCGAGCGCATCCGCGCCGGGCGCAACGTGGCCCTCAAGGAAGGCCAGTTCCTGCTGCGCGGCGACGAGATCTCCGCCGAGACCGAAGGCGGCAAGCCGCTCGTCCTCGGCCTTGCGTTCCGCGGCCAGCTCGTCGCCACCGTGCATCTCAAGCCTGGAGCGGTGCTGCGCGCGGTCAGCCGGCATCAGTTTGCGCTCAATAAGGGCGAAGCCTACTTCCAGGTCCGCAAAGACCGGCCCAAAGAAGCGCCCAACGAACGCTTCAAGGTCGAGACGCCGCTCGGTTCGGTGCAGGTGACCGGCACCGAGTTCGGCGTAATCGTTCCGGCCGAGGTGCCCCAGTACGTCACGGTGCTGGTGAGCGAAGGCTCCGTCGAAGTCCTTCCCAATGCAGGCGCCGGAAGCACGCTCGCGCTCGGCGACGAGGCCGATCTGTTGAATGGCGGCGGCGTCTCCGCGTTGCGCCCCGCCGTCTCCACCCGGCTCGCCTGGGTGCAGGGCGCGGTCCAGCTAGCGGCGCTGCCCACGCCGTCCGTGCGGCCTTCACCCGCGCAGCCGGACTTGCTCACGCCGCAGACGCACACCGCGCCGCCCGCGGCGCAGATCGACTGGCAGGCCCCCGCGCCGCCCATCGACTTTACCGGCCTGCATCTGCCACAGGCCCTCACGGTCCTCGCCCAGCGCCTCGGCGGCTCCGCGGTGCTGCTCGATCTCGCCAAGCAAGCCGAAAGCCTCGGCGCCGCCGCGCCTTCAACCCTCAACTTGCGCCATGCGCTGCCGCTCGGCGCGGTGGTCCGCTGGCTAGCCCGCGAGAACCGCTTGCGCTTCGTGGCCACCGGCCGCCTGCGCGCCGCCGAACCCGCCGAAGCGCTCGGTCCCATCGAAGACGGCGCTCCGCCCGTGCGCATCGCCCAGGCCCTCGACGCGAAACTCGCCGCGCCGCTGGCAGCGCGCAAGGAGAACCTCGCGGCGTTACTTTCTGAGGTCGCTGCCCGCGCCGGCGCTTGTCTCTACCTGAACCCCGGCGATAGCGCGCCGCTGCAGGCGGCGCCGCCCGAGTTCAACCCCTGGCGCGGTACGCTGCGCGGCGAACTCGAGGACGCCGTCCGCTCCAACGAACTCGACTGGGCCTTCTTCGACGGCCTGCTCTA